>CAZGVL010000033.1:0-30777 GCA_964528965.1 uncultured Woeseiaceae bacterium
GGATTTTGAATCCGGCGCGTCTACCAGTTCCGCCACCCCGGCATGCCCGATCCGGCCGGTGAAAATACTGCTCACCCACGCCGGACGGCGCACAGTATAGGCGGGGATTGGCGTTGTAGCCAGTTCGACGAAAAAAAACTGTTTAATTGCGACCCTTTGCGAGGAAAGGGCATCTAAGATGTCGAGACATGAGCAAATTTGCTGACATTCAGATTGACCCGGCGATCGTCAGGCGGGCCGCGCGCGGCGACGCGCGCGCCCACGAGATAATTTATCGGGCGTTCGCCACGCCGGTGTATGCGATCTGTCTGCGGTTTACGCGAGTCCCGGCGCATGCTGAGGACCTGGTGCAGGAGACGTTCATCGAAATCATGCGATCACTGGCACAATTTCGTGGCGAAGCTGCGCTGGGCAGCTGGATTCGTCGCATCGCGGTCACCAAGGCGCTCATGTTTCTGCGCTCAGCGTGGACGAGTCGAGGGCAGGGTTTGCCGGAGAACTGGGACGAGGTAACGCCAGGTAATGCGGTCAGCCATGGCATCTCGAGCCATCCGGACGAGGCCATGGACCTCGACGCGGCATTGGCAAATCTGCCTGAAGTCAGTCGCGCAGTGGTTTGGTTGCATGACGTTGAGGGATATACGCACAAAGAAATTGCGACATTAATGGGGCGCAGCGAGAGTTTTTCGAAATCGCAGCTATCCCGGGCATATCAACGACTAAGGCCAATGTTGGCCGCCGGGCGCGAGGAATCCGCGCCAGTGGACGCTGCATTGGGGAACTGCTGAGAATGAACAGCGATGAGAAGGACGAGAAGATGACTAACGGCTTGACCGCAGAAGAGCATCAGGCGCTGCAACGCGACCTGCACGCACTACCTGACACGATGCCGCCAAGAATTGTATGGGAACGAATACGCGACCAGGCAGAAGCAGAAGGACTCATCCGGCCGTCTGCCAGCGGCAGAAGAGCTGTCTGGTACAGCGGTTTCGGGCTGGCGGCAGCGGCGGTGCTGGTATTTGTACTTGCGCCGGGGCTCTTCGAAACACCCTCTGCCGATTTCCCGACTGAACCGTCGAATGAAGAGCCTACGAACTCGAGTGCTTTGCGCGGTCTCAACGCGCTAATGGTGCAGTCGCGGCAACTGGAGAGCGATCTGCGAGCGCTGCCGAACGAGCCAAGCGTGATGCGTGCGAGTACTGCAATGACGCTCTCGGAACTGGAAACGCGGATCGCCGCTATCGACTACCAGCTCAATAGTCCGGAAGTGCACATGTCTCCGGAAGAACAGGAAATCTTTTGGCGTGAGCGCGTCAGATTAATGAAATCACTGGTTCGACTACGTGCCGCACAGGCGCGACGAACAGCGTTTTGATCAGGAGAGAGAAGAAATGAGGATTTTGAGTTACTCAGGACTGCTATTCGGCGCCTTGCTGCTGGCGGGGCCGGTTCTGGCGCAAACAGCGGCAATCGAGGCTCAAAAAGCGGAGCAAAAGGCCGCGGAATTTGAGCGCCGCATGGTCGCTGCCGAGCAACGTATGGCTGAGGCAGCGCGGGAAATGGCGGCGCTTAGCGCGGCAAGTATGCCGAACATACAGCACATTGAACGACGTATTGAAATCTTGACCAGACCACGCCTGGGCGTAGCAATTGGCAGTGACGATCAGAAGCAGGGGCCGGTCGAGGGTGTGCAGATCGTTGCTGTGACCCCGGGATCGGCAGCAAGTGATGCCGGATTGCGTGCTGGCGACGTCATCACATCGATCAATGCTGAATCGATCAGTGCTGCCAGTGCCAGTGACGCAAATAAACAGTTACTCGATTTCATGAGTGGCGTCGAAGAAGGCGACGCACTTGATCTCGAGTACCTGCGAAATGGCAAAGTAGGCAAAGTTGAAGTGATGCCGAAAATATCGGAGTCAAATGTCTTCATTTGGGACGGTACTGGTGATCCCGATTTTGATCTGCAAATGATTCCCGGAGCGCCGGCTGTCGCCGGCATGGTGCATGTACCGGGTAATGCAAAAGCGGTGCTTTCTTCGGGTTTCTCCTGGACGTTTTCCAACGACGGCATTGGCGCTATGGAGCTGGTTGAGCTTAACGAAGGACTTGGGCGCTACTTCGGTACAGATTCGGGTTTGCTGGTCGTTAGTGTCCCGGAGTCGAACAGATTAGAGTTGCAAGAGGGTGACGTGATTCAGGAAATAGACGGCAGAGAGCCACAGTCGGTTCGACACGGCATGCAAATTCTTGGTTCGTATCAGGCCGGGGAAGCGCTCGAAATTACGATCATGCGCGACAAAAAGAGCATGAAACTGAACATCGAAATGCCTGATGACCGCAGTAGTATGCGGCTTGAAAGCTTCCCCGCGCTCATACGTCCCGCATCGGCCCCGTTGCCGGCGCTGGCGCCGCTGCCGGCAGTCGAAACCGAGCGTACCTGAGCCAGCGTTCATCGGTTCGGATTAACCTGTATAGCCAGATCGAACTAGCCTCTAGTAACTAGCCTCTGGTAAAAAGCGACCCAGCGCGCATGGCTTTGCTACCATGCGCGCCCATGCAAATTGACGACTTCAACTACTCGCTGCCGGATGAGCTAATAGCTCAGTTTCCGGCCAGTGAACGGCGTGCCAGCCGCTTACTCGAGCTTGGTAAGTCGATTTCTGATTGGCACTTTTCCGATTTGCCAAAACTGCTGCGCGCGGGAGATTTGCTGGTGTTCAACGACACACGCGTTATTCCGGCACGGTTGCCTGCGCGTAAGGAAACAGGTGGGCGAGCGGAGATTCTTATCGAACGTATTCAGACGTCGATGACCGCACTGGGACATGTCAGGGCCAGCAAGACGCCAAAGGCCGGTAGCAAACTACTGCTCGCTGACAATACAGAAGCTCTGGTCGAAGGCAGGTCCGGCGAACTCTTCGCGCTGACTTTTTCAAAGCCAGTGCTGGCTTTTCTTGAGGCGCATGGCGAAGTCCCCTTGCCACCCTATTTGAATCGTGACGCGGAGCCGGCAGATACTGAGCGCTACCAGACCGTGTATGCGAAGGACCCGGGTGCCGTTGCGGCGCCGACAGCTGGGCTGCACTTTGATGCTGACATGCTCGCCGAAACTCGCGCAGCGGGGGTGCGTCATGCGAATGTAACTTTGCACGTTGGTGCCGGCACGTTTCAGTCGCTACGTGAGGAAGATATTGCCAGCAATCGACTTCATAGTGAGCGTGTACAGGTCACTGACGAAGTTTGCGCCGCGGTTCGCGAAACTCGTGCGAGTGGAGGGCGAGTTATCGCAGTCGGTACGACCTCAGTGCGGGCCCTGGAGTGCGCATCTATCAGTGGGGAGATTCGCCCTTTCGATGGCGAAACGGACATCTTCATTCTGCCCGGGTATGAATTCAGAAGCGTCGACGCAATGATTACGAACTTTCATTTGCCAAGGTCTTCTTTGCTCATGCTCGTCGCTGCTTTCGCAGGCAAGGAAAAAATACTTCACGCGTACCAGCACGCGGTACGTGAGCAATATCGATTCTTCAGTTATGGTGACGCCATGTTCTTGTCAGCAGAAAACACAGCATGAAATTCGAATTAGCAAGCCAGTGTGGTGCGGCCCGACAGGGCAAGTTAACGTTCCGCCGCGGCGAAGTGCAGACGCCAGTATTCATGCCGGTGGGCACCTACGGGTCGGTCAAGACTGTCACTCCCGAAGAGGTGGCCGCGGACGGCGCCCAGATCATTTTGGGCAATACATTCCACCTGATGCTGAGACCAGGAACCGAAGTGATCAGAAAGCATGGTGGCCTGCACGAGTTCATGAACTGGGATAAACCAATTCTGACAGACTCAGGCGGGTTTCAGGTGTTCTCGCTGGCAGCGATCCGCAAATTATCCGAGGAGGGTGTGCGCTTCCAGTCGCCACTGGATGGTGATGAAGTTTTCCTCACTCCCGAAAAGTCGATGGAGGTGCAGCATGATCTGAATGCCGACATCACGATGATCTTCGATGAGTGCACGCCGTATCCGGCTACCCACAAAGAGGCCGCTGATTCGATGCGGTTGTCACTGCGATGGGCGAAGCGCAGCAGACAGCGCTTTGACGAGTTGCGCGATGCGAGCCCTGATCGCGGCGAGGCTCTCTTCGGTATTGTTCAAGGCGGAATTTATGCGGATCTGCGCGCAGAGTCTCTGGCAGGCCTCAGCGACATAGGTTTTGACGGCTTTGCGGTCGGTGGGCTCGCTGTGGGTGAACCGGAGCAGGAGCGCCTTGAAGTGCTGGATAATCTCATGCCCGTTATGCCAGCGGATCGCCCGCGTTACTTAATGGGCGTTGGTACTCCAGTTGACATCGTTGAGGCTGTGTCGCGGGGTATCGACATGTTCGATTGTGTGATCCCGACGCGACATGCGCGCAACGGTCATCTGTTTACTTCCGCGGGTACGATCAATATTCGCAACGCAAAGCACGCCGCTGACACCTCAGCGCTGGATGAAAATTGCGGCTGTTACACCTGCGCCAATTACAGCAGGGCGTACCTGAGACACCTTGAGAAATGTGGAGAGATGCTTGGTCCGAGACTTGGGACTATGCATAATCTTTATTATTATCAAAGACTTATGGAAAGGATTAGAGAATCCATTGGCGCCGGGACATTGCCAAATCTGGTCGACGAGTTGCGCAGTACCTATGCTGCCTGAGTTTTTTTCGGATTTTTCGGGCTTGGGTTGAACGAAGCTGTCCCCACCTCACTGGGTCTATGCCATAATACCGCGCTAATTTTTGGGGCCCTCCCCACTTCGCCTAACTACAGACATTTGAGACTATGAATTTCCTAATTAGTAATGCATATGCACAAGGTTCCCCGGCAGCCGATCCATTTGGTTTTCTGCTGCCGATGGTTGTCATTTTCGGCGCGTTCTACTTTTTGTTGATTCGACCGCAACAGAAGAAGCAAAAAACACACGCTGCCCTGATCTCGGCATTGAAAGTTGGCGACGAAGTGCTGACTGCGGGTGGCTTGTTGGGCAAAGTCACGGGCGTTAGCGAGCACTACGCGATCGTCAGTATTAGCGACAACACTGAAATTAAAATTCAAAAAAGCAGCGTTTCTCAGGTCGTGCCAAAAGGCACGTATGACGAAGCGTAATCGACACGGCACAAGCAACGTAGCGCGACCGGACTTTCAATGAACAAATACCCTGCATGGCTAAACATGCTCGTGCTCGTCATCCTGTTGGCGGGCATCCTTATGGCACTGCCGAATATTTATGGCAGCGCACCCGCGGTGCAATTGGCGGACAAGGAAGGCGAGGCGATTTCGCAAGAGATGCTCGACGGTTACATCAGGACTGTCGGCAATCAGGACGTAACGCCGCAAGCCGCTTATCTTAAAGATGGTCGAGCCGTGATTCGATTCGACTCTGTGGAGGATCAGCAAAAAGCAGGTGACGGGCTGCGCGATGTGTATGGCCGTGATGCCAGCGTTGCGATGACGATCGCCCCAAAAATTCCGGACTGGCTCAGAAATCTGGGGCTGTACCCAATGAGCCTCGGCCTGGATCTTCGTGGCGGCGTTTACGTCTTGCTGGAAGTGGATATGGAAACCGCGATTGAGAATCGCATGCGCGGCTACGAGCAGGACTTCGATAGCCGACTGCGAGACGCTGGTATCAGGCACCGCGTAGATCTCGACAACAACATAATCACAGTACGGCTGACAAATTCGGATGACGTCGTTGCGGCTAGCAACCTGATTCAGATCGTGGATCCGGATTTGATCGTTATCGAAAACGCTGCGGCGAATTCTGTCACGGTGCGCATGACGGAAGCACAGATTAAGGCGCGGCAGGATTTTGCGATCGAACAAAATGTCACAACGTTGCGTAATCGAGTTGATGAACTCGGTGTCGCGGAGCCGCTCGTACAGCGACAGGGAGCAGACCGAATCGTGGTGCAGTTGCCCGGCGTGCAGGATCCTAACGCACTGACGGACATCTTGACCGCGACAGCAACATTGGAGTTTCGGCTAGTCGATACGACCGGGAATTTGCCAGGCTCACGTCGCTATCCGGGTCGCGGCGACAAGCGACCAGAGATCTTGAAGCGCGACGTCATTGCGTCCGGCGATCAGATTACTGATGCGGAAGCGGGTTTCAGCGAAGGGTCACCGGCAGTCTTCATTAAACTCGATGCGGCGGCCGGCGAAAAAATGCTGATGACGACGCAGAATAATCTCACCAAACCGATGTCAACTTTGTTTATCGAAACAACTCGCGAAACGGTGACTCGCAATGGCGTCACGGATCAACGCGTCATCAAGACCGAAGAGGTTATCAATACTGCAAATATTCGCGGTGTGTTTAAAAACAGCTTTCAAATTACCGGTCTGACGCCCAAAGAAGCGCGCGATCTTGCATTGCTGCTACGTGCTGGTGCGCTAGCAGCACCTGTTTATCAAATCGATGAGCGAACCATCGGTCCTAATCTGGGGCAGGACAACATTGATCGCGGTTTTCGTGCCGTGCAGATTGGCTTCCTCGCCGTTATTGTATTCATGGCAATCTACTACCGTTGGTTCGGCATGATTGCGAATGTCGCATTGTTCTCGAATCTCATATTCATCGTCGCTTTGCTGTCTTTGCTACAGGCATCGCTGACATTGCCGGGCATCGCGGGAATCGTCTTGACGGTTGGTATGGCTGTGGACGCGAACGTGCTCATATTCGAGCGCATACGCGAGGAACTCGCAGCGGGCATTTCGCCGCAGGCCGCGATTAACTCGGGTTACGAAAAAGCACTGTCATCGATAGCCGATGCCAATATCACCACGCTGATTGCTGCGATTGTTCTGTTTGCTTTCGGCACCGGTGCGATCAAGGGATTCGCGATCACATTGTCTCTCGGCATCATCACGTCAATGTTCACGGCAATTGTTGGCACCCGGACTATCGTCAATCTCGTCTTCGGTGGGCGCAAACTCACCGATGTGCCCGTTTAGGTAATCAATCATGCGATTTTTGTCACAAACTACATCCATAAATTTCCTTGGGAGTAAGCGCCGGCGCGCGGCTCTCATGGTGTCCGCAGCGCTGGTTATTATTTCGCTGGTATCGCTGGCAACCCGGGGTCTCGAATTTGGTATCGACTTCACTGGCGGTGTTCTGCTGGAAGTTGGTTATCCGGGGCCTGCGAATCTCGATGGTATTCGTGGCAGCCTCGCAGATGCGGGTTTTGATGACGCACAAGTTCTGCAGTTCGGCAGCAATACCGACGTTTTAGTTCGATTACCGCCGCAAAGTGAAGGCAATGCGCAGGAATTGCGCAACAGGCTGAAGGCAACTCTCGAAGCAGGCGGTGAAACCGTTGATCTGCGGCGCGTGGAACTGGTTAGCCCGCAAGTCGGTGAGGAGCTCACCGAGCAAGGTGGATTGGCGATGATCATTGCGCTTTTAATGATTTTTGCTTACGTGATGTTTCGCTTCCAATGGAAGTTTTCCGTTGGTGCCGTTGCAGCGTTGATTCATGACGTCATCGTCACACTCGGGTTTTTCTCAATATTCTCGCTGCCATTCGATCTGACCGTGGTAGCGGCAGTGCTCGCAGTTATTGGTTATTCGCTTAACGATACGGTCGTGGCGTTTGACAGGATCCGCGAGAATTTCTTCAAGCTGCGAGGCGAGACTGCCGAAGACTCAATGAACATTTCGATCAATGAAATGCTGGCGCGTACGTTGATTACCGGTATTACGACATTGATCGTGCTGGTCGCGCTGTTGGTACTGGGTGGCGAATCTATCGGTCCGTTCTCGATCGCGTTGATTGTAGGAATCATCATCGGTACCTACTCATCGATCTACACCGCTAGCGCAACAGCATTGCTGTTGGGAGTGAATTCGCAGGACTTGCTGGAGCCAATCAGTGATCCTGACCTGATCGACGATCTGCCATAACGGCGAACTCCGAGCGATGTTCCAGCGGGTATCCGCTGCGACGCCGATCTCGCGGCGAGAAGTAGCGGCAAGACTTAGGGCTAGTCTTGTGTCAGGAGCTTGATCTCCGCTGCGCAAAGTTTCGCCAGGCCGCTGTATATTTTTGCTGGGCCCGTCAGGACGTGTCCTGTTTGCATGAAATTCTCACTGCCATCCAGACCGCTGACGATGCCGCCAGCTTCGCGGATGATCAGGCTGCCGGCCGCCAGGTCCCAGGGGCTCAGTCCGGTTTCCCAGAAGGCGTCAAGGCGGCCTGCGGCGACATAGCACAGGTCCAGCGCTGCCGCGCCAGCTCTGCGAATGCCGGTTGTGTTCCGCATCACCTTGCTGAGCATCTCAAGGTAAGGCTGCAAATCCATGTCAGCCTGTCGAAATGGAAACCCGGTTCCAATCAAGGCATCTTCCAGGCTTGTGCGTCTGCTGACCCGTATCTTGTGCCCGTCGAGCTGCGCGCCCTGGCCACGGGATGCCGTGAACAGCTCCTGCCGGGTTGGGTCGTACACGACGCCATGTTCCATGCGGCCGTTGACCTGTACCCCGATCGAAACCGCAAACACCGGAAATCCGTGCAGGTAGTTGGTGGTGCCATCCAGCGGGTCAATGATCCAGACAGTATCCGATTCACCCTGAATACCGCTTTCTTCGGCGTGTATCGCGTGCTCTGGATAGTGCTTTTGAATGACGCTGAGCACGGCCTTTTCAGCCGCGTAGTCCGCGTCGCTCACGAAATCGTTATGGCCTTTCTTCTCAACCTTGAGCTTACTGAGGTTAACCATCTTTCTGGCTAGCGTGTCACCGGCGCGATGAGCTGCCATTACCGCGACATTAAGTAATGCGTGCATTAAACGATTCCGTCATTGTCAAAGAACTCGGCCAAGAGTGGCCAGATCGGTAGAATACCGGACTTTGGGCCCGTCATGAAACACTCGAGACATAAATGTCGATCTGTATCGTATTAGTTGGAACCTCACACCCCGGCAATATCGGGGCCTGCGCTCGCGCCATGAAGAACATGGGCATACACGATATGCGGCTTGTGAATCCGCAGCACTTTCCTCACAAGGAGGCAACCGCGCGTGCCTCAGGCGCCGAAGATGTGCTCGCGAATGCCAGGGTTGTCACGAGTTTGGCCGAAGCCGTTGAGGACTGCGTGTATGTTGCCGGGGCCAGTGCCCGGTCCCGATCTATCGATTGGCCGTCGCTAAATGCGCACGACGCGGCGGCTTGTTTGGTGGCGGAGACAGGCAAAGGGACTGTCGCCGCTGTCTTTGGTCCCGAACAGTCGGGTCTGAGCAATAGTGACCTCGACCGTTGCGACACGCTGCTGACGATTCCAACTGACCCGAATTTCAGTTCGTTGAACCTGGGCATGGCGGTGCAAGTGCTGACGTACGAAATACGTTCGGCCTTGACCGGTGGCAAGATCGCCGCGTACGAATCGACCGAGCCAGCCGCTACCTCGGGCGAAATGGAACACTTCTACGAGCATCTGCAGCAAGTCATTACGGAGTCCGGATTCCTGGACCCGGAAAACCCGCGAAATCTAATGCGCCGCTTGCGGCGGCTGTTCGTTCGCGCAAAACCAGACCGCAACGAACTCAACATTTTGCGCGGTATTCTGACCTCTGTTGAGCCGAAAAAGCGCAGCGAATGAGTAACGTTAACTCTGACATTGTCTATCTCGACTATGCGGCGACCACGCCGGTTGACGCGCAGGTCATAGCCGTCATGACGAGCTTGCTGTCGTTCGAACAGGATTTTGCTAACCCGTCGTCGTTGCATATCGCGGGTCGCCGCAGCAACGCGCATGTGTCGAAAGCTGCGGCTCAGGTCGCGGCACTCATGAACGTGCAGCCGAAGCAGTTGATCTGGACTTCCGGGGCCACTGAGTCGAACAACCTTGCGATCATTGGTGCCGCTCGCTATCGCCAACAGCGCGGCAAGCACCTCATCACCATGCGCACCGAACACAAGGCGGTTGCGGACGTCTTTCGGGCACTCGAGATGCAAGGGTTCGAGGTTACCTGGTTGACGCCAAACGAGGATGGCGCGCTGGAGTCTGGCCAATTGGAAGCCGCAATTCGCGACGACACACAGTTCGTTTCGATCATGCATGTGAATAACGAGACCGGAGTGATCGCCGATATCGAAGCTATCGGCGCGCTATGTCGTGAGCGCGAGGTTCTATTCCATGTCGATGCAGCGCAGTCATTTGGCAAGCTACCGATTGATCTTGGCAAGCTACCTGTCGATATGCTGTCGCTAACGGCGCACAAGACTTATGGTCCGAAGGGCATAGGCGCTTTGTACGTCGCCGATCGCCCCGGGTGTCACGTCGAACCCATTCTGTTTGGGGGCGGGCAGCAGCAACGAAGACGACCGGGGACTCTGCCAGTGCACCTGATCGCGGGACTGGGTGCGGCTGCCGAGGTTGCCGGCGAAAACATGCTGGCCGACCAGGCACACCTGGCCGAGTTGCAAGATCGACTGTGGCGGGGGATCAGTGATTTGCCCGGTGTCATGCGCAACGGCGGCACCGACATCAGTGCTCCTTCCATCTTGAACGTCAGCATTGATGATATTGAGGGCGAAAGTCTGCTGCTGGCGCTGGAACCGCTGTGTGTTGCGACCGGATCAGCGTGCAACTCAACGAGCCAGGAGCCGTCGTTCGTGTTACGGGCAATGGGTCGCAGCGACGAGCAGGCGCAGAGTTCAATTCGCTTCAGTTTCGGGCGACCTACGCGGCCTGAGGATGTCGACGCCGCTGTGCAGCAGTATCGGGACGCTGTCGCCAGGCTACGAAATCTGGCGCCGGCAGCCGCCGCATGACGAGGACAGACCCCTACAGCGCACTCGTACGCGAGTTTTTCACGAATCCGCAGCACGGCGGAGATCTGCTGGGGGGGGATTGCGTGTTCTTAGAGCAGCAGGGCGTGCGACTTCGCCTGGCCGTGCGCTGCGATGGCGGTCAAATTTCACACTTACGCTTCCAGGCCAGGGGATGTCCGCACCTGATCGCCTCAGCTGAGGCATTTTGCGCGGCTTTCGAGGGAAAACCGCTGCAATCTCTGCAGGTGTTCACGGCTGCGGAAGTTATGCAAAGTCTTGCTGTACCCGTGGAGAAGACCGGACGTATACTGGTGCTAGAAGACGCGGTTCGATTGCTTGGGCAAAAAGCAGGTCGTGCCGACGGCAACTAATCTCCCTGCCAGGAGTTGATTGCCTGACAGTCGAACATATTCAGTAATAATTCCAGAGAGCAAACATGGCGATTTTGTTAACAGATTCGGCGGCGAATCGCGTCCGGACCTACCTCGATGCACGCGACGACACTATTGGGCTGCGGCTTGGCGTCACCAAGACCGGTTGCTCGGGCTATTCCTATGTCATCAATTACGCGGAAGAACTGCGCGATTCGGACGTCATTTTTGAAGACAAGGGTGTCAAGGTCGTGGTCGACCCTGAGGCGCTTGCGCTGATTGACGGAACCGAGGTCGATTTCGTCAAGAACGGGTTGAATGAGGCATTTAGCTTCCGCAATCCAAACATCACCGGCGAGTGCGGTTGTGGTGAGAGTTTTAACGTCTGAGCGGGGTTTTTACGGCCAGCATATGGCCAGATGGCACTAATCCCTCATTTATGGCTCTGCAGAGCCGATACTTCATTGCCCACGCCAAAATAGCCAAGTAAAATCGGCGCTTACGTCAACCTGGCAGATATCACTGTCGGTTTCATCTTAGTTACTTAATTTTAAAGGAAAACGCATGGCCGTTGAGCACACGCTTTCAATCATCAAACCTGATGGCGTTCAAAAAAACCTGATCGGAGATATATACAGCCGATTTGAACAAGCCGGACTGCAGATTGTCGCAGCACGGATGATGCACCTGACCAACGAACAGGCTGAGGGATTTTATGCCGTTCACAAAGAGCGACCTTTCTTCGGTGAGTTGGTCAGCTACATGACCTCAGGTCCGGTGATGGTGCAAGTGCTGTCGGGTGATGACGCCGTCGCAAAGAATCGCGACATCATGGGCGCGACGAATCCTGACGAGGCAGATGCTGGCACGATTCGCGCCGATCATGCCGAGAGCATAGGTGAAAACATTGTGCATGGTTCTGATGCTGCGGAAACAGCTGCGGTTGAGATTACGTTTTTCTTCGGCGCTGACGGCGTTTGTCCGCGAACCCGATAGCAGCTGATCCAGCAATACGACGATGCAAACTGAAACCCAGAAGAAGAACCTGCTCGGATTGCCGCAAGGCGATCTCGAGCAGTGGGTGGTCAGCATCGGCGAAAAACCCTACCGGGCACGTCAACTGCTGAAATGGATTTATCAAAACGGCGAGACAGATTTTGCTGCGATGACAGATCTCTCCAAGTCCTTGCGGCAGACGTTGGCCGATCAGGCGACCGTGACGTTGCCAACGGTCATATCGCAGCACGATTCCGCTGACGGCACGGTTAAATGGCTGTTCGCGAGTGGTTTCGGTCAGGCGGTAGAAAGTGTCTTTATTCCCGAGCCCGGGCGCGGAACCTTATGCATTTCCTCGCAAGTGGGATGTGCGCTTGACTGCGCATTTTGTGCGACCGGCGCGCAGGGGTTTAACCGCAACCTCACTGCCGCAGAAATTATCGGCCAGGTATGGTTCGCAAATCAGCATTTGCCGCGTCGCTCGAACGGCGCGTTTGCGGTTACCAACATCGTGTTCATGGGGATGGGAGAGCCGCTGGCGAATTACCGCAACCTGGTTCCTGCCGTGCAGTTGTTGTTGTCCGATCTGACGTATGGCGTATCCCGTCGTCGAGTCATCGTTAGCACCTCTGGAATCGTGCCGCATATCGATAAGCTTGCTGACGAGTGCAATGTCGCACTTGCAGTGTCATTGCACGCGCCAAATAACGAATTACGCGACCAACTCGTACCGATCAACAAAATTCATCCGATAGAAGATCTGCTCGCCGCCTGCTGGCGCTATGCGGCAAAGCACGCAAATCGCTTTATTACGTTCGAGTATGTGATGTTGCGAGGAATTAATGACGATATTCAGCAAGCGGATGAGCTTGCCGATTTGCTGCGAGGCAAGCCGGCGAAGGTGAACCTGATTCCGTTCAACCCGTTTGCAGGCAATGAATTTACGCGGTCTTCGGCGGATACGATCCGGGCTTTTCAGGATCGACTGCGGCAACGGGACTTGATCGCAACAACGCGCAAGACACGTGGCGACGATATTGATGCTGCTTGCGGCCAATTGGCTGGTAAAGTTAGCGATCGAGTGCGGGTTCGATTGAGTGAAAAGAACCCGGGGGAAAGAAAAGCAAGTGCAAAAAACATAGGGGCGATGACAGCGTGAGAATATTCAATCGAGTATTAGCCGGGCTAGTGATAGTGTTTTTCGCGACCGGCTGTGTGTCGACTTCTACAGGTCCGCAAAAAGCGGCTCCGGATGAAAATGAGGCTGCCGAGCTCAATTATCAGCTTGGCGCACGTTACTACAACAACGGCAAGTACGCACTTGCGCGCGACCGTTTATTGCTGGCGCTGGAATTCAATCCCAAATATGCGACTGCCTATTCGACGCTTGGCCTGACTTATGAGGGCCTCGATAATCCGCGGCTGGCTAAGGATTCTTATGAGAGGGCAGTTAACCTCGCTCCGAAAGATGCTGGAATCCAGAACACGTACGCGGTCTTTCTGTGCCGCAATGGTGAATACGATGATGCCGCGGATCACTTCAGGCGCGCAGCGCAAATTTTGGACAATGATAATGCTGAAATCACGCTGACCAACGCCGGCGTCTGTTTGGTTCAGAAACCTGATCTGGTGCAAGCAGAAGTATTCTTTCGCGAAGCCCTGGCGATTCGCCCGAGTTACGGAGAAGCGCTGCTGCAATTATGTTTGTTGAAGCATCAACAAAATGAGGACCTGGTTGCCCGAGCCTTCCTGGAACGCTACCTCGGCACGAATAAGCCCTCGGCAGCTGTGCTCTATCTCGGCGTGAAAATTGAAGAATCTCTGCGTGATGAGAGCGCCAGAGAAGAGTATGCGAACCAGATATTGCGTGAATTTCCGGACTCGCGAGAGGCTCGTCAGGTTCTGGAAAGCAGTTGAGTATGAGCGAGGATACCGAAAACACGGTTGACGACGTTGCTGCAGAACCAGCAGGGCCTGTTTGCGGTGAGCGACTGGCCGAAGGTCGCCGGACGCTGCAGATCACGGTTTTGGAGATCGCCAAGGAACTGCATCTGGATGAGCCCAAGGTGCGGGCCCTTGAGAGTAACGACTTTGATATGCTTGGCGCGCCTGTATTTGCGAAAGGTCATATGCGCAAGTATGCCGAACTCGTCGGTGTCGATATCGATGATGTACTGGCCGATTATTACCAATTGACGCGATCGTCGGGTATGCCGCCCGTGATTTTTGGACGTCCAAATATAAAACGGGAATCGTCCCCGGGTCCCTGGATAGTCGCGATCATCGTTATTCTGGCGGCAGCGCTTGCCTACTGGCTGATCGTCGCACGTGGTTCCGGGTCGGATGAGACTGATCCTCCGTCGGCGGTTCAGGAAGAAGATCTGGCGTCGACTCAGGGCACAGATCAAGCGTCACGGATCACCGCGTTTGTGGTCGAAGAGCCGGCCACGGAGGAACTGCCGGATGAGCCAGTGGCCGAAGATCTGACCATGAGTATTGCTTTGCCGGCGACGGCTTCGGTCGATGCCGACCTCGTGGTAGAGGAAGAGATCGCGGCCGTGACCGCAGACGATGGACAGCTTCGAGTCGCTCTGAGCTTTTCCGGCGAATGCTGGACTGAGATTAGTGACGCAGACGGCCGCCGCCTCTTTTTTGATATGGGCAGAGACGGTCGTACGGTCGACTTGAGTGGCAAAGCGCCATTTTCTGCATTGTTCGGTAATGCTGAGAATGTCAGCGTCAAGGTCAATGGCAGCAATTACACAATCCCGGCTATTGGTCGGAGCGGCAATACAGCGCGCGTTACGCTGACAAACCCTCAATCCTGAAGAATGTAATCACGTGAAACCAAGAGCCATACGGGGAATGAACGATATTCTGCCGGAGATATCCGGTACGTGGAGCTATCTCGAGTCGGTTCTGCGCGAGATTGTTCATGCCTACGGTTATAACGAGATTCGACTACCGCTAGTCGAGCAAACCGAGCTGTTTAAACGCTCCATCGGTGATGCTACGGATATCGTCGAGAAGGAGATGTACACGTTTCTGGATCGCAACGACGAGAGCCTGACGCTGCGCCCTGAGGCGACGGCAGGCATTGTCCGCGCTGGCATCACCAACGGACTGCTGCATAACCAGCGGCAGAAGCTTTGGACTACCGGGCCGATGTTTCGCTACGAGAAGCCGCAAAAAGGGCGCTACCGGCAGTTCTACCAATTCGATGTTGAGGCGCTGGGTTTTGCGGGGCCAGATGTTGATGCCGAGCTGATTATCCTGAGTGCCAGAATCTGGGAGCGTCTTGGGATTTCGCGTCTGACGCTGGAAATCAACTCATTGGGCACAGCGGAATCGAGGCAAACCTATAGAGATACGCTGGTTGAGTACTTTTCCAGCGTGAAAAATCAGCTTGATGAGGATAGTATTCGCCGGCTTGAACAAAACCCGCTGCGGATTCTCGATAGCAAGAACCCGGATATGCAGGCTGTCGTGGCTGATGCGCCGGTGATGTTGGACTATCTCGACAACGAATCATCTGAGCATTTTCAAGGGCTTAGGGAATTGCTTGATGCGGCTGGCGTGGGCTATACGATAAATCCACGGCTGGTTCGAGGCTTGGATTACTACAGTCGGACGGTGTTCGAGTGGGTAACGGATGCGCTGGGTTCACAGGGTGCGGTGTGTTCCGGTGGCCGATATGACGGATTAGTGGAGAAATTGGGCGGTCGGGCAACACCTGCAGTTGGCTGGGCGATGGGCATTGAGCGCTTGGTTGCCTTGTACGAAGTCTGCGGGGGCAAGGTGCCCGATAGCAACGCAGATGTCTTCGTCGTGGCGGTCGGTGAGCAAGCGGTGGAATGTGCGTTTACCGTTGCTGAGGAATTGCGCGATGCTATCGCAGGGATTCGGGTCGAGATGAATCTTGGCGGTGGCAGTTTTAAGACCCAGATGAAGCGTGCGGACAAGAGCAACGCCCGGTTTGCGCTGGTTCTGGGCGAGCAAGAGATAGCCGATAAGAGAATTGGATTGAAACCTTTGCGCACTACTGATGATCAGATCAGTGTGGCAATGAACGAGCTGGCGGCGACGTTGGCAGGGAAATTAGACGAAGCGGCTGAATAACCAGCCGCAGATAGTAAAGACAGGGCAAACGTAGTGGACGATTTACAGTCGGAAAAAGAACAAATTGAAGAGATGCGGCAGTGGTGGAAGGAAAACGGCGCTTACGTCATAGGTGGCATTGTCATTGGCGCAAGCCTGTTGTTCGGGTGGAATTACCACAAGGGCAGCCAGTTGGCGGATCAGGAAGCAGCTTCTCAATTGTTTGAGACCTTAGCTGTTGATGTTGGGACCGGCGATCTGGATGACGCGGCACTTATCGCCGATCAACTATCACTGGATTACGCCGACTCAGCGTATACGGCGCAATCAAAACTCGCGATGGCAAGTCTGTATATGGAAAAGAATCGCGACCAGGATGCAGCCGACGTGCTCGGTCAATTGCTGGCGATGTCGGGACATGAAGAGCTGAAAAGTGTTGCGCGATTGAGGTTGGCCAAGATCATGCTGTACCAGGATCGACCCCAAGAGGTCGTCGATATGCTGGGAAGTCAGGATGGTTCTGCGTTTGGAGCAGCGTATGCCGACGCCATTGGCGATGCACATGCGGCCATGGGTGATTACGCGGCCGCGGAGCAGGCGTATCAGCTCGTTTTGGCCGATACCGGTCAGGGATCAGTCGATCGCGCGGTTGTGCAAATGAAGCTCCTGGACTTGCCAGACACCACTGCAATTCAGGCAGTCGCACCTGCCGAAGATGCAGCGACAACGGCTGCAGAAGAGGCAGCTGCGCCTGCATCTGATACCGACACCGACAGCGGCACTGATACTGAGGCCGAGGACGTAGAGTGAAATTGTCTTGTCGCATAATCGGGCTGCTGCTCGCAACATTTCTGCTTGCGTCCTGTAGCTGGTTCGGCGAAAAGAAGGACGAGGAGCTTGAGCCAGCGCGTCTGGAGAAGCTCAAGAATACTGTTGATGTGCGAAAAGTGTGGAGCGCAAATCTTGGCGGAGACGCCGAGTTCCTGCGCGTCGCATTGCAGCCAACAGGTGATGTTGATCACATATATGCTGCCAGTCGTGCCGGTATTGTGACCGCGTACCACCCGGTAACGGGTAAGCAACAGTGGCGCAGCAAACTGGATGTCGAATTGTCGGCGGGCCCAGGGTATGGCGAGGGCATAGTCGTCGTTGCCGCAGCGGACGGTGAGTTAATCGTCCTTGATGCCAAGACCGGTGATGAGCGCTGGCGCAAGAATATCGGCGGTGAGTCGCTTGCCCGGCCGGTCGTAATCGAAGACCTTGTTGTCGTTCTGACCATCGACAATCGACTGCTGGCGCTGTCAGCATTCGACGGTCATCAGCGCTGGTCGATGGAGCAGGCAGTGCCTTTGCTGACTCTGCGTGGTTCATCAAACCCGGTTGTTGTCGGCGGGTCCGTCATTGCAGGGTTCGACAATGGCCGGCTGATTTCCGTCAATTTGCGGACCGGCGATATAGATTGGGAAACACCGATATCGCCGCCATCAGGGCGATCTGATCTTGAGCGTCTGGCAGATGTCGACGGTGATATTGCAGTCGTTGGCCAGGACATTTATGCGTCAGGATATCAAGGCTCACTGATGTCTATCGCGGCCGAATCGGGTCAGCCACTCTGGACACGCGAAATATCGTCTTATGAGGGCGTGTCTGCGGATTGGAACAATATTTATACGGTTAACGGCGAAGGCGAGGTCGTTGCGATTTCACGTCGTACAGGCACAGAGTCCTGGCGTCAGAACGCGCTCTTGCGGCGCGAACCGACGCTGCCGGTGTCCTTTGGTACTACCGTTGCCACCGGCGATCTTGAGGGTTACCTGCATTTCTTTAACAATTCCGATGGTGAACCTGTTGCGCGGTTGAGTACGGGTGGCCAGGCGATATCGATTCCGCCGGTAGTTGTTGCCGACTTGCTCTATGTACAAAGTGATTCAGGCAAGCTCATCGCCTACGAGATCAGACTGCCGAAGAAAGCACGCAGCGAAACGAACGCTTCTGACGAAGATACCTGAGCGAAGGTGCCAGGTTCCGTTTTCGATACCCATTCGGACCACTCAAAATAATGCTTCCTGTCATCGCACTCATCGGCCGACCCAATGTCGGAAAATCGACATTATTTAACCGGCTGACTCGGTCACGCGACGCATTGGTTGCTGACTACTCTGGCTTGACCCGGGACCGGCAATACGGTTTCGGCAAACTCGGCCCAATCCCTTACCTGGTGATCGATACAGGCGGCGTTGCAGGCGGTGAGGTCGGCATCCAGGGGCTCATGGTAGAGCAGACCGTCCGCGCGCTCAGTGAAGCGGATGTCGCTATCATAATGGTTGACGGTCGCGCCGGGCTAACGGCAGCCGATGAACACGTTGCGGATCTGGCGCGTAAACATGCCAAGAAAACCTGGCTGGTCGCGAACAAGGCTGAGGGGCTTGATGCAGCGATAGCTGGCGGCGAATTTCACGGCCTTGGTATTGGCGACCCGATCGCTGTATCTGCGTCTCACGGCGATCGGATTAGCGCGCTCATGGAAGCCGTGCTCGCCGACTTTGACATCGATGAACCTGAGGAACCGACGGGTGAGGATGACGATGACCGCGAACTAGCGATAGCCGTCATTGGCCGCCCGAATGTTGGCAAATCCACACTCATCAACAGATTGCTTGGCGAGGAGCGCCTGGTTGTTTATGACCAGCCCGGAACCACTCGCGACAGTGTTGCAGTTCCGTTTGTCCGCAATGATCGCAAGTATGTATTGATCGATACGGCCGGTATCCGACGCAAGGGAAAGGTCCACGAAGCGATCGAAAAATTTAGTATTATCAAGGCATTACAGGCCATTGAGCGTGCAAATGTCGTGATCGCTGTGCTGGACGCTCATGAAGGTGTCACCGAACAGGACGTTAGCCTGATGGGTCTGATCGTTGAACGCGGCCGCGCCCTGGTTGTGGTGACGAACAAGTGGGATGGGTTGACCGTCAATGAGCGCAAGCACGTGCGTGACGAATTGGAACGTCGTTTGCCATTTCTCGATTTTGCCGAACGAATTACGATATCTGCATTGCACGGAACGGCGGTGGGCGATTTATTGCCTGCGGTGGAAAGGGCGTACCGAGCCGCCACTCGCGATCTGTCAACCAACGATCTGACAAACGAGTTGGAAAGCGCTGTAACCGCGCATCCGCCACCGCTGGTCGGAGGGCGTCGGATCCGACTGCGCTATGCGCATCAGGGTGGACGAAACCCGCCGGTCATTGTCATTCACGGTAATCAGACCGAGAAGGTGCCGGACGCGTACCGACGCTACCTGATCAATCGATTTCGCAAGACGTTCAAGTTGAAAGGCACGCCGGTGCGCCTGGCGCTGAAGACCGGCGAGAATCCATTCAAGGGCAGGCGCAACAAACTGACGCCGCGCCAGGAAAAAAAGCGCGAGCGTCTGATGAAACACGTCAAACGTTAGACATTTCGCGGCTCGCGGTTGCGCTTTGTTCCCTAGAACCGAAGCAAACCGCCTGCTATAACAGGTCTATAGCAACTACGGAGTATCGCATTGGGTCCAGCAACCAAGACCGTCACGCTCGACGGGCGATTCGCAATGCATCGAGGTGGCTCGATAGAGTCGCCGGTGTTGGCGTATGAAACCTGGGGCGAATTAAATGCCGCGCGCGACAATGCGATTCTGATCTTCAGTGGTCTATCGCCATCGGCGCACGCGTCTTCATCGGTGGCGGATCAGTCATCGGGTTGGTGGGAGGATATGATTGGCTCCGGACTGCCTCTTGATACCGACAATTATTTCATGATCTGCGTCAATTCCCTCGGCAGCTGCTTTGGCTCCACCGGCCCAGCGTCTATCGATCCAGCAACCGGATCCGCATATCGCCTGAATTTTCCTGTTCTTACACTGGAGGATGTGGCTGAGACCGCATTCAAAGTTACCCGGCATTTGGGTATCGAGCAGCTTGATTCTGTTGTTGGCTGTTCGATGGGTGGAATGAGTGGTCTGGCTCTATGCGTCCGCCATCCGGGCATCAGCCGCTCGTTTGTATCGATCTCCTCTGCGACCCGGTGTGAACCGTTTTCCATTGCCGTGCGCTCTTTGCAGCGCGAGATGATTCGCACCGATCCCAAGTGGATGGGCGGCGACTATGATCCCGATGATCCACCGATTGCTGGTCAGCGTCTGGCACGTAAACTCGGCATGATGACTTATCGGTCGGCGGCCGAATGGAAAGAACGTTTTGGACGCGAGCGAGCCACCGATGAAGTCAGTTCGCCGGACGCGTTTAAGTACGAATTTGCGGTCGAATCCTATCTCGAGAATCGCGCCAGGAATTTCAGTGGTGCTTTTGATCCTAACTGCTACCTGTCGCTATCTCACGCATCTGATCTGTTCGATCTTGCCGAATACGGGGGTTCTCTGAATTCAGGGTTTTCCAAACTGCGGTTGGAACGAGCGCTCGTCATCGGCGTTGAGACCGACATACTATTTCCGCTGCACCAGCAGCGCGAACTTGCAGAGGGGCTAAGAAAGGCCTGCCCCAAGACTCTGTTGGTTGAGCTCGATTGCATCCGCGGACATGATTCATTTCTTGTCGACATGGACGCGTTCAGACCCGTGATGTGCAACTTCTTCGAAGGGGCAAATTGCGGCGGCAGCTAGGTAAGCTGCCAGGGGTTACTCACCAGCCAACAATAGAGCAGGGTCAACCGCGGTGCCGTTAAGGTAGGTGCCAAAGTGCAGATGCGCACCGGTCACCCGGCCTGTGGCACCAACGGCTCCGAGGCGAGTGCCTGTTTGCATAAACTGTCCTTCTGCAACATCTGTTTCGCTCATGTGGCAAAACATAGTCACGAAGCCCTGACCGTGATCGAGAAGCACGGTATTGCCGTTGAAATAGTAGTTTCCGGTTGCCGTTACAACACCATCCAGCGGTGCGAGAATGGCTGTGCCAGCATTGGCTGCTATGTCCATTCCGGAGTGCGGAGAACGTGGCTGGTCATTGAAGAAGCGGCGCAGCCCGAAACTTGAACTGCGCGGGCCATCGACCGGTGTTTGCAGTGCGACGTGCTCAATTTCCACAGCACGCCAATTGTTCAATGCGGCGTCAATTATTTTGCGCTCTGCAGTGATTCTCTCCAGCGCCTCATTGTTCGGAGTGACATAGCTCTGCTTGACGGTGAGTCGCTGCTCGCGATAGCTGTGCTCGCCGATTTCGATGGCGAAAGTTGTGCCGTCGGAAGTCGCAATGCTGGTCGTGCCGATTGGCGTGCTGAGCGGAATTCCAACAACGGCCTGCCAACGCCCGTTGTCGCTAATTACCAAGACGCGCTTGCCGTCAAATTCGACGGCTGGCGATGCGTCGGTAGCGGGCCCCAAATCAACCCTGACAACGCCGCCCGGCCAGGTCAACGGTTCTGCATTCGCGCTGGCCGCAAACAGGCAAGTAGCGAGCACAACGATGCACCTAATCATCATTGGAAACCGATTTCACGGTTGCGACGATCTTGCCGTGAGCGAGGCGTGCGCGAATATCGTCACCTTTTGCAACGTCAGCGCTGTTTGATAGTATTTTTCCTGAAGCGGTGTGCTCGACGATCGCATAACCCCTGTCCAGTGTTGCAAGCGGACTAACAGAGTGTAGTGATCGCATTGAGAGTTCGAGTCGGTGTCTGGTGTTCGCAACTGCATCCCGTCCGGCGGTGTGCAGTCCTTGTCGCAACTGCTCAAGACGTGTTATCGATCGTTGCACAGCAACGGCTGGAGAGGCGGCCAATAGATGGCCGTGCGTGTTTTGCACCTGCCTGTTTTGTACCGTGATGCGTTGCCGGATCGCCGCGGCCAGTCGAATTTGCGACTCTCGCAGGGACGCGCTTTGCCGAGCGACGCTGGCGACCGGGCTGCTATGTACTAATCGGCGGCTGAGCCAATCGAGTCTCTGGCCTTGGTCTTCGACCGCACGCCTGGCTAACCTCGCGATACGGGCTGCGAGCGTATTGATGCTGCGTAGCCAGTGATCCTTGTCCGGCACAACGATTTCTGCTGCTCCGGATGGCGTTGGCGCGCGTACGTCCGCGACGAAGTCGGCGATCGTAAAATCAATTTCGTGGCCGACTGCGCTAATCAGCGGTATATCCGATGCATAGATCGCTCTGGCCAAAGCTTCGTCATTGAAAGCCCACAGGTCCTCGAGTGAGCCACCACCGCGGCTTAGAATCAAAACGTCGCATTCATCCCGCCGGTTGGCGGTTTCAACGGCAGCGACCAGTTCGGGAGCTGCTGCGTCGCCTTGTACTGCCGAGGGATAAATAATCACCGGAATCGAAGCAAATCGTCGTTTCAATATACTGAGGATATCGCGTAACGCGGCGCCGCTGGCAGAGGTAATGACGCCGATTCGCTGTGGCACCGCTGGCAGCGCTTGCTTGTGGTCTTCATCAAACAGGCCTTCGAGCGCGAGCTTCTTCTTCAGGACTTCAAAGTGACGCTTTAATGCGCCTTCGCCTGCGGGTTCAACCTGCTCAACGATCAGCTGGTAGTCACCGCGCGCCTCATAGAGGCTGACACGACCAAGCGCGAGTACCTGGTCACCGTTTTTCAGGCCAATGGTTGGCCCGCGCTGGCGTTGTCTGAAATAGGCCGCTCGAATTTGTGCGGAATCATCTTTGAGGCTGAAATACAGGTGGCCGGAGGCGGGTCGCGCGATATTGGAAATCTCGGCCTGAACCCAGACACGGCCGGTACCCCTTTCTATCAGGGTTTTGACCTGGCGGTTAAGTTGGCTGACAGTGATCGCATCTGCGAGGGCATCACTTTGGCCCGAATCTTCCATGCTCACCAGTATAACGAACACTGCAAAGCTTTTGCCGAAATTCTCAAACGAGTACAATGGGCGGTTAACCCCACCACCTGACAGCGAATAAAGACCATGCGCATCGCTAAAGAAGCCCTGACATTCGACGACGTTCTCCTGCAACCGGGTTACTCCGATGTGCTGCCGCGGGAAGTTGATTTGAGCACGCAGCTGACCCACGAGATCAAGCTGAATATTCCAATAATGTCGGCGGCGATGGATACCGTCACTGAAGCTCGGCTGGCCATTGCGCTGGCTCAGGAGGGCGGTCTCGGAATTATCCACAAGAACATGGCGGTCGAGGCGCAGGCGCGGCAGGTATCACTGGTCAAGAAGTTCGAGAGCGGCATCGTGCGCAACCCGATCACCGTATCACCGGATATGACGATTCGAGACGTGATTGAGCTTACGCATTCGATGGGGATCTCGGGTGTGCCGGTCGTTGACGGCAAGGAAACAGTTGGCATCGTGACGCATCGTGATCTGCGTTTTGAAACCCAGCTCGACGCGCCGGCGTCCAGCGTCATGACGCCGAAGGACAAACTCGTAACGGTCCGCGAAGGCGCCGACAAGGAAGAGGTGTTGTCACTGCTGCATCAGCACCGCATCGAAAAAGTACTGGTCGTCGATGATAATTTTGAATTGTGCGGCATGATCACAGCGAAGGACTTCCAGAAAGCGACGGATTATCCGAGGGCTTGCAAGGACAATAGCGGAGCATTGCGCGTCGGCGCAGCAGTTGGTACCGGGTTCGATACCGATGACCGCGTTGAAGCGCTGGTTAGTGCGGGGGTCGACGTCATCGTCGTGGATACATCGCACGGATTTTCGAAAGGTGTTCTGGAGCGGGTGCGCCGGGTAAAAGATGCTTATCCTGATTTGCAGGTAATCGGCGGCAATATCGTGACTGCTGATGCCGCATTGGCGCTCGTTGATGCTGGTGCGGACGGCGTTAAGGTCGGTATTGGACCGGGCTCCATCTGCACCACGCGAATTGTCGCGGGCGTTGGCGTGCCACAGATTTCGGCCGTTGCCGAAGTCGCGCATGCGCTACGCGAAAAAGGTATTCCATTCATTGCAGACGGCGGTATTCGTTACTCTGGCGATATTGCCAAAGCACTGGTCGCAGGTGCCCACTCCGTGATGATCGGTGGCTTGTTTGCCGGCACTGAAGAATCGCCGGGTGAAGTAGAGCTCTATCAGGGTCGCTCCTATAAATCGTATCGCGGCATGGGCTCACTGGGTGCTATGGGTCAGTCGCATGGTTCATCGGACCGTTATTTTCAGGATGCCACTGAAGAACTGGAGAAACTGGTGCCAGAGGGAATCGAAGGGCGCGTCGCCTACAAAGGTGGCCTGGTCGCGATTGTGCATCAACTGATTGGTGGAGTCCGCGCAGCGATGGGATACACCGGCAGCGGCAGCATTGAGGAAATGCGGACTAAACCTCAGTTCGTCCGCATTACTGGTGCTGGCCTTTCTGAGAGCCATGTGCACGACGTAACTGTGACCAAAGAAGCGCCGAATTACCGCAGCAAGCCACGGGACTAGAACTACTATGAGTCAGGCCGCAGAGTTCGTAGACGCCCAACATCCGGATATTCACGCACACCGACTACTGATTCTGGATTTCGGTAGCCAGTACACGCAGTTGATCGCCAGACGTGTTCGAGAGTGTGGCGTGTATTCAGAAGTGCATCCCTGGGATATGGCAGATGAGGCGATCGCAGCGTTTGGTCCGGCTGGCGTCGTATTGTCGGGTGGGCCTGAGTCAGTAAATCTAGATGATCCGCCACGTGTCTCGCACACGGTTTTCGAACTTGGCGTGCCGGTCTTGGGCATCTGCTACGGAATGCAGACAATGGCCGCGGAACTTGGCGGCAAGGTTGAGGCATCGGCGCATCGCGAATTTGGCTATGCGGAGATCGTGCCCGGTGATTCCGGATTGTTCGGCGGACTCTCCGATAGTGCGGATGATTCGTTACTCAAGGTCTGGATGAGTCACGGCGACCGCGTGGAATCGGCGCCAGCCGGGTTTAAAGTCACGGCGAGCAGCAAGAACTCTCCATTGGCGGCGATGGAAGATCGTGAGCGACATTTCTACGGCGTGCAGTTTCACCCTGAAGTAACGCATACCACGCAAGGGCAGGAAATAATTCGACGTTTCGTGCGCGATATATGCGGCAGTTCCGGTGATTGGACGCCTGGCAATATCGTCGCAGATGGTATTGCCAATGTTCGCGAGCAGGTCGGTGATGCGAAGGTGCTGCTCGGCCTGTCTGGCGGAGTCGACTCATCGGTTGTCGCGGCGCTGTTGCACGAAGCGATTGGCGATCAATTGACCTGCGTATTCGTTGACCATGGTTTGTTACGTCATCACGAGGGCGATCAGGTCATGGATACATTCGCTGAACATCTTGGCGTCAATGTGATTCGTGTCAACGCAGCTGATCGATATTTCGAGGCGCTAGCTGGTGTCTCTGATCCGGAGGAAAAACGCAAAGTCATTGGCGGTCTGTTTATAGATATATTTGAGGAAGAATCCCACAAGCTGGACGGCATCGACTGGCTGGCGCAGGGTACGATCTATCCGGATGTGATCGAATCCGCTGGCGCATCGACCGGCAAAGCACATGTCATCAAGTCGCATCACAACGTTGGTGGCTTGCCGGATCATATGCGATTGAAACTGGTTGAGCCGCTACGAGAATTGTTCAAAGACGAAGTTCGCAAGATTGGCCTTGAGTTGGGTTTGCCGCCCGAGATGGTATTCCGGCATCCGTTTCCCGGTCCTGGACTGGGTGTGCGCGTGCTTGGTGAGGTCAAACGCAACTACGTTGAGACCTTGCAGCTTGCGGATGATATTTTCATCAATGAACTGCGACACCATGATCTCTACGATCAGGTGAGTCAGGCCTTCGCAGTTTTTCTGCCAGTCAAGTCTGTCGGTGTAATGGGCGATGGCCGCCGCTACGACTATGTCGTTGCATTGCGAGCCGTCGAGACAGTCGACTTCATGACAGCGCGCTGGGCCAGGTTACCGTATGAATTTCTGGAGCACGTATCGTTGCGCATCATCAATGAAGTTGATGGCATATCGAGAGTCACTTACGATATCTCCGGCAAGCCGCCATCCACCATCGAGTGGGAATAAGGCCAGGCAGCTGACTTGAAGTTGCGAGACAATACAGTCTACGAAGAACAGTTATTTGATGAGCTGGAGTTTCGCCAGGCCAGTATTAAAAGCAGTGTTTTCGAGCTGTGTAAGTTTGTTGACTGCGATTTTTCCGAATCGGAGTTCGTTGGCTGCAAATTCACAGACTGTGAGTTCAAGAGTTCAAATCTGAAGCTTGCAAAATTTTCCGGTTCCAGGCTTCGCGATGTGTTGTTCAAACATTGCGTAATTGTTGGCGTGAACTGGACTTCCCTGCAGTGGCCGAGCGTGGCACTTTCGGCGCCACTGGTATTCGAGTCCTGTGATGTGAGCTACTCCGTGTTCAATTCCCTGCAACTGCCCGAAATGGTAATGCGAAGTTGCAAGGCACACGACGTCGATTTTTCCGAGTGTGATCTCACTGGAGCGGATTTCTTCGAGACTGATCTTTTGGACTCGCGATTCAATCAGTCCAGATTGAACGAGTGTGATTTTCGCGGCGCGTTGAACTATTCAATTAGTCTGCTGGAAAACTCGATCAAAGGAGCGAGCTTTAGTACGCCGGATGTCCTGAGTTTGTTGAGTCCATTCAATATCAAGGTCGATGCTGATGACTGACGATGACTGGTTGCGAGGATGAGTGCGAAATGGTCGGAGCAAGATGAATTATTCATGCGAGCTGCGCTTGACGAGGCTCGCGCTGCGGTCGCCGAAAATGAGGTTCCGGTTGGTGCGGTGGTATCGATCGATGGCGAGATCATTGCACACGGACATAATGAATCTGTACATAGCAGTGACCCAAGCGGGCACGCGGAAATAGTCGCGCTGCGTGCCGCCTGCAACGTGAAACAAAATTACCGCATACCGGGAGCGACGCTCCATGTCACGCTCGAGCCATGCGCGATGTGCATCGGCGCCATCGTGCAAGCGCGAATATCGCGGCTTGTCTTTGGTGCCTACGACAGGAAGGCCGGTGCAGTTGGCAGCGTAATTGATCTGACCGATAGCCCGGCGTTCAATCATCGCTTTGAGGTCAACGGCGGAGTGCTGGCCGACGAGTGCGGCGCATTGCTGACAGAATTCTTCAGGTCCAGAAGATAGTTTCGCTACAAAGAGGTACGCCATGGGTCTTCCGCTAATTGGTCCGGATCAGGACTTCGCGCTGTGGGCAGTTTTGATTGCGCTCGCCGGTTTCGGGTTCTGGTGCGAGCGGTATCCCTGGGGTAGAAAATATTCCGGCGTCATGCTGCTGATTACTGCGGCGATCGTTCTTGCGAACTTGAGAATCATTCCGACTTCCGCGCCTGTATACGATGTTGTCTGGGACTATCTGGTTCCCATCGCTATTCCGCTGCTACTGCTCGAGGCTGACTTGAAGCGGATACTAAGAGAATCAGGCCCGACCCTGATCGCATTTGTGATCGGTGCGGTGGCAGTTGTCGCCGGTGTCATTGTCGGTGCATTCCTCCTCGACCTCGGAGGAAATGAGGCCGAGCTCGCCGGCATATTCACGGGAACCTACATTGGCGGTGGGTTGAACTTCGCGGCAGTGGCTGAAGCCAGTGGCATGCAGGATGGCAGCATGCTATCGGCCGCAGTAGCTGCCGATAATGTTGTGACGAATCTGCATTTTCTGCTTCTCATTTTCATTCCCGGCATTGCGTGGATGGCAAGAGCCTATCCAACTCAGCATATGGACGCGGCTGAACAATTCGCTGATGACTCAGGGGCCGACGTACATCGTGTTGCAGATCTTGACGTCGCAGGTCTGCTGGGGGCATTGGCCCTTGCATTTCTGTTGGCTGCTGCGGGAAATGTTCTTGCTGGACTGGTCGACAAAGCGCAATACTCGATACTGGTTACAACCGCACTGACATTGATTGTAGCAACTGTCTTTCCGCGTCAGGTGAGCAAGCTGTCGGGTCACGCGGAGGCCGGCAACGTAATGATGTTTATATTCCTGGCGAGCGTGGGGGCATCAGCCGATATCTGGAAGCTGATCGAGATCGGGCCGGTACTGTTCGTGTTCGCAATGATCATTATTTCGGTGCACACGCTGGTTTTGTTTGGTGTCGGCAAACTACTCAAGTTAGACCTTGCAGAACTCGCGATTGCATCGGCTGTATGCATTGGTGGGCCATCCAGCGCCGCTGCACTGGCATCAGCGAAAGGCTGGCGTGATTTGTTGATTCCCGGTGTGCTCGCGGGCTCATTCGGCTACGCGATCGGCAGCTTCATCGGGATATCGGTTGTGGAGTGGATGCGCTAGTCCTGGCTAATGCCAGCTAGGCAGTTTCAACGGGTTCTTCGGCGGCCGGCGTTTCTATCTCCGGTTCATCATCAGGTTGCTCGTCGAGTTCAGGGTATGGTCCCAACTCGGGCTGCTCTTCGTTGGCGGTAAGCCACTTCAGGATATTGTAGTAGCTGCGAATATTGTTGACGTACAGAACTGGCTCCCAACCGCGTGCATACCCATAAGGTAAACGCGAATACCACTTACGCTGTGAGAGCAATGGCAGAGCCTCGCTGATATCCAACCAGATATCAGGGTTCCCACCTTCCCATTCAACAATCTGACGTGCATCTTTGATGTGGTTGAAACCAACGTTATAGGCGGCCAGCGCCATCCAGGTTCGGTCCGGTTCGTCCACGGTGTCTGCAACTCGCTCGGTTTGACGCGCGTAATATTGAGCACCACCAAAAATGCTGTTCTTCGGGTCCAGTCGGTCATCGAGCCCAAGATAATCGGCCGTATCTCTAGTGAGCATCATGATGCCGCGAACACCCGTGGGTGAAACGGCTTGCGATCGCCAGTGCGATTCCTGATAGCCAATGGCTGCGAGCAGCCGCCAATCTACTCCCCAATCATCGCCGGCCTGTTCGAAGTAGTCTCGATATTTGGGTAGTCGAAGTTCGTAATGACGAATAAAGTTTCGCGTTCCAACGTAGTCGAACTTGGTTGTGTGTCCGTAATAGCGGTCTTTGACGCGCGCGAGAAAACCGGATCTCTCCGCACTGATGAGGAAGTCGTCAGCCAGACTTAGCAGCTCGTTTTTTTCCTCTTTCAAGAATGCCCATGCCAGCGAATCGCCAATCTCGAGATCGAGTGCAACACGAAGGTCCGGGTGAAAGTTTCGATGAATATTAAAGTCGGTACTGTCGGCAATGGTGTAGTTGATTTCTCCTTCAGCCACTTTCGATAGCAACTCCGCAGCTTCAACGTCGGCATTCTCCGTCCACGTGAGCTCTGGATAAATGATCTGCAATGATTCGAGCATATCGACATGACTGGTACCCGCGAGCACTTCGATATTACTCCCGACGATGTCATCAATTGAATTCGGCTTGCCGGTGCCAAGTTTGTAGATGAGATGCATATCGACCAACTCATACGGGTGGCCAAAATTCAGGAATTCGAGGCGTGATTCTGTGATCGATAATCCTGCGGCCGCCATATGCGCTTTGCCGGAAAGGAGCCTGGGGAGGATTTCGGAAACGCTTTCGACAGGATCAATAACCAGCGCAACGCCAAGCTCGTCGGCGAATGCCCGCACAAGATCAAATTCCGGACCTGTGGGACCGTCGGGCCCGTCCACATAGGATGTCGGACTGTCCCGGGTAACGACGCGTAACTCACCAACATCCAGCACTTGCTGAAGCAGTGGGGGAGGCGACGAACAGGTGCCAATCAGGGCCGCAAATATGATGTAGAGCAAATAACGCAAATACATCTCTCCATAATTCGGCTGCTATTATTATATTTTACAGCGAATATTGGCCGGGTTCCCCCGCCCATGCTGGAGATTATGGCATTACATGGACGATTTTTCGCCCTTGACATTCGCTTTACGGCTCACCAGTATTCCGGTCCGTGCTTACAGCCACGTGGTCCTGCACTCGAATTCCGGGGCCGGCGAGCGATGACCGCGGAATTTCAACAGGCAGTAGAGGTGTCTGAGTGGTCGAGAGAGCCTGATTCGACAAGACGCGCTAGTCGTTTTGGACGCACGCAGTGCGCCCGCAGGGTGAGGCGCGAAGCGGCGAATCAAATCAGGTGTACGGTTCTCCTGTACCGTGGGTTCGACAAAACGCGTCAGCGTTTTGGACGCACAAAGTGCGCCCCGCAGGGGTGAGGATCGCCCAACGGCGATTTGAATCCATCCCACCCGATGTGGGCTAGAATGATGAACATGCAGGAGAGGTGTCTGAGTGGTCGAAAGAGCCTGATTCGACAAAACGCGTCAGCGTTTTGGACGCACAAAGTGCGCCCGCAGGGTGAGGCGCGAAGCGGCGAATCAAATCAGGTGTGCGGTTCTCCCGTACCGTGGGTTCGACAAAACGCGTGAGCGTTTTGGACGCACAAAGTGCGCCCCGCAGGGGTGAGGATCGCCCAAAGGCGATTTGAATCCATCCCACCCGATGTGGGATAGAATGATGAATATGCAGGAGAGGTGTCTGAGTGGTCGAAAGAGCCTGATTCGACAAAACGCGTCAG
>CAZGVL010000034.1:0-30457 GCA_964528965.1 uncultured Woeseiaceae bacterium
CGCTTGGGTGCCCTGCGCCTAGCTGCCACCGAAGGGGGGGCAGGTGGAAGAGGCCCGGGCGCTGTTTAACAACGCCCACGTACCCAACTTTCGCACCCTGGAAAATGCAGTCGATGCTTTTTCGTATCTCGCAAGCTATAAAAAGAACCAGCGTCTGCTGCTGCAGACTCCTGACGGACTGACCCCTGGCCAGAAACCATGGGACCGGGAAGGTGCACGGTTGATCATCGAAGCGGTTCTGACTGAAAAGCGCAAAGTCCTGACAGAACCAGAATCGATGGCGATTCTAAGCGCGTTCAGCGTGCCTACGATTCGGAACGCTGTGGCGCACTCGGCCACCGAAGCGCTGATCAACGCCGAATCGATAGGCTTTCCCATCGCCATGAAGGTGTTGTCGACCAACATTTCCCACAAATCTGATGCTGGCGGCGTCAGGCTGAATATCAATTCGGCACAGGAAGTGCGTGGTGCGTATCGGCAATTGATTGACGACGTACAGTCGCGCGTCCCCGATGCAAGAATTTCAGGCGTAACCATAGCGAAGATGCATCGCAGTTCGAATGGCAGGGAGCTGATGGTCGGAGTAATCCGGGATCCCGTATTTGGTCCTGTCATAAGCTTCGGCAGTGGCGGCACGACCGTTGAAATAATGGGCGACTCAGCAGTATCGCTGCCACCGTTGAATCGGCGCCTTGCTATTGATCTTATCAATCGCACTAAAGTGTCCAAACTGCTCGGCGAGTTTCGAAACATGCCGGCGGTCGACGTCGATCAGCTCATCGACGTGCTGCTTGGCGTTTCCGCCATGGCATGCGAGTTGCCGTGGCTGCAGGAAATGGATATCAATCCATTGATCATAGACGACGCCGGCATCGTGGCAGTTGACGCACGCATAGTGGTCGATTATCCCAAGCCGTCCACCGACCCGTATTACCACCTTGCCATACACCCTTATCCATCTCATCTGGTCATGAAGACGCAGCTGAACGACGGCACCGATGTCGTTATCAGGCCCATTCGACCCGAAGATGCCGAAATGGAAGCCAGATTCGTACGAGAGCTTTCCAAAGAGGCGAAGTATTTTCGATTCATGAATGGAGTGCAGGAATTGAGCCAGGAAATGCTGATTCGTTTCACCCAGATCGACTATCGCGACGAAATGGCTCTGATTGCCGTCACATCTGACGGCGCCGGAGAAGAGCAAATCGGAGTTGCCCGTTATGCGACCAACGTGGATAAAGAAAGCTGCGAGTTCGCCCTGGTGGTTTCAGATCGATGGCAGGGTCGGGGAATTGCTCATCGCCTGATGAGTGACCTCATGGCGATCGCGCGCGACCGTAATCTGCAGAGGATGCAGGGTAGTGTTCTCAGCGAGAATTCCAAGATGCTGGAGCTGGTTGCCTCGCTCAACTTTCAGATCCGGAATGATCCGGATGACCCGGCCGTCAGGCAGGTCGAAGCGAGCCTTCAATAGACCCGGGCCGCTCTGGAAGTCGAGCCTCTGCCAGACCTGTGGTCAAAGAAACGGGCCGGCGATCAGGCTGGAAGCGGATGCCGGTAGTCGCGCTCTGGCTCGTCCCTGTCGTCCTCAGTCTCGTTATTCTCGGCGCGCATTTCATGCGCTACGGCAGTTCGATGGGTGTTATTGGGTCGCTGGTGCTGGTAGCTCTGCTCATGGTCCGACGACCATGGGTTGCCCGACTAATGCAAGTCGTCCTCATTCTGGGCGCGCTCGAGTGGGTTCGTACAATTTACGAGCTGGCGCAAGTACGTGCCGCGCTTGGCCAATCCTCTACCCGCATGATCGTCATTCTCAGCGTCGTTGTGGCGATAACAATATGCTCGGCACTGCTATTCCAATCGCAGGCATTGAAAAGAATCTACCGGCTGGAACGTCGGGCGTGATGCGGCATGCCTGCCGAGCTTGCCGGTGTGGGTGATCGTGTGATGAACTGCCGCAGTGATTACCAAAATAAAATTCTTGTGGCTGCTGGTGGGCCTGATGGCGGTCGCTATTGGCGCCGTCGGTGTGGTATTGCCGTTACTGCCGACGACGCCGTTTCTACTGGTCGCTGCCTTCGCCTTTGCCCGCTCCTCGGCAAGGCTGGATCGTTGGTTGCGAGAGCATCGCTCCTTCGGGCCGTTACTTAACAACTGGCACCGCGACGGCAGCATTGACCGAAAAGTGAAACGGACTGCGATCATTGTTATCGTAATGACACCGGCGATCACCTGGTTGATCGGTGCACCAAAATGGGTCATCGCCTGTCAGATTGTTGTCTTGAGCGCAGCGGCTATGTTTATCTTGTCGCGCCCGTCACCGCCCGAGCGCCATCGCTAGCAAACGTCGTGAATAGATGAAAGAGTAGGTTGGTATTTACGATGACGTCAACATCACGGGATGAGTTTTGTGCAGGACCAGTTGATGGGGCATGATGCCGTTCGACTTTACTACAGGCATTTGAAGTTTCTTTGAAGACCAATTACAAGATGCTGGTATTGAATAGCCTCGACGATTATCGCGCACAGTTCGGCCTGCGGCATCTGGTGGTGGCAGAGAGCGGTTCCGCCGAGCATCTCTTTGGCGAGAATTTCCCGGGCACGATGGCGTTCCTGGCGGGGACGATGACACCCCCGGGCTTCATCCACATCAGCCGGTTTGGTTGACAAATAAGTGAACCTGAACAAGTTCATCCAGCAAAACGGATTGCCCGACGTATTCTCGGAGTCGGCGGAACGTTGCTACCTGCCATTCGCTGAGTGGCTGGATGCCCGAGTGGCGGAGAAACAGGGTGAAACGTATGTCCTCGGAATAAACGGTGCACAAGGTACCGGCAAATCTACGCTCGCACACCTGCTTGCCGAGCACCTGACCAGTGAGCATGGGCGTGCCGTCGTCATTCTCTCGATCGATGATATTTATCTGACACAAGGTGCGCGACGGTCACTCAGCCAAAACGTTCATCCTCTGTTGAGCACGCGCGGTGTGCCGGGAACGCACGATGTTTCACTTGGGGTTGCAGTAATCGAACAACTACGATCGCTGCAGCAGGGCGAGACAGCAAAGGTTCCGCGTTTCGACAAGTCTCGGGATGACCGATGCCCACCAAGTGACTGGGCTACCGTGGTGGGCCCTGTCGATCTGGTGATATTCGAGGGTTGGTGCGTCGCCTCGAAGGCAACCACGGACGACGAGTTGCAGCACCCGGTTAATTCTCTCGAATCCTCGGCGGATGCAGACGGGCGCTGGCGTAGCTATGTGAACGACAAGCTCGCCACCGACTACGTCCAGCTGTTTGCCGCTCTGGACGATCTGTTGTTCTTGCAGGTGCCCGACTTCGACGCGGTTCTTCGATGGCGTCTTGAGCAGGAACACAAACTGCGACAAAGCGCGACGCAGGACGCGAACGCGATTATGAGTGATGAGCAGATCGCCGAGTTTATTCAGTTCTTTGAACGCATAACCCGAAACAACATCAATGTTTTTCCATCAATGGCGAGCGCCATCATCAGTTTAGGCGATGATCACCAGGCGATCTCACTGAGCTTTCCGAAGAGTGGTTGATCGGTCAATCGGCCGTATCTACAATCACTTAATCCGAGCAACAGTGTTAAGAAGACTGTCGCCAACACTCTGTGGCATTACTTTAACTATTCGTAGATCGCGATACCTGCTTGCAGGCAACTCAACCGAGACGCGCAGCGCCGCAAGCTGTCGCAGGCATCCGTCGAGTCAATACAGGTTCTACTGAGCGTAACCGGCCAGTTCCACATAGCCGCGGCCCGTAATAGTCTCGCCGCTGTGCGTGCCTTCTACGTCGACGGCGCCTTCCCAGTAGCGCACGGTCGTGAAGAGTTCCTGGTTGGGCATCACGGGTGTTACGGTCACGTCGAGTCCCAACCGCGGCGCGGCGAGACGCCATTTCGCGGGATAGGTGCCGCCCTCCGGGCTCTCCCAGATATCGAGCACAGTGATCTCGACATCATCTGCAAAGAGGTGTGAGTTGTCGCCATCTGCGCTGACGAATGTGCCTGCGCTCGCGGCATCATGTGTCCCGTCGTTCTTACGTAAGCTGTAGAACATCAGGTCGCTGCCATCAGAGAGCTGCAGCGCGAACCAGTCCCAGCCGACCTGCTCGGCGGCGAGTGCACTCGTACTCCATTCGCGGTCGAGCCAGGACAGACCGGATACCTTGCGCTCTTGCTTGCCGATGCGGATAGTCCCGCGAGTACCAAGTCGCGTAATCGAATAGTAGTACGAGGCATTCCCCGGGTCGGCCGACTTTTGCGAGAGGCCAGCAATGCCGTTCAGGATGGGCGGCTGAAGCGCCCGCAGTTCGACATCGATACCGAAGTCGCTGTCGCTGGCACTCAATTGCCAGGCATCAGAATCGGGCTGTTGGGTGATCGACCAGTCGTCGATCCAGACGTGAAACGGCGCAGCCTTAGCCCCCGCCAATCCCAACGCAGCACGTGAGTAGCGCTGCGCGACATAGAAACGCTCGTCCTCGACATGAGTGATGGCCAGGTGCGCGATGTAGACCTGCCGGGTGCGCCACTTTGAAACCGACTCTGCTAACGATGGCGCGAGCGCAAAGCGGAAGATAGTCAGCTCAAAGCCGAAGCGCTCGCCGTCCTCATCGTCGAGGTTTCCGGTGACGTACCACCATTCATTGCGAAACTCGGGATGCGGGCCATGATCAGCGGGGAACAGGAACTCGCGAGGTTCCAGCGCTCTCGCGAATCCCGCATCGGCTTCGGCCCCCAGCAGATCAGCAAGTTGCGACGGCGGCTCGCCTTTGTCGGCGACCGTTGCTGTTGTGAATAGAAGAACGACCAGACCGATGAGCGTGTGTTTCATCTTATTCCTCCCGCATCGCGATCGCGGGCTGGCTCTGGCCCGCGCGATAGGCAGGGTAAAGGCCGGCAAGCAGGGCGGCGCCGACCGCGAAAGCGAGCGATAGCGCGAGAATACCGGGAGCGACACTCATGTCGATCTGCCAGCCGAATGCCCGGCGGTTGATGACCTTGATCAAAACGTAAGCCATAACAACGCCAAGCGGCAGCGAGGCGAGCCCGCTTAATAAGCCGATAATGCCAGTCTGTGCTGTGATCATGACGCCGACCTGGGTCGGCGTCATGCCGAGTGCGCGCAGCGTGGCGAACTCGCGGGCGCGTTCCAGCTGCAGTGCGAGCATCGCGGACAGGATGCCGATAAAAGCAACGCAGAGCGTGAGCCAGTAGAGCACGTCTGTAATCACGAACGTGCGGTCGAAGATACGCATCGATTCGCGCTGCAGATTGGCATTTGAGCCGACGTACAGTCGTTGCCGGTCCGCGCTCAGGCCTTCGACCTGCGCCACAATCGCAGCGGCTTCGATACCGTCAGCGAGATAGAGGCCCAACGAGTCGATCGTGTCATCAGAATAGTGTCGGGCATAGGTCGTGCGGCTCATCATGATGCCGCTGGCATTAATGTCGTAGCTCTGAAATGTTGCCGCGACGGCAAACTCCCGAGAGCCGTGATCGGTAGGGAGGGTTATGGTGTCGCCTGCGTGGACGCCATTCTGGTAAGCGTAGGGCTCGGAGACGAACACGGCATCACGCGATTCCCATGCGGGCCAGGCCACGGCGGGATCGGCATCGAGAAGCTCGGCGCCCACATAACTCGCGGGCGGCATCTCGAAGACCCGTAACTGCGTGCGCCCGTTCGTGTCTTCAACCCACGCGCGCTTGCGTGTGCTGATGTCCTCCACGCCGTCGAGGTTTCGAATAGCCGCAATGAGCGCCGGATCCATGCTGCCGCGCAACGCGCCGGTGTAAACATCAGCTTGCAGAGTCTGCTCGAGCCATGCGCTCACCGAGCCGCGGAAGCTGTCGACCATGATGCTGACGCCGATGGTTGCTGCCACCGCGACCGCCAGTGCGACAATTGCGACGCCAGTCCGCGACAGTCCTGAGGCGATGCCTGCCACCGCCATGCGTGCCGTGGTGCCACCGAGTTTTTCAGCGAGAGGCGCGGCGAGAGTTGATGAGTAACTCACGAAAAGGGGGACGCAAAGCGCAAATCCGAGAATCAGCAGAAACACGGCTGCCAGCCCAGCGACAAGGTTGCTGCCCGATACGACGATTAGCAAAGCGGCTGCAGCCATGATCACGACGCCGATCAATGTCACGGCAGGCAGGACGCGGCGTGCCCGGCGTTCAAGCGACGAACGCGTGAGCGCGAGCCTTGGCTGGTAAGACGTTGCCTCGATGGCCGGGAACGCGGCCGCTACAAGCGCCACGCCGATCCCGGCGACGATGCCTTTGACGAGCGAGAACGGTTCGACACTGACGCTGGTCACGCTGACGCGGAAGTACAGATCATTGATCGTGCGCGAGACCAGTTCCAGGAGTAGCTCGCCCAGCGCAATGCCGAGAATAGCGCCAAGCACTGCAGCGAGGGCGCCCAGCACGCAGGCCTCGACGAGGATCATTGCCAACAGTTGTCGGCGCGTTAATCCCAGTGCTCGCAACACGCCGATCAGGCTACGCCGCTGCAGCACCGAAAAATTGACGCTGTTAAAGATCAGGAACAAACCGACGAGGAGTGCCAGCAGACTCATGGCCGTTAGATTGGTCATGAATGCCTTGCTCATCTCGACGGTCGAGCGCGTGCGCCCGGCCGCGGATAGTAGCTGTGTGCTGTCGGGCAGGGCGGCACGCAGCGTATCGAGCGCAGCCTGGTCACCGTCATCGATGCGCACGTCGATGCGACTCAGCCAGCCCGCCTGATTCAACCATTCCTGAGCGGTTGCTATATCGGTAACCAGCAGGAAATCGATACTGCCGCTGTTTTCGCTCGCAATGGTCGCCAGCAACTCGGCCACGCGCGTCCGTCCGCCCGCAACAAGTTCAAAAGTCTCACCCACGTTCAGCCCCAACTGCGCGGCCGTCCGTCCCGAGGTCGTTACGACGCCAGGTGCGATCAGAAAGCCTGTGAACAGGGACTCGGCGCTGGAGGTCGTCTGCTCGTCTGATTGCGCGTTGCGGGTAAAGCTGCGGATGTCCTGTTCGGCGAAGAGGTCTATGCCCAACAACGTGAGTGACCTGCCGTCCACTGTAATAACGCCCTCAACCACTGGCGCGATCTTGCGGATGTCATGTTCGACCCGCAAGCTTGCGTATACCTCCTCGCTTACGCCGCGCGGCCCGCCGATGATCTGGTGCGTAGCCTCACCCGCGATCGTGTCCATCGATAACAGGAACGCCTTACGCGCACTTGCGTTAGCAAGGTCGACTGCGACGATGACAGCGACACCAACGGCGATGCCAATAAGCGACAACGCCAGTTGCCATGGGTGACGCAGCAGGTATGAGAAGCTTGCTCGGTAAGTGGCCGGGATCATCGTGACCGGCTGGTCGTTTCTTTGAGTTGACCGTTTTGCAGTTCGAGGACGCGATCGCAATGCGAGGCGATGTATTGACTGTGAGTCGCGATCAACATCGTATGCGAGCTATCCCGCACGAGTTTATTCAGGAGTCCGAGCACGGCTTCGGCGGTAATGTCGTCGAGATTTCCAGTGGGCTCGTCCGCCAGCAGTACGGCAGGTTTGTGCGCGAGTGCTCGCGCTATTGCGACGCGCTGCTGTTCACCTCCCGAGAGTACGTCGGGGTAGCTTTCGGCACGGTCGGCGAGGCCGACAGAATCAAGTAGTTCGTGAATTCGTTTCGAGGCCTGCAGGGAAGGCACCTTGTTGAGCTCAAGAACCAGCCGTACGTTATCGGCAACGTTGAGCGTGGGCACGAGGTTGAAGGACTGATAGATGAAGCCTATGTGTTTGCGGCGAAACAAAGTGCGATCGCGTTCGGACAGCCCCGTGAGGCCGATTCCGGCGACGGTCACCGAGCCGGCGTCGGGCGCGTCGATACCGCCGATGAGGTTTAGCAGCGTCGACTTACCAGAGCCACTCCGTCCTCGGAGCGCCACCGTCTCGCCGCGGCGGATGTCGAGGTCGATGCCGTCGAGCACAACTTGTTCGCGCTGTCCTTCGCGAAATCGGCGACGAATGCCGCGGAGCTGGATTTCAAGGGGGGTCTCAGGCATAGCAAGCTACTGTGCGACATCTTTCAGGCGGCGGCAACAGGCCCGGCGGGAAAAGAAAAATAAATGGCGGTAGATGGGGGCGCTGTTCGATCAACTTCAAGCCATGGTGCCTGCTCGGAACTAGTAATCACGCTTTTCTGCTTGCCGCATCGGCATGCCGTCGATCAGTGAGTAGATCTCTGCCATCGAGGTCGCTGTTTCGCTGGCCAACTTGACTGAGCCGTCCTTGCCGATCAGTCGCAAGGCGAATGATCCGGGGCGAATGTCCAAAGCTGCACGGATCGTGGTGGCTTCCTCAGTCGTCAGTTCCCGGGTTCCGGCTGTCGACCCCGCATTGTCGAGCAGGGTGACGAGCAGCATGTCGCGGTCTGCGAACTCTTCAGGCGTTGACGCCATTTCGATTATCTGTTCTTCGAAACTCTCATCATCTGCGGTCGGGGCGCTGACCACGAGAACGCGGTCTTTCCATTGCCGCTGCATGAGCGAAAAAAGAGCATCCGCCGAATACGCGTGTACGCTGGCCACGTGCAACTCGAAAGGCCCATCTTGTTTGTCGTAAATCATCAGGCCCATGCCGGTAATTTGTTCACGGTCGAGCACGGGGCCTTCCAGCCGATAGCCGCGGACTTGGGGAGTGAAGCTGGAAAAGGGAATGTTGATCGTGCTCCATGTGCCGCTCTGGGTTTCGAAATCCGCCCAGTAACCGACCTGCCTGCCACGCCAGCGCGCGTCGGTCGTCAATCGCCAGGTATAGCGACGGCCATCGCCCTTTACGTACAACTGGATTCCGGAGTGTGTCGACAAGTCCAGCTGCAAGGGCCTGGTGCGGATGGAGCTGAAACCGCCACCCTTCGTATTCGTGCGGCCAGCGAAGATCAGCGTGTCTTGTTGTAACTGGAAATCGCCCTCGCTACGCCCTCCCATAACGGTGTCGTTCACCACATACCAGCCGAGGTCAGAACTGCTCGACGTGAAGTCGGTGAGTTTGAGTTCTTCCCCGGGATGAGTGCCGGAGGCCTTGAGTGAAGGGCCGGAATAATTCATCAGCAGCAATCCAACAAGTAGCGAAAATGTTTTCGAAAAAGGTGCCATGGCTCAGTACTCAGTCTTTGCAGGGCAGCAAGCCATTGTTCAGCTGGGGAAGCAGCGCGTACCAGTGTTTGCAACTGATTGCTTCCTGATTTCCTCGACTCATGGTAGCGCGCATTGAGCGGCTCAGGGCGTTGGCATGCATCCGCTGGAAGTAAGGAAGCCTGCCGACGTAAAACGGCAGTATCTCTTCCAGCGTACGGTCGGTATCCAGCGTGACAGCGAAGGCGTCATAGAACCGGGCCATCGCGGCGGACACCGAGTTCTCTTCGGCCAGCAGGTCGGAGGGATCGATTGTCCAGGTCATGTCGCGTTGCAGTGCACACGTCCCTGCATAAGTAGCGCGCCTTTCATGCGACCACTCGTCAGGTGCGATGAGGCTCAGGGACCACTCGCCATTGATCCAGTAAAGATAATAGGTTGCACCGACCGCCGGGCGAAACTTGAATGCTGCGGACAGGACAAGCATGGAGGTGAAAAACTCGGCTAGCAGCTGACGCCACGATTTAGCGACAACACCGCTCGGCTCAGTCTGAACCCAGTCGAGTAGCAGCCCGTTAAGGCCTTTGCCTTCGGGGTTGCCGTCTGTCTTAAGTGCAGCAGCCGAGTTTTCGGATGCAAAATGTTTCAGTTCGTCCATAACGGTACTGAATATACTGCAATGCACGGTGCCTGGACTTAGGGGATACAACTTGTTACATGCTAAAATCACGCAAGAGATAACGGCGGTGATAAGTGGCCGGCAACCAGACCAGGCAGTCAAGACTCATAGCTTCATTATTGAAGCCAGGGGCCTACCCACATCCCGCAGCATCCCCTCAGTTGCTGGAAACCCATATCTCCTGGGTGATTCTCACCGGAACCTACGCCTACAAGATTAAGAAATCCGTCAAGCTGGATTTTCTGGATTTCAGCACGCTGCAACAACGGCGACATTTTTGCGAGGAAGAGTTAAGGCTCAATCGACGCATGGCGCCGCAGCTTTATCTCGACGTCGTGCCTATCTGCGGCAGTGAAGAGAATCCAAAAGTTGGGGGTGAAGGCAGGGCCATTGAGTACGCCCTTAAGATGCATCAGTTTCGGCAGAGCGCGCAACTCGACAAGCAGCTTGATGCGGGTCTTTTGAACGAAAACGACATGCGTGATCTGGCGGCGACGATCGCGGCCTATCATCATGATGCCGTCAGGCTCGATTTCGCTAACGATCAGGAAGCAGTGCGGCAAGTAAAAGCGCCGCAACTCGATAACTTCCCGCCGATAATCGCTGTCACAGACATGAAGTCCACGCTTCGAATTCAAGCTTGGACGTTGCGGTCGCTGCGTGACCTTGAGCAGACGCTCATCGACAGACATAAGGACGGCTACGTGCGTGAGTGCCATGGCGATTTGCATCTCGCAAATCTTGTCCGGCTGCCAGCCGGCATTGTCGCCTTTGACTGCGTTGAGTTTAGTGCCGCATTGCGCAACATCGATGTCATCAGCGACGTCGCTTTTCTTGCGATGGATCTTGTTGCTCGTGCGCGGCAAGATCTTGCAGCAATTCTTGTGAATCGCTACCTCGAATGCACAGGTGATTATTCTGGTATGTCGGTGTTCGGGCTGTACTTCGTCTACCACTGCATGATTCGCGCCAAGGTCGCCGCTGTCAGAAGTGGCGAGCGGCGCGAAACGGCGGGGCGTAACCATGACGTTGGGCAGCTCAAGCATTACCTCGCTGTGGCCGTCCGATGGATTAATCGTCCAACTCCGATCGTGATTGGCATGCATGGCTTCTCGGGATCCGGCAAGACCTGGCTGTCGACGCAACTGATGTCGGAACTACCTGCAATCAGGGTGCGCTCCGATATCGAACGCAAGCGACGCTTGAATCTTGCCGAGACGGCGAGCAGCGAGTCGCAGCCCGGTCGAGGGGCTTACACGGCTCGCGCGAGGATGGATATTTATGAATCTATGCTGCACATTATCGACGGCCTGATCGAGGCCGGCTATAACGTGATTGCCGACGCGTCATTTCTCCGGCGCACGGATCGGCGATTGCTGGAAGCGCTGGCGGACCGCAAAGGCGTTGCAATGGTATGCGTTGATGTCAGTGTGGACGATGACGAACTGGTGCGACGTCTGCAACACAGGGTTGCTTCCCATGACGATGCATCCGAGGCGGACACTACGGTGTTGGATTATCAGCATCAGCATGCGGATCCATTTTCTGCGGCAGAGGCCGAGCGTACGGTGTTTGTTGAGACGGACCGCCAGGTTGACCCCGGAGCGATCATTAAAGCAATAAAGTCAATGCACTAAAAGGTTGCCTGGAAGCAACGGATTGCTGACTATCCGGACCGACTCGCCACCTCCCTCCGTGATAGCATCAGCTTCAATCTTCAATCTTCAATCTTCGATCTGAGAACTCCGGATGCCTGAGATAATCCCACTAGGTTGGTTTCATACTGCGATGGGCATCATCGCCCTCCTGAGTGGCGGCTTTACGCTCGCCAAATTCAAGGAAATAGCGCTGCAAAACCGGTCAGGGCAGATCTATCTGGTAACGACCCTGATCACAGCGGGCACCGCTCTGGCTATTTTTCAACGCGGCGAGTTTGGCCCGGGTCACGCACTGGCGGTAATGACACTAGTGGCATTGGCAGTAGGGGCGCTGGCCGAAACGGTGAAGCCGTTCGGAAAATTGTCCCGCTATGTGCAAGCACTCAGTTACTCGGCGACGCTGCTTTTTCACTGTATTCCGGCAGTGACTGACGGCTTGATGCGCCTACCGGTTGGCGATCCTGTGCTGACTTCAATCGAAGACCCTGTTCTGAAGATTTGCTACCTGGTCTTGTTGGTCCTTTTTCTGGTCGGTGTCAGCCTGCAATTGCGTTGGCTCCATCGGCAGTCCGCGTAGTGGTGATTAGGGCGAAGGCCGCTATTCTCAAACAGCACGTTGGATCGAATCCGATCGTCTTTCCCGGCCCCAACTCTTCCTCGGACGAACTATGAAAGAAGTCCGCTGGGGTATTCTGAGCACCGCACGTATCGCGCATCAGTTTGTCGAAGATTTTGCCTACGTTGAGAACGGCAGGGTGACGGCTGTTGCATCACGCTCGGAAGAGGCTGCTGCGAAGTTCGCGGCGCGGCATGGCATCGCAACCGCGTATTCGAGCTATGAGCAGCTCTACGCTGACCCGGATATCGACGCAATCTATATCGCGACGCCGCATTCGCTGCACCTGCAGAATGCGACCGATGCATTGCAGGCAGGCAAAGCCGTACTTTGCGAGAAGCCGTTGACGATGTCGGTTGCCGAGGTCGACAAGCTGATGGGCATCGCGGCAGAAACTGGCGGGTATCTCATGGAAGGCATGTGGACCTGGTTCCTGCCCGCGATACAGCGTGCGCTGGGCTGGTTCGAGGCAGGCCAAATCGGTCAGCTCCGCCATATCAAATCCGACTTCGGCTATCCGTTTCTTCCCTTTTCCGCTGACCGCAGAGAGTACAACGCTGCTCTTGGCGGCGGTGTGCTGTCGGAAATGGGCATCTATCCGATCGCTATGGCCTATTTATTCACACGCAGTGATCCGGTCAGCATCGACGTCATATCGCGCAACGCACCGAATGGTGTAGAGGACGACGTCGTGGCGGTACTTAGCTACGAGGATTTCACGACGACACTCTCAACGTCATTTCGCTGCAAGTTGCCCAACCAGACCCATATTATTGGTGACGAAGGCCATATCGTAATTCCGGACTTTTGGTGCGCTCGAGAGTGTCATCTCTATCAGGTCGACGAATGCAAAGAGAGCTTCGTCGATCAGCGCAAATCTCGCGGTTATGACTACGAGGCGACAGCCGTCGGGAATGACCTGCTACAAGGGCGTAGCGAGTCGGCCATCGTGCCGCTGGTCGTAAGCCGAGCGTTTCAAGAATACATTGCGGCAATCAAAGCGCATTGCTGAAGAGCAGCGATTGAGAATCAGGCTGTGCGTTCTTCGACGACCGTTTCAGTAGAGAATTGGTAACGCATGTTGCGGTAGACACAAACGTCGGTGACGTTCGCCGCCGTGCCGGCAGGTACCGCGCGGTAGTTGGTCGAGTATCGGTAGCGACCGCGGATAGGTAACACGCGATGCCAAACGTGACCGTGCAGTAATACAAGAGTGCCCGTCCTGGGCCGCAATATCTGCTGATTTTCGAGGTCCACCCACGGATCGCCGGGAGGAAGCAAGCCGTGGCGATGCGAGCCCGGCACGACAACAGTTTGACCGCCGGTCTCATCGTCGATATCGCTGCTGTAGACGAGACGATTAAGGTTGTATTGAGCGGCGTTTTCCGGCGTGCAGTCCTGATGCCAGGCCTGCCCCATCGTACCCTGCTTTGAAAACATCACCATGCAGCTCAGGCGATGCCAGGCGTCTCCGAGTATCGCGCGGGTCAGGTGCTGTAATTCGACGTTGTCATCCACAAGTCCAAAGTCGTTTTGGCCTTCATCCTGCGGAAACCAGGGTATGACGTCTGTCTTCGCTTTCTCGAGAAACTCGTCAGTGTGTAAGAAGGCGGGGTCGTCACCGAAGTGTTCTAGAATGCGCGAGTCGAGCCGGCGCATTGGCTCGGGACCAAAAAAATTATCCAGCAGGAGATAACCGTCTTGTTCGAATTTTCTTACCAGCAACTTTGTATTCATTAACAACGCTCACAATGACAAAAAGCGCCAATTTCTTGCGCAACAAGCATCCTGCGATGCTGACTTCAGAAACTCATTGTAGCAGGGCGATAGTTTCTGACCAGCGATTTGCCAAATGGCGGCGGCGCAATTTGCGGCTGAATTCAGAGTTATCAAGTGAGATGTTTTCCCTGTCTGGCTGCATTCTCGGCATGCGGCAGTGCAGGAGAGTATCGCGGTACTGAGATGCCAGGTCCGTATCCCTCGGTTCGACCTTATATGCCAGCCGCTCTTGTTCTGGCAAAATCAGCGACTAACTAGTGCGCCGTCAATCGCGGCCGGAGAATGAACCCGCTATGAGCAGAAAGAATCGAAGCAAGCAAGTGAATGCGGAGGGCCCATTTATTCGAGGTGGGCTCATCGTGGCCGCAGTCGGGGTTCTGGTGATCGCGATCGTGGCAGCAACATTGCTGTATGACAGCTCCGAGAATTCGTCCGAGCGAGGAGCAGGCGGAACGCGTGCGGCAGCCCTGGCGAGCGAGCATTCACCAACGCTCGGTAACCCGGACGCCAAGGTGCATATCGTTGAGTTTCTCGATCCGGCTTGCGGCACGTGTGCCTTGTTTTTTCCAACGGTCAAACAGTGGATGGCTGAAGTGCCAGACGATATTCGCTTGTCAGTTCGCCACGTCGCGTTTCATTCCGGCTCTGACTACGCGGTCAGAATCCTGGAAGCGAGCCGCAATCAAAATAAGTACTGGCAGACGTTGGAAGCTTTACTTGCGTCGCAACATCGGTGGGTGCAGAACCACGTTGTCCAGCCCGACAGTATCGGGCCGGCTCTTGCGGGCGTGGGTTTGAACATGAAGCAGCTGATGGCCGACATGAATGCAGCAGAAGTAACGCAGCGCATCGATCAGGACAAGCAGGACTCCATACTGCTCAAAGTCAGTGCGACGCCGGAGTACTTCGTTAATGGCCGGTCATTGCCGAGTTTTGGGCAGCAGCAATTGGCTGACTTAATCCGTGCAGAGCTTGCAAAATAGGCAGCTATTTCTGATGGTGCCGACGAAGGTACTCATCGAGCGTTCGTACACCCCAGCCTGAGAAGCCCATAGGGACTGTCGGATGATCCGCATCCAGGTAGTCAACACCGGCGATATCCAGGTGCGCCCAGATCTGGTCTTCGTCGACGAATGACCCGATGAAGGCTGCGCCGGCACTGGCACCGGGTTTACCGGCGCCACTATTAATGATGTCGCCGAACTTCGACTCGATTTGCTTGAAGTGCGAGTCGTCCAGAGGCAGGCGCCAAACACCTTCACCAGCGGCAGCGGATGCAGCGGTCAGCTGCTCGACGATTTCATCGTGGCGGCTAAAAATACCAGCATACTCATCGCCCAGTGCTCGACCGACGGACCCTGTCAGCGTTGCGACGTCGATCAACACGCTGGGCTTGTAAGTGATTTGTGCGTAATGCACAGCATCGGAGAGCACGAGGCGCCCCTCGGCATCGGTAGACAGAATCTCAATCGTGATGCCGGACATGGAGGTCAGTACGTCTCCGGGACGGATTGCCGTGCCCGAGGGCATGTTTTCAGCGAGGGCCGCCAGAACAACTACGTTAATCGGCGCACCGCGACGAGCAGCGGCCAGAACGGTACCGGTAACGACACCCGCGCCGCCAAGATCGCCCTTCATCCGCCACATGTTGTCGTTGGATTTAATAGAGATGCCGCCAGAGTCGAAAGTGATGCCCTTGCCGGCAAGTACGACGGGGGCCTCATCACCGCCTGCCATATATTCGATAATCAGCAGGCGTGGCGGTCGCGATGAGCCCTGGCCAACGCCCAAATGTGCGCCCATTCCGAGTCGCTGCATGTCTTTCTCGTCCAGCACCTTGATGCTGACATTGTCCAGTCCCTGAAGCTGCGCTTTCGCACGTTCGACGAATGACTGTGGATAGATAATATTGGCAGGCTCAGAGCTCATGTCCCTCGCGAGGAAGACTCCGTCGGCAAGATGTCTAAGGTCATTCTCGAACTCGGCCGCGGAGTCGTCGTCGCTCAAGAGGTTGACGACCGGTAGCGAGTTCCTGTCCACTTCTTTCGCCTGGTGTCGATCAAAACGATAGCTGCGAAGGCGATAGCCAAACGCGACGCGCGCTGCCGTCGCACCTGCCGTATCACCAGGCCAGAGGATTTGTACGGTTCCGCCCGGAGTATCGCCCAGCAACGCCGCCGCGGTCCCGCCGAAGTTCTCAGCGGCAGCGCGGCCAATGGGCTCCGCCCCAACACCGATAAGGTCGATACGAGAATATGGGGCGACCGCATATAGCGTCAGGGTCGAACCGGTTTCGCCGATAAACAGCGCTTCCGTCGCCGCAAGCGTCAGCGCGCCGTTGGTTTGCCGGTCGATCGTTGCGGCGATGCCACTCAGTGCATCACCCTCGACAACGGGCACGACGATCCGTCCTTCGTTTGGAAGTTCGAACGGTGAGAATTCGAAGCGTTGATCGGCGGCCGCCGCGCTGGCGAGCCCAAGTGATGTGATCAGGGTGAGAAGTACTTTCAAAACAATCTCCATATTTCGCGACTTGCAACCGGCAATTTACCCAGGCTGCAGCAGGTGGACGTCGGCGTGCCTGGGACGAATACCCGGATGAAAAGGAAGCTGCTCCAAAAAGCGCAGAACAGCAGCAGGTAAGGCTACATCGCGGTAGCAAAAGTTCCCACACTTCCCAGCACACGACCGAAAAGTACCCATCAATCTACTTCGAACATTGTTCGGCCGGCTCGAACTTCGTCTCGAAGGCCACCCTGCGACCATGGGTGAGTCCGAAAATCGCCAAGCTGAATGCTTCTCGCCAGCCACCTAATCAGTCAGATTACATCGTTTTCGGGCTTGTGACTTTGGCAAAACACAGGTGCTTGCCAGCCTTGTATCCGAATTTGCTCGTGAGACCGTTCCTTTGGACTTCAACCCGAGGGCCGAGACGTGCGAACATGTGAGCTCGTCCTGGCACACCGTATTTTGCCTGGGACGTGGAATTCGAAATTACCGGAGAGAGAATGTGGGCAACCAGCAAAGTCGCAGTGCACAGAACAGGACACGACTTCGGATGAAGAGTGGACAAAAAAAATCAGGGCTTCGATTCGGGCTTACGCTACTGGTGTTCGCCGTCTCAGCGATGACGCATATTCCGGCAAATTCACAGGACACGAATTCCCAGGATGCCGATTGGTCCGATCTGACGCTCTGGTATCAGCAACCTGCAGCGCAGTGGAATCATGCGCTTCCGGTAGGAAATGGTCGCCTTGGTGCGATGGTTTTTGGCGAAACGGCGGTGGAGCGCATTCAGCTGAACGAAGAAACGTTCTGGGCAGGTGGCCCATACGATCCGACGAATCCCGGTGGCGCTGAAGCACTACCGGAAATTCAACGACTGCTTTTCGCCGGCGAGGTTGATAAGGCGCATGACCTGTTCGGCCGGACGATGATGGGCATCCCTTACGAGCAGATGAAGTACCAGTCGCTTGGGGATCTCTGGTTGTTCTTTCCCGGGCACGAAGAAGTAATGGACTATCGACGCGAGTTGAATATTGACGAAGCCATCAGCCGGGTCTCATACCGTGTTGGTGGTGTTGGCTTTACACGGGAGGTTTTCTCGACAGCAGTGGACCAGGTCATTGTCGTACGAATTACAGCGGACAAGCCGGGTGCCTTAACATTTTCGGCAGAGCTGCATGGCGCCAGGAATCAGTCTCACTCGAATTACGGCACGGGGTATTTCCGATGGGAAGGGGCGCCGCCCAATGGTCTGAAAATATATGGCAAGAGCGACGACTACCTCGGTGTCGAAGGAAAACTACGCTATGAAGCCCGCCTGATTGCGAGCACCGACGGCGGTGAAGTAGAGGTCGACTATAAGACGCTGCATGTCCGCGATGCGACTACGGCCACCTTCGTCATTGCTGCCGCGACCAATTTCGTGAACTACAACGATGTTAGCGCCGATCAGGTCGCCCGCGTGGAGGAAGTGCTGCAGGGTGTGGCGGACCGTTCATACGAACAATTAAAGGCGGATCACATCGCTGAACACCGGCAGTGGTTCAGGCGAGTCTCGATGCAACTCGGGAGTGAAAGTTTCGCCGATATGCCGACTGACGAGCGCATCACACGCTTTGCGGACAACCCCGACCCTGACCTGGCGGCGCTTTATTATCAATTCGGCCGATACCTGTTGATCGCCAGCTCACGCCCGGGCACGCAAGCGGCCAATCTTCAAGGCATCTGGAATGATATGGCCAATCCCTGGTGGGACAGCAAGTACACGATCAACATCAACACTCCGATGAACTACTGGCTGGCCGAATCCGCGAACTTGTCCGAGCTCTCGGGCCCGCTCACGCAGCTGATTAAAGACGTCTCTGAAACCGGTGTGAGTGTGGCGAAAGAACACTGGGGTGCAAGCGGCTGGGTACTTCACCAGAACACAGATCTTTGGCGCGCGACGGCGCCAATGGATGGTCCTTCCTGGGGTGCATGGCCGGTCGGCGGAGCCTGGCTAACGACGCATCTTTGGGAGCACTACCTGTTTACGGAAGATGAAGAATATCTGCGAGAGGTCTATCCGTTAATGAAGGGAGCCGTTCAGTTTCTGTCGGACATTCTTGTAGAGCATCCTGATACAGGCTGGTTGGTAACCGCGCCGTCGAATTCGCCGGAGAACTTTCCTGCCAGGCCGGGGAACGGCCGTTTCTTCGACGAGGTGACCGGGTCCTATCTAAAGGCCCGAACAATGGCGATTGGCCCAACGATGGATATGGAAATAGTTCGGGCGGTATTTCAGAATTTTAGTAGTGCAGCGAAACATCTCGGGCTCGATGCGGATCTGGTTGCAGAAGTGACCAGCCAGAGAGAACAACTGGCTCCGATCCAGATCGGCAAGCACGGGCAGATTCAGGAGTGGATAGTCGACTGGGACGAGATCGAGCCAGAGCACCGGCATATTTCTCATTTATGGGGACTCTACCCCGGATCGCAGATATCGCCAGATGAAACCCCGCAATGGGCCGAAGCAGCGGCGAAGACGATCAGGCGCCGGGGGACTGGCGGATGCGGCTGGTCCTACAGCCATAAAGTCGGCTTCTGGGCTCGGCTGTATGAAGGTGAACCCGCGCTCGCGGAGTTCAGGGCATTGTTGACAGAGTCATCGCTGCCAAACCTGTTTGCTCTTTGTGGTCGCGCGTTGCAAGTCGATGGAAATCTCGGCGCAACCGCGGGCATCACGGAGATGTTGTTGCAGTCGCAGCGCGGTGAGTTGCGGTTCTTGCCGGCGCTACCGGCAGAGTGGTCGGCGGGGTCGGTCACAGGATTGCGAGCTCGAGGTGGTTTTCAGGTCGATCTCGATTGGTCGGACGGTGCCATGGAATCGGCTGCAGTTCGTTCGGATCTGGGCAACCAGTGCGTGATTCGAACGGATAGACGCGTTCGCATTACATCGGCAGGAAAGGTGGTCGCTGTGGACTCGCCGGACCGCGATCATGTTCATTTCGAGACTGCGCCCGGGGCCATCTATCGCATTGAATTTCAGGATTAGTTGGCTCGGCCTTCCGATCTACTCATGATCCTTGCCGGGCCGGGTTTATGCCGGGTTCCGGACACAAAGAGAGGCACGAGTCCGTCTCGGTTATCGATGAGCGATCGAACAGGTGAGTCGCGCAAGACCCGGCCAATGGCTTCAATAGAGGCTGAAAGTTGATGTGATTATTGCGATTGCTGCCAAGATCTCGCCAATGCGCTCATAGCAAACGCTCATAAGTATGAGCAGGGCATCTGTCAGTGTGCCAAACTTGCGCCCGCTCGCATCCGGGCACCTCGCAATATCGCGCCAATTTCGAAAGTTACCTTATCTATGTCCCTGCCCCTGTTTAAGAATGCCAGGATAGAAGTTCTATCCGGGCTCACCGTTGCGCTCGCGCTTGTTCCGGAGGCGGTAGCCTTTGCTTTCGTGGCGGGTGTTCAGCCGCTGGTCGGCTTGTATGCTGCCTTCATGGTTGGCCTTATCACTTCTGTGTTTGGTGGTCGCCCAGGAATGATCTCCGGCGCAACGGGTGCGCTGGCCGTTGTCATGGTAAGTCTTGTTAGCGAGCACGGCGTTGAGTATCTGTTCGCCGCTGTCGTCCTCATGGGCGTGTTGCAGCTCCTCGCAGGAATCTTCCGCCTCGGCAAGTTCATCCGCATGGTTCCGTACCCCGTAATGCTGGGGTTTGTAAACGGCCTTGCCATCGTCATTTTCCTCGCGCAGTTGGAGCAATTCAAAATCACCGACGCGAGCGGCGCCCGGGTCTGGATGGATGGGATGCAGCTCATGACCATGATCGGCATCGTCGCGCTGACAATGGCGGTTATATTCGCTTTGCCCAAGATCACGAAGACATTCCCTGCGCCCCTGGCGGCGATCGGAATTGCCACGGCGGTCGTGCTGTTCGCAGGAGTTGATACACGAGCGGTCGGCGATCTGGCCACAATTTCCGGTGGTTTGCCGCAGTTCAATGTTCCCGCGGTGCCATATACTCTGCAAACGCTCTACATCATCTTCCCTTACTCACTTATTCTCGCCGGAATCGGGCTGATCGAGTCGCTCCTGACGCTGACCCTCATCGACGAGATGACGGAGACGCGCGGGCGAAATAGTCAGGAGTGTCTGGCGCAGGGCGCAGCGAACATTGCAACCGGATTTTTTGGCGGCATGGGTGGCTGTGCGATGATCGGGCAAAGCATGATCAACATCAGGTCGGGAGGGAGAGGGCGTCTCGCTGGAATCGCCGCATCGCTATTCCTGCTCTCATTTATCCTGCTGGCATCAGGCTGGATCGAAATGATTCCTCTCGCTGCACTGGTCGGTGTGATGTTAGTGGTCGTGATAGGCACATTTGAATGGTCCTCCATTCGCATCATCAATAAAATTCCCACAGCCGATGCGTTCATTCTGGTGCTGGTTTCTGCGATTACCGTTGCCGCCGACCTCGCGATCGCGGTTATCGTCGGTGTGATCGTCTCTGCGCTCGTTTTCGCATGGGAAACTGCCAACAATATCTATGTCGAAGTGAAATCAGAAACTGATAAGGAAAAGACCTATGTGCTGCATGGCCAGCTTTTCTTTGGTTCCATCAGTGGCTTCAGAGATCTTTTTCACCCGCGAGAAGATCCGGCCGATGTGGTGATAGATTTCCATCACTCCCGTGTCTGGGATCACTCCGCCCTTGAAGCTATCGATGCACTGGCTGAAAGATACTTGCGAAACGGCACGCACTTACACGTAAGAGGATTGAGTGTGGATTGCAAGGATCTACTCTATAAGGCAGGAAACATGGTTGAAACCGACGTTGATGGCGATCCGCACTACCGTGTAGTTGTCGACTACAAAAAGCACCCGCCATTGGATCGCGCATAAGGATCGAACGGCGTCTGAATCGCTATGTTGCGAAGGTGGAAGCCATGCCTGTTCTTCGCCCAGGCAAAAAGTCGGTGTAGTTTTCCACCGTTTAGATAGTCCGCGGCAGGAGCATTCGAATCCTGCAAACAAAAAAACACCCGAAGCTTTCGCTCCGGGTGTCTTGTTACTGCTATCCCGCCCGTGTCGGCGCGAGTTGTGTTGCTGTTACGGTGCGACTACGCAAGCGTTCAGTGCATCATAGTCGATCAACAGTACCTGCGGGCCAACTTCCATGCCGGCAGCATCGCGAGCGATGACATCCAGTATCGCACCCTGAGCCGGATCAAATCCTGTTACGGAAATGGCCGGTGTGGTGGACCCTGTTGCTGTTACGTAGATATCGTAGTTCACGCTTGCGTCAACTGACAGAATGGGCGTGCTTGCTCCGAAAGGTACGTCAGTAAACGCAGGTTCAGCACCGTCGTCACCAATCATGACGCCTTCAGGCAGGAGGTAGATATCGACGTTCGGCGTCAAAGGTGAGCCATGCGTCAATCGGAGCTTCGCTTCGGTGAATACGCTACGGGTATCAATACCCAGAGCGATTGCCTGCAAAGTGTCTGTTGATATCAGGCCACTGACGATTACGGCGGTAGCTTCGTTGACAACAGCGCTGTATGGAATATCGAGCACACTGGAGGTGTCGCCGGAGACAACCACGCTCAGCGTGTAGTCTTCCGGAGCACCAATGCTTTCGAGTGAGCAGAAGTCTGTGTACGAAACATTCTCAACCAGCTTGATCGCTTCCATCTCGGCGGTCGAACCCACGTCAGCGAGAATATCGACTGCCGGAGCTTCTTGCGCCAGGTGCACGGCGAGTGCTGATGCTGGTGTGGCTACGTCAAATATCGCTCCTGCAGTCGTGCCGTCCAGAACCATCAACTGGATCGGGGAGGCACCAAGCTGCACGTTTTCCGTTGCAGCAATCAACAGGTCTGCGCCGGCTGGCAGGGGAATCTCGCCAGAGTCGTAGACGACCGTTGGGTTGCCGCCAGGGTTGGGTACAGCCACGCGAATCTGGTAAGAACCGGCCGGAACTTCCAACTGACCAGTGCTATCGCCAAATTCCAGCGGCACGGAGTTTACCGGAGCATCCAGAGGGCCGTCTAATGCGGTCACATAGACATCGACGCCTGGGGCGTTCGGTGCTGCGTGCACAACCTGCGCACGGAAGCTGCCGTCAGCAATAGGCTCACCAATTGTGTTGGTAATGAGGATCGGTCCGAAGTTGCCGCCCTCAAGCGAGCCAGCAGCAATGACGGTGGTCTCGGTGCCAAATGCCAGTGGCAGAGTCGCGTCAAGTACGACTGCGTCGTCACCCGGTAAGATGGCTTCGACCTGAACGTTAACGTCTGCGCCTTCGTCTGTAACGTTTTCAGCCTGTCCGACGCCAACAAATCCTGAGCCCTGATTGTAGTCAACACCAGGAAGCGCAGGAGTGCCATCAATCCAGATGTTTACCAGCGGGGCATCAGGAGATGCGTGCAGTGCGCGTAGCGTTGGGGTTTGGGCACACTCTAAAACGTCTACCGACTGAACTTCATCGGTATCCAGAACGCCGTTGTTATTCGTATCAAGGCCGCTTTCAAATACCTGGCCGCCACCAATGCAGTTGGCATCGCCAACCGCAAGGTCACGAAGTGCGACCACCGTATTCAAGCCATTTGTACCATTCGCGCCATCGGTACCGTCCAGTCCATCATCGCCCTCGCAAGCGGCAAGGAACATGGTTGTCGTTGCGAGAAGTGCAACTTTGGAAAAGGTCTTCATTTCTAACTCCTAGGTGTGATTAAACGATAGGAGGAGCTTAGAGATGTCCGGGAGTGAATTAACCCGATTGGTGTAACCAAATGTTTCCAAAAGTAACGGTGAGAATGGCGCCGCCGAAACGAGCTCACCAAGCATGAAAACCCATGGAATATCTCGTTATTGCCGGTTGGCAAGGCGAGCTGCAGCATTGCGATGGTGCCGCGCTTGCGCGCGGCACCACCATCAAGCGGCAATCAGGGTGCCGTTTTGATAGTCGCGAATGGCCTGTTCAATTTCCTCGCGAGTATTCATGACGAACGGTCCGCGCTGAACAACCGGTTCATGCAGTGGTTTCCCGGCCAGGACGATAAAGCGGGCAGGTTCAGTACCTGCGGTAACGCGTAAATGGTCCCCGGTAGAAAGCACGCCGGCAGTTTGTCCCGCCAACGCCATCAGCTGGGAGTCTTCGCCAATGCTCACAGACCCCTCATAGCTATAGATAAACGCACTATGCGCAGCAGGCAGCATCGTCTCAAATATCTTGCCCGCGTCCAATTCCACGTCATAGAACACAGGTGCGGTGGTCAGCCCCTGAATTGGGCCAACAATATCGCCCTCAGCTGTCGCGAAAGTTCCGGCAATCACTTTCACATTGCCGCCATCGATCTCGGTGACCGGAATATCTGTCGCTGGAATATCTTTGTAGCTGGCAGGCTTCATTTTTTCCGCCGCCGGCAGGTTGATCCAAAGTTGAAAGCCACGCATCCGGCCTTCTTCCTGTTGTGGCATCTCAGAGTGAATCACGCCATGACCTGCCGTCATCCATTGCACCCCACCTTCAGTCAGCTCTCCCACGTTGCCCATATGGTCTTCATGGCGCATGTGGCCGTCGAGCATATAGGTCACCGTCTCGAAGCCTCGATGTGGGTGCGGCGGGAACCCTGCGATGTAGTCTTCGGGTCTGTCGGTGCCGAACTCGTCAAGCATCAGGAATGGATCAAGCCGATTCGATGGCGCGGAGCCAATGCTGCGTCGCAGTTTTACTCCGGCGCCGTCAGAGGTCGCTATGCTGGCAATAGCCTGTGTCAGTGATCGCTGTTTCATGGTCTTCTCCTTTACTAAAGCGCTTACGCTGCGATCGCGTCGAGCGTGCGAATTTTTTGCCGGGCACTCTGAATGCTGGCGTTGAGCGACTCGTCACCCATCGCCGTACCTTCAGCATAAACGAACTGTGTATCTTCAATCCCGAGAAACGCCAAAACCATTTTCATGTAATCGGTTTGCGTGTCCAGAGGCGTGCCAGCGTACTTTCCACCGCGCGTTGCGAACAATATGGCGCGTTTGTCAGTTAGCAAACCGACCGGGCCGCTGGGCGTGTAGCGAAAAGTAATCCCCGCTCGTGCGACATGATCAATGTATGCCTTCAGGGTCGATGGAACGCCAAAATTATGCATTGGCAGAGCGATCAATATCTCGTCGGCTTCCTGCAGCTCGCCAATTAGCTGGTCGGAATAGGCCGCGATCGCGCGTTGCTCGGTGTTGCGCTCGTCGGTGGCGGTTGTAAAGGCGGCGAATCGTTCGGCCGTCAAGTGCGGCACGGGCTCTGCTGCCAGGTCGCGGGAAACTACCCGGCCATCCGGGTTGTTGGATAGCCACTGTGCGACGTACTCATTCGCCAGTGAAGACGACAGGCTTGCCGGGCCCTGCAGGCTGGTGTGGAGCAAAAGTAGTGATTTCATGGATCTCTCCGAATTCGTGTTGTTTACGTTGGGTGTATTTAATGATTTATTTAATCAATAATAAATGGCAAAATATCGACTAAACCAATCGAATTAATAGATATGAATACCCAAGCCCGTATCTCACTTGAGCAATGGCGCAGTTTTACCGCTGTTGTCGATGCTGGCGGTTATGCTCAGGCTGCCGAGGCACTGAACAAAAGCCAGTCCACAATCACCTATGCGGTTAAGAAGCTCGAACAAACACTGGATGTGGCCGCGTTTGAGATTAAGGGTCGACGCGCAGTGCTGACCAGCACCGGCGAGCTCCTGTACCAGCGTGCGCTGCATCTATTGGACGAAGCGTCGCGTCTGGAACAGGCCGCCAAGTCGGTTTCTGCCGGGTGGGAGCCGGTGATTGGATTGAGCGTTGAAGTCTTATACCCGACCTGGTTGTTGCTTGAGGGGCTGGACCGGTTTGGTGAGGACAGCCCGCATACGCATATCGAGCTCTACGAATCCGTCATGGGCGGCACGCAGGAAAACTTGTTACAGGGTCGCGTTGCGCTGGCGCTGACCCCGGAGGTTCCGGTTGGTTTTATGGGCGAGCCGATCATGTCACTGAAGTTCCTGCCGGTTGCGCATCCCGACCACGCTCTGCATCAATTGAATCGTGAGCTGGATACCAATGATCTAAGGCGTCACCGACATCTGGTGGTTCGTGAATCCGGATCCCGGCGTTCAAGGCCACTGGGCATGCGCAGCGAACAGCGCTGGACGGTGAGTAATATGCCAACGTCGATTGGTGCGGCTTGTCGTGGCTATGGATATGCGTGGTTTCCAGTCCATAAAATCCAGCGAGAGCTGGCGGATGGTGAGCTAAAGCCGCTACGACTGATGGGTGGCGGCGAGCGTATTCTGACGATGTACTTGATCCTGGCAGATCCGGAAGGCGCGGGACCCGGTGTCAGGCGACTCGCAGAAATTCTTCGTGCCTCCGCCCAACAAATGGCATAGCTTCCGCAGGGATTTCACGTCTTCCTGGATGAAGATCGCTTGCTCTATGATGACCCGGTCAAGGAGGTTCTACCGCTCGATGCGCGGGTGCGGTTCTTCGAGTGTATTCGCAAAGATCTCCTGTGCCTGCCTGGGCAGTTGGCGCGACCTGTTTCGCGCCATTACCAGGTCGTTACCTGATGCTGTTTCAACAGCAGAGCAAGACGACCGGGAACAGCGGTGTTTTCCGATAAAAGTATCGGGCCAGAATCTTAAGCGCTACCCTGTTTTCACAGATAGAACTGAAACCTCATACGGAGTTAATCGATGCACGTACTTATAGTCCTGACCTCACACGACCAACTGGGTGACACCGGCCAAAAGACCGGCTTCTGGCTGGAGGAGTTCGCCAGCCCCTATTACCACCTGAAAGACGCAGGTGTGCAGGTCACCCTGGCGTCACCAGAGGGTGGTCAGCCTCCGCTTGATCCGAAGAGTGATGAGCCCGATTCGCAAACCGATGCAACACGACGATTTGACGATGATCCGGCCGCTCAGGGTGAGCTTGCGAACACGGCCAAACTGGCCGATGTGAAAGCGGGAGACTTCGATGCTGTGTTCTATCCCGGCGGTCACGGTCCCCTATGGGATTTGCACAGTGACGCTAATTCGATCGCACTGATCGAGGCGTTTGTTGCATCCAACAAACCTGTAGCAGCGGTATGTCACGCACCTGCGGTGTTGTTGAATGCGAAAGATGAGAATGGTGAGCCGCTGGTCAACGGAAAGCGCGTAACCGGCTTCACGAATTCTGAAGAGGCGGCTGTTGGATTGACAGACGTCGTGCCGTACCTGCTCGAGGATATGCTTGCAGCGAAGGGCGGGTCATTTCAGAAAGTCGATGACTGGAATCCTCTGGTTGTTGTAGATGGCCTGATTATTACGGGGCAGAATCCAGCGTCGTCACACGCGGTCGCCGAAGCGCTGGTTGCAGCTATTAGCTAGTCAGCTTGATGACGTGGGAGGCTGGCGGTTGCCTCCCACGTCATTGATCAATTACCAGTCGCAACAAACTCTTTCTCGCGCAGTTTCGCATTGGCTGCGGCGAGTCGTGCGATGGGCACGCGTGGCCCTGAGCAGGATACGTAGTTCAAGCCGACGTAATGACAGAAACGGATCGATTCGGGATGGCCGCCCTGTTCGCCGCAAATTCCGATCTTCAGGTCCTTACGTTGTGCGCGACCACGTTGAACGGCCATTTCGATAAGCTGACCAACGCCACAAACATCAAGCACTTCGAACGGATTGTCTTGCAGAATTTCCGTTTCGTTGTACATCGGCAAGAACTTGTTTTCCGCATCTTCGCGCGAGAAGGAGAATACTGCCTGGGTAAGATCGTTGGTGCCGAAAGAGAAAAACTCAACGTTCGCTGCGAGCTGGGATGCACGAGCACAGGCGCGAACAGTCTCGATCATAGTGCCAAATTTGAACTTCAGCGGCTTGCCAAAATCTGCCTCGATTTGGCTCGTTAACTTGTCGACGGTACGCTTCACGGTCGCGAGTTCCTGTGCCGTAATCACCTGCGGCACCATGATCTCCGGGCTTACTGATATTCCGTTTTTAGCACACTCCATGGTCGCTTCGAGAATGGCGCGAATCTGCATGGCGTAAATTTCAGGATACGCGATCCCTAAACGTACGCCACGATGGCCGAGCATCGGGTTAACCTCCTGGAGTTCGCGCACCTTCTTCAGCATGCGTTCCTTCTTGATCAAAGCTTCGTTGACGAGTTCTTCGCTCAGATCGTTGAACGGTTTCGGCAGTTCGGCCAGCGCGTTAAACGTGGCTAACGCCGTTTGCCTGCCTCGCACAACGTTGCGGTACAAACGCAAAGTATCTATCTGCTCAAGTAGCTGTTGCTCGGTCGGCAGGAATTCATGCATCGGCGGGTCAAGTAGCCTCACAGTGACCGGATCAGGTGACATCACCGAAAAGAGCTCGATAAAGTCCGTGCGCTGAATCGGCAGCAGCAGGTCGAGCGCCGCCTGCCTGTCTTCTTCGGTGTCGGCGAGAATCATGTCAATCACGATCGGCAGCCGGTCACTGGCGTTGAACATCCGTTCTGTGCGGCAGAGACCGATGCCCATTGCGCCGTATTCGCGGGCCACTTTCGCGGCGTCCGGTGTATCGGCATTCGCCATGACTTTCAGGTCGGCCGTTGCATCGGCCCAGCCGAGCAGTGTTCTGAGTTCGTCGGGAAAATGTGCCTGGATGGTTGCGATGGCGCCCGGATAGACCATGCCGGTTGCGCCGTCGAGAGTGATGACGTCGCCCTCATGGAGAGTCGTCTCGCCGACGTGGGCCAGTCTTAGATTAACATCGACGACAATACCTTCAGCTCCGGCAACGCAGGGTTTTCCCATGCCGCGAGCAACGACCGCGGCATGCGAGGTCTTGCCGCCGCGACTGGTTAGAATACCTTCGGCGCCAAAGAAGCCGTGAATATCTTCGGGACGCGTTTCCTCCCGGACCAGAATCACTTTCTCGCCAGCGCCGCCGAGTTTCTCCGCCAGATCGGCGTCGAAGACGCACTTGCCGGATGCCGCACCGGGTGATGCGGGCAGGCCCGTGGCGATCGGTGCGATTGTGTTGTCGGGGTCCAGGCTCGGGTGCAGTAACTGCTCCAGCAACTCAGGGTCAATGCGCAGCAACGCCTGCTCGCGGGAGATTAGCTTTTCCTCGAACATCTCGACTGATGTTCTGACCATCGCGGCCGCGTTCATCTTGCCGTTGCGGGTTTGCAGACAATAGAGAGTGCCTTTCTCAATCGTGAACTCGTAGTCCTGAACCTCCTCATAATGAGATTCAAGTTTGTTGCGCAATGCCACCAGTTGGGTGAATTGTTCCGGCATTTCCTGTTGCATGCTTTGCAGAGGTTTCGGCGTGCGAATGCCGGCGACGACATCTTCGCCCTGGGCGTTGGTCAGGTATTCGCCGTACATCTCATTCTCGCCGGTACCCGGGTTCCGCGTGAAGCCAACGCCGGTCGCACAGTCGTCCCCTTTGTTGCCAAAGACCATGGTGCATATGTTCACGGCGGTACCGTTTGCCAAGTCTGGTGTGATGTGGAATTCACGTCGATAGTCGACGGCGCGCTTGCCCATCCAGGAGCGAAACACGGATTCAACGGCGAGTTGCAACTGCAGCATCACATCTTGCGGAAAGTCCTTGCCTGACTCTCGGTGCACAACGTTCAGAAATTTCTCACTGATCTCCTTGAGGTGATCAGCTTCGAGGGCGACGTCGGCCTTCACGCCAACGCGAGTCTTCACCTCTTCAAAATGTTCGTCGAAGTGCTCGTCGGCGATGCCCAGTGCGACCTTGCCGAACAGCTGGATGAAACGACGGTAGGCGTCGTAGGCAAATCGTGCGTCGCCAGTTTGCTCAATCAGTCCTGCCAACGTTTCGTCGTTGAGCCCCAGATTTAAGATCGTGTCCATCATGCCCGGCATCGACATCGCCGACCCGGACCGGACTGAGACCAGCAGTGGGTCGGGCCCCTTGCCAAAGGTCTTGCCGGTAGCCGATTCAAGTTTGCGAATTTCGTCCGTTACGGTCGCCATCAAGCCTGCCGGAAGTTGATCTTCCTGCAGGTAGTCAAGGCACGCTTTAGTCGTTATCACGAACCCGGGTGGCACGTTGATGCCGATCTGTGTCATTTCACAGAGATTGGCACCTTTTCCACCCAGTAGTTTCTTGTCGTGGCCGTCGCCGTTATCGAAGGAGTAAACGTACTGTTCCGTCATGTGAATCTGCCTCGTCTGTGGGGTGCTCTATGGCGTAAATATTCCCCTAACGAAGGCAAGCTCGCTATTGCGGCAAACCACTAAACGGGGCGCGCATTCCCGTAGTCGTTGTGCGCGCCCATCGATTGATGCGTAGTGTTGATCTTCCTCCGGCGATGCCTTGTCCATTGACTGGCAGATGGACGACTGAGTCCAGTTCGTTCTTCGGTGGCCCGGGCTCACGGACAACCGAGCTGGCACTCGCCAAAGACAGCCATTATGTTGTTCATGCACAACATCAGTCAGAGGTCGGAGTTGCAGGAACCCTAACTCAGCACCGCCGTCCAAACCTTCGGGACCTCTTTCAGTGCTCATAAAGCTGCCCGATAGGCTAAATAAAGCTTTATAAAACAGAGAGTTCCAATTAGTTCCCTAAAATAGCCAGACAGTCTATCGGTTCCGTTATTCCCTCGGAAAAAACCGCAATAGCAAATAACTACACGGTCGAAGCCTTTGTCTCATAAAAGGTACATATTACCGTGCATATGCAGTATCGCTCACTGATAGTGGTGCTCGCGATGTAGTTATTCGCTGCATTGTTATGGCTATTTAAACTTTCTTTACCAGGGGGAACTACCAATGACTATCAAGACTATATGGCGCATCGTGGCGGGAGCCGTGATGCTTATTTCACTGAACGCCTACGGTGCGTCCGCGACGGGCAACATTGACGGCGTGCTCGAGGGTATGGGCAGTGGCGCTTATTCGATCAACGCATCGGACGAGTCCACCGGTCGTTCTCGAGACACCAACGTATCTGCAGACGGTGATTTCCGCTTTACGCAGCTGCCTATCGGCAACTACGTGCTGAGCGTCAGC
>CAZGVL010000035.1:0-19611 GCA_964528965.1 uncultured Woeseiaceae bacterium
CGGTCACGGTCCTCTATGTCCCGTGAAAGGGCCGGCAAGGTAACATCAATACCTTTGCCTTTCAACTGCTTATAGCGCCTTTTCGCCCGTTCTTCAGGGCTTGCCGTGAGGAAGATCTTGGCCTGCGCATCCTGAAAAACGAAGCTACCCATATCGCGGCCGTCGGCTACCAGCCCAGGCGCCTTGCGGAAGCTCAATTGCAACTCGAGCAACGCGTCCCTGACAGGCTGCAGTACAGCCACTTTAGAGGCTCCTGCACCGCAATCCTCAGTGCGAACGGATGCGGTGACATTTTCATCGTCGAGCAAGATCACCTCATTGCCGTCATTGTCACTGCCGAAAGCCACATTCATGCCGCGCGCCAGCTCAGCCAGCGCGCTGGCAGAGTCCAACGCCAGCCCCTGTTTCGCCGCTGCAACAGCGACCAGCCGATACAGGGCGCCACTATCAAGCAGGTGCCACCCCAACTGCTGCGCCACGCGACGAGCAATGGTGCCCTTGCCCGACCCGCTGGGGCCGTCAATGGCAATAACAGGAGGTTTATCCGCAGCACTCATTGTGAGGCCGACCTGTCAGGCCCAATATCCGCGCCAACTGACGCCATGCAGCCCGCAAATCCCGGAAATGATGTGTCCACGGCCGCGACATCCCGAATATGCACAGAATCTCCGGCAATTGTGCCGGCCACCGCCAGAGACATCGCAACTCGATGATCACCGTGGCTGTCTACCGTGCCGCCGCTGAAGCTGCCACCGTGCACCACCGCCCCATCTTCTGACTCATCAACAGTAATGCCCAGAGCACGAAGACCGGCCGCCATTGCGGCAATACGGTCACTTTCCTTGACCCGCAACTCACCAATCCCGGAAAAAGTGGTCTTTCCGCTGGCCGCTGCCGCCGCTACAAAGAGTATGGGAAATTCGTCGATGGCCAGAGACACCAGCGCCGGATCGACAGGTCCGCCGACCAGTTTTGAGGAGCGAACCCGGATATCCGCAACCGGCTCCTGACCGAGTAGCCGTGGATTCTCCATCGTAATGTCTGCGCCCATTGCCTGCAGAACGTCAATAACCCCGGTACGAGTAGGATTGGTACCGACGTTCTTTATCAATACATCGGCTTTCCTGGCGATAATTGCGGCCAGCATGACAAATGCCGCCGAGGAAAGATCTGCCGGAACCTGAATCTGGCAGCTCTGCAGCTCCTGCAGTCCTTGCAAGCTGGTGCGGCTGCCTGACTTGTTAACATCAACGCCCATCGATCTCAGCATGCGTTCCGTATGATCCCGCGAAACCGCCGGCTCGACGACGCTGGTGGTCCCTTCGGCGAAAAGTCCGGCCAGCAATACAGCAGACTTCACCTGAGCACTGGCAACCGGCATAGCGTATTCGATCGAAGCGAGCGGAAAACTACCGCGAACTGTCAAAGGCGGCTTGCCGTCGAAACTCTCTATATTGGCACCCATCTGATTCAAAGGCGTGATGACTCTCTGCATGGGTCGACCGGTCAGCGATTCGTCACCGGTGAGAACGCTTGTGAACTGCTGACCACTGAGCAAACCGCTCATCAGGCGCATCGCTGTACCAGAATTGCCCAAATCCAACGCCATATCCGGTTTGCTCAGGCCATGCAGCCCAACGCCCCGAACGGACATCTCCGTTGCTGCATGGTGCTCAATAGTTACGCCCATGGCGCGCATTGCCGAGAGTGTTGCCAGACAGTCTTCGCCCGCAAGGAATCCGCTGATATCACTCTGACCATTGGCAATACTGCCGAGCATCAGAGCGCGATGGGAAACAGACTTGTCGCCAGGCACTGTGCAGGTTGCGTCGCGAACCGTGGAAGGATGAACAATAAATTGCATAGGAGTGTCGTACGCCGAGAAAACTAGCCGATGGCTTTAGGGTAAGCCCCCAGGACTCTGAACAGGGAGCTGTTTTTTTCCAGCTCGACCAAAGCCTCTGCAATGGGAGACTCATTCGCATGTCCTTCGATATCAATAAAGAACACGTAGTCCCAGTTTTTGCGCCGCGAAGGCCGGGACTCAATACGTGTCATGCTGACGTTGTTATTGGCCAGCGGCTGCAATAGATGATGCAGCACACCTGCTCCACCTGCCGTGTCGCTGGTGGAAACCAGAATCGTGGTCTTATCATTTCCGCTTGCTGCGAGCAGGCTCCTGCCTACAACGAGGAATCGAGTCGCATTGTCCGGACGATCCTCGATATTGCTCGCCAAAATCTTTATATCGTAAACATCGGCTGCAACATCCGGCCCGATAGCCGCCGTACCATCTTCATCGCGTGCCCGCCTGGCACCTGCCGCGTTGCTCGACATGCCGATTAGCTCAATATGTGGCATGTACTCACGCAGCCATCCCCGGCACTGTGCCAACGACTGTTCGTGCGCGCAGATACGTTCAATGTTGTCCAGCCCCGTCATCCGACCCAACAAGTGCTGCTCGATGCGCAACTCAATTTCGCCGGCAATCTTTAGCGGCGACGTCAGAAACATGTCCAGCGTGTTGTTAACCGATCCCTCGGTCGAGTTTTCGATCGGCACGACACCGAAATCAGCCACCCCGCTTTCGACTTCCTGAAAAATTTCATCAATAGTGTGAAACGGCAAGGGTCGGACAGAGTGGCCAAAATGCTTATGCACGGCTGTTTGTGTGAAGGTGCCTTCCGGCCCTAGAAAGCCAATCTTCAATGGCTCCTGTTGTGCGAGGCAGGCAGACATGATCTCGCGGAACAAACGCAACATCTCTTCGTTGCGCAGCGGCCCCTCATTGCGCTCAATAACCTTGCGGAGTACTTCCGCTTCTCGCTCTGGCCGGTAATAATCGACGGCCGCAGTCAGATCCCCCTTGGCGACACCAACCTGTTGCGCAAAGCGCGCCCGCTCGTTAATCAGAGACTGAATCTGCTCATCAACTTCATTGATGCGAGTGCGAATCTCGTCGAGATTCGGCGTTGAGGATTTTTTGCTGCTATCGACCATTGCTCACCTGTCTTTCACGATCAAACCAAATCGACGCGTCCTGCCCTTTCAGGCGATACGACGATCAAGCTCAGGTTACAGGCTTGCCAAGATTTCGCAATATCAGCACGCCTTCTATAGCGCGAATTTGCTGCATCACATCCTCTCCGACAGAGCCATCCACATCGACAATGGTATACGCCAGATTACCCACTGATTTATTCAGCAGATCTTCGATATTGAGGCCGGCATCTGCGAGGCAGGTCGATATCTGGCCGACCATGTTCGGCACATTTGCGTTCGCCACAGTAATCCTGCACCCGTTAGTGCGAGGCAATCGGCACTGAGGAAAATTGACTGAATGTTTGATATTGCCATTTTCAATATAGTCACGGACGTTGTCCGAGACCATGACGGCACAATTCTGCTCCGCCTCAGCGGTTGATGCGCCCAGATGCGGCAAGGCGACAACCTTGTCGTGCGACAACAACTCCGCTGCTGGAAAATCAGAGACGTAGGTATGCAACTTTCCGCTATCGAGTGCCGAAATTGCGGCCTGATTGTCGACTATTCCGCCGCGTGCAAGATTGATGAGAACTGCGCTGTCATTCATTAATGCCAGTCGGTCCCGATTCACCAGGTTACGAGTTGCATCCATCAACGGCACGTGAATTGTGACCGCGTCTGCGTCCTTGAATAATTCATCCAGTGTTTGTGCATGCTCAACACCTGCCGAAAGCTGCCAGGCGCGCTGCACCGTAATGTTTGGATCGAAGCCGATGACATTCATGCCCAGCTCCAATGCCGCATTGGCAACCTCCACGCCAATTGCCCCGAGACCAATAACGCCAAGGGTCTTGCCTGGGAGTTCGAAGCCGACAAATTGCTTCTTGCCCGACTCGACAGCTTTGTTGAGGGCATCTCCGGTCTCTTTCAATCCGCGAACATACTCGCGCGCGTTGCAAATATTTCTAGCCGCAATCAGAAGGCTGGCAATTGCCAGTTCTTTGACCGCACTTGCGTTTGCACCAGGCGAGTTGAATACGGGAACGCCGCGCGCTGCCAAATCATCGACAGGAATATTATTGGTACCCGCCCCTGCTCGGCCGATAGCAACGACGGAGTTCGGAATCTCCATCTCATGCATGTCGAATGAGCGAAGCAGAATCGCATCCGGAGAACTTATTCCAGAAGCAACTTCATATTGCTCGCGAGGAAAGCGTCGAAGACCTTCGACATCGATGTTATTTAGTGTAAGAATTTTGTGCATGATAGAGGTCGGTTGATCCAAATTGGTTGATTAAGAATTAGCCGTTTGTCCGTTCGAATTCAGCCATGAATTCAATTAACGCATCGACACTGGCTTCGGCAACAGCATTATATATTGACGCCCTGATACCACCGACAGATCGATGCCCTTTCAGGCCAACAAACTCTGCAGCGGTCGCTCTTTCAAGAAAGGCCTTGTCCAATGAACTGTCGGCCAACACAAAGGGCACGTTCATCCAGGAGCGGCAGTCCTCTCGCACCGGATTACTGTAGAGGCTCGACGCGTCAATGGCTGCATACAATTTACTCGCCTTGCGCTGGTTGATCTCCGCCATCGCTGGCAGACCACCGTGTCGAATCAGGTACTGAAATACCTGATCTGCCACATACCACGCGAATGTCGGCGGCGTATTGGTCATTGAATCCGACTCTGCGTAAGCCTGCCAGGTCATAAGGTGTGGGATATTCTCGCGTGCCTTGCTGAGCAAGTCGTTACGCACAATGACGACCGTGATTCCAGCTGGACCAATGTTTTTCTGCGCGCCTGCATAGATGACTCCAAAGCGACTGACGTCGATCGGACGCGACAAAATGGTGCTGGACATATCGGCCACAAGCGGCACATCGCCACCCGGCACACTATGAAATTCAACGCCGCCAATTGTCTCGTTCGGCGTGTAGTGCAAATAAGCGGCATCGTCACTGCGTTGCCAGGAAGCCTCGTCCGGAATGTAACTGAAATTCTCGTCGGCACTGGTCGCGGCGATGTTCACGTTGCAAAATTTGCCCGCCTCTCCCGCAGCTTTCTTACCCCAGCTACCTGTCACAACGTAATCGACCGTAGCATCCGAAGCGGCAAGGTTTAGTGGTGCCATGGCGAATTGTAGCGTCGCACCACCCTGCGGAAACAGCACGCTGTACTCATCCGATATAGACAGCAAAGACCTCAGATTCGACTCTGCCCGTGCGGCCAGTTCGACGAAATCCTTGCCACGATGACTGACTTCCATGACGGACATACCAGTGCCCTGCCAATCCGGCAGGTCGTCACGGATGATGTTGAGCACCTCGAGAGGCAGCGCCGCGGGACCGGCACTGAAATTGTGAGCGCGAGACATTTCGCTGGGATCCTTGAAGATTGTTAGAGAGACATTACTTGGAAGTCGGTATTGATATTCGGGCGATTGTAGCTGGTTACGGCTGCGATTCGAATAGTGTCACGATCTTGCCGCTCAACGCACCAGCCAGACTGATATATCACCATGCAAACGAGGAATAAATAGGTAGTTACGCATGCACTGTTTTGGTGCTAGTCGGTACCATCCTCGGCATCACCCTCGTCGCCAACTTCGGCTTCAATTGACTCGATCCGTGCGAGCCCAACCAGACGTTGCCCTGACTCGACGCGAATCAAACGAACACCCTGCGTGTTTCGACCCATAATGGAAATGTCGGCGACCGGCGTTCTAACAAGAGTCCCGTTCGAGCTAATTAGCATGATCTCGTCTTCGTCCAGCACCTGACAGGCGCCAACGGTCTTGCCATTTCTTTCGGACGTCTGAATGGCGATCACACCCTGGCCGCCGCGACCTTGCAGCGGGAAGTCATCGACAGGGGTTCTCTTTCCATAGCCCTGCTCAGTCGCTGTCAAAATCAGCCCTTCTTTGATAATGGACAGTGCGATTAGCTCCTGGTCTGCCGCAAGCTTGATGCCTCTGACACCGGCAGCACCGCGGCCCATTGCTCGCACATCTGATTCTGCGAAGCGAATCGATTTACCGGAACTCGCAACTAACAAGATTTCTTCATCGCCGTGCGTAATCGCGACATCAACCAACTTATCACCGTCACGAAGATCGATCGCGATGATGCCGCTGGCGCGTGGGCGCGAGAACTGGCTAAGCGACGTCTTCTTGACCGTACCTGCCGACGTTGCCATCAGAACATAGCTGTCCTGGGCGTATTCTTTGATCGGCAATACCGCGTTAATACGCTCGTCTGTATCCAACGGCAGTAAGTTCACGATTGGCTTACCGCGTGAACCGCGGCTCGCCTGCGGCACCTGATAAACCTTGAGCCAGTACATTTTGCCGCGGCTCGAGAAACACAAAATCGTGTCGTGTGTGTTCGCAACAAAAAGTTTATCAACGAAATCTTCGTCTTTAACTTTCGTCGCCGAACGACCGCGGCCACCGCGACGTTGTGCCTCATAATCATCAATAGGCTGTGCTTTCGCGTACCCCCCGTGCGACAAAGTCACGACAACTTCCTCACTCGGTATCAGGTCCTCGGCACCGAGGTCGCTGTGATCCTGCAAGATCTCGGTACGTCGCTCATCGCCGTAATTCTCGCGAATCTCGGCAAGCTCGTCGCGAATCACCTGCAACAGCAAATCAGGGTCAGAAAGTATGTCAGTAAACCCTTTAATACTATCCAGTAATCCCCTGTATTCATTAATAATTTTATCTTGTTCAAGGCCCGTCAATCGATGTAATCGCAGATCGAGAATTGCCTGTGCCTGAACCGTAGAAAGATGGTATTCGCCGGCTATCAGACCGTACCCGGCCTCGAGTTCATCGGGGCGCGTATCGGTCTCGCCAGCACGCTCCAGCATCGCGGTAACCGAACCCGGTTGCCACGGATTTTCCATCAGAGACGTCTTGGCTTGCGCCGGCGTCGGAGACGCTTTGATCAACGCAATCACTTCATCGATATTTGCGAGCGCGACTGCCTGCCCTTCGAGAACGTGCGCACGATCTCTTGCCTTTCGCAGCTCGAAGATCGTACGTCGAGTTACGACCTCTCGTCGATGCGACAGAAACGCTTCCAGAATCTGTTTGAGATTTAGAAGTTTTGGCTGGCCTTCGTGCAGAGCCACCATATTGATGCCGAATACGCTCTGCATCGAAGTTTGTTTGTAGAGATTATTCAGCACAACATCACTGATTTCACCACGCCGCAGCTCAATTACGATGCGCATGCCATCTTTGTCTGACTCGTCGCGAAGCTCCGTTATTCCCTCGATGCGTTTTTCGCGCACGAGGTCGGCAATTTTCTCTATCAACCGGGCCTTGTTTACCTGAAACGGCAACTCGGTAACGATAATCGCTTCCTTGCCACGAGCATCAACCGGTTCGATATTGGTACGGGCTCGAATATGCACCCGACCACGCCCGGTGCGATAAGCCGAATAGATCCCCTGCGCGCCATTAATAATACCGGCCGTTGGAAAATCCGGGCCGGGTATATGCTGCATAAGACCAGGAACATCAATATCGGGATCTTCAATGACAGCGAGACAGGCATCGATAACCTCACAAAGGTTATGCGGCGCAATATTCGTCGCCATACCTACGGCAATACCGGACGAACCGTTTACCAGCAGATTGGGAACTCTCGCCGGCATAACCACAGGTTCGGATTCCGAGCCATCATAATTCTCGGCAAAATCGACGGTTTCTTTCTCGATATCGGCCAGCAGCTCGTGCGCGATCTTGGACATACGTACTTCCGTATATCGCATCGCCGCCGGAGCATCCCCATCGACCGAGCCAAAGTTACCCTGGCCATCCACGAGCAGAGCACGCATCGAGAACGGCTGCGCCATTCGAACGATAGTGTCATACACCGCTGAGTCGCCATGCGGGTGATATTTACCAATAACATCACCGACAACTCGGGCGGACTTTTTGTACGCCTTGTTGTAATCATTGCCAAGTTCGCGCATTGCGAACAGCACGCGTCGATGCACAGGCTTCAAGCCATCACGCACATCCGGCAATGCTCGCCCGACAATGACGCTCATCGCGTAATCGAGGTAGGACTGTTGCATCTCATCTTCGAGACTTACAGACAACAATTCCTGTGCAACTTCAGCCATAAATACTCACAATCTCAGCGTAATTCCGTTCGCAGAACGGAACCAAAAAGGGCAAAAAACTCTGGGTTTTGGTCGGAAATACTGTTCGACTTTGCCAACTCGATTCGGCTTTAAACTACGGCCGAATCCGGGCCGGAATTATAGCACACACAGGCTGTCCGCAGCACCGTTTCCCGACGATTAAAAAACAGCCCCAAAGCGACTGGCGCTGCGGGTTCCGGACGGTATACTGCGCTCTCGACAGAGTCCCTCCAGAATCCTCGCGCCAGCAACCGGACGAACCCCAAATATGCAGCATTGCGACACCATGATATTGCCACAATGGTGCGTCCCGGTAGATCCGGTGACGACTGTTTTGGTCGAGCATGCTGTGATTGTGAATGAGGGACGTATCATTGACGTCCTGCCAGCAACCGAGGCTCGCGCAAATTACCAGCCTAGCGTGCTCGTTGAGCGACCAGGGCATGTGCTGATTCCAGGCCTGATTAACACCCACACTCACGCTGCCATGAGCCTGTATCGCGGTCTCGCGGATGATGAGCCACTGGAAAAATGGCTGCACGAGAGTATCTGGCCCACCGAGAAGCGCTGGCTTAGCGCCGAGCTGGTGCGAGATGGAACCGAGCTTGCTATCGCAGAGATGCTTGCCGGAGGCACGACCTGCTTCAGCGACCAATACTACTTCCCCGAAATCGTTGCGGAAACCGCCATCGATCTGCACATGAGAGCAATTGTGGGTACGCCAGTCATTGATTTCCCGACTGCCTGGGCCAGTGGCAGCAGCGAGTGCCTCAGCAAGGGAGCTGACCTCGTACACGACCCCTATGCCAACCACCCGTTGATCAAGACCTGTTTCGTGCCGCACGCGACCTATTCATTATCGGACGACGCGTTTGTTGAGCTACGTGTCATGGCCGATCAACTCGACATCCCGGTACAAATACATTTACACGAGACCATGGCCGAGATTGCCAACGCTTTGGAAACCACTGGAAAGCGGCCACTGCAGCGCCTGACGGAGCTCGGACTAGTCAACTCTTCATTGCTTGCCGTGCATTGCGTGCATATGGAAGACGATGAGATCGAACAATTTGCAACAGCCGGCGTAAATATTGCCCATTGCCCCAAGTCCAATCTCAAGCTCGCCAGTGGCATCGCGCCGGTAGTGGAGTATCGAAACGCCGGTGTAAACGTAGCGATCGGAACTGACGGAGCGGCAAGCAATAACGTCCTCGACATGCTTTCGGAAATCCGTTTCGCGGCCCTGCTCGCCAAAGGGAGCAGCGGCGATGCATGCGCCATATCGGCTACAGAAGCATTACGGATGGCGACCATAGACGCGGCGCGTGCACTCGGCATTGAACAGGAAACCGGATCTATCGAAGCCGGCAAATGGGCTGATCTGGCGTGCGTTGATATGCGACCGTTAAACAGTCAGCCGGTGTACGATCCTATATCTCAACTCGTATACACTGCTCGCGCGGATCAGGTCAGCGACGTTTGGGTTGCCGGCAAGCGTCAACTGGACGACGGGCAACTGAACAACATTAGTATTAAAGATTTGAGTGCAAAGTGTGCCGAATGGCAACAACGCATTGCCAATGACAACAAGTAACATCTGGAGCTCTTCCCAATGATTACAGCCAGAGACAATGTCGATGCGGCCGAGGTCGCGAAATTCGATGCGCTAGCCTCCCGCTGGTGGGACACACAAGGCGAATTTCGCCCGCTGCATGAAATCAATCCACTGCGCCTTGACTGGATCCGCCGGCATATCGATCTGCAGGATCAGGATATTATCGATATCGGTTGTGGCGGCGGAATACTGGCTGAATCACTGGCAACTTCGGGCGCGAGGGTAACCGGCATTGACATGGCTGAGGGACCGCTTGCGGTCGCTCGGCTACACCAGATCGAGTCGCAAGCTGAGGTCGAGTACCGTCAGGCAACTGCTGAAGAACTTGCTGCAGAACAAGCGGGCAAGTTTGACGTTGTTACCTGCCTGGAAATGCTGGAGCACGTCCCCGATCCGTCGCAGGTCATTCAATCTTGCGCCGAACTGCTGCGGCCGGGTGGAAATGCATTTTTCTCAACCATCAACCGCAATCCAAAAGCGTTCTTGTTCGCGATCGTCGGTGCGGAGTACATGCTGAAGTTGCTGCCCGCCGGTACGCACGAGTACCAAAAGTTCATACGACCATCAGAACTGGAAACCTGGGCACGGCAAAGTGGACTGCAACTGAAAGCCAGTATTGGCATGCACTACAATCCGATCACCAAAGAGTATTCTCTCGGTCCTGGCCTCAGTGTTAATTACCTGATGCATTTTCAGCGGCCGGAAAACTCTTGAGCAGCTCCGTGCAAGCGATAAACGGCGACTATCACGCCGTTCTGTTCGATCTCGACGGGACGCTTGCCGATACCGCTCCCGACATGGTCGCTGCTTTGCAAAGCCTGCAACAAGACAAGGGTTACGCGCCTGTCGACTACGCTATCGGCCGATCAAACGTATCCAATGGGGCGGCAGGCCTGCTGCGGGTAGGCTTCCCGGATCTCGATGAGGCGGCAAGAGCCGAATTGATGTGTGAGTTCATCGATCGTTACAAGGCAGACCTTAGCTCAAGAAGCTCACTATTCGAAGGTATCGATTTACTGCTGGACGCCCTGGACACGGCAGGCCACGCGTGGGGCGTTGTCACCAACAAGCCCGCTCACCTGACCCATCCACTCCTCGCCGCTTTGGGCGTGGCCAGTCGCTGCGCCTGCATCGTCAGCGGCGACACGCTGAAGACCCGCAAACCTGATCCCGCACCAATGCTGCACGCGTGCGACCTCGCCGGTATCAGTCCGCAACGCACTGTCTACGTGGGCGACGCGGCGCGTGACATTGAAGCGGGCCGGGCCGTTGGCATGATGACTGTCGCAGCCGCATACGGCTACATCACCGAAGATGACGATGCTGCTAACTGGAATGCCGATTCAATCGCCTCAAGTCCGGACGAACTTGCCAAAATCGTGTTCAAAGCGGTTAATCTGGTCACCTGATGACGATCATTAGTCTGGATCCGAAGTACCTGGAGATTGGCGCCCCCGCGTTGGCTATCGGCATTTTGCTTGGGGCCCTGATTGCCTGGCTGATACACCGCCGCAGCCAACGCATCGCTGACAGCGAAATCGCCAGCCTGGAAGTGCAGGTCAAGAATCAGGATTCACTACAGCAAGAACGCGATATTGCATTCGAGGCAGCAACATCGCGCCTCGCCCGCTCATTTTCAGAAATGAGCAGCCAGTCCATGCAGTCTAATAGTGAGAATTTCCTCCGTCTCGCGGAACAGAACCTCGGAACGCAGCAGGAAAAAGCCAAACGAGAGCTTGGCGAGCGCGAAAAAGCGGTCGAAAATCTGGTCAAACCCATTCGCGAAGCTCTGCAAGCTTCACAAAAGCAAATTTCGGAATTGGAAAAGTCCCGCAGCGAAGCCTATGGCAGCATCAAGACGCAGATCGAATCAATGCAGGACAGCCAGCGCTCACTAGCCCAGGAAACGCAGAACCTGGTAAAGGCACTCAGACGACCCGAGGTGCGTGGTCGTTGGGGCGAGATCACTTTGCGACGCCTGGTAGAACTTGCGGGCATGGTCGAGCATTGCGACTTTCAGGAACAGGTACACAACGTCGGCGAGGACCAGATCATCCGACCCGACATGATCGTCCGGATGCCTGATAAGCGCGAATTGGTGGTCGATGTCAAAACACCGCTCGATGCCTACCTGCAGGCAATAGAAGCGGCAGACGACGCACAGCGCAAGATCGGTATGCAGAGACACGCACGAGCCATCAAAGACCATATTCGAGCCTTGTCCAGCAAGGCGTATTGGGCCCAATTCAATGAAAGCCCGGAATTTGTGATCCTGTTCATCCCTGGCGATCAATTCCTGAGCGCTGCACTCACTGAAGATGCCGATCTGATCGAATACGCGCTATCCCGTCAGATCATTCTCGCAACGCCGACGAGCTTTGTGGCACTGCTCAAAGCGGTCGCCTACGGCTGGCGCCAAAATTCCATGACGGAAAACGCTCAGGAGATTCGTGTCCTTGCCGAAGATCTGCACGGTCGAATTGCGACCTTCGTCGGTCACATGAACAAAGTTGGGCGACAACTCGCGAGCAGCGTCGATAACTACAATCGTGCGGTTGGCTCTTTAGAGCGCAAAGTACTGCCAAGCGCTCGAAAGTTCGTCGAATTGGGCGTGCAAAGTAAGAAGGAAATAGAAAAACTCGAGACAATCGAGCCAGTGCCGCGAACGATGATAGAACTCAGCGATGATGAAGAGCAAAGTGATTCCGCTTCGCTGGCCGATGATGCTGCCGATAAGACGCTGCAGTAACCGCAGCTATTGGCCAGAAAACAGAACCGACTCCAGGGAAGACAGAATTGAACCAGGACCACCGCGAATATACGTACCCGCAGGATCTATTGCGTGACCGAGTTATCTTGATCACCGGAGCAAGCGACGGCATTGGCCGTGCTCTGGCAATCAAGTCTGCGAAACTCGGTGCGCAGGTCATCCTGCACGGTAGAAGTGTGAAGAAGCTGGAATCGGTCTACGATGAGATCACATCATTCGAAGATGCGCCCCGACCTGCCATTGCAGTGCTCGACCTCGCAACGGCCAACAGCGAGGCCTATGTCTCGCTTGCCGGCACTGTTCAGGAAGAATATGGTCGCCTTGACGGGCTGGTCCACAACGCAAGCATCATCGGCGATCGATTTTCCATAGAGCAGTATGACGCTGTGCAGTGGCAACAGGTCATGCACGTCAACCTCACCGCCGGATTCGCTCTCACGCAAGTCTGTTTGCCGATGCTGGCCGCATCAGAAGATGCGTCAATGATTTTTACAAGCAGCGGGGTCGGTAGAATCGGGCTTGCTTTCTGGGGCGCTTATGCGGCCTCCAAGTTTGCGACGGAGGGCCTTTCCCAGGTGCTCGCTGATGAACATCGACATACTAATCTACGGGTGAATTGCATTAATCCCGGCGCTACGCGTACGAAAATCCGCCTCTCTGCGTTCCCGGGCGAAGACCGAAATATCCTTAAGAAACCGGAAGAAGTACTCGCAACCTACCTGTACCTTCTCGGACCCGACAGCCACGGCATTACCGGGCAAAGTCTCGACGCACAATAAACATTAAGTATCGGCTATAACTTAACGTTTTTTATAACGTTTCTTTATGTTCAGCGTGGGTCGACGCACTTCGGGCGGCGGGTCCATTCCAGCCGCGACGTACAGCGATCGGACTTGCCCGACAGACAGTGCTTCGTGCTTGCCGCGGCGCAGCCTTCGAGGCAGGTCCAACGGTCCATAGTTAACACGAATCAGGCGGCTTACGTCGAAGCCCAGCGCATTCCAGAGCCGGCGTACTTCGCGATTACGCCCTTCTTTCAAGGTCACGTTAAACCAGCGGTTCGCAGCATCTCCGCCGCTGGATTCAACGGACTCGAATTTGGCGGGGCCGTCTTCCAGATCCAGGCCCTTGGTCAGACGAGCCAAATCCCGTGCCGTTGGATTGCCGTGCACTCGAACGGCATAGCGGCGCACTATCTCTGACGACGGGTGCATCAAGGCGTTAGCCAATGCGCCATCGGTCGTGAATATCAACAGACCCGTTGTTAGCAGGTCCAAACGACCAACGCTAACCCAACGCGCACCCTTCAGCTTGGGCAGTGAATCAAATACGACGGCACGCCCTTCGGGGTCAGAGCGGCTGGTAACCTGATCGCCTGGTTTGTTGTAAATGATGTGCCTGTGCGGCTGAGTCGTCCTGTTGATGCCTAGTTTGCGGCCATCAAATGCAAATATCTCGGTGCCTTCCACAGCATCGCCCAGCACTGCGACACGCCCGTCGATAGTCAACCGTCCTTCACGAATCCATGTTTCGATTTCGCGACGCGACCCGTGACCGGCGGCAGCGAGCACCTTTTGTACGCGATCTGACATTACAGCACCTACCCCCCGCTGGCGGAGGCATCCTTATCGGATTCTTCGTCTGTCTCAGAATCGAGAGTTGCGACGGCCGTAACGTCGGCCGGATCCGGCCATTCAGAGACCAGCAACTCTTCTTCTGCAGACGCCGACTCCGCAAACTCAGACACGTTTGGCAGCTCATCCGCGATCGGCACAAGCTCAGGGATTTCGACATCCGACTCATCAGACTCATCGGACTCAAAAGCGGATTCAATGTCATCCGACTCGTCGCCAATGTCTTCCTCGTCGACCTCGGGATACAGCACCGGCAATTCAGGCACATCCGGCATTTCCGTGCCCTCGTCTTCTTCTACTGCCGGCAGGTTCAGCTGCACACGCAGGCTTTCCCAATCTGACAGATCTGCCAATGGCGGCAGGTCATCGAGCTTCTTGAGACCAAAGTAATCGAGAAATGACCGGGTAGTGGCGAACATAGCCGGCCGCCCTGGGACGTCCCTGTGACCAACAACGCGGATCCATTCTCTCTCGACCAGAGAGCGGACGATGTTACTGCTAACCGACACGCCGCGAACTTCTTCGATCTCTCCTCGCGTAATGGGTTGGCGATAGGCGATCAAAGCCAAAGTCTCAAACAAAGCACGAGAATACCTGGGCGGCCGCTCCTCCCAGAGCTTCTGCAACCGATCCGCCATAGCTGCCTTCACCTGAATACGGAAGCCCGATGCAACCTCACTAATCGTGATGCCCCGCAATTCGTAATCTTCATTCAGAGACGTAATTGCCGTTCGTAATTCCGACTTTTCTGGCGCCGTGCGGCCATCAAACAGGCCGTGCAACTGTTCAATACTCATAGGTCGGCCCGCCGCGAGCAGCGCCGCCTCGATAAAATATTTTACTTCTGTGTCATCCATTAATGAAAAATCTCTATATCGTTAAACTTTGTACGCAGGTTCAAAACTCTTCTTCGCCAGAAACCAATCGGACCGATGACGCGGCACGGACATGCAGTGGCGCAAACGCCTCAGACTGCACCACTTCAATGGTAGATTCACGCAGTAACTCAAGAATCGCAATAAACGTGACTGCGACGCCCATGCGGCCCTCTTCTGCATCGAACAAGTCGGCAAACCCGGTGAATCCGCTGGCGTTAATTCGCGTCAGGATTTCGGACATACGCTGTCTCAGGGAAAGCGGTTCACGCTGCAGATGCAGCTTACTAAACATCTCGGCACGTCTTAAGACATCATGAAACGCGAGCAGCAGTTCTTTCAACGTAACGTCCGGCAATTTAGTGACAATCGTTCGCTCAGGAGCTTCGGCATCGACCACGAACGTATCTCGCTCAAGACGAGGTAGATCGCTCAGATCCTGCGCCGCCTTCTTGAATCGCTCGTACTCCTGCAGTCGTCGGACTAACTCGGCGCGCGGGTCATCTTCCTCTGCTTCTTCTGTCGGCGGCCGCGGCAGCAACATTCGCGACTTGATCTCGGCCAGCATTGCCGCCATCAGCAGATACTCGCCAGCCAACTCCAGCTGCAACTCGCTCATCAGCTCGATGTACTGCACATACTGGTTGGTAACTTCTGAGATCGGAATATCCAGGACATCGATGTTTTGACGCCTGATCAGATATAAAAGGAGGTCTAACGGGCCTTCAAATGCTTCCAGAAACACTTGCAAGGCATAGGGAGGAATGTACAGGTCCTGGGGTAACGTCGTGACGGGCTCGCCATCGACGACGGCAAACGGCATTTCGCCCTGGGCGGGGCTCTGTTTCGCGTCCTGAGGCGGCTTTGGCGCATCTTTGGCAGTCAGGACTGTAAGTTCGGGCTTCATTGTGCCTCCAGGGCGAATGCGCGCATTCTAGCGCAAATTAAGCCTGAAGCTGCACTCTCATTCCGGGCCAGGTTGTGCCGATCGCTGCTCACACCAGCTGACTAACGTCGCCACGGCCCACCCGCAATACTTTGGCAGAGCCGCCAGAGAGATCGATTACGCTGGTTGGCTCGATACCACACGGCCCGGCGTCGACAATTGCTTCAATTTGGTTGCCGATTCTGTCTTCAATGTCGGCTGGATCGGTCAGCGGCATATCGTCACCTGGCAACAGCAGTGTAGAGCTCATAATTGGCTCGCCCAGGCTTTCAAGCATCGCGCGAACCAGGGCGTGGTCAGGCACGCGCAGACCGATCGTGCGGCGTTTCGGGTTTTGCAGGCGCTTCGGAACCTCTCTCGTGGCTTCCAGAATGAACGTATATGGCCCTGGCGTCATGGACTTCACCATTCGATATGCCCAGTTATCGACCCGCGCGTAGGTGCTGATCTCCGATAAATCACTGCAAACAAGTGTGAAATTGTGTTTCTTGTCGGTCCGTCGAATACGGTGGATTCGGTCGATTGCCCGCTTGTCTCCAATGTGACAGCCGAACGCATAGCTGGAATCGGTCGGATACGCGATTAACCCGCCATCACGAATAATCCGCACAATCGACGCCACCAGGCGCGGCTGCGGGTTTGTCGGGTGAATTTCGATGAGTTTTGCCACGCGCGGATTGTAGGGAAGTATCCTCCCCGCGCCTAGCCTAATCTGCTGATGGCCAAGAGTTAGTGGATTGGGCTATGATTCGCAGCCAATTTTCCGGTCATGATCCGTACAAAATGCAAATTATTCTTGAGTTCTTCCCCCTGATTTCATTCTTTGTCGCCTATATCTATGGCGATATCTACACTGCATTAATAGTTTTGATGATCACTACTCCAATCGGACTGGCCATCAAGTACTACAGAACTCGCGTACTCGATAAAATATACATGTGGTCAACGGTGATGCTACTCGTGCTGGGCAGTGCCACGCTCTATTTTCGAAACCCGTACTTTCTATACTGGAAACCAACGGTGCTATACCTTGCTTTGGCTCTCGCATTTCTAGTTAGTCGCTGGAAAGCGAAAGAGCCGTTAGTAAAGAAGCTTTTTGGACTATCTGGCGAACTGTCTCTTAATCAGATATCTGATGCTCAATGGCAAAAACTAAATCTCGTCTGGGTTGCATTTTGGGTATTTGCAGCCGTTTTGAATACACTCGTATTTATGAATTTCAGCGAGGCTACCTGGGTGAATTTTAAAGTTTTCGGCATGTTGGGCATTCAAGTGTTGTTCCTGGGCTCGCAAATATTCTGGATCGCAAGCCAGATAAACGAAGACGAGTCCGCCGCTGAGGGAGAGCAATAGAAATGTGGTACGCGATCATCAGTGAAGATGTGCCGGACAGTCTGTCAAAGAGACTTGCCACACGTGCCGCGCACCTTGCAAGGCTAAAGAACTTGGTTGGCGAAGGGCGACTTCTTGTGGCCGGTCCACATCCCGCCATTGATGCCGAGGATCCGGGCAATGCCGGCTTTACCGGAAGCCTTGTCATCGTCGATTTCGCATCATTAGAAGACGCCCAGGCGTGGGCTGATGCGGATCCGTATATCGAAGCGGGCGTCTACGAAAAAGTTGTGGTCAAACCATTTAAACGGGTGCTGCCATGACACAGAGTCGAACCGATCAAATCAGCCAAATTCTGACCAACGCACTTAAACCGACGGAACTATTAGTCAAGGATCAGAGTCATTTACATGCAGGTCATCAAGGCGCCAGGGATGGAAAAGGACATTTCGATGTCACCGTCGTTTCTGACGCATTTACGGACTGCGGGCGCCTGGAACGCCACCGTATGGTTTATGATGCACTCGGCAGTCTGATGGCTAGTGACATTCATGCGCTGCGAATCAATGCCTTTTTACCGTCAGAACGAAGTTAGTCGTTCCGACAAATATATCTAACAATACCGAGGAAGCTTCAATGTATCTGAATAATGGTTCCAAACGTCTTGGAACAAAAATAGCCGCCGCAGTTCTGGGCAACTTCGCCATTCTACTGGCAACCGCATCGACTGCGGCCACAGTGACGACGGTCAATGGTTCCGACATCGATAGCGCCGTTTTCGATATGTATCTTACCAGCAGGTTACAAAAACCTGCTGCTCAAGCAACGGGTGAGGAACGTGACCTGATCTTGCAGGAGCTAACAGATATCTATCTGCTAACCACCCAGGCACGAGCCGAAAAGCTGGCAGAAGATCCTGCTACTCGCGCACAGATCGAGCTGCAGTCACGCGGAGTTATCGCTCAAGCCGTCGCCGCAGACTACATTGCAAACAATCCAGCGTCCGAGGCTGAAATTCTTGAGGCCTATAACAAGGAGCTCGAACAAGCCCCGCCACTGCAGTTTCATGCAAGACATATCCTGGTTGAATCTCAGGGGGAAGCGGCCAGCCTGATTGCTGAGCTTGATGGCGGCGCAGATTTCGCAGAACTCGCGACGGCTAAATCGACTGGCCCTTCAGGTCCTTCGGGAGGCGATCTTGGTTGGTTTTCTGCAGGTCAGATGGTCAAGCCTTTCTCCGATGCCGTAGCCGCCATGGAAGATGGCTCGTACACCGAAGCTCCAGTGCAGACCGATTTCGGCTGGCATGTAATCTTTCGCGAAGAATCGCGTCTGTCTGATGCGCCGACTTTGGAGAGTGTGTCCGATGCGATCAAGCAAAATGTTGAGCAGCGAAAATTCCAATCGTATCTTGAGGGATTGCGCGCAGAATTCGCAAACAAAGATTGACTTAACTTAATCCCAAAAATATAGCTATATCCGGGCGCCGCAAGGCGCCCTTTTCATTTCCGCTATTTGTTTTGTGATCGTAGTCACACCGCTGCTTTTGTAACCCACCTAGTATAGCTCGCGAGTCATCCCTAATCGCTCGGGGATGGCTTCTCCAACCCTCGCATCTCCTAACGGTTGATACGAGACCTAAGTCGGCAAGGATGCCGACTTTTTTATGGGCGAAACAAACGCATCTGAGCGTTTATCCAGAGAACAAAAAAAGGCCGCATAAAGCGGCCTATTTATTTGTGACACAACTAAGATCAATTATTCGAAATTATATTCGTACCTGACTCTCACGAGCGTTGTGGAAGAGTCCTGCCTTAGCGAATCAAGTCACTCTGATCGAAGATGCGATTGGAAAGCATTTTTCCACCAAACGATGGTTGCGTACCAATAACCGTTATCACGTCGCCAGTTCCGTTGAATCCGGAACCACCCAGCGATGATGTGTAATCAACCTTCAAGCCACCAATTGTCGCTGTACCGACCGAAAGATCGATGGATGACGGAATACCGGTCACGAAGACCTCGGATGCCCCAGGGACATACATGTCATCAGACACTGATACCTGATCGGAGTAAATCCAGCCAGCTCCTGCGATTGATCCGTTAACGGAAACAAAGTCACCAACTCGCAAGGAATTCAGAGTATCGCGTGACGCCAGAACACTTTGCCCGACCGACATGAATAACCCACCGTCAAAGTCGATCGATTCTACTGGACCAGAAAGGACGAGAACAGAACCTGAGTCGATACCCAGTGCCGAACCCGAATCAATTCCCAGTGCTGAACCTG
>CAZGVL010000035.1:19711-29719 GCA_964528965.1 uncultured Woeseiaceae bacterium
GTGCTGAACCTGAGTCGATACCCAGTGCCGAACCCGAATCAATTCCCAGTGCTGAGCCTGAGTCGATTCCCAGAGCCGAACCCGAATCAATTCCCAATGCTGAACCTGAGTCGATGCCCAGAGCCGAACCTGAATCAATTCCCAATACCGATCCAGAATCAATACCTAGTGCGGATCCTGAATCGATGCCCTGCGTTGATCCCGAATCGATACCGAGTGCAGACCCGGAATCGATACCTGCCATTGTGCTCTGTGATCGCTCAGCACTTGCAAGTGTCGGGAATATCATTGCAGCAAGCGACGCTCCCAGAATGAATCTCATCCTGGCGCTCATTACATATCGCATGATTAACTCCTAATTTATTTGTCTCGCTTTTTGGCTCTATGCCATCCTTTGTAAGTTTAAATTTGCAAGGAATCCTATCCTCACAATATAGCCAGTGGTTTGTTCTTAAACAGACGAATTGTTCTCCAACCCTCGCTCCACCAACAAATCTCTTAAATCCTGATGGTCCTCTTCATTGACAACGTAATGGACCATGTACAAACCCGTATCCTTTTTCTCCGCCTTCTCTGCGTCAGACTTTTCTGTTGAAACGAACCAATTATCTAGTTCCTCCAAAAACTCCTGCCCGCGCTTCTTTACGTACGTATCGAATTGCCCCAATGACTCGATCGTTAGCCCTCTCTCGGAAAACACTTGGCGATCGAAATACCCTGTGCCTTGGCCCTTTTTTTCAATATTCGCAGCTGCAGTGGAGAAAAAGTAATGACCAACACGCCCTAACCTTTCGACCAACTCTGGTGACAGCGCCTCAGGTTCAAAATCTCGGCGAACCGCCTTGTAAGTCTTATTCTCGAGTTCAATCACAGCACCGACCCTAACTAGCTCTTTAATCATCGGCCGCGGAGCCATATCTCCACTATATGTTCTAACCAAACTCGCAAAAGACGGTGCATCATCTATTGTCGAGTCATAAGGTATTTCTAGTGGTACCCCGTAAGGCCCGACATATGCCGGATCACTATGCCAACCCGATAAGACTCGTCCTGGACGTGACAACTTCCGTGATGAGTCACCTTGCTGAATGGCCCTGTCAATTACGTTTTTTACTTCTTTCCTTGTTAGCCCCGTTAATATTGCAGTCCGTGACTGATTTACCTTGCCGTTATTTTCAAAATGCCTAATGGCTACCTCGACATATACGTCTTTTGCAACATCCGCGAAGTCGCTGTGCGACACTCCTTGACTAATTAACAGCCTAATTAGCGGCTTCATCATCATTCTTAGTGCTTGACGAAGATGCTCTTTTACGTTTGCGCTCATCTAGAACATTCCCCTACAAGCATATGTAAAATAAACGAAATTTATGTTAACTGGCAACAGTTTATTTTATCTGTTTCCCGGGCTGGAACAAGCTAGTATTTTCGGGTGTATGGTGGGGTAGGCTAATCCCCAACTCGCCATTACACCCATTAGTGCTTCACATGACTTTTAGCTGTTGTATTCTATGGGGTTTCTAAGAAAACTCGCCATCGACGGCGAACATGCGGGGAGGGGAAAAGCAGCCTGACGACCGGAAGCGAGGTCCGGATGAACAACATCGTCAAGGAAAGTTGCTACGTCCAAAACGTAGCTAGATCGGATAATCGCGCGTTTTTTCGACCATATTTGAATGAAATCAAGCATTCCTATGATTGCTAACCAGGCAAATACGGGTCAGGAAATTCGAAAGGCCTCGTAATCTACCAAGATTCGATCATATTCGGGTCGCGCTCCTCGAAATAAAACACCCCAACCGCAACTGTGCTCTTATCAGATGCGGAGTTGTCCTTATCATGAAGCGACTCATATGCAATAAACAGATCATCAATTGACTCAGCGAGCTCAGTTAGACGATCGAAGTTAATTCGCCTAACACGCGGCAAATCGCTGCGACGAACGTTTTGTGAAAACGTAGTCATTTGTGCCCAACTTTCGTCATCCCTGTCAGGATTTACATTGTGAGCAATTGTCGAAATCAGTGGATATACGGCATGAACAAAAGACGCGACTACCTTTTCATGCGAACCTTTCGGATAGACGGTTCTATTAATCGCGGTAAGATTACCCTGCCCGTCTTCCTCAATCGCCCCGACCCTTCGCAATTCTGTTCTCATCGCACCGGGAGGTACATCGCCGCCAAATCGTTTGACCAGTCTTGAAAATGACTTCGACTCACCTGCAAATGGCAAAGTCGCAGGACGCCCCGCAGAGTCCAGAAACTCATCTTCAGCGTGCCATCTATGAAGGACTTCGCTAAGCGGTGTGCTCTTCACAACAACCGAATGTTCACCATTCGTAATTTTTTCACGGATGCGTCTTACTTCTTTCCGGGTGAGTCCAGTCATCACCGCAACTCTAGAAATATTGGTTGGCCGGCCACGCAGTCCATGGTCAGACGTCGCTACATCAACGAACGCGGTCTTGGATATTTCTGAAAACTCTCGATAACCAATTCCGTGCCGCAGCAAGATACGCGCTAGCGGCTTTAGCACGACTAGTACCGCGCCAAGAATTTGTCCTTGAATATTGTTATGCATGGTCGCGGAATATATGGTCGATTTCGGCGATTCGCCAGCGAATTGGTTTAATTGGGAAAAATGACCCAGATTGCACCATCGACTGAGCAACCGAACAAGTTGCCTTTCTGAGCGAGAAACACATGTTTACCCGTTGAATTCGGTGCAAGCCACGCGGCTATTGGGTCGAAAGCAGCTTATTGAATTCAATTTCGTCAATTGCAGCCACTTCTAATTTCTGCGCTTTTGCGAGCTTCGATCCTGCTTTGTCACCATAGACCAGATAGTCGGTTTTCTTGGATACGCTGCCGGTTACTTTGCCGCCATGTTGCTGAATGAGCTGTTTTGCTTCGTCTCGAGTCATGCTCTTCATCGTCCCGGTCAGGACAAAGGTCATTCCTGCCAGCGGTCCATCTTCCGGAGCGCTTTGAGGCTCAGATTCGCTCCAATGCACGCCTGACGCACGCAGCTTCTCGATGACTTCGCGATTGTGAGCATCGCTGAAATAGGCCTGGATTCGAGATGCTACGATTGGGCCGACGTCACTGACCGACAATAGCTCCGCTTCTGAAGCGCTGATGAGGTTCTCGAGCTTGCCGAAATGACTTGCCAGTGACACTGCAGTAGCCTCCCCTACTTCACGGACGCCCAAGCTGTATATAAGACGTGCCAACGTAGTTTCTTTGCTGGTCTGAATGGCTGTTATCAAGTTATCTGCGGATTTTGGACCCATGCGATCCATATCTGCCAACTCAGCTTTTGACAGCGAATAAACGTCCGCCGGTGTAGATATCATCTTTGCCGCGACCAGTTGATCAACCAGTTCTGCTCCCAACCCGTCAATGTTCATCGCCTTGCGCGAGACGAAGTGAATGATTGCTCCAGAATTCTGCGCGGGACAGATTCGACCGCCGGTGCAACGAGCCACTGCCTCACCTTCTATTCTTACAACCGGTGATTCGCATATCGGACATTCCGTCGGCAAGGAAACTTGTCGAGTGTCTTTCGGCCTGCGCGCGAGAATCACGCTGGCAACCTCTGGAATCACATCGCCGGCGCGTCTGACTATGACCGTATCGCCAACGCGAACATCCTTTCGATGCAACTCATCGATATTGTGCAAGGTCGCGTTACTTACCGTGACGCCACCGACGAAAACGGGCTCAAGCCGGGCTACCGGCGTTACCGCCCCAGTTCTACCAACCTGAAATTCGACATCTTGAACAACTGTCAATTCTTCTTGTGCCGGAAACTTATGTGCTATCGCCCAACGTGGCGCTCGCGATACAAACCCCAGCTCCCGTTGTTGTGCGAGACTGTCAACTTTGTAAACAATGCCATCAATTTCATAACCCAAAGACGCACGCTTCTTGTTCAGGTCATCATAAAACTCCAGACAGCCATCGACCCCTTTGACAGTTCGTCGCTCAGGACAAGTCTTGAATCCCCAATTTTGCAGCCGATCGAGAATCGCGCTATGGGTTGCAGGGAGATCACCGCCACTAACAACTCCAACGGAGTAAACATAGATATCAAGTGGTCGCTCAGCGGTGAGCTTCGGATCAAGTTGACGAAGACTGCCAGCCGCAGCATTGCGCGGATTCACGAACGTCTTTTTCCCCGACTGGCGCGCCCGTTCGTTGAAATCCTCGAACCCCTTTTTTGGCATGAAAACTTCGCCACGTACCTCCAGGATTTTCGGATAGTCATCACCGAGCAACTGCAGAGGAATAGCGTCGATGGTTCTGACGTTGTGCGTTATATCCTCCCCGGTCGTACCGTCACCACGTGTAGCACCGCGCACTAGTTTTCCATCTTCGTACATTAAACTGACCGCAGCGCCGTCAAGCTTAGGCTCCGCGGCGTATTGCAATGTATCCGCACCCTCCTCCATCTCCAGGCGCTCGGTCACGCGTCGATGAAACTCTCGAAGCTCGTCCGCGCTGAACGCATTCCCAAGAGACAACATTGGAATCTTATGCGCGACCGTGCCGAATGCAGCCATGGGCTCATCGCCAACTCGCTGCGTTGGCGACTGATCTGTTACTAATTCCGGATACTCTTTTTCTATCGACTCAAGCGCCCGCATCAAGCGGTCGTACTCGATATCCGGCACTTCGGGATCGTCGAGCACATGATAGCGATAGCTATGATGGCGAATCTCTTTCTGCAGGGCTTCCAGTTTCTTGCGTATAGCAACAGGCGCAGACATCAGATGGCAGCCGTGCCGACTTCAGGCAACAAGAATGCTGTGTTGAAACTGGATAATTTCCTCACGCATGAATCGCTCTCGCTGAATACTCAATGTGCTACCAGATTCATCAAGCAAGTCCGCGTTCAGGGACTGAGCGAGCGTACGTGCAGTGGTCATCATCATGTCAAATGCTTCAACTGAATCGACAGGTCCGGGCAAAATCAGGAAGAGACTGATCCCCGGTATTTGCTGGTCTTTGATGTTCGCGAGATCGAAACTTCCTGGTTCTACAAGGCTGGCTGCACTGAAAATTGTCTTTTCTTCATTGCTGCCGTCAAGCCGGTGAAATATCCCGAACTTGCCATGACGCATTCCGATACCACGCAGACTGAGAATCAATTCGTCGCCGGGAAACGCCCCGCGGTCTCGTGCAATTAGACGAAGTGTGACAATCTTCTGCGGCGAATCTTCCGGCTCTTCTTCCGGATCCTCCACCAAGTTTGGCTCACCAACCGCGTCTAATTCCGGATCCGCTCCAGCATCGCCGTCATCGAGCGTCGGCTCCACTCGCTGGACAGTACCAGTCGGCTTTGCCGGCTTCGCACGCTCCTTGCGGCTGTACAGGTAGATGCCGCCAATAACCAGGGCACCCGCAAGCAACAGTAACCAACGCAGACCATCCATCATTTTGTCTCGATTTCATCTGCCATATCGTCGGCAGACTCCTAGCTCGCCGCCATTTTCACCGCTGCGTCGAGATCCACAGAGACCATGCGCGAAACACCAGGTTCCTGCATCGTTACGCCGGTAAGTTGGCGCGCCATTTCCATGGTTACCTTGTTATGCGTGATGAAGACGAACTGAACTTTCTCTGACATTGTCTTGACGATTTCGCAGAATCGGCCAACGTTCGCGTCATCGAGTGGCGCATCAACCTCATCCAGCAAGCAAAACGGTGCAGGGTTCAATTCGAAAATCGCGAACACCATCGCAACAGCGGTCAGTGCTTTCTCTCCACCAGACAACAAGTGAATTGTGCTGTTGCGTTTACCTGGCGGCCGCGCCATCACAGTGACGCCAGCAGACAATAAATCATCGCCGGTCATTTCAAGATAAGCATGCCCGCCGCCGAACAGCTTCGGAAACAGAACCTGAAAACCTGCATTTACATTATTGAACGTCTCGCGAAAACGGGTGCGAGTCTCACGATCGATTTTGCGGATAGCACCTTCCAACGTCTCAAGAGCGCCGTTGAGGTCTGCGAGCTGTGAATCGAGATACTCTTTGCGCTCGGACTGTTCCTTGAACTCGTCGATCGCAGCCAGGTTAATTGGGCCCAGTCGCTCGATGCGGCGTCGCGCCTTTTCCAGCTTCTCTTCCCAACTCTCCAGATCGGCAGTCTCATCCATTTCTTCAATGAGAGTTTCAAATACGAAATCAGTTTGTGACAACTGCTCGGCAAAGCCTTCACGCCTGACTCTAACTTCCGCCAGCGCCATTTCCGCTTCATTGACCTTACTTCGAGCGGCGTCAACAGATTGATCCAACTCCATCCGCGACTGATCCAGCTCTCGAAGTTCCGTCTCAACTTTCTCAAGAATTTGTCGTGCAGTTCCCAGTTCGCGCTCAACGTCAACTCGTGCGTCAAGTTGCTCCGCCAGCAGCAGTTTATTCTCGGCGGTTGGCGTCTCTCGCTGCTCCAACTGCGCGCGAATCTCAAGCTCGCGGTTACGGAATTGCTCCAGCTGCGACTGCATACGCTGCAAATTTTGTGCGGCAGATTCTTTGCTTGACCGGCGACTCTCAAACTGAATTGCAATTGTTTGAACTGTCTGCCTGTCTTCATCGGCTTGTGCACGGACGCGAGATAATTCAGCGCGCAATTCTTCACGGCGCGAATCCAGATTGACTCGTTGCTCGTCCATCTGCGCAAGCACCTGCACAGCCTCGTTACAACAACGCTGCGACTCGCGTAGTTGCTCCTCGGCACTAATTCGGTCGCTCTCAAGCTCGCTTGACTCTTCTGCGATAGCGATTTGACGCGCATTTGCCTGATCAAGCCGATACTTGGCAGCGTCCAATGCCGCTTTGACTTCTGAATACTCGCCCAGCAAAGACGATGCGTCTCGCTGCAACGTCTCACGACGTTCTTCCAGTTGATTGAGTCGCGTCCGCCCATCTTTGAGGAGTTTTCTTGCACTGTCGAACCGTGCCTGCAATTCCCGGGTCTCTGACTTAAGGCGACGCATCTCATGCTCTCGCGACAAAATGCCAGCCTTGGCATCCTTGTCACGCGAAACTCGCAGCCAATCCTTGCCAAGCCAAACGCCATCAGCCGTTATTACGGAGCCGTCATTTTGCAGTAACTCTCGAACCGAAACTGCGCTATTCAGTGTCTCCGCGACACGCACGTTCGCAAGCAACCGAACAATCGATGCAGGCGCATTTTGAACCTTGCTGGCTAGCGTATCGTCGCTGGCATGCGACGCTGCATCAGCCGGTTGGTCATGCAATATCGTTACATGGCCTGCCTGTAGTTTGGAAATACTCTCGGTAACCGAGTCAATATCACTGACACAGACAGCCTGCAGGTACTCGCCGAGGACCGTCTCAATCGCTTTCTCCCATCCCGAAGCGACATCCAGCGTCTGCGCGACACGCTTGCTGTTCTCCAGCCCGGCGCCTTGCAACCAGGACTGAATCCCCTCTTCGCCTTCGCCCAACGCCGCCATTTGCAGCGCTTCAAGTGATGCGAACTTGCCTTGGGTTGCCTGCAGAACGTTGCGACGCTCATCGACGAGTCGCGTCAGCTTCTGATCCTGCTCGCGTAACTTGCGAATCTTTTCCGCCGTATCCTGCAGATGTCGATCAAACTCGTCACGCGCCTGGCGCTTGCGGAGTTCCTGCGTCACCAGAGCATCGAATGAATTCTTCAGGTCCTCAGGGTTTGCCATCCCTTCCGATTCCTGCAATTTCTTATGCCGCTCGGACAAGCTATGCAACCTGGATTCGATCTGTTCAGCACGCGTTTGCTCAACGTTTCGCAGTTGCTCTGACTCGTTAAACCTGGCCGTGTACTCATCCCATTGCTGCTGCCATTCTTCCAGGGCAGCGTCCGCTTTACGCAACGATTCTGCCGATGCTGATTCGCTTTGACGCGCTTGTTCCAGACCCGGCACTAATTCGGTTAGCGTAAGCTCAAGCTGCGCAATCTCGCTCTCGTCCTTGTCGATATGTTCGGCGATTTCCGTGGCACCGAGGACCGCCTGCTCCAAATCCTGATTCTGACGCTCGCGTAATTCCTCGGCATGCTCGATCGACTGCTCCAGACGAGCAATATCGGAACCGACTTTGTAGTAGCGACCCTGAACCTGATTAAATGCGTCGGTTTGTTCGCCTTGCTGTATGCGCGCCTCTTCCAGCTGCGACTCCAGCTTGCGCTGGCCTGCAATGGCGGCTTCCAGACGCGTCTTCCGATCGGCCAGCATTGCCCGTGAATCACTTCCCTTGTCGTCCAGGTCCTTGGTGCGCAGCGCCAGTAATTCGGCCGCTGTGCGTCGCTCCTCGTTCTTGTACTTGCCGTAACGCTCAGCGGTCTTTGCCTGTCGATCAAGGTGCTTTATCTGTTTCTCGACTTCATCCAGGACATCCCGCAGCCGATCAAGGTTTTCCCTGGTGTGCTTGATCCGATTTGACGTTTCCCGGCGACGTTCTTTGTACTTCGATATGCCAGCCGCTTCTTCAAGAAACACCCGCATATCTTCAGGCTTTGCCTCAATCAGCCGTGAAATCATGCCCTGTTCGATGATCGAATAGCTTCGAGGTCCCAATCCGGTCCCGAGAAAAACTCCCGTGATGTCCTTGCGACGGCAGCGCGTTCCGTTCAAGTAGTAATTGGAGATTCCGTCTCTTGTAACCTCACGACGAATCGCGATTTCGGCATACTTTGCGTATTGGCCTTCGAGAGTGGTATCAGTATTATCAAATGTCAGCTCAACCGAAGCCACGCCAACCGGCTTACGTGAGCTTGAACCGTTGAAAATTACGTCAGTGATCGAATCGCCACGCAAGCGGCTCGCTGAGCTCTCGCCCATTACCCATCGCACGGCATCAATCACATTCGATTTGCCACATCCATTCGGTCCGACCACGCCAACGAGGCTGCTGGGAAAGGGAATAGTTGTAGGATCTACGAAGGATTTAAAGCCGGCGAGCTTAATATTGCTTAATCGCATTTGCTGGTATTACGCCAATAGCCCGTCAAATCCGGCTAGTGTAATGGAATTCGTCGAATAAAACGATTGTCTCTTTAAATAGACAATCAAGCCTCAATAGCCCGCCACTCGGGGCTTGTGGCAGGTTGCGCATGCCTTCATTCGGCGTTGCCAATGAATATTCCACATGGCCTGTATTCAGTCATTCCAGCAGCAGTTTCGATCGAATTCGAAAAACGCTGTAACCGCCGGAAAATCAGCCAAAAAATAGGCTTCCATCGTCGCCCAAGCCATGTATAATCCCGGCCTTTTCTCGATCTGGCAGGAGTCCAAAGATGCCCGCAAAGAAAGCCGCGAGCAAGAAGCGCAAGAAGACGGCAGTCTCTAAGAAGAAAGCTGTCGCGAAGAAATCCAATTCGAAGAAATCTGCGTCAAAGAAACGCAAAGTCGTGAAGAAAAAGTCCTCGCCTGGGAAGAAGACAGCGAGCAAGAAGAAACCAGTTAGTAAGAAAAAGGTAGTGAAGAAAAAAGTGACGAAGAAGAAAACAGCGACCAAGAAGGTCAGCAAGAAGAAGGTTGCCAAGAAGGCGCCGGCTAAGAAGAAAGTCGCCAAGAAGGCACCATCTAAGAAAAAGGTCAGCGTCAGTAAGAAAGTTGCCAAGCAGGCGCCGGCTAAGAAAAAGGTTGCTGCAAAGCAACCCGCCGCGAAGAGAATCGCGCGAAAACCGGCAGCGCCTCGAGCCAGAACGGGTGGCAACCTATTGTCTGGCCCGATCCACGGAGTTGAGCCGTACAAGCCGAAACGCGGTGAAGATTACATGAGCGATACGCAACTAGAGCATTTCAATAACATTCTGAGTGCATGGAAGAATGAACTGATGTTCGAAGTTGATAGAACTGTTCATCATATGCAGGACGAAGCAGCCAATTTCCCTGATCCGAACGATCGTGCGACTCAGGAATCTGAATTTGGCCTTGAGCTGAGAACCCGAGATCGCGAACGCAAGCTACTGCGTAAGATTGACCAGGCTTTATCTC
>CAZGVL010000036.1:0-28604 GCA_964528965.1 uncultured Woeseiaceae bacterium
AGCACGTTCGCGAAGTGTATCTCGGACAGGAGTTCAAGCTCTGAGGCAAACTGGTCTCATAATTGCAGATCATGCTCTTAGTTGCGGCAAACGTACTACTGCCAGAAATCAGGATCAGGAATTGACTCGAGCCAGAACCGACCATCCATGTTGAAACCGACACTACAACTCAAACTCGGACAGTCATTAACGATGACGCCGCAGTTACAACAGGCCATTCGCCTGCTGCAACTGCCTGTGCTCGATCTCAATGCGCAGATTCAGGAAGCCCTGGAAGAAAACATCATGCTCGAGATGGAGGACTTGCCCGACGTTCCGCGCACGAGCAATGAATCGACCGCCGAAATCGAGACTCTTCGCGCTGAAGATAGCTGGCAAGCACAAGCGGCCGAACGAACTCAGGATTCAGGTTGGAACGGCGAAGGCCGGCCGATTAGTGAGTTTGCGGATGAGTCAGGTCAGACTTTGCGCGAACATCTGCTTTGGCAGTTGGAAATGGAAAACTTCTCGCCGCGCCAGATCATAATTGGCGAAGCAATCGTCGACTCGATTAACGACGACGGTTACCTGACCATCGATCTTGATGACGTTGCTGCTTCAATAGACGACGAATCCGCAGTAAGCGCCGAAGAAATTCAACAAACGCTGGATAAAGTGCAGCGACTTGATCCGGTTGGAGTCGGCGCACGAACGCTGGCTGAGTGCCTGATATTGCAATTGCGCCAGCTCGACGAGTCAACGACAGGCTTGCAACTCTCTATCGACATAGCCGCAGGGCATCTAGACTTGGTAGCCAGTCGTGATTACGGGGAGTTGCGCCGCAGTCTGCGCACTTCTGAAGAAGACCTGCATGCGGCAATCGCTCTCGTTCGCAGCTGCAACCCGAAGCCCGGCCAGGCAATAAGCCCGTCCTCTGCCCAGTATGTGATCCCGGACGTCTTCGTTCGTAAGATCGACAATCGCTGGCAGGTTGAGATCAGCCCAACCGGTGTGCCACGCCTATCCGTCAACCAACAGTATGCGAAGTTGTTGCGCGGTAGTGGCGATCACGCCACGCTCCGCTCGCAACTTCAGGAAGCCCGCTGGCTGATTCGGAGCCTCGAGATTCGCAATGAGACATTGACGAAAGTTGCCACTTCCATTGTCACGCGGCAAACCGAGTTTCTCGAGCAGGGTGATGAAGCTATGCGCCCTATGGTGTTACGCGATGTGGCTGAAGAAATTGGCATGCATGAATCAACCATATCCAGGGTGACAACCAACAAGTACATGCACACGCCGCGTGGCATTTTCGAGTTCAAGTACTTCTTTTCCAGCCATTTGTCGTCCGTCGATGGCGAAGACCAGTCCTCAACTTCGGTTCGCGCGAAAATTCGCAAATTTATCGGCGCCGAGAACCCGGCTAAACCGTTGAGCGACAGCAAAATTGCCAGTCTGCTTGCCGCGGACGGAATCACAGTTGCGAGGCGAACCGTTGCGAAGTACCGTGAGGCTATGAACATATCATCCTCGAGTGAGCGCAGGCAGCGTCCGCCGAGGTGACGGCAGTTTTAGGTATAGGTATCTATCGCAACAGAAGGAGACCAGGATCGCTGCTAGGCTAAACCCAATCAACTATTGCAGGCCCTGCTCATGCGCACGCAGTGGCGAATCAGGCAGGTTTGCACGTCACGATAAGAACGGGAGATAAATATGCAAATGAATGTTTCAGGCCATCATATTGAGATTACCGATTCCCTCAGGACTTATGTTGAGTCGAAAATTCAAAAGATTGAACGTCATTTTGATCTTGTATCTGACGTAAGCTGTATTCTCACCGTCGAGAAGTTGCGACATAAAGCAGAAGGCACGGTCAAAGTTAACGGTGGTACAATTTACGCCGATGCCACCGAAGGCGATATGTATGCGGCGATCGATAGTCTCGCAGACAAACTCGATCGGCGAGTCAGAAAGCACAAAGAAAAACTCGTTGACCATCATGCCCGAGACACGCTTAAGCGCGATTTCGGCTGACACCTTCGCTGATACCCTCAATGGCTCGTGCGGACATGCCGCACGAGCCAGTCAACTACTCCAAAGACAATAACAAGATGCTGCTCGAAGAAATCATCAAGCCCGACAGCGTGCTATGCAACGCATATGCGCGTAGCAAAAAGCATTGTTTTGAAATCCTGAGCGAACTCCTGGTCCGCTCTAATCCTGACTTCGCCAACGAGCATATTTTTGAAAGCCTTATCGTGCGTGAACGCCTTGGCTGCACCAGCCTGAACAAGGGTGTCGCGTTTCCGCATTGCAGGGTTGACGGTCTCGACAATAGTACCGCTGCTCTCATTAAGCTTTCGGAACCGATCGATTTCGATGCAGAAGATGGTGAGCCGGTCGATCTGGTATTTGGTCTAATAGTTCCCAAGGCGCTTGAACAAAGTCACCACGCAGATATCGGCATGATTTCAGAGGTACTGAAAGACGAAGGTCTGCGAGGGCGACTGCGCGGCGCAGGTTCCAGCAGCGAGCTCTACACTGAACTGCTCAATGCTTCGCAGCTATCCGCACCTAATATTTCCAAGGCGGCACTGACCGGCTAATTCTGCGCTGGAGCGTTATCAAACTTGTCTGAGGATATGCGTCTAATAATCGTAAGCGGTCTATCCGGATCCGGAAAGACTGTTGCGTTGCACGTGTTGGAAGACATTGGCTACTACTGCATCGACAACATGCCTGCCGCACTTCTCAAAACTGTTATAGAGGAAGTTACCTCCGGCAGCGATCAGGCGACCGAACTATTGGCTATCGGCGTCGACGCACGCAATCGCCGCCAGGACCTGGAGGCGCTGCCTCGCCTGATTGATGAGCTGCGCGCACAAAACATCCGCACCGATGTCGTATTTCTTCAGGCCAGTGATGAAGTATTGCTAAAGCGCTACAGCGAAACACGCAGACGGCATCCACTGGCCGAACATGGCGCGGCTCTGCGCGCTGCAATAGAAGCTGAGCGGGAAATACTGAGTTTGGTCGTCAATGCTGCCGACCTGATTATCGATACTTCGCGCACCAGCGTGTACGAACTTGCAGAAGCGATTCGCGAACGCGTTGACCGCCGCAAGGTCAATTCGCTGTCGGTACTCATTGAATCTTTTGGCTTCAAGAACGGAATTCCTGCAGACGCGGACTTCGTGTTCGACGTGCGTTGCCTGCCTAACCCCTATTGGGATCTGCAATTGCGGCGGCTTACCGGGCTTGATGAAGAGGTCATTCGCTTCCTCAGCGAGCAGCAAGCGGTAGCCACAATGTACGATGATATTCTCGCGTTCCTGAAGCGCTGGATTCCAGAGTACGACAACATGCACCGAGGCTATTTAACGGTCGCGATAGGTTGCACCGGTGGCCAGCACCGTTCGGTCTACATCGCTGAGAAGCTTGGCGCCGCGCTAAGCGAAGGGCACGATTCGGTCCTTACTCGCCATAACGAACTGTCAAAACAGCAAATAGCGCCCTAGCCGCAAGACAGTTACACTCCGCCTACGCTGACGTGCCGATTATTTGGCGCCAGAACTGTTGCCAGGCGCAATCAATGGAAACGAGAGAACACACTCAGGCCAATTTACAATTGTTGCGCGAAGAGCTCGACAGCGGCGAGCTGCGGTCAGCGCGCAGGATGATTCATGGCCTGCACCCAGCTGAAATCGCACGCCTGCTCGAATCCATGCCGCATCGTGAGCGCGCTGTTCTGTGGGAGATGGTTGACCCCGATGATGAGGGTGACGTTCTCGTCGAAGTAGCCGACGAGGTCCGCGATGGACTCATCAAGGACATGGAAACCGACCAGCTTATCGCCGCCGCCGATGGCATGGAGCTTGACGATCTCGCCGACTTGCTGGCCGACCTTCCAGAAGCGATTACCCTTCAGGTTCTGCACTCGTTCGATCATCAGGATCAGGAGCGTCTGCGCCAGGTACTGGCCTATGACGAGGACAGTGCCGGTGGCTTGATGAATGTCGACATCGTCACCGTACGTCCCGACGTGACAATTGAAGTCGTTGGCCGTTACCTTCGAGCACAGGGAAAACAAGGCAAGGTACCCGATGGCACAGACTCGATATTCGTCGTCAACAGGAACAACAAATACGTCGGCTCCATATTTCTGTCCAGGCTGTTAACTAACGATCCGGACTGTACGGTCGAAAGCATTATGTCGACTGACACAAAGCCAATACCGGCTTCCTCACCATCAGCCGAAGTTGTTTGGGAGTTTGAACATCGCGATCTGTTGTCGGCTCCCGTCGTTGACGAGAACAACTATGTTGTCGGTCGAATAACCGTCGATGACGTTGTCGATGTCATTCGTGATGAAGCTGAGCACTCGTTGATGAGCGCCGCAGGCCTCGGCGAGGAAGATGACATGTTCGCGCCCGTTGTAAAGAGCGCAACACGAAGAGCCTTGTGGCTTGGCATTAACCTCTGCACGGCGTTTCTGGCCGCCGCGGTAGTCGATGTATTTCAGACGACACTCGACAAGATTGTCTTGCTAGCTGTGCTGATGCCGGTCGTCCCCAGCATGGGCGGTGTCGCAGGTAGCCAATCACTGACCATTATCACGCGCGCCCTTGCCCTGGGCCTGATCGACAAGACCAATACTCGTGGAATATTGCGCAAGGAATTACTCGTCGGGCTGGCCAATGGCATAGGCTGGGCATTGATCGTAGCAACCTGCACTTACCTGTGGTTCGGCGACTGGCGAATTGGCGGTGTCATCGGCGGCGCCATGGTCATCAACATGTTTTTCGCGGCTCTGGCAGGTTTTGGTATTCCGCTCATTCTGGTGCGGTTGCGTATCGATCCAGCGCTTGCCGGTGGCGTAGTATTGACGACAGTCACCGATGTGATTGGCTACGCAAGCTTTCTGGGACTGGGTGCCGCGATATTGCTCTGATCAGCTACTTGCTGTGATGCAGTTTGCTCAAATCCTTACGCACCCAGTTGGGCGCAAACAATCTCGGCACGTCGGCTCCGGTAACAAAATTCACGAGCTCATTTTTAACGTTCATCGCATCCTGATAGCCGAGTTCTATTAGCTCACGCGTATAGGCCCGCTCGAATAACAAAAAACTCAGCAGCCGATTTTCGCTGGCGTTCTTTCCGCCGACACCGCGCAGCAATGCTCGAATAGCGAAAGGAAGCTCGCGCCGGTGATTGTGGGCGATCACTCGCAGATCCTTGCTCGGCACAACCACCATCGTATCGATGGCCCGCATTCTGGAGACGGATCCCGTGCGATGTTCGGGCGCTACTGAGTCAATCAGCTGATTGATGCGAGTCATACGCTCCAGGTCCGAATACAAACCGTCCATGAACAGGGTATCGAGCATATAGCCCGCTATCTGGGCAAAGCTCGGGAACGCTTGTGGTTTGTCGATGCCAGGTGCGACGTCTGCAGTTTCGTCACGAACTCCAATGACCAGTATTCGATCTGCGCCCAGATGAATAGCCGGACTCAAAGGTGTTGCCTGGCGCATTGCACCGTCACCGAAGTACTCGCCCCCAATGCGAACCGGTGGGAATATCATTGGCACAGCAATGCTCGCCATCAGGTGATCCAGATGCAACTCACCTTTTACCCCGATGCGTCGCGTTCGTGACCAGCTGTCATGTTCTCGTGCTGCCTGAAAAAACGACGTTGATCGCGCAGAGCCATAGCCCGCCGCCGTCACCGCAATGGCTTCGAGGTGCCCTTGATCGATCGAATCTTGAATACGAGGAAAGCGGACATTCCGGCTAAGTACCGCACGCAGTGGCGAGTTGTCCAGCAGCGATTTCGGCATGCCAACGACAAACCCGCCCAGCACAATCGCTGTAAGCCAGTGCAGGCTGCTCTTGAGCATCGTCAGGTGGTCAGTGCGATACACATGGTGGCAGCGAAAATTACCCCAGACGCGGTCAAGCTCCGCAACTGCAACACGAAATCGTCGCGCTTTGCTCGCGAGCACCACAGAATTTACGGCGCCAGCTGACGTGCCACTGATCACTGCGAATGGATTGGCGTGTCCCTTAGGCAACAGCTCGGCCAGGGCCTTGAGTACACCGACCTGGAATGCTCCGCGCGCGCCACCTCCAGGCATCACAAGTGCCGTCTTGATTTCGTCAGGTCGGGAATTTCGCATTGTCGATTTACTGGCCAATTGTTGCTCTATTCGAATCAAGCCGTATTATAGTGTCTCGCGAACTCGGCATATCGCCCTGCATCACAATTAGCCCAGACCGTCATTCTTGAAGCAAACAGCATGAGAACTATCGCAGCAAGCCGTCTGATTCCGATATTGCTTACTTTGGCATCGATCGTCGCCACTGCGCAACCCTCGTTGGCATCCGAGCCACTTGTCGCTGGCAAAGTCGCGCCCGAATTTGAACTGCCCGATCAGTTTGGCCAACTGCATTCTCTGGAAGACTACCGAGGTCAGTGGGTCGTATTGTACTTCTACCCCAAAGATGGAACACCAGGCTGTACGACTGAGGCCTGCGAGTTTCGTGACAACATATTTGAATTCAAGAAACTGCATTCGCAGGTAATCGGTGTCAGCCTCGACGATGTGGAGTCACATGAGGGTTTCTCGGAACGCCACGGCCTGCCGTTTCCACTGCTCGCAGACCCGACGGGCATTGTTGTCGATGCCTATGGCCTGAAGACTCGGATGTTCGGCATGGCCGTCGCAAAACGACAGACCTTCCTGATTGATCCTGAGGGACATATCGCAAAGCACTATGAGAGCGTCAATCCGTCAACGCACTCTGTGGAAATTCTTGCCGACCTTGCAGAACTTGGCGCTGGGTCGACAGATTAAACGAGTCTAGCGCAAGGCTTTCATGCCTTCGTCCAGTCCCGCAATCGTCAGTGGGTACATCCGATCGCTCATCAACTCACGCGTGAGCTTTACCGATGGCGTGAAATTCCAGCGTTGCTTTGGCTCCGGGTTCAGCCATATCGCTTTTGAATAGGTATGCAGAAGGCGTTTGATCCACACAGAACCGGGCTCTTCATTCCAGTGCTCCACACTGCCACCCGGATAGGCGATCTCATACGGACTCATGGTCGCATCACCCACAAAGATCAACTTGTAGTCGGCACCGTACTTGTGCGCTATATCCATCGTCGGAACGCGCTCAGCATGGCGCCTGCGATTGTCCTTCCATAACGACTCATAGATGAAATTGTGGAAGTAGAAATACTCCAGGTGTTTGAATTCGGTGCGCGTCGCCGAAAACAGTTCTTCACAAACCCGAACATGATCGTCCATCGACCCGCCGATATCGAGACACAGCAATACCTTCACGGCATTGTGTCGTTCCGGGACCATGCGGATATCCAGAAATCCGGCATTGCGTGCAGTCTTGTCAATCGTGTCTTGCAGGTCGAGTTGGTCGGCCGCGCCTTCTCGAGCAAACTTTCTCAAGCGCCGCAATGCAACTTTGATGTTGCGCGTTCCGAGTTCGACAGAATCATCAAGATTGCTATATTGGCGTTGGTCCCACACCTTCACGGCACTGCGATTGCGCGATCCCTGCTGTCCGATGCGCACGCCCTCCGGATTGTAGCCATAGGCGCCAAACGGTGACGTCCCTGCAGTCCCGATCCATTTACTGCCACCTTCGTGACGCTCGTCCTGTTCGTCAAGACGCTTCTGCAAGGCCCGCATGAGCTCGTCAAAGTCACCGCTTGCTGCAATTTTCGCACGCTCTTCTTCGGACAACATCAGCTCCGCCTGGCGCTTTAGCCAGTCCTCCGGAAGCTCCTGAACCAAATCTTTGAGCGAGTCTTCCACACCGCGAAAATAGGCTGCGAATATACGATCGAATCGGTCCAGCAAGGACTCGTCTTTGACAAGACAGGTGCGCGCGAGATAGTAGAAGTCATCGACGTTGTCGTTGGCAAGACCGGTCTTCATGGCCTCGAGCAAGGTTAACAACTCCGGAATCGACGTCTTCATCCCGCCATCTCGGAGCATGTTGAAAAATGGAATTAGCACGGTCGGCTACTGTTGGTCAGATCGCCGGTCGAGAAACACCAGTTGCTCGAACAAGTGCACATCTTGCTCATTCTTGAGCAGCGCCCCATACAGAGGTGGTATTGCATTGCGTGCCCCCTCCGCTCGGAGGGCCTCAATCGGAATATCCTCGGCGAGTAACAATTTGATCCAGTCGAGCAGCTCGGACGTCGAGGGTTTTTTCTTCAGCCCCGGAACATCGCGAATTTTATAGAACGCGTTCAGCGCTTCACTCAACAGTTGTTTCTTTAGCTCGGGAAAATGGACATCGACAATCTTCTGCATAGTGTCTCTGTCCGGAAATTTGATGTAGTGAAAGAAGCAGCGCCGCAGAAATGCGTCCGGCAGTTCTTTCTCATTGTTGCTGGTGATTATGATGATTGGTCGATTCTTCGCTGTGACGAGTTGTTGCGTTTCATAGACATAGAACTCCATACGATCCAACTCCTGCAGGAGATCGTTCGGAAACTCGATATCCGCCTTGTCCACCTCATCAATCAACAGCACCGGTTGTTCTTCTGACTGAAAAGCATCCCAGACTTTGCCGCGAACAATGTAGTTCGAAATGTCGTGAACGCGATCGTCGCCCAGTTGGGAGTCACGCAGCCGTGCAACAGCATCGTATTCGTACAGGCCTTGCTGTGCTTTGGTGGTCGATTTAATGTGCCACTCGAACAATGGCTTGCCAAGCGATGCGGCAACCTCAATAGCGAGTTGAGTCTTGCCGGTACCCGGCTCTCCTTTGATCAATATCGGGCGCTGCAGGGTTACTGCAGCGTTGACCGCCATCGTGAGATCATCAGTCGCAACATAGGTGCTGGACCCGGTAAATCGGATGTTCGACATTAGCTCTTCCAAGTCATTGAGGAAGCCATCTTAACGCCTGCCACGGGCCAATGTCAGGCGGTCGCTAGTTGGCCGGTGTTAGCGTCAGAGTATGCAGCGTTTCGCCGGGCAAAAATGGGCGTGGTCTGCCCTGTACCCAGTCGTCGTGGCCGGCGCGGTAGAAGTCCGACAGCGGATGTCCGCTTTGACCGGTGGGCATCTGCATTAAGCCATTCTCTTCATCGCCGGGTGAAACCGAGAAGCGCTCGGACGCGCCGCTGTCCGGGCCCTGTGCGTTGGGCAGGTTATCATCGCCATTCAATGCATCTTTGGGCATATCAAGGAAATCGGACAATATTGGCAGAGCTCTGCTCAGAGGATGTTGAATCCTCGCTGTATTGCGCTCACCCCAATTGCGATCCCCAAGAGGCCCTTCGTAGTTTTCTGAGAAGTAATGAATGTTTTCGAGCACCGCTGCCACCATCAACTCCTGCCAGTTCGCGTAACCGTCAGGCAGCAAGTGCTGCGGCTGCTCATTGATCAGCGACCAGAGCGGCGCTTCGAACTGGTTGCTGATACGAAGACTGACATTCTCGCCATAGGCTTCTCGGGCTGGCCCGGTGAGCGCGTAGAATACTCGCGATCTGAGCTCCAATCGAAATGCCCGCACCAGGCGATAGCCAACAGACTCCGGCGCAGCACGCGGTATCCAGTCTTCCACCAGTCGACGGTACTCCTGTAATTCGGGATTCGCCGCAAGCGTCTCATCGTCGAGCACTTGCAGCAATATGCGGTGCCAGCGGGCCAGGAACAATGCACGATTGTCATATTGAATAGCCAGCATGTCAGCCGGTTCAAAAAGATCTTTGGCAAACAGGCCATCACGGATTTGTTTGGCGCGCGCGCCAAGGTCGTAACCGCCATCGCCGATAATGTCCAGCGACTCTGCATCGACGACACGTGCGTTTGCGGTCCAGATTCGACCGCTCGGCGGATTGATGATCTGCGGATAGTCCTCGGCGGCCAACCAGCCAACCCAGCCATGCTGCTCACTCCAGTCAGCAGGCAGCATCGAATCAAAGGCTGTCTTGAGCGGGATCTTGCCGGCGATCGTCCAACCGATATTGCCGTCCGCATCACCGGTGACGAAATTCTGCGGTGGCATTGCAATGGTATTCGCAATATTCATCGCAGTCGCAATAGAGTCTGCGGTCTCAAGATCAATCAATCTGAGGTTCACACCATCCGCTTCGTGGGCTATCCAGCTGACGGCGATTTCGCCATCAGGATAGCTGATGTCCTCGAGCACAGGACCCCAGACTGTCTCTCGCACTACAAACTCAAGCGGATCGCCATCTTTGACTTTAATCGTTTCTGTGTATTTCCTGAAAGGCAGATCACCTTCGGGTGTCTGGTAAGTATCCGGTGTCAAACCGGGCTTCAGCAGCACCGCATCCGTCCAGTCGCCATAACTATTGGTATATCCCCAGGCTACCTTGCCGTTGCTACCGGCCACGATAAACGGAGTGCCGGGCAGCGTCACCCCGGTCATGTCGCGGCTCTCATCGCCGTCGACAACAAGCCTGGCCTGGTAGTAGATATTTGGCACCGACAAGCCAAGATGCATGTCATTGGATACCAGCGCACCACCGCTCGTCGTCAAGTCGCCAGAAACGACCCAGTTATTGCTGCCCTTCAGCGGTGGTTTACCCTGCTCCATTGCCGCCGGAGGATTGTCATCAGCACCCTGAACATCGAATGTGTCGGCATCGGGAATCGGTAGCAGCGGTCGCGCCGCACCCATTATGGGAGCATCCCACTCCGTTCCTTGTGGATACATCCAGGCATAGACTTCTGCAGGCAGCACCCGGTGTACCAGACCACGCTGTATATCTTTTGTGGCACGCGAATCGTTCAGTTGCACAAACATGGCGTACACGATCAGGACGGAGTCTTCAGGAAGCCACGCGGTTGGCTCAATAGATAGGACAAGATATTCAAACGGCTTCGCGTCGAGACTGTCACGGCCGGCATTGACGCCATCCGCGTAGCTTTGCAAAATCTCCACTTCCCGCTTGGGAAGCGCTCCCAACGCCGTGCGCGAGCGGGTCCGAAATCGATGAAATCGATAGCGCTTGTCTGACCCCAGCGCCACATCACCAAATAATTCCGATAATTCGCCCGCCGCCTGCCGACGAATCAGGTCCATCTGAAAAAAGCGATCCTGGCCATGCGCAAAACCGGTCGCGAACGCAAGATCTGTGCGGCTGCTTGCGGTAATGGTAGGGATTCCAGATGCGTCGCGCTCTATCGTTGCGCCAGCCCGCAGTCCTGCAGCCGCAATGCCACCATCGAGTTGCGGGAGACTGGCTCTAAGGCCCAGCCAGACCACCAGCACAACGACAAAAATTGTAAATGCCGCTGCTGCGAACAATCGCAGGATCCACCGCTTCATTGGTCAGCCTTTATCAACTAGTCGCTACCTGCGCTCACTTTAATGATCTTCATGGCATTCGTACCACCTGAAACGCCATCAAGGTCACCCTTGGTGAACAGCACAAGATCACCGACCTCCACCAGTTCATTGGCCAGTAAGGTCTGAAAAACACTCTGATACAGGCTACGTGTATCTTCGTGTTCCATCGCGAATGACACCGGGAAAACGCCCCGATACAAAGCGACTCGACGACTTGTCGCAACGTGCGGCGTGAATGCATATATCGCTATATCCGATCGAATGCGTGACATCCAGCGCGTCGTAGAACCCGACTCAGTCAGTGCAATGATCGCTTTTACAGACATGTGATTGGCGGTATACATCGCCGCCATCGCGATAGCTTCGTCAACCAGCCCGAAATGATCGTCAAGACGATGACTTGAACGACGACTCGCGGGAAGTTGATACAGCTCAGCACCCTTGCACACATCGCTCATCGCCTGGATGGCTTCGACCGGGTATTCGCCAACCGCCGTTTCGCCTGACAGCATCACCGCATCTGTTCCATCCATCACCGCATTTGCCACATCAGACACCTCGGCGCGAGTCGGAATCGGGTTTTGGATCATCGATTCCATCATTTGCGTCGCTGTGATTACAATCTTGTTGCGCGTTCGCGTCTTTCTGATCAGATTCTTTTGAATACCGGTCAACTGCGCATAACCCATCTCGACACCGAGATCGCCTCGCGCAACCATGATGACGTCGGACGCATCGATAATTTCATCGATGAGTTCGACGGCTTCGGTTCGCTCGATCTTCGCGACGATTAAACCTTTTCCGCCGGCTTCCTGGAACAGACGCCGCGCGTCATCGACGTCATCACCACTGCGAACAAACGACACTGCAAGAAAATCCATCTCCAACTCAGCAGCCAGCTTGATATTTTCGCGATCAATATCGGTCAATGCATTTGCCGAGAGCCCACCACCTTTGCGATTGATGCCTTTGTGATCGGACAGAATACCGCCATGCACCACAGTCGTATGAATTCGCGTTCCGCCAACCCCCGAAACCTGCAACGTGATCATGCCGTCATTCAACAGTAAAATATCGCCCTCAGAGACATCCTCGTGCAAGGAGTCGAGCGCAACACCGACACCGTCCTGGTTGCCGTCACTCAAGCCGAGTTTTGTGTCGAGGAAGAATGCGTCACCATCGGCCAGCGCAACACTGCCGTTTTCGAAGCGTCGAATACGGATCTTGGGTCCCTGCAGGTCACCCATCAACCCGACATCACGGCCACAAACTTCCGCTGCAGCACGTAACGCATGAGCACGACGCCGATGATCATCCGCCTCGCCATGAGAGAAGTTGACACGCGCAACATCAAGACCCGCTCGGATCATGCCACACAGTGTTTCTGAGTTATCGGTCGCTGGACCGAGGGTTGCGACTATCTTTGTTCTTTTTTGCATGGCGGCGATTATTGCACAGCAGCGCTCGTTTCGCAGACATCATTCGATCTTCGCCTAAGCGTTTTCGGCGGTTCAATTTCTGCGGCCAAAGGGCTATGCTGCATCGTCCTGCTGCTGGAAAATACACATGTTGAACCGACGACGATTCCTGCAATGCCTCGCCATCGCAGCGATGAGTCCGACGGCGTCGATTCAGGCCCGGGCAGATGATCCGGAGTTTGGTCCATTGCTTTCTGATCAGCTCGGACTCCTGGACCTGCCACAAGGTTTCAGGCACCACGTGGTGTCGCGCGCTGGCGATACGATGGTTGACGGTTTAGAGGTGCCAGGCGCCCATGACGGGATGGCAACTTTCGCCGGCAAAGACGGCCGAATCATTCTTGTCTGCAATCATGAAAACTCACCGATCAGAAACGAGAGAAGCGCTTTCGGCTCCGACTTCGCGTCCGTGCCGGACGAACTCAAGAGCAAATTCTATGACCGTGGCAAGGAGCTTACGCCGGGACTCGGTGGTACAACAACCACGGTATTTAATCCCTTGTCTGGCGAAACCGAAAGACAACATCTTAGTCTCGCCGGCACAGAAATTAACTGCGCAGGCGGGCGCACTCCTTGGGATAGCTGGTTGTCATGTGAGGAGTGCTTTGAAGAGCCGGGCCGCGACCTCTACGAAGGTCGTCTGGTCAGGCGGGAGCAACCCCACGGTTACGTCTTCGAAGTTCCTGCACAGGCTACCGGACTGACGGAGCCGCGCCCTATAAAGGCAATGGGGAAATTCGAGCACGAGGCCGCAGCCGTTCACGAGCCATCTGGCATTGTCTATATGACGGAGGACATGCATGAATCCTTGCTCTATCGATATATCCCGGACGTGCCAGGCCGATTACTTGAAGGTGGTCGCCTGCAAGCACTCGCAGTACGTGGCAATGCATCGTTTGATTCGCGAAACTGGAACGACGAGCCGGCCATTGGATTAGACGACCGACTACAGACTCACTGGATTGATCTCGACGATGTCGACGGTGCCAAGAACGATTTGCGCCTGCGTGGCGCTGCTGATGGTGCGGCAATTTTCGCGCGCGGAGAAGGCTTGTGCATTGCCGGAGATGAGATCGCGTTTTCGTGCACGATAGGCGGCCCCGAACGCCTCGGCCAGGTCTTCGCATACCGACCCAGCCCACATGAGGGACTTGCAGGAGAAACAGATAGTCCGGGCCAACTGCGCTTGATCGCCGAAGCCAGCCAGCATTCGCTGTTACAAAATGCTGACAACATGACGATGGCTCCGTGGGGCGACCTGATCGTCTGCGAGGACACATCCGGACATTGCGGACTGGTTGGCATCCGCCCGGACGGCAGCCAGTATCAAATAGCTGACAACGGTCACTCGGACTCAGAGCTCGCTGGCGTTTGCTTCTCACCGGACGGCAAGACGATGTTCGTCAACATTCAATACCCGGGCATGACGCTCGCGATCACCGGGCCATGGCCCGGCTAGTTGCGTAGTTATCAGCCCGCCGCGCGCCGCTCCAACATTTCAACAGCAGGCAACTTCTTACCTTCCACAAACTCCAGGAATGCGCCGCCACCTGTAGATATATAGGAAATCCGATCCGCGACCCCATACTTGTCGATGGCCGCAAGCGTATCGCCTCCACCCGCCACCGAGAACGCATCACTATTCGCGATCGCCTCTGCGATCACCCGCGTACCGTCTCCGAACTGGTCAAATTCGAACACACCAACCGGACCGTTCCAGATAATAGTGCCTGCACCGGCAAGGATTTTTGCAAATTGCGCTGCCGTGTCCGGACCGATATCAAGGATGAGTTCGTCGGCGGAAACCGCCTCTACCGGCTTGTGCCTCGCCTCCGAGTCAGCTGAGAACTCGTCGGCAACAATGACGTCGCTTGGCAATGGAATATCAGCCCGCCCTTCTTTCTTTTCAGCGAGCCCTCGCGCGATATCCAGCATGTCAGCTTCATACAATGAATTGCCCACGCCATATCCCGCCGCTGCGATGAAAGTATTGGCTATACCTCCACCTACGATCAACGAATCGACAATGTCGGCCAAAGCATCGAGCACGGTCAGCTTGGTCGACACTTTAGAACCACCGACAATAGCCACTATCGGCTTTGCAGGATTTGTCAGAGCCTTTGCAAGCGCCGCAAGCTCCGCCACCAACAAGGGTCCGGCACAGGCAATTGGCGCGTACTCAGCGATTCCGTAGGTACTCGCCTGAGCACGATGCGCCGTACCGAATGCATCCATGACGAACACGTCGCAAAGCGCCGCCATCTTTCGCGACAGCGCCTCATCACACGCTTTTTCACCCGCAAGAAAACGCACGTTCTCGAGCAGCACAACGCTGCCCGGTGAAATATCCACACCATCGATCCAGTTACTGACAAGAGCGACATCGATTTCCAGTAGCTCCGTCAATCGATCAGCGACGGGTTGCAGTGAATACTTTTCTTCCGGCTGGCCCTCGGTAGGACGACCCAGGTGCGAGACCAGCATCACCGCAGCATTCGCAGCCAGCGCCGCACGGATAGTGGGCAGCGCCGCGCGAATACGCGCGTCACTGCTCACCTTGCCGTCTGCAACCGGAACGTTCAAATCCTCACGAATCAGAACCCGCTTTCCAGCCAGCTCAACATCGACCATGCTAATTACGGACATCAAAACTCCTGGGCGACTAACAGCTGCTACGCATTCATGATCGCGACGGTCGTATCCAGCATGCGACACGAGAAGCCCCACTCATTGTCGTACCACGAACAAACTTTGACGAGCGTGCCCTGCATAACCTTGGTCAGGCCCGCATCGTAGGTTGATGACGCAGGATCGTGATTGAAATCAACCGATACCAGCGGCTCATCGTTGTAAGCCAACACGCCCTTGAGTTCGCCTTCAGATGCAGCCTTCATGATGTTGTTGATTTCTTCAACTGACGTTTCACGCGCAGCAACAAAGGTCAGGTCAACGGCTGAAACATTGATTGTCGGTACCCGCATTGAGAATCCATCGAGTAGTCCATTCAACTCTGGCAACACGAGTCCAACCGCAGCGGCCGCACCCGTTTTGGTCGGGATCTGCGACATGGTCGCCGAACGCGCGCGACGCAAGTCACTGTGAAACACATCCGTGAGCACCTGATCGTTCGTATACGCGTGAATCGTTGTCATGATGCCGTGCTTGACGCCGATTGCATCGTGAAGTGGTTTAACCAACGGCGCCAGACAGTTGGTCGTGCACGACGCGTTGGAAATAATCGTATCGCTCGCCTTCAGCACGTCATGATTTACGCCGTAAACGATAGTGGCATCAATATCTTTGCCACCTGGGGCAGAAATAATCACTTTCTTGGCACCTGCTTCAAGATGTTTGCCGGCCGTCTCTCGAGTCCGGAAAAAACCGGTCGACTCCAGCACAACATCAACGCCCAATTCAGCCCAAGGTAGTTTGGCCGGGTCTCTTTCGGCACACACCAGAATTCGATCGCCATTGACTATCATGTGGTCGCCATCAACTTCGATCGTGCCGGCGAAACGACCGTGCGTCGTGTCCCTGCGGGTCAGGTGCGCGTTAGTATGCGCGTCGCCAAGATCATTGACGGCAACGATCTCAATCTCTGAACGCCTGTCATACTCATACAGTGCCCGAAGCATGTTGCGACCGATTCGCCCGTACCCGTTAATTGCTACCTTAATCGTCATACTATTCTCCTGAAAATTATCTGGCCTTAAACAAGGACCAAAATTGAAATCATGTTATTTGTTGTCAAGCATCTCATTGGCGATCGCAACGACATTGCCGATCGAAAACCCGAAGTGCTCGAATAATTCATCTGCAGGGGCCGACTCGCCAAATCGATCCATCCCTATAATCCGACCTGCGGTGCCGGCATAACGCCACCACGTTTCACTGACGCCCGCCTCAATGACAACACGCGCGGTGACTGCCGGTGGCAAGACCTGTTCGCGATAGGCCGAATCCTGAGCGTCAAAAATGTCGGTGCAAGGCATTGAAACAACGCGAGTTTTTATACCCTTGTCGGCCAATTCGGCCGCTGCAGCGACTGCGAGTTCAACTTCGGAGCCGGTCGCGATAAGAATCAGGTTAGGTTCACCGTCACTGTCCCGCAATACGTATCCACCGCGGGAAATCCATTTAATCTGCTCATCACTGCGCGCCTGATGTGGCAAATTCTGCCGCGTTAGCACCAGGCTGGTTGGGCCGTCACGTCGCTCAATTGCATTGCGCCAGGCAACCGCGGTTTCAACGGTGTCACAGGGTCGCCAGACACGCATGTTGGGCATGATGCGTAGTGACGCCACGTGCTCTACAGGCTGGTGTGTCGGTCCATCTTCACCCAGTCCAATTGAGTCGTGCGTATACACAAGAATATTCTGAATCTTCATCAACGCAGCCATGCGCAATGCGTTACGCGCGTAGTCTGAAAATGTCAGGAACGTACCCGAGTACGGAATGAAACCGCCATGTGTCGCGATGCCATTACCAATGGCGGTCATGCCAAATTCACGCACGCCAAAATTAATGTAATTGCCGGCTGCATCGTCACCCGTCACCACGATCGAGCCGCTGTGTTTGGTCAGATTCGACCCCGTCAGATCGGCTGATCCGCCTACCATTTCGGGCAATGCGGGGGCGAAGGCATTCAGAGCCAGCAGTGAGGCTTTGCGCGTCGCCATTGTTGCGCCAGCGTCATTTATTGTCGCGATGGCCTGATCCGCCAAGTCACTCCAGCCTGCCGGCAAATTGCCCTGCATGCGTCGACTCAGCTCTGCCGCAAGTTCCGGATGCTTCTCGGTGTAGGCAGCAAAAACATCGTTCCATATCGCTTCCGCTGCGGCGCCGCTTTCCTTGCAGTCCCATGCGGCAGCTATATTCGCAGGAATTTCAAACGGTGCCGAATCCCAGCCCAGCGTCTTGCGAGCTGCCGCGATTTCCTCATCGCCAAGCGGTGCGCCGTGAGTTGCGGCAGTGCCCTGCTTGTTTGGCGATCCAAACCCGATCACTGTCTTGCAGCAGATCAGCGTTGGCTGGTCCGCATTGCTTTGTGCGGCCTCAATCGCCGCAGCAATTGCGCTGCTGTCATGACCGTCCACGTTGGCAATAACCTGCCAACCGTAGGCTTCGAATCGCTGCGCAGTATCGTCGGTAAACCAACCGCCAACCTCGCCATCAATGGAGATATTATTGTCATCATACAAGGCGACCAGCTTGCCCAGCTTTAGTGTGCCGGCCAGCGAGCATGCCTCATGCGAAATGCCTTCCATCAGACAGCCATCGCCAAGAAAGACCCAGGTGCGGTGATCGACGACATCGAAGTCTGGCTGATTAAACTGCGCGGCGAGCATCTTTTCTGCCAGCGCCATACCGACGGCATTCGCAACGCCCTGACCCAGCGGCCCGGTCGTGGTTTCAATCGACAATTCCGGATCGTACTCAGGATGTCCTGCCGTTCGGTAGCCGAACTGACGAAAATTGCGCAACTCATCCATCGACAGATCGTAGCCGGTTAAATGCAACAAGCTGTACAGCAGCATCGATCCATGGCCGTTGGACAAAACGAAACGGTCACGATTTATCCAGCCGGGGTTACCCGGATTGTGTTTCAGGTAATCGTTCCACAGCACTTCGGCGATATCCGCCATACCCATTGGAGCCCCGGGATGACCCGAATTCGCAGCTTGCACTGCATCCATGGAGAGTGCCCGAATGGCGTTCGCGAGATCTCGCCGGGCAGGCTGGCCGGCAGCAGTTGATTGTTGTGACATCTGCTCTTTTTTAGTTGCGGCCGAAGCGGCCTTATGGTGAATAGGAAATCGTCGCACGCTTGCTGAGCGGCGCATTTTCGCTGTTTAGCCCGGCAGTCGCAAGGGAGATTCCTGTCTTCGGGCTTAAATAGCTGAAAAATTTGGATGCAAAGGTAACTATTTGTAACTGTGACAATCAGCTTGGTGCACGCAGCGGGCATTGGGTTACAATGCCGGTCCTTTTTTGACTGACAGACAAACCTTTATGAGTGATTCGTTTCTATTCACCTCGGAATCTGTTTCCGAAGGTCACCCGGATAAGATCTCCGATCAGGTGTCGGATGCAATACTTGATGCAATTTTGCAGCAGGACAGCAAGGCCCGCGTCGCTTGCGAAACCATGATCAAGACCGGCATGGTCATCGTAGCCGGTGAGGTCACCACCACAGCCTGGGTCGATATCGAGCAAATCGTCCGCGATACCGTTGCTGAAATTGGCTACACCGATTCTGCAATGGGATTTGACGCCGCATCCTGCGCTGTTCTGAATGCGATCGGCAAGCAGTCGCCCGATATCGCGCAAGGCGTTGACCGTGACTCCGAGGAGAATCAGGGCGCTGGAGATCAGGGCCTCATGTTTGGCTACGCAACGAACGAGACGGACGTCCTGATGCCCGCGCCGATCACTTTTGCGCACCGCCTGGTCAAGCGACAAGCCGATGTGCGCAAGGATGGCACGTTGCCGTGGTTACGGCCCGACGCCAAGAGTCAGGTCACTTTTGTTTACGAAGACCACAAGCCGGTTGCGATTGATGCCATTGTCCTGTCCACGCAGCATCGCGCTGACGTCAGCATGTCAGACCTTCGCGAAGGCGTGATGGAAGAGATCATCAAACCGATCATTCCCGCGGAACTGATCAGTAAGACGACGCAATACCACATTAACCCGACCGGTCGCTTCGAGATTGGTGGGCCGATGGGCGACTGCGGCCTAACCGGACGAAAAATCATCGTTGATACCTACGGCGGTGCAGCTCGTCACGGTGGCGGGGCGTTCTCAGGAAAAGACCCGTCCAAAGTTGACCGGTCGGCGGCCTATGCCAGTCGCTATGTGGCAAAGAACATTGTCGCTGCTGGCCTTGCTGATCGATGCGAGATTCAGGTTTCTTACGCAATTGGCGTGGCCGAACCCACCTCAATCAGCGTCAGCACGTTTGGCACGGGCAAGATTTCCGATGCGCGCATGACGGATCTGATTCGTGAACATTTTGACCTGACGCCCTACGGCATTCTGCAAATGCTGGATCTTATTCGCCCCATTTACCGTCAGACCGCTGCTTACGGCCACTTCGGCCGTGAAGACATCGATCTGAGCTGGGAAAAGACCGACAAAGCCGAGACTCTGCGCATAGCCGCAGCGGTTTAATCCGAATCATTACAGGAGAATTCACATGAGCAGCGAAGCTGTTGCATTGCAAGCGCACGACTACAAAGTAGCTGATATTTCACTCGCGGAATTTGGCCGCAAGGAAATAGCCATCGCCGAAACGGAAATGCCTGGCCTTATGGCATTGCGGAACGAACATGCAGAATCGCAACCACTAAAGGGCGTACGCCTGACCGGTTGCCTGCATATGACCATTCAGACCGCAGTCCTGATTGAAACATTGAAGGCACTTGGCGCGGATATCCGCTGGTCGTCATGCAATATTTTCTCGACTCAGGATCATGCTGCTGCTGCGATCGCAGCGATCGGCGTTCCTGTATTTGCCTGGAAAGGCGAGACAGAAGAAGAATACTGGTGGTGTGTTGAGCAAACCGTCAATGGCCCGGACGGCTGGACACCGAATATGATTCTGGACGACGGCGGCGACCTGACGGTCTTAATGCACGACAAATACCCGGAGCTTATGAAAGAGGTTCGCGGTGTTTCCGAGGAAACCACCACGGGCGTTAAGCGACTCTACGACATGATGAAAGATGGCAGCCTGTTGTGCCCGGCCTTCAACGTCAACGATTCAGTCACGAAGTCCAAGTTCGACAATCTCTACGGTTGTCGCGAATCGCTGGTCGACGGAATCAAGCGCGCAACAGACGTCATGATTGCGGGCAAAGTTGCGGTCGTCTGCGGTTACGGGGATGTCGGTAAGGGATGTGCTCAGTCTTTGCGCGGTCTCGGCGCCACTGTACTCATTACAGAGATCGACCCCATTTGCGCATTGCAAGCTGCGATGGAAGGCTACCGGGTAGTGAGATTTGACGACATCTGTGACCAGGTTGATATCGTTGTAACTGCAACCGGTAACTACCACGTGGTCAGCGGACCGCAGATGGAACGCATGAAGGATCAGGCCATCATTTGCAATATCGGCCATTTCGACAATGAAATTGATGTTGCTTACCTGAAACAGTACGAATGGGAAAACATCAAACCGCAGGTTGACCACATTATTTTCCCCGATGGCAAGCGCATCATCTTGCTGGCAGAAGGTCGCCTCGTGAATCTGGGCTGCGCAACAGGTCACCCGAGCTTCGTCATGTCTAATTCGTTTACCAATCAGGTCTTGGCGCAAATCGAACTGTGGGAGAACGCTGACAACTACGACAATCAGGTCTACGTCCTGCCCAAACACCTCGACGAGAAAGTCGCACGGCTGCACATTGACCGTGTTGGCGTAAAACTCACGGTGCTGAGCGACGAGCAGGCAGAGTACATTGGCGTTGCGCAAACCGGCCCGTTCAAGCCTGACCACTACCGCTACTGAGCCTTACGCATATGGGCTACAGCATCCGCTGTAGCCCAAACCGTGCACTCGTCGATTGCTACAGAGCTCCGCAAGCCGTTATTATCGTGGAATTCGTGCAAGTCGTTGATATGAAACGAGGTACGGGCTTATCTCCCAATCCGACAAATCACTCCGGGTACTGCATTTAACCGACCCGCATCTGTTCGCTGACGAGGCGGGCAGCTTGCGTGGCACGGTGACGCACGCATCACTTGCCGCAGTCCTCGCGCACTATCAAGAAAGCGACTGGGATGCCGATGTCGTCATGGTGACCGGCGACCTGATACAGGATGACAGCGTGCTGGCTTATGAAAATTTTTGCCAGATGCTCAGCGCGATCGATTTGCCGATCTATTGCGTCCCGGGCAACCACGATGTTCGCGAGACCATGCGCGCGGCGTTGGCCGTCGAGCCCTTTCACTATTGTGCGCCCTTCGAATCACACGATTGGCTGATCGTGGGAATGGATAGCTGCGCTGCCGGGCGCGCGGGCGGCCTCGCAACAACCAGAGAGCTGTCTCGCCTCGAGGCCGCCATCGAAGGCACGGATGCTGAACACGTCATGATTTGTCTGCACCATCCGCCTGTCTCAATGGGAAGTATCTGGCTGGACACCGTCGGCCTGGATAACGGGGATGAGTTTCTGCAACGAGCCGCCGCGTCGAAAAAAGTAAAGCTCGCGATTTTCGGACATGTGCATCAGGAATATGACGCACAACATGGCTCCATTCGAATTGTGGGTACACCATCAACATGTCGCCAGTTCAAGCAACGCAGCGACGAATTCGCTGTCGACGATCAGCCCCCGGCCTACCGTCGCATCAGTTTGCACCGAAACGGTGACGTCGAATGTGAGTTAATCTGGGTTGAGAATGCCTAAAACAATTGCTGTCCTGCTAGCGATTCTAGTCCCTTTTTTCGCCAGCGCAGATTCTGCTGGACACCCGCTGCCTTTGTGGCTGGTAGAAGGTGAGTCGAACACTATTTATCTGCTCGGTTCCGTGCACATGCTGCGCAAGAGCGACCACCCGCTGCCAAGTGCTATTGAATCCGCCTATGCCGATGCCGATTCGCTGCTGATGGAAATAGACATGGACGACCTGGATCCGGTCGCTTCACAGGCACTCGTAACGAGTCTGGGCGTCCTCAATGACGGTCGTTCATTGCGCGAACTAATGGGACCAGAACGGTATGCTCAGGCAGCAGCGGCCGCCTTGGCGATGGATATCCCGCTCGAGATGCTCGATAAGACCGAGCCCTGGCTCGCAGCCATCACGGTAGAACAACTCGTACTTAACCGCATTGGTTTCAATCCGATTCATGGTGTCGAAATGCACCTGATGACGAAGGCGGTGGCAGACGGCAAGGAAATTACCGGCTTCGAATCGATTGAAGAACAAATCAGATTTCTGGACGGTCTGTCTCTCGATGCACAAAGTGAGCTGCTGGTGCAGACGCTGGACGAGAGCATCGATGTCAGTGCAGAGATGGACCGCATGATAGATGCCTGGCGCCATGGTGATGTGCAATATCTCGAGGAAAACATGTTATCTGACATGCAGCAGTATCCGGAACTGTATCGCAGGCTGGTGGTTGATCGAAATCAACGCTGGATGGACACTATCCAGACCATGCTCGACGACGACGAAGATTATTTGATCGTTGTCGGCGCACTACATTTAATTGGCGATGACGGCGTACCCGATTTATTATCCCGCCTTGGGGTGAACGTCAAGCAGATGCACCAACCCGCAAACTAAGCAAAAGGAACAGCATGAGTCTTTACTCAGAAGCGCGGCAAGTCATTGCCGGTGGCGTCAATTCACCGGTCAGAGCCTTCGCGGGCGTCGGTGGAGATCCCGTGTTTTTCAAGAGTGCCAAGGGCGCGTGGCTCGAAAGCGAGGACGATAAACGCTACATCGACTATGTTGGCTCCTGGGGGCCGATGATTCTTGGCCACGGACATCCAGCTGTCATCGAAGCCGTCACGGAAACTGCCAAGCGCGGATTGAGCTTTGGCGCACCGTGTGTTCTCGAGACAACCATTGCCAAAAAGATTTGTGCGTTAATGCCATCGATCGAGAAGGTACGCATGGTCAGCTCGGGCACCGAAGCAACCATGAGCGCGATCAGGCTGGCGCGAGGGCATACTGGGCGGGATACGATCATCAAATTCGAAGGTTGTTATCACGGACATTCTGATTCGCTGCTCATCAAGGCCGGATCCGGTGCGCTCACTTTGGGTGTGCCAAGTTCGCCCGGAGTACCTGCAGCCCTCGCGAACCACACAGTCACATTGCCATACAACGATATTGAAGCCGTGAAAAAAGCATTCGATGAAATCGGCGGTGATGTCGCATGCGTAATCGTCGAACCCATCGCAGGCAACATGAACATGGTGCCGCCAGTGGCTGGCTTTCTGGAAACACTGCGTGAGCAATGCACAAATTCTGGCGCGATATTGATACTTGATGAGGTGATGACCGGTTTTCGCGTCGCCAAGGGTGGTGCACAAGCGCTATTCGACATCAAACCCGATTTAACAACGCTTGGAAAAGTCATCGGCGGCGGCATGCCCGCAGCCGCATTCGGCGGTCGCGCCGATATCATGGCCAGCATTGCGCCCGATGGCCCTGTCTACCAGGCGGGAACTTTGTCAGGCAATCCGGTGGCGATGGCGGCTGGACTGGCAACACTCACGCAACTGGATCAACCCGGTTTCTACGAAGCCTTGAGCGAACGCACTGAACAGCTGGCCTCTGGCCTCGAAGCAGCGGCGAAAGATGCGGACGTCTCGATTTCAGTCGAACGCGCTGGTGGCATGTTCGGCTTCATGTTTACCGAGGATTCGCCGGTGCGATCATTTGCACAGGTTTCAGCGGCGGACGTTGATCGATTCAAGGCGTTCTTTCACGGCATGCTCGCGGAAGGTATCTATCTGGCGCCATCAGCTTTTGAGGCTGGATTTGTTTCGGCCGCACATGGAGACGACGAAATTTCGGCGACGCTCAACGCTGCCAGCAAGGTGCTGGCAACGTTGTAGTCTGAGCCTCTACAAGCCGTCTCCGACGGCGCTCGATTCAGCCGTTTGGGTCAGAATCGATAGATCATTCCGATGGTGAGGGTTCTTTCCGCACCGTAGAGAGAAGTTCCCTGAGGTATGTCGCCTCCGACGACACGATTTACGCCCGCCAGATGATCCTGATAGGTCTCGTCCAGCAGATTGTCGACGCGCGCCTCAATCCGCAATGATGCGATCGGGCTCCACACAGCCTCAACGTTGAGAAGCTGATAAGCCGCCGATTGGAGTTCGTCGTTGTATTCCGCGACGCGGTCCTGTTCTGCGATCAAAACGACTTCAGTTTTTAGCGACCAAACATCAGCGTCGTAGGTTATGCCGACACTCGTGCCAGGCGGTGAGAGTCGATACAGATAATCATCGACGTCCGTTCGCTCGCCATCAGCGACCGACAGTATTCCATCGATAAACCATTTGTCAGACAAGTCGACTTTCCAGGCAAGGTCCAGCCCCCAAATCTCGGCATCGACGTTCTCAAATTGCAGCGCTGGCTTGCCAGTCATCATCATAGACAACATGTTCGCCGTGCCATTCGTTGACGGCACGCCCTGAATGTAATTGTCGATTTTCCGGAAGAAAACCTGTGGAGAAATCGAAAAACTGCCTGCGACAGCACTCAAGCCCAGTGAAATCTCGTTGCTGCGTTCCTCGACAAGATTCAGATTGCCGATGTAAGTGCGTCCATCCGCCAATCCGCCCGTTGCCTGTAGCGGCAGCCACAAGTAAAGCTCCTGGTAAGACGGGGCTCTGGTCTTGCTTCCCAGGTCAACATTCCACTCGACATTGCGCGACAGCGAATGGCGATATTTGAGAAGAGCATCAACAGAACCCCAACTGAGGTCTCTCTCAGCGCCGTTGAATGCATCCGCCAACTCTGACGCATTCTGCAACATCATCGCAGGCATTCCGCTTGCGCCCACCTCCCCCGCGTCAGCCTCAACGTCCTTGTACCGCAACCCGATCTCCAGGCTTCCGTTGCTGATATCGCGCTGCCACTCGACGAAAGCACTGAGCACATTCCTCTCTACATCAGCGAAGTTGTCGATTCTGAACATCTGCATGTTTGGATTGCTGATGACAGAATCATGCTCCGCCATTACGCCATCAATTCCAAAACGAAAATTGTCCGCACCGCGGTCGATAATGCTGAGCAAACTAAATGTCGACCCCGATGCGGTCGCCCGGTTCTGACGCGCCATCATTGGCGATGCTACTGACCGCAAAGAAAAATTGTCCATCAGATGGTCGACGTCGTTATAGGAAACCCTGCCCTCAAGATCAATTCCCGGCGCAATCGCGGTGGCGAACTGCAAACCAACAATATTGGTATCTATACCGATGATGTCCATTGGCAAGGCAGCCGTGCCTGTGTCGCTCGTATCCAGCTTGCCAACGAAAATCAGCACGTCGGTACTATCGCCTTTGAACCCATAGCTCAGGTCGTATCTGTCGCGATTCAGGCTCGACGGCTGAATGTCCCCAGCCGGAGTTTGAATGTCGTCACCGCTGTCCACTTCGGCGACCAGTGATACCCGGTTGCTGGCGTTGGCCAGTGTTAGTCTTCCCGCCGAAGTACTGACACTGCCGTTCGCCGAATAGCGACTGCCAATCATGCCTGACACCTCGGCGCCATCGCTCGCGAAATCGCCCCGCGCAAAGGTCGCATTGATATGACCGCCAATAGACTCAGGCGCCGACGAAACGCTGGCAATTCCACGCTGCACTATGAGTTCGTCTGTCAGCATCGGCGAAACGTAAGACAGCGGAGTGTCCATCGCGTTAGGCCCTCCACCGATGATGCCCTGGTGGTCAATGCTTACCGCCACACGATCGCCAAACATGCCGCGATATTGCGCGATTCCGGTAATTGGTCCGTTGGCGTTGACGTCCGCGCCAGGGATATCCTTGAGCACGGCAGCCGTATCGACAAGCAATTCACGCTCGACACTGATTACCGCCAACGTTGTTGTCACGGATCGACCGACGACAACAATTTCCTCTACAGCATCACTTTGGTCGGTGTCCTCATCTTCTGCCGCATAGACGCCAGATGTAGACAGCAACGCGACAAGCGCTGCAGCCTTGATTGTATTATTCATACGGAATTCCCTGAAAAGCTGTTTGCAACGCATCGGCATCTGCGCCGAGGCGATTCAATTTAGATTCGAATTACGATCGTTACGACAGCTTTAAAGGAGGCGGTGCACGAGACCGATACTCCGCTCGAAAAACAACGGATAGAGACTCAATTCGAACTTCACCGCGGAGCGGTACAAATACGTCGAGTTGCAGGTTCTGTCCGGATTCGACCGCCATCGACGAAGACAGCAGGTGGCCGACGGGGCATTGCTCGGTATCAAATGGAGCCTGGTCGCCATCAGAATTCGACTGATGGTGATGATGATGACCGCCAAGCACTTGCATGACAGTAGCGGGCATTCCCTCGGGGCACAGCTCGAACAGCAGGCCGCTGCCAATCGCTGCTGGCATATAGCCAACGGGAATCACCACCCGCAACGCCAGCGTTGCCAGCAGGAGCAGCAGAATATGGCGGCGATTTAGGCCTGAATGCGTCATCAGGCCTGAATTCTAGCAAATTCTGCTGACCGTCAGGATACGCAATTCACCCCATATTCAATCTGTAGGGCTGTACTCCACCGAACGTACCGATTCGAGGGCTTCAGTGGCCAGCTGCAAGCGTTCGACAGGGTCTGTCGTTTCAAGACAATGCTGTTTCTGCTCAACACTAATGGGCAGAATTTCAATAAACCGATAACTGACCCAGGTAGCATCGTCGTATTTTCGCGGCAGCGACTCGTACAGCCGGCCGAGGTCGTCAAGTACGCCGATCAATATTTGTGCAATTGGCAAATGCTCGTCCGGCAGAGGCATATCGGGGTCGGGCGGCAGCAACTCCACTTCGCCAAGATTCAATCCGTCGGCCTGTTGCTCATTTGCAATTAGCCGGAAACGCTGTTCGCCGACCGCCGTCACCCCAAGCAGCCCGTCGCTCCCCTGGTACCAATCCGTGATTTTTGCCAATGTACCAACGTCATAGGTCGACGACGGTCCGGTTTCGTCTCCTTCGCGAATCAGCACAACACCGAATGGTTTGTCCTTCTTCAGGCAGTCACTAATCATATCGAGGTAGCGCGGCTCAAAAATCCGTAGCGGCAAAGGTCCGCCGGGAAACAGCACGGTGCGCAATGGGAAGATTGGAACTTGCACTTACCTGGCCTCAGAACTTTAAATTGATAATCATGAATAGCCTGTCGCTCGACTCGCAAGAGCTAATCCTGAGTGACGAGAGTCTGCGTAAAACAAACCTGGCCAAAAAGATTCTGGATAACACTGTCAGCCTCCGCGAGTTCTCTGCAATACGGCGGTCAGTGTCTGGCGGGCACTACCGAAGCCACCATTGCTCATGAAGATAACCTGATCCCCGGACAGCACTTTCGCTGACATGTCTGCCACCAGTTTGTCATAGTCACCAAAAATTCGCAGTCGATCACCGAGGTCCTTCAAGGACGTATCGAGATCATCGTTCATGTCTGCCGGGCGATACATCCAGACGGCGTCCGCGCCTTTTAGCGACGCTGCCAATGTCTCGTTGTGGACGCCCAGTTTCATGGTATTGGAGCGTGGCTCCACGGCGACAATTATTCGCTGCCCGGGGTAGCGCTTCTTCATGCCGGCAATCGATCGTTCGATGGCCGTCGGATGATGTGCGAAATCGTCGTATATCGCGATATTCCCGACGGTCGCCGTCCGCTCCATGCGGCGCTTGATACCCTCGAATCGCGACAGAGCAGCTAGCGATTGCTGCAATGTGACACCCACAGAATGTGCCGCCGCCACTGCTGACAGCGCATTCTCAAGATTGTGGCTGCCACCTAGTTGCCACCTTGCCTCGCCCGACACACCGTCCGGACCAGCTATGCCAATGCGCCGCTCCGCCGCATCCATGAACTGCGCCGTCCAGTTTGCATCGCGATCGATCGCAAAGGTTTCGATAGGTGTCCAGCAGCCGCCATCCAGTAAATTCGCGAGATTCTCATCCGCACCGTTAACGATAACTCGACCACCGGGAGGCACCATTCGCAAGAGCTGGTGAAACTGCCAGATGATCGCGTCCAGATCTTTGTAGATGTCGGCATGATCGAATTCCACACCGGTG
>CAZGVL010000037.1:0-27857 GCA_964528965.1 uncultured Woeseiaceae bacterium
ACTTCGGCAAAACGACGGTCACCGCCAATTTCGGAATTATTTACGAATGGGGCGAGACGATTCAGAGCGAGATTGAATCGACCTTGCGTATGCAAGTGCGTTACCGCCTGAAAGAGTCATTTGAGCCAGCTATCGAGTTGCACGTAGGTCAGGACACTACCGCCGTGGGACCAGCGATCGGCGGATTGTTTCGCGTCTCCGAGGGCAGGAAGCTGCGGTGGGAGTTCGGACTATTTACCGGAATTAGCGAGAGCAGCCCTGACAGTATTGTGAAAGCAAATATCGAATTCGAATTCTGAAGATTGCTTCTCGCCATTGAATTGGAATTCGCAGCACAAATCGAACGGGACCTGCTAATTCGGCTATATCCAATTAGTAGCAACATAGTCGGATATTGCCCATACAGACAAATAGAACACAAGTTTGCTCTTTAATTTCCGTCATTTATAACGCTTTTTCGCGCCTCCTATTTAACTATGCCAGGCCCATTAAGTCACCGCTTTCATTAGAATCCGGTTTGCGATAAGAGGCAGTATTTCATGCTCTTCAGGCGCGCAATTCTACCTGCAAAACGAGCGATATAAAGGCGAGTTTTCTACCTGCGCGGTGCAGCGAAAGTGTTCTGTCACGCTTACTGGTTAGGTAATCAAAGGGCCCGGTAATTTATAGCAGAAACGTCCCGGAGCGCAGCCAGATAAGTCGCGCGTGTTAATGCCGGATTTTATCGAGCAGTTCCCGGGCATCGACCGTCTGCTGATGCTGCTCACCCAGGTCATTGGTCAATATGGGAATCGCGATTTCCAGATCACCAATCGCGCCGTCGTTCTGACCCAGGCTGACCCGAATTTCGGCACGTTGCACATACGCACGACCTACATCAACATTTTGCATGGGATCTCCGACTGACCGGGTCCCGAGTCTTCGAATCAGGTCGGTCACCAATTCCTCCGCATACTGATTGTTTCCCATGGCCCTGTGCACTTCGACGGCTTGGATGATGGCCGAAAGCAAGGCCCCGGTATTCCTCTCGCTTGCCGGATACCCAACTTCCTCTAGCAGCGCGTTTGCTTCTACGAGAGCAAGGTCCACACGACCCATGCTACGAAGCGTTTTCGCTCGCAGGACCTTAATATGCTGGACTGCACCCATATTCGCGCCCTCGTCGCGCATAAAATATTCCAGCGCGGAATTCAGGCTTTCAAGGGCGAGATCGAACTCTTTTCTTGCGCCGTAGACGCCTACAAGGCCAATTTTGATCGAGGCAACGGTCTTGGCGTCGCCTGCTGCTTCGGCCAGCTCGATGCCCTCTTGATACGCCAATTCGGCTTCTTGAATTCTTTCCACGCGTACAAGCGTAGAACCGTACTGGTAAAGGATTCCCGCTACGCCTCGTTGCTCATAGCCGCTTTCGCTCATTCGCTGGATGATATTCTCAAAGGCATCCAGCGCTTCCGACAATCGCCCGTCGCTCTGCAATGTCATGGCCTTGTTTGATGCAACGCGGAGATAACCCAGCGAATTGCCCCGACCCGTCTTTTCCAGCAATTCGAGAATCTGGTCGAGATAGACTAGTGCCTCCTTAGGACGCCCTTCATTGTGGTAGATGTAGGAAAGGTGCCCGAGCAGTGGCCCGCGCAGATTTGTGACAGATGCAGGGTGGGCATCCAGAATCGCTTTCGCAGCAAAAAGAATTTCAATCGCTTTCTCAATCTCCCCATTGCTTTGTGCAATGCGTGCTTCCATACGCAAACATTCAACACTTGTCTCTATGTCGGGCCGACGTATGTTGCTGAATACCTCGTTTCCCTCAGCAGCATAATTTCGTGCCTTCTCAGGGTCTTTCAGCGCGTATCTGTCTTGCAACTTGCATAGAATCGTAGCCAGAAGATTGTCATCGTCGTATTCGCGGGCGAGCAACTCCGACCGATGCAGCAACTCCAGTTGCTTGGGCCTTTCACGTAGACCGCCATAGCGCTTCGATACTTCATACAATACCGGGCCCATAAAAGCTTCCTCGGCACCAAACTGTTTCTCAAGCAACTCTCTACCACGATCGAGAAGCTCAACGGAGGTAAATGGTTTGGATCCCATCTCTTCCATGAGCAGGCCATAAAACTCATTGCTTGCCTGCACCCGTTGTTGCTGATACATCGCAATATCCCGCTGCCGTTGCGCCTCGACCATCTGCCAGGCCGTGATGGCGGTGGACGCCACGAGGGCCAACAGCATGAGCGAAGCCACCAATACACCCCCACGGTGGCGACGCACGAATTTGTTGACACGATAAGCTACGGTAATCGGCTGAGCGGTGACCGGTTCATCGTCAAGAAAGCGTCGCAAATCCGCCGAAAAATCAGCAACGGTCGCGTAGCGATCGGCAGCGTCACCCGCAAGCGCCTTCTGTAAGATGTTGTCGAGATCACCTTTCAAATTTCGTTTCAGTGCCGCGAGAGAAGTCTTGCGATGCGCGACAATCCGGGCGATATCTTCAGCCCCGAATTGGCTCTGATCAGTCGCGAAATCAGACAACCGAGGAGGATCATCCGCGGCGACTGCTTGCAGCGCCGCAACAGAGCTTGCATCGGTGGAGCCTCTGGGATTGCGACCGGACAACAGCGTGTACAGCAGCAATCCGAGCGTGTACACATCCGTCGCCGTCGTTATGGTGCCGCCAAATAGTTGTTCCGGAGCAGCGAATTCCGGCGTAAGTGCTATACCCAGTTCCCGAGTGTCGCCCCCACCAATTTCGCTCGACAGCATTTTCGCAATACCGAAGTCCAGCAGCTTCACGGAACCATCATCCGTTACCAATACGTTCGACGGTTTGATATCCCGGTGCACGATCAAGTGCGAATGCGCATGCGAAACCGCGGCCAGCACGCCTAGAAACAGACGAACTCGTGCGCCGACATTAAGCTCATGTTCGTCGCAATAAGTATCGATGGGCAGACCATCCACGTAGTCCATTACGAAATACGGCGTCCCCTCGTCTGTAACACCCCCGTCCAGCAGGCGGGCTATATTGTCATGCGTGAGACTTGCGAGAATCTGGCGCTCAGTCACAAATCTTGAGCGCGCCATCGCGCTGTCAAGACCAAAAGGCAGGATTTTTAACGCCGCCTGTTGATCGAATTGTTCATCGGCGCGTTCGGCGAGATACACGGCACCCATCCCGCCACGCCCAATCACACGTTTGAGGCGCCACTGGCCGATTAGTTTGTTCTCTGGTAAGGGTGGGTCATCGTTCGCAAGCACCGACAATCCTACCTTGTCCGACAAACCTTCAAAAAACTCCTCAGAATGCTCAGCCGCATCGAGTAACGATGTAACCTCATCGAGCAGGTCCTGGTCGGTGCCGCAGGCATCGACTACAAACTGCGCGCGGGTTTCAGGTGCGCGTGCCTGTGCCTGCGCGAAAAGCTCCGATGCTCGTTTTGAAATATTCATGTCTCAGTATTCATTTCCCGATACACCCAGGCACTCAACAATGTCCAGTCACGCTTCACGGTTGCAGTGGATACATCCAGAGCGGCTGCAGTTTCTTCGTTTGTCATACCGCCAAATACGCGGCACTCGAACAACCTGCTGTGCCGGCTGTTCGTCTTCTCAAGTTGCGTCAGCAATTGGTTGATCGTCAGCAAGTCGTCGAGTGTATCGTCGGTGACAGGCATATGACCCGACAAGGTCACGCGGACCGCATTACCACCGCGTTTCGAAGCGGAAACTCGTTCAGCGTAGTTCATGAGAATCTGCCGCATCGCTTTCGACGCAGTTGCGAAAAAGTGTGATCGGCTTTTGTAGTCCGCGATCTTACCGCTCGCCAGTTTCAGGTAGGCCTCGTGAATCAATACCGTCGTGTTGATTGTCTCGTTACCACGCCAGCGCCGGCGCTGGGCACGAGCGATCTTGCGCAGCTCCTGATACACCGAACTGAACAGTGCGTCATTCGCGTGCTCGTCGCCGCCAGCGGCGAGCTGTAGCAATTGTGTAATTCCTCTCGGCTCGCTCACGTGAGAACTCCATGGTACCGGTGGTTTCGGTTTCGCTATTGGCAGTATAGGCGTATGCAGCTTTGTGCATCTGCACCTTACCGTCTACGCCGCCTCTGCGCGGAAAAATGGTCTGCCTCATAGAAGCATACCGGGAACGTAGCCACAAAGGCTCACGCGTGATCAGAAAAAAGAGGATGAGCCGTCGCTCCCGTGATTCCGGTCTGTAGTAGCTGAATAGGCTTAATACCGGGGTGCGAAGCATGAAATTACTTACATGTGCAACGAGTCGCTCGAGACAGTTACTGCTGCTGACGCTAATTTTTTCTATGCCGATCCCCAGCGACGCGGAGTGCGACAAAACAACGTTGGGAGGCAGCCTTGGACTTGGTTCAGATTATGCGTTTCGCGGTGTGTCGCAAACGATGGGCAATTACTCAGTTCAGGCATCCGTCGAAATCGGGCCTTCGTCAGGCCTCTATGCCTACGCGTGGGGATCAAACGTTGACTTCATCCCGGATGGTGAGCCTGATGACGGTGCCAGTTATGAGATTGACCTGGCGATCGGCTACGTCGCGGATATTGGCGAGAATTGGACTGTTGATCTGGCGTTCGTTCGTTACCTGTATCCCGGCACCATCGATGATGCCGATTATGACTTCAACGAAATGAATGCCACTCTATGGTTCTCCGAACAATTCAGTACGATGATCGCATTCAGCGACAACGTCGATAATACCGGTGCCGACAGCCTGCTCTACGAACTGGGCGCGAGCTTTGCCCTTCCTGCAGAAACCTCATTGCAGCTCAATTATGGCTACTACAACCTGAGCAATGCCTATGGATCTGCCTACTCCTACACCTCAGCAACACTCGCCCGAAGCATCGGCAACGCAGCGATCATGCTCAGCTACGTCGACACTCACGGCTCTGCGGACTTGATCTTCGATGAACGAGTTATCGGACCCCGGTTCGTTTTGTCTTTACAAATTGATTGGTAGTTCCCAAGCGGGAATTTTTCTGATCAGGCAACGATACCGCAGAGTTGGTACAGCAGATGCGCAGCAATATTCGCGTCAAACTCGTTGGCTCCGACTTCGACAAGGTCGAAACCGACAATTGATCTACCACTATTTCGAATGTGGCGAAGCAAGTAAACCACGTCGTTGTAGGCAAGCCCACCGGGAACAAGAGTGCCGGTATTCGGGCAGGTCGAGGGCTCTAGCCCATCGATATCCAGCGATACATAAACTTCCTCAGGCAACTGTGTCGTGATCTGCTGGCAAATATCTTTCCATTTATTACCCTCTGAGCGCAGCTCATGTAATTCGGCATCAAAGAAAGTGCTGACACATCCTGACTTTCGAACGTAGTTCGCCTCAAAATCACACAGGGCTCTCACGCCGACCTGTACCAATGTGGCGGGTTTCAGATTCTCAACGACGTTGTACATGATGGATGCGTGTGAAAATACAATCTGATCAAATCCGCGCCTCAGATCACAATGCGCATCAATCTGTAGGATACCCATATCGGGATGTCGCGACAGATGCGCGTCGATTGCACCATAGCTGGCCGAGTGGTCGCCTCCCAACAGGCCAACACGCCTTCCCACGGCCAGGTGCGCGCTTACCACGCCCTCAACCAGTTCATTTAGACGTTCGCATGGTTCAGTCAGAAGTGCGCCATGATACGAATCGGAGCTCTGCAGCGCGATCGCGTGACTGTTAAGCGCAGCGATCTCCGCCAAAGGAGTATCCATGGCGATGCCTCTTCGGTAGATCGGTCCCATTTTGGGGTCGAACAATTCGACATATTTGCTCGCTACGTAGACAGCGGCGGGAGCTCCACCGGAAGCTCGCTCCTGGGAACTTGTTGCATCCCACGGCACAGGCACGACCACCACTGAGGAATCATCAATGCTGTAAGGCAGCGCGAAAAGACCACTTCCTTCCGGCGCGGAGTTGTTTGGATCGAAGTCGATCACGCCGGCTCAGTTTCTGAATTCCGCCGTGCCGACTTCGTCACAGTACGCGTTTTCACCTGTGTCGCCTTCTCAATCACATATTGAAAAATCAGCGGCGCGACGATGGCCGCGTCCGAATTAATTGTGTAGTTTTCTGTATTCGCATCGAGCTTGTGCCAGGTCACCTTTTCATTTGGCGGGCATCCGGAGTAGCCACCATAAGATGTCACGGCGTCTCCAATATGGCAGAAATACTGCCAGTGCTTGCACGCGGTGTTGTGGTCTTGAATGATCGCCGGAACAACGCACATCGCGAAATCACCTGCGATGCCGCCGCCGATCTGGAAAAAACCAATGGGATGATCGCGGTCGTTCTTGATGTACCACTGTGTAAGATCGGCAAACAGTTCCGTCCCCGATTTCAAAATGCTATGAGAACGCAGCTTGCCCTGCATCACGTCGGCGCAAAACATATTTCCGAGCGTCGAATCCTCTGCCCCGGGTGTATAGACAGGAATATTTGCCTGGCAGGCCGCAACCAGCCATGAATCCGTTAGCGGTACGTCGTGCCGGGATTCAAAGAATCCGCTGCGAATAAGCTGGTAGAAATACTCCCAATGGAAATACCGTAAACCCTGACGCTCGGCATCCTGCCAGAGCGCAAGTAACGCATCATGCACTTCAAGCATGACGTCCTCTGGAATACAGGTATCCGTCACACGATTGAATCCCTCGGCCAGTATTGCGGCATCCTGATCCATCGTGAGATAGCGCCAGTCAGGCTGTAATTTGTAGCGCGAGTTACCGACCAGATTGAAGATGTCTTCCTCAATGTTAGCCCCGGTCGCGCTGATCGCATGTACCATGCCCGCGCGGATCATCGGCGCCAGCGTTTTCCCTATCTCTGCGGTACTCATGGCACCTGCCAGCGACACCATCATGAGTCCGCGCTGCTCCGCTACGAATCGGTGATACCCGGCAGCCGCATCCAGCGTCTCCCGGGCATTGAAATGTCTGAAGTTGGACTCGAGGAATGAGGCGATCGGTTGACCCTTGTTATTGTTCATTGATTCGCTCCATGCTTTTGCGAAGGCTGCTCGGTTAGCACTATCTCCGAATTCACACATGCACCCAGTCCCGCCAATTCAACGACACTTCGCTGACGAGGGTGATCGAGCTGTCGATCGATGAAACATGCACACCACTCGTCCAGCTCAAAGTGTTCGTGACAGACTTGAATCAGTGCGTTCCAATTGATTGAGGCACAGCTGTAGGCGTCGATCCTGATGTGCGGGCGGCGACCCGGATTCTCAAAGTAGTGAGCGCTGACGTGACTGGTCGTTATCGGCTGTATGAACGACCACCCGGGTTCCCGCTGATCAACGGCCGGGAAGATCCCCAACTCCCCCAGAGTTTCCATGCCGAGAACATTGAGCAGGTCAGACACAAAGTCCCGGGTTATAGAAGCGTAGCGGCGCTGATCCAGAGGCTTCGCCAGGAAAGAGTCAAGCACCAGTATCTCGTGGACCAGATGGAGACTCTCGACCCCTGATTCGGTAGTGGTGATTTTTTCTACGGCCGACATAAGTGCGTACTCCTGTTGTTTCATGGCTGTACAAGGCCAATGGCTGAAATAATAAGAACAAGCGAGAGCAACTTCGCCGGGTATGCTTTGGTCTGCAACGCCAGGGCAGCTCGGATGTTGTCTGTATTGCTACCTCGCCAGTGTCGCGAGGCGATGAGCAACATCCAGCTAAATCCCATGACGAAGACCGGCAATGAACACTCGAGCAAAGCAACCAATGAAACAGACGGGCCGACATCAGTAGCTCGCTGCGATCCAAGCACTGCACCAAGTTCCAGCAGCTGTACGGCAGCAAGAAGCAGCCCAAATCGCCCGCAGAGATTCAGAATGCGTCTGCACAGGTGCATTCTCGCCCCCAGCAGGGCAACTACGCTGACGAACGCCCCGAGCGAAAATAGCAACACAGCGGTTTCATAGCCGACAAACTGGAGGACCCACGCCTGCATGACCATAACCAGGGAGATCAAAACAACAGAAATGCCGAGGACTCCAGCAACCTGCCAGGTCAACGACGAAAACTGGAATCGGACAAGGACCAGGATGCCGGCTATGGAGAGGCCAATCGCGAAATAATGCAACGGTGACAGTATTTCTCCAAGAACGAAAAACGCAAACACCGGGACGAATAGCACCGTCAGAGTATTGAAGATCTCGGCGTTGGATGCATCGTTCAAGGCAAAAAGCGCCTTGAAGTAAAAGTAGATATGCAGGAGGTAGAATACTCCGGCCAGCAACGCAACGACGGCAACACGCGGGTCAACACTAAGCACAGTCGCCTTGCTATCGGAAGAAACGAGCGGGACGAAACAGAACAGACCGGCAACCAGTGGGCCGTCTATAGGTTTTCGGTATATGCCCTCAGCGACGAAGCAAACGTCGATAACACAGGATAATCCCCATGCTGCAGCCGATATCAATCCTACGGCTATCCAGCTGTCCCACAACTCCATCCGATCGCACTCGACGTTGCCTTGACTACCAGTACAAACCGGAAGCCGGTGAACAATGGCTCAATGTGGGTTGCGATCGGTGGCTTTCCACTTGCACCTGACCATGACCAGCAGCAGGGTCGGCTCTTTATTGTTCCAGGACCCCAACTTTTGACTATTAGTTAGCCACTAACTTGCAGGCAGCAGTCAGGGTTAACCTCCTCCGCCAACTTTGGCCAGCAGTTAAGAGCCAAATCCAGGGCAATCGCCAGGAACGCTCGCTGCCCTATCCTGGGTAGCTGCCCGGTCTATGTCTGAGAATGCGACAAATCAGAGGCAGCCTCTTATTCTTCGGGCTACGGCCCTTTATCTACGCGGTACTCGTGCATTGCCCATGCAGACGAACAGAACACTCTGTTTTTCTTTCTTTTCAAACATTTACGTCGCTTCTTTCTGAATCTTTATTGCGCAACAGAGGCTAATTACGACGACAAATCCTCTGTCGAATGGGCTATTTCCTAGATTGCCAGGTAGCCACCATCGACAGCCATGACCGAGCCATGCACGAATGATGCACGATCGCTCAAGAGCCAGGCAGCGGCCTCACCGACTTCCTCGGTTTTGCCCAATCGACCGATCGGGTGAGCGGCCTTGATTGGAGCTGCAATCTCAGGCACGTCGGCCAGACGCTTTGCCATCAATGGCGTTTCAATTGCACCTGGTGCAACGGCGTTGATGCGGATCCCCTGCTGCGCATACTCAAGCGCCGCGGCCCGCGTGATGCCAATGACGCCGTGTTTGGAAGCGACATAGGCCGGTATGTTGACAATGCCAACCTGCCCCAATGATGAGGAAGTATTTACTATCGACCCACCCCCTGACTCAAGCATGGCAAGAATTTCATACTTCATACACAGCCAGATACCCTTGAGATTGACAGCCAGGACATTGTCCCAGTCGTCCTCTTCATAGTCAGCGGTCAATGCTTCAGCACCGGTAATTCCTGCGTTGTTGAACGCGCCGTCCAGGCGGCCAAATTCTGCTACGACCGTGGCTACCATCGACTGTACGTCCGCCGAACTGGCTACGTTAGCCTCAACAAAGCGTGCCGTACCTCCAGCTGACTCGATCATATCAACGGTCTGTTGTCCGCCATCAGCGTCGATATCGCAGACTGCGACGGTCGCGCCCTCGCCTGCGAAAATGCAGGCCGCTGACTGCCCGATTCCGCTGGAGCCACCGGTTACCAGAATAATTTTGTCCTTCAGAAGTTTCATGTTGCTGCCACCATCCCTTTAGTCCATTACCTGCACCTAATCGCGCGCATTTGTACTGCGCGTGCCAGCGTCGAACCCATTTTGATCTGGTATCTCATTGTCCGACGATCGTTTGATCGATCGCTTGATCGATCAATTCCACGCAAGAATACGCGATCCTTATGCCGAAGATATCCGCATGAACGCGTATCCAGCAGAATTGGATGCTCTAAAATTGGTTGCTTTGAATCGTCGAGCCTTGAGTAGGCGACGAACTACGGGTGAGTCCTGATAGAAATCTCAAGGTCACAGAGATCGCGTCGGATTTCCCTGCTGACTACTGGAACGACCGAGAGCGCTGGGCCCCAAGCCTTGATGCACAAACCCATCGGATTTCGGACCGCCTGCACCGCAAGCGGTCCGACTATAAGCCTACCGCTACTGTGCCGGAATCGAATCCAGTCCTTCGCGCATTGTCGTCGCCCAGCGGCGCAACATTCGACGTACTTCGGCCAAGGTTGTCACTGAATTTGCCTTTATGCCACCCGTCGACGATCCGGCACTGCGACGTTCGACTGCCCGAAATATCACTTCGCCACTCTTTGAGTCAACGACTTCAAGAATCAATGTTGCCTCGCCAACCGACCGCAAGAAGATATCGTTACGACCAATCTGTTCCGGAGGTACGCGAGACATTATATCGTTCAGGCCGCCACGAATGATAAGAACGTCTTCGCCTGCCGTATCAGTCATCTCAAATCGAGTGCTTTTTGCCATCTCTTCGTTGAAGATCGATGATGCTTCCGATTCCAGCTTTGCTCTGGCGTCGTCGTCTATCCAGAATTCGCTCTTGTTTGATCCCGAGTGTGCGGCGGTGGCGCTGGTCTTCTTCACTGCGCGGTACTCGAAAATCGCGGTTCCTGGCATGATCTTGCTGTAGCGTGAAAAATCGATGTCCGGATCAGCCCATGCATTCTGAAAAGCCGAATTATCGATTGAATGCAGCCCATCAAACGAAACTTCGGCGTTAGGCCCTTGCTGGATCGTTGCCGGTGCGCTGCTACACCCGGCGATTGCCGCGACAGCGACCAGAATTATAATTTTTTTCATTGTCGATCATCCTCTTTGAATTTAACTGGCCACAACATAAGTGCGTAGGCCGTATGAATTGTTCCCATCTTTAGTGCGTTGACCGCACGATTCGTTCCCATAAATCATCAATAAAACCCGCCTCTGGCAGCATATTGCTGCAAATCGCCGCAGCGGGACTTCCTTAGGCCGCATTTTATGGCCAGCATCCCTGTGCTGGCAAGGCCTGCCATAGCAATCAGGCGCTATCGCATCGTCGCGGATTTGCGTTGCTCGTCCTTTCGATCAATTTTTGCGCGCTTTCTTTCCCGCTGCTCCTCCTCGACCGGATTAGTGCCATAGTCGAGGTACCAGAGAATCAGGCTCGCGAAGCAGAAGAACACCGTCATGACCGTCGCGATACCGAGATAGCCGACACCCGCAGACAGACCAACGCAAATCGCTGCGAAAATAAATATGCCATCGATCGCCTCGGCCAGCGCCACGCGAAACCGCACCGCGGCGACCAGCGCCGCTAGTCCAAACGCCAGTGCCAGGCTGTCTTGTATCAGAAGCACAATTGTGGCGGCACAAATCGGCAACACGATCAGCGCGCGGACGAAGCTCTTGTGATAGCCGGTTTCCTGCTTTGACGCCATGTACGTCCAGGTAAGCGGAATCATCAGCAATACTGTACCGCTGAGATGCAAAATCAGGAAAAACGCTGCCGCAATGATGTCCTGGCCGGTTGGCGCCGATGCTGCCGGGGCAGTCGCTTTTGCGCTGCCACTAAACTGAGCGACAACATCGGAGACACTCTCGGCGCCGAAGGTATCCAGAGCGTCGTGACCGCCCACTGGCATGTACAGAGTAGCCTCGGGCCAATTCGAAATTATGAGCAACGTCGCGCCAAAGAATACGACAAAGTACAAGCAGAGCCGCACAGCAAGGCGTGCCGGGGTCAAAGCGATTGAAGACATAGTTTGGGACCTGATGAACCGGACAACATATTGTCGCACAGAGTATGGCGATTCGGGCAGCATGATGCATGCAGAATTACCACCAACAGATCATCAGGGAACCGTCAGGAATCCAATTGCCGGACGCCCCGGGATTCGGGCGGTTCCACCCACTTGTCCAGCCGGCGCCAGAGTTTGCGAATGGGCGCCTAAATGGGCATTCTCTATGCGCCGTCGGCTTGAATTGTGCCTTTCCAATGCCTTGAGTCGAACGGTAGACACCAATGCCGACACTTCGCTCCTGGACAAAACCCTGAAAATGACTCAATTGACCCATCTCGACCGCCTTGAGGCTGAAAGCATCCATATCATGCGTGAAGTCGTCGCCGAGTGTGAAAACCCGGTAATGCTCTACTCTGTGGGCAAAGACAGCTCCGTCATGTTGCATCTTGCATTGGCGGCATTTTATCCGTCCCGTCCGCCATTTCCGTTCATGCATGTCGATACGACCTGGAAATTTCGCGAAATGATCGAGTTCAGGGATGCGGCAGCGAAGAAACATGGGCTCGACTTGATCGTGCATATCAATCCCGATGGTGTCGCCGACAATGTCGGACCATTCAGTCACGGTTCCGCGGTGCACACCGACATCATGAAGACTCAGGGACTGAAACAGGCTCTCGACAAACATGGCTTTGATGCCGCGTTTGGTGGAGCGCGCCGGGACGAAGACAAGTCTCGCGCCAAAGAGCGAGTTTTCTCATTTCGATCGGTAGGACATCGCTGGGACCCCAAAAACCAGCGTCCGGAGCTCTGGAACCTCTATAACACTCGCGTTGCGAAAGGTGAAAGCATGCGGGTATTCCCGATGTCCAACTGGACCGAATTGGATATCTGGCAATATATTCATCGAGAGAAAATTGAAATTCCGTCGCTTTACTTTGCGGCAAAGCGACCAGTGATCAAGCGTGACGGTACGTTAATTATGCTCGATGATGACCGGGTACCACTGGAAAAAGGCGAAGTTCCGCAAGAGAAAATGGTGCGTTTTCGCACGCTGGGCTGCTACCCGCTGACCGGTGCTGTTGAGAGTGAAGCGGAAACTCTTGAAGACATCATTCAGGAAACCTTGCTAACGACGACATCAGAACGTGAAGGACGCGTCATTGACTCTGACGTCGGTGCTTCGATGGAGCAAAAGAAGCAGGAGGGATATTTCTGATGTCCCATCACGATGATCTGATCGCAACAGATATTGCTGCTTACCTGCAGGTCCAGGAGAACAAGTCTTTCCTGCGCTTCATCACTTGTGGCTCGGTCGATGACGGAAAGTCCACGCTGATCGGTCGCTTGTTGTTCGACTCGCAGATGATTTACGACGACCAGCTTGCGGCGATTGAAAAGGATTCCAAATCATCCGGCACACAGGGTGACAACATAGATCTTGCTTTGCTCGTGGACGGCCTCGCTGCCGAGCGCGAGCAAGGTATTACCATAGATGTTGCGTACCGTTTTTTCTCGACTGACAAGCGCAAATTTATCGTAGCGGACACCCCCGGCCACGAGCAATACACACGCAATATGGCGACCGGCGCATCCACCGCAGATGTAGCAATCTTGCTGATCGACGCGCGCTATGGCGTTCAAGTACAAACACGCCGACACGCCTTTATTGCAAGCTTGCTGGGCATTCGGCATGTTGTAGTTGCTGTGAACAAGATGGACCTCGTCGACTTCGAAGCGTCGCGCGTGGTCGAGATTGAAGCGGAATTTCGACAATTCGCCGAGCCGCTTGGATTTCAGGACATGATCTGCATTCCAATGTCCGCACTGGATGGCGACAATGTCACAAACCCATCTGAGCGCATGTCCTGGTATAGCGGGCCTACGCTGCTAAAGCATCTCGAGACGGTTGATGTAAGTCGTTCAACCGACACAGATGGTTTTCGCCTGCCCGTGCAGTGGGTGAATCGGCCCAATCTGGATTTTCGAGGTTTCTCGGGGACTATTGCAGCGGGCTCTGTGAAGCCCGGCGATGCAATCATCAATATCCCTTCCGGCCAACGTTCCAAGGTCAAGCGTATTGTCACCAGTAAAGGCGAGTTACTTGAAGCTGTCGTCGATCAGGCGATAACAGTAACGCTGGATGACGAGATCGACGTATCTCGAGGTGATGTTATTTGCGGTGTCGATCATCCCGTCGAACAATCTGACCAATTCGCAGCACATATCATCTGGATGTCCGAAAAAGTGCTATTTCCCGGACGCCAGTATCGAATCAAGATCAATAATCAGACCATTCATGCCTCCGTCACGACCTTAAAACACAAGGTCAACGTTAATACGCTGGTGCACGAAGCCGCGAATACGCTGGAGCTAAATGAAATCGGCGTCTGCAATATCGGTCTGGCCAAGCCGGTACCGTTTAGTTCGTACAATGACAATCGACAGCTAGGCAGTTTTGTCCTGATTGATCGACTAACCAACGAGACTGTTGCGGCGGGCATGCTGGACTTCTCGCTGCGACGCGCCGCCAATGTTGTCTGGCAAGATCTCGAAATAGGCAAGAGCGAGCGAGCGGAACAGAAACACCAACGCCCGTGCGTTCTGTGGTTTACCGGTCTGTCAGGATCCGGCAAGTCCACCATTGCCAACCTTGTCGAGAAGCGACTGTTCGACCTTGGGCGCCACACCTACACGTTGGACGGTGACAATATTCGCCACGGACTCAATAATGATCTCGGCTTTACTGACGCCGATCGCGTCGAGAACATCCGTCGAGTGTCGGAAGTTTCCAGGCTAATGGCAGACAGCGGCTTGATTACATTATGCGCGTTCATTTCTCCATTTAGAGCTGAACGACAAATTGCACGTCAGACGATGGCCGATGGTGAGTTCATCGAAGTCTATGTGAACACGCCATTGTCGGTCGCCGAACAGCGCGACGTAAAAGGCCTTTATGCCAAGGCCAGAAAGGGCGAGATCAAGAACTTCACCGGTATCGACTCAGAATACCAGGCGCCCATGCACGCCGAAATCGAAGTGAATACGGTTGAGATGACTGCCGCACAGTCAGCCGAGGCTATTGTCGACTACCTGACAGATAAGGGGTACCTGCAAACACCATAGCCGGCGAGAATGGGCGCGCGATCGTAGCAGCGCAATTGAAACGAGCAGCTTCGGGTTGCTGTTTCAAGAGTTGCAACCAACCCTTGCCAACGCTGGTTTGCTTTGCCTGTCACATATTGTTTATGCTCGCGAGCTATGCCTGAACTCTACTATTTCCACGACGCCACCTGCGGCATCAAAGCCCGCATGGCGCTGTTTGAAAAGGGTGTCGAGTTTCGAGCAAATGTCCTGGATCGATTTGAGCTCTCAACGCCGGAATACCTCGCCATAAATCCCAGGGGCGTCGTTCCGACCATGCTTCACAATGGCAAAGTCATTGTTGAATCAAGTGTCATCTGCCTGTATGTCGACGACGCTTTTGAAGGGCCGCCTTTAAAGCCAGCCACCGCATTCGACCGTGCCCGAATGTACACCTGGCTAAAGAACATTGATGAGCAGTATTTCAAGGGAATTGGCAGCACCACCTTCGGCCTGGCAGTGCGCCAGGTTGTACTCGAAAAGTATTCGACAGACGAATCACTGGAAGACTATTTTCGAGCGATCAAGATTGATGAATATCGTACACGTCGGAGAAACATCGTTGCGCACGGCATAGATGCACCTGAAGTACACTCCGGACTACGAGCACTGGATGCAATGATCGTCAGTCTTGACGCAGCACTTGAAAAGTCCAGCTTTGCCGCTGGCCCTGCTTATTCACTCGCTGATGCATGCCTTACGCCGTTTCTGATGCGACTGGAAATATTCGGCCTGCAAGAGATGTGGTCGGGTCGGCCCAGAGTCATTGACTGGTGGTCCCGGATAAAAGACCGAGAGTCCTACAAGCAATTGTTGGCGGAGAGTTTCCCGCCACAATACCTCGAGGAAATGCGACAACGAGTAGGCGATGTCTGGCCTCGGGTCAGCGCGATACTGAGCGCTTAGTTAAATGCGTCAGGATTATTGTCGGGGCCGACGGCCGAAATTTATGAGAGCCAGCTTTAGCGAATGCGTCGCGGTTTGGCCAACACTGAGAAAATGAGTGCAGCAAGACCAAGGCACCACACGATCACCGCACCAGCTGGCAAATCTGCTTGCACAGACAATAGCAGTCCGACCAGGCAACCAACCGCACCAACCGCATAGCCGCATGCGATCCTGACACCACGGCGAGCTATGCGCCGCGTCGCGAGGGCCGGGATGATCAGGCATGCAAACACCAGATAGATGCCGACCAACTGAACTGAAACGGTCACGGCGAAAGCGAACAGAGCGTAGAAGCCAAAGCCTTGCAAACGGTCACGCAAAACGTACCAGACCAACAGCACCAGCCCGCTGACAATGCCCGCCGGGATTAGCTGCTCGTAGTTGACCCATAGAACCTGCCCCACCAACAGTTCTTTAAGGTGCTCACCACCGTGCGGATTACCCGACAGGATGAGTATTCCCGCAGTCGCAGCCAGAATGAACGCAACACCAATCAGCGCCTCCTGAATGTCCGGAAATTTCTTGTCGGTCCAGTGCAGTATCCCCGCGGCGAATAAGGCCGCCGAAACAGCGGCGAACTGCACCATCCAACCCTCGGCCTCCCAACCCATCATGTCTGCTGCGATTACGCCGAGTCCTGCAACCTGAGCTATCGCAAGATCAATGAAGATAATTCCACGGTGCAAAACTTCAATACCTAGTGGCACGTGTGTGCTTAGTACCAGCAAACTTGCCAGCAAAGCCGGCGCTACGATGCTTAGCTCAAATGTGTTCAATTGCTGTACTCCTTGAGTATCGCGACGCTCACGTCGAACAGCGTGAATAAGTCGACAACGCCTTCGGCGCCACCCACCGTATACGGCAACACTGTTTCGGGCGAGTCAATTCTCTCCGCTAACCATTTCGAAGGTTTCTCGTTGTCGTACGGTGTCCGAATGATCGCCGCAGGTGGATTAGGTTCAAGCTGCTCGAGCAAATTGGCAAGTTGCGCGCCACTCGCGGGAATACCGGGCTTTGGTTCCAGCGTCGCCACCACATCCAGTTTGAGCCAATTGACGAGGTAGCTGAAGCTGCGATGATTGGAAACCAGTCTCAGCCCAGCCAGATCAGCAGCGTCCATTTCCCATCTGGCAACCGCATCGCTCCAGCGACGCTGAAAATCCTCCAGATTGGCCTGGTAAGTCGCCAGGTTCGAAGGTTCCAGTTCACCGAGACGTTTTCCCAGGGCGGTGCTGATGCGCCGTATGTTCCTGGCATCAAGGTGAACATGTGGATTGCCCTGTGGATGCACATCGCCCTGGGCACGATCCAGCATTTGCGGAATCTCCAGTTTTCGAACGAAATCGGCGGCCATGAAATAGCCCTGGCTGCCTGGCTGAATGTCGGCATTACCTGCACGACGCAGCAATAGCGGCAACCAACCGATTTCCAGATCCGCGCCAGTACATACGACCAGATCAGCACTTCGAACCGCGGCAATCAGGCTCGGTCTTGCCTGCAGCGTGTGCGGGTCCTGAAACGCAGTCGTAGCAACGGTTACTGTTGCTGTATCAGCAGCAATCTCGGTCACGAGCGAGCCCCACTCCGGTTCGCACACAAATACGTTGAGCGCATGCGCAGACAACGAAAACAACCACAGGATGGCTACTACTGAAATTCTCATCATGCTGTGCCCCTAGTACGCGTGCGCGCCGTGCGCGCCGACGCTTGCGATATATTGAAGAAACCACTGATAATCAGTCTCAGACAGCACCCGGTCACTAGTGAACTGCAGTCGAAATCGACTGAATTCACTTGGCGACCAATCGAGCATCAGACTGTCGCGGCTTGAGTCGCTGTCCGGATCTTCCAGTGCACTTGCGACCAACACCGAGCTGTTATCCGCATCAACGGTGTCGTGACGTACCCCCACTCGCCATCTTGGCGCAAACTGCCATACGCCTTGCAGATACCAGCCCAGCTGGTCTCCCGCATACGGGTCACCTGCGAATAAGCCTTTTTCTGAACGACTGAAGTACTCACCCTGTAATTTGAAGTTGCGCAAACCAGAGTTTCCGTTGGGCGCCCATTTCCAAACGAATTCGACGCCGGCCATATCACTGTCACCGGTAAACTGATCCAGATCTGCTTCGTCTTCGTGGTGGTCACCGCCGCGATCCATTGCGTTCGCCTGAATCCACGAAACGCCGAACTGCCAACTATTGCTTGCGCCGATATCGCCGCCGAATTTCGCGAACAGCGATGATGCTCCTGCCGAGGTCTCACCATTTGCAGTTGCTGGAAAGCCGCCACCCCAGTTCAATTCACCACCCAGCTCAAACAAAAGTTTGGTAGGTGCAATCCAACGTGCCTGGATACCGTCAACAATGTACTGCCCCCCAAAGAACGCCTGGTACGGTAGCGGCCTGTCGGTAAAGTCGTCGGCGTGCCGGTGGAACTGATTGAGATAGCCCACGCCTGAGAAGTACCGACCGCCCGTCAGGGAAAATCCAGCAGGCAGACCCGTGGTCTGAATCCACGCCTCCTCTATCTCCACTTCGGTACTACCGTCTTCATCGTGCAGCGCAAAGGTCAAGCTGCCGAATAGATAAGAATCGATACTTGATTTGAGATTTATCTCTGACTCCGCGAGAGAAAAACCGGAGCCGCCAGTACCAATCTCGCCGGCTGGCTGAAATCCCGGGATCTCGTCCCATGGCGAGTCAACCTTGGCGTAGCTGGCCGATAGCACCGCACCGAGAGCGGGATTGAACGTATTTGCCGCAGAATTGCCGGAGCCCAGATCGATCGCTGTCTGCTCGGCGACCTCATAGGCCTCCTCTGCATCCTGCTTTGCGCCACTCGCCATTCGCTCAGCACGTTCCAATCTGACTTCCAGGTCGTGAATTCGTGTTGTGTAATCGGTCTGGACCTCGACCAGCATCTGACGAAGCTCTGCAACCTCACTCGAGAGGTCCTGAGCGAATACATCGGAGGTACTGATGGCGGCCACCACCAGTATTAAAACGGTTTGTCTGACTTTCATGTTCTTCTCACTCTAAATGTGGTCGGGATCCAACCATCGGTCACATCGCCGGACTACAGCACAAGAAATGCAGGCGCGGGCCTGCGATCTCGCAAAATGCTGGACTGGTTTAGAGTGTTGCTGGAGGGCCGCGCTGCCGGGCGATGAGCGCATCGGCCGACCTCGACTGAATAAATTGCGCTATGGAGTGCGCATCGAGCTGAAGCTCAAGTGAAATAGCCGCGCCTGTTTCGACGCAACCTGCCAGGAGGTTCGCCGCTGTGATACAGGCAAAGCAGCTCAGGTCCTGAGACGTGCCCGGATCATGCGTGTACTCATGCGCTACAGCACCCGTCTGTGCTGCGATAAGCAACATCATGACGGATACCAGACAGATCTTTCGAACTATGTAGCGCATGCCTTAGCCTATACGAATACATGACGAAAAAACAAGGCCGAAAATATCTTGTTTATCGACTAATTCAGCTGTCGCGCAGCCTCAGCCAAGTCGTCCTCGGTGTCGACGCCCGCGCCAGGCCGAACAGAGGGTGTGCCCACCCGTATGCTCAAACCGAGTGACAATGCCCGCAATTGCTCCAGTTGTTCACAAACCTCAAGCGTGGACGGCTCTGCAGCGACCAGTTGCCGCAATACTCCACAACGGTAGGCATAGATGCCGTGATGATGCAGCGCGGCATTGCGGGCCACAGCTACATGCTGCTGCGATCTCGCATAGGGAATTGCGGCTCGACTGAAGTAGATCGCGTTCATATGCTGGTCAACGATTGCTTTAACTACATTCGGATTCACAAAGTCCTGTTGACATGTGATCGGTGACCCCAGCGTCGCAAGGTCTGCCGTTGAGCTCTGCAAAAGCGCCGCGCACTCGTCAATAACAGCTGCGGGCATGGTCGGCTCGTCGCCCTGAAGGTTTACGACAATCTGATCATCGGGCCACTCCAACAGATCGCACACCTCTGCGATTCGCTCGGTGCCCGACTGATGCTTATCGCTGGTCATGCAAACCGTCGCTCCAAATCCCTCAGCCGCCTTAGCGATGCGCTCGTCGTCTGTCGCGATCACCACGCTACTTGCCCCGCTCTCGGTGCCTCTCCTGTAAACATGCTCGAGCATCGTTACACCGTTGATCTCTCTTAGCGGCTTGCCCGGAAGACGGGTGGATGCATACCGTGCAGGAATAACAATAACGAAACTCATTTTCCGGCCACCAGCTCCGTGCGTAAGCGAGAGTCGATTTGCTCGAGCCAGGGGCCGGCAATATGAGCATCCATCGTAAAGTCTACGGGCACAAACCAAACCTTGTCTGACATCTTGCTCCCCAGTTTCACGGCGTCTTTCTCAGTCATCAGGATATCGAAATCATCGCCGAATTCGAGGTCGGCATTGTCAATTTTCGCATGATCCTGAAACGCGTGTTCAATCACTTGAATTCCATGTGTCCGTAACATGTCGAAGAACCGGGCAGGATTTCCAATGCCCGCGACCGCGTGCACGGTCGAATCGGAAAAACCTCTGATCGGACGAGTCAGCGATCCATTAAGTCGACAGACTTCGACTGCGACCAGAGCAAATCGAATTGACGAATTTCCAACCCCTTCGATCGCCTCACTATCGCCCTGAGTGCGACCGTTCAACACGATCTGATCAACCTGATCCAGGCGACTGACCGGCTCTCGCAAGGGACCCGCCGGAAACAGCAAGCGATTGCCAAGTCCGCGCGCCGCATCGACCACGCAGATTTCGTAGGACCGGGCAAGCCGATAATGCTGCAGTCCATCATCGGCGATGATCAGGTCCACGCCATCTTCAATGAGCATTTTAGCGGCACGACATCGATCTGCGTCGACGACGACCGGACAGTCAGCACGAATGGCCAATAGCACCGGCTCATCCCCAACAACCGCCGGATCGCTGGCTCTATCGACTCGCATCGACGCTGGAGATTTGCTGCCGCCGTAGCCGCGGCTGACTATCCCGGGAGAAAAACCGCGCTTCCTGAGTTCATTGACGAGCCAGATGGTAGTCGGCGTTTTCCCGGTTCCACCGGCCGTAATATTGCCAACAACAACAACTGGCACAGGCAATCGGTGCGACTTGAATACGCCCATTCGGTACATGAACCTGCGCAAGGTAATCAGCAGCCAGTAAACGCCACTCAATGGCAGGAGCAGGACGTACCAGGCTGAACCCTCATACCAAACACGATGTATCCACTTGTACATAGTGTCCCCTGCGAACTATTCGCTGAATTGCAAATTGTACAGGCTCGCATAGTGTCCTTCGCGAGCAAGCAATTCCTGATGTGTACCCGATTCAATTATCCTGCCACGATCCAGCACCACTATGCAGTCCGCCTTTTCAACGGTTGACAAACGATGCGCAATAACCAACGTCGTTCGATTCTTCATCAATTCGTTTAACGCTGCCTGGATACGTCGTTCCGATTTCGTATCAAGGGCAGAGGTTGCCTCGTCCAGAATCAGAATCGGTGCATTCTTCAACAAAGCCCGGCCAATCGCGATGCGCTGGCGCTGCCCACCGGAAAGGAGCACGCCGCGTTCACCGACGAAGGTATCCAGACCATCTGGCAATTCATTCGCAAACTCAAGCACATAAGCGGCTTCAGCCGCCTGCTGCACCTCAGCCTCTGTATGTTGTCGCAATTCGCCGTACGCCAGGTTGTTGGCGATTGAATCGTCGAACAGGATAACGTCCTGACTCACCAGGCTGATGTTGTTGCGCAAACTGGCCAGTGTGTGATTTCGAATCGGGTCGCCATCAATCAGTATTTCACCGGAGTCAACATCATAGAACCGTGGCAACAAGCTCACCAATGTCGACTTGCCACTACCGGAATGGCCGACGATCGCAACCGACTTGCCGGAGGCAACAGACAGCGAAACATCATCGAGAATAACCGCAGATTCATCGCCGTACGAAAACGTCACATTGCGAAATTCAACATCGCCCTTTGCGCATTTTTTTTGCAGATTACCAGTATCAACTTCATCGTCTTCATCCATCACATTGAACAGGCTGCCTGCAGCGGCAACACCGCGCTGCAAAGTGGCATTAACGTTGGTAATGCGCCGCACCGGCTGCAACATCAGCATCATGGCGCTGAGGAAGGAAATGAACTGGCCAGGCGAGAGGTTGTCGTCAACTGACTCGAGACCTGCCATGTAGATAACACCCGCAACCCCAAAGCCAAATATAATTTGGGTAACAGCGACTCCCGCTGAGCGTACATTGATGAGCTTGAGATTCTGTTTCTTGTTGCGTCCGTCGACTTCGTCCAGGCGACCTGTCTCATATTCCTGCCCACCAAAAATCTTGACGATACGATTTCCGCTGACGATCTCCTCGGTAACCTGGGTGACCTCCCCAATGGAATCCTGAATGCGACCGCTGTAGCGCCGAAAAATGCCACCCAGCATGCGCACCAGGACCGCAACAATCGGAAACAGGATGGCGACAAACAAGGTTAGCTTCGGACTTTGCAACAACATTACGGCGATCGCCGCGATAACGGTCAGAACGTCACGAATAGCGATAGTCACAACACTGGTTACCGATTCAGCGACCATCTCCACGTTGTAGGTCATTCGCGACAACAGTGGCCCGGTACTTTGCAGCTCAAAGTACCGGGTCGGCAACGTCAAAAATTTACGGAACACATCGCGCCGCAATGAGCTGATAACGCTACGACCGATCCAGCCAAGTGACATTTCTGTTGCAAAGCCCGCCAAACCGCGAGCGATGAAAATCGAGACAAAAGCAATTGGCATCCAGCGTGCCGTCTCGAGGTTTTGTGCGACCAGCGCATCGTCCATAAGCGGCTCGAGCAACCACACCATACTTGCCTCGATGACCGCGGTCGCACTCATCCCGATTACAGCGACAAAGAAAATGAGCTTATGTGGCAACACATAGCGCCATAAACGACCATAGACGACAGACGCCGTACTCGTCGATTTATCGTTCACGAAATTCTTCCGGCCGACGTGAATGTCATTCGTCTGTAGGATCGTTGACGGTCGCGATACTAATACGCACAAAGCCCAGTCGTCCTGCCACATCCATGGCGGTCACTACGTCCTGGTGCCTGGCATTGGCGTCAGCACTAATGCTGAGTGGCAATGTATTATTTCCGTCCGATACTTTTTGCAATGCGTTGCGAATTGTCTCAGGGCGAGAATTGATAAGCTCACGTCCATTGACCATGTAGGTACCAGTCTCGGTAATCATGATGTCGATCTGATCTGGAACCTCATCCGCACGCTCTGCACTCTCCGCCTCCGGCAAACTGATTGCGATGCGAGATTCTTTGACGAAGCTCGTTGAGACCATGAAGAATATTAGCAACAGCAGTACGACGTCGATCAAGGACGTCAAATTCACCTCGGGTTGAATGCGCGGACGCAGGTTGAGCTTCATGCGTTGCCTTTTTCCTGCCGGCGATGCAACGCCTCAACCAACTTGATCGCTTCCTTTTCCATATCGACGACCAGCGTGTCCACGCGTGTTCGGTAATAGCGGTAGCCGATCAGGGCGGGTATTGCGACCGTAAGACCTGCGGCCGTAGTGATCAGTGCCTCCGCAATACCACCTGCCAGAACCGTCGGATTGCCAACACCGTGCGTCGTGATGGCGGTGAACACTTTCACCATGCCGATCACAGTTCCCAGGAGGCCGAGTAACGGTGAAATAGCGGCGATCGTTCCGAGGGTCTCAAGATAGCGCTCGAGTTCATGCACCACATGGCGGCCAGTATCTTCGATACTGTCCTTCATCACAGATCGCTTGCGATCGCGATTAATCAGTCCGGCTGACAGAATTTGTCCCAGTGCGGAGCCCTGGTGCAGGCTTTGAATTTGCTTTTGATCCAGTTGGTCCTTCTTCACCCAACCCCAGACTTTGCTGGTCAGATCCTCAGGAATGACGCGCTTTTGCTGCAGCGTCCAGAACCGTTCAAGAATGATTCCCATAGCGATAATTGCGCAGAGAATAATTGGCGCCATTAACCAGCCGCCAGATTTGACTATATCGACCATACAAGCTGACCCAGAGGAAAAACGAAATATACCGCGATGGCCGTATTAAATCATCGCTCATGGAAAATTCGGTGTTGTGCCGGCCGATGCTCGACCACCGAAACAATGCCTGAGCGCCTGCAGAGGCGGACCGCGATTGCGCCAGATGTCGCTGTATTGAGGACTTTGGCACCCGTGGACTCCCAGCGAGCGACAACCTCGGCCTTGGGAAAGCCCCATCGATTATCAAACCCGGCCGATACAATCGCCAGTGACGGGCTGAGAGTGCGCACAAACGCTGTTGTCGAAGAAGTACGACTGCCGTGGTGCGGGACCACAACGACATCAGCACGCGAGATCATATTGTCTCGAACAAGTCGATGTTCCGTCGGCTGTTCAATATCTCCGGTGAGAACTGCGCTGTACGGCCCAACAGATACAACCAGAACACAGGAGGCATCATTGCCATCCGCATGCACGCCTGCAAGCGGGCTAATGAAACGAAAATCGATGCCATCCCAGCGCCAGCCTGATGCGGCGACACAGCGCCGTATGCGCGATTCTGTGATGGATACTGGCTCACCCACAAGAATTTCATCGACGACAGTATTAGCAAGCAGATCAGTTAACCCGCCGGAGTGGTCGAGATCGGCATGCGATACGATCACGCGATCGACCCGCTCCACGCCACGACTCTTCAGATACGGCAAAACAACGCGCTCAGCCATACTGTTGCCCTGTCGAAAAGCCGGACCCGTATCAAAAATTGCGACATGATTACTCGTTCGAATAACGGCGGCCAGGCCCTGCCCTACATCCAGAACCTCGACGTGCACGCAGTCGGGTCCGGGCCCGACTGGCTTGTACATCAGCAAGGCAACAAGGCCGAGCCAGGCCAGGTAGCGTCCTGGCCAGCCCGGCGGCAGCACGACCAGCAATAGTGGCAGCGCGACCAGCAACCAGGCGAAACCACCAATAGCCGGTACAGCAACGCTGGCAGCTTCTGCCGATGCTGCGCCGGCGATGCCTCTCTCAAGTGCATCTACACTGCCGGCAGCCAGCAGCAAAGCTCGATCACCGAACGGCTGCAGGGGTCCATCCAGAATCAGACCCGCGAATGTCATTGGGACCGTAACGATGCTGAACAGGGGAACGGCAAAAAGGTTAACAAGAGGCGCGGCAATAGCGACGCGTTGAAACAGGAGAACAGTCAGCGGCAGCAGGCCGAACAACAACAGAATTTGCAGTTCAGCCAGTGATCGAATCGCATGTAGGGCCCGGTGAGGCAGCGACCTGCAGCTCGCCATAGTGGAATGACGTAAGGCAATCCAGATCAATAGCAGCACGGCACCGAAAGATAGTTTGAATCCTGGCGCCATGGAAGCCAGCGGCTGTGAGATGACAATCGCAACACATGCAGCACACAGCACCAGCGTCGGGCTTGTTTGCCGTCGCCAGATAGCGGCGCCGGTCAGCAGGACAATCATCAGCATCGCGCGACGTGCCGGAACGGCAAAACCGGACACATAGGCATAGAAAAAAGCCACCGCCACCGCCGCGATCAGCGCCAGCATGTGGTGATTGCCGGGCGCTCTAAGAATCCCGCTGACGACGAGGACGAGTGCATAGGCCACACTCGCCGCAAGTCCGATGTGCAAACCCGATATCGCCATCAGGTGGCTCGTTCCAGTTCGGGCGTAGCGATCCCATTGGTCTGCCGATACAAGGTGCCGCGCCCCTACCCCAATAGCGGCCAACACCGCTGTTGTCTCGTCGCCCCGCACCAACTCGGTCAATCGTTCGACGAAGCGCAGCCGAAACTGATCACGGCCGGTCAGGTCACTGCGCAGCAGAATATTCCGGTTCGCGTTGACGACATAGCCTGTCGCGGCTATTTCCTGTCGAAACATCCAGGCTTCAGAATCAAAAACAGCCGGATTGGAGTTGCTACGCGGCCGCTTGAGGCGGAGTTCAACTCGCCAGACGTCACCGAGTCGCGGCGTGACCGGTGGCTCGAACCAGCTTAATCTGATTTTGTCCGGTACACGCCGATCATTGATTGGTTCTGCAATAAAGGTCGCCGTCGACGCATTCGTGCGCGGAAAATCGACCACGCGGATCTGAACCAGCATACTGTCGCCCGCGAACTCCGGTGCCAGCCGCGAGTCAATAACCTGCAGTGACGACAATGCGAACAGAATGATGCCTGCTGCGTAGCAAATCGTCGCTACTTTTGTTTGGCGTGCTGAGCGACTGGCAATCGCCGCAATCGCGAAAACGAACACAGTAGCGAACCCAGCAAAACTGCTAAGCTGCAACGTATAAATTCCTGCCAGCAGAAAGAGGCAGGATTGAATCATCAGAAAATCTCAGACTGTCACTTTGGCAGTCTTTATGGAAACGGAACCGCTCAACAATGCCAAGGCGCTTTTTTCGGAAGTTTGGGTTCAAACGCCATGTTGTAAGCGAGCAGTGGTTTATGGCGCCCTTTCGCTCGCTGCTGCAAGATCACAGGCTATGGGGCATTCGTCGCAAGACGGTCGTGCCTGCATTTTCGCTGGGCTTGTTTGTCGCATTCCTGCCTTTTCCGGGCCACATGCTGTCGGCGGCGCTGCTAGCTGTTCCGCTACGAATCAACATCCCGGTGGCCACACTCTCGACGTTTTTCAGCAACCCGTTGACTATCGGGCCTATGTATTATTTCGCTTACCAGGTTGGCGCCGAGATATTGCAGATTCCCGAGCAGCCTTTTGACTTCGAGCTGTCTATGGAATGGGTGACCGAATCTTTCATCACGATCTGGCAACCATTGCTATTGGGTTGCGTGCTGCTCGGCGCGATTTCTGCACTGCTGGGATACGTCATTCTGGATCGTGTATGGCGGTCGTCAATTGCCGACTACAAGTCGAGAAAACGAAGCGCACGTATCTAGAAAGAGCCCGAAATCAAAGAACCCGAAATCGCTGTTAATTGGTCGGACTCGCAGCGATCTCTACTTCGAAACCAGCTTGCCGGACTCGAGCACCAGAACACGATCCATTCTTGCAGCGATAGAATGATCGTGCGTCACAATCACAAGACTGGTTTGCAACTCCTGATTCAACTCCAACATTAGCTGCAACACATGTTCGCCATTACCTGCGTCCAGATTGCCCGTCGGCTCATCAGCGAGAACCAGCTTGGGTCGCGTAATCAATGCTCGGGCGACCGCCGCGCGCTGCCGCTCTCCTCCGGATAGTTCACCCGGCTTATGCGTCAATCGTTCGCCCAAACCAACACGCGCCAGCAAGGTTCGTGCCTGCTCGATCGCTTCAATTTTTGGCACGCGACGAATCATCAGGGGCATCGCGACGTTTTCTTCCGCCGTAAACTCAGGAAGCAGGTGGTGAAATTGATAGACGAATCCAAGATAGCGATTTCGAATATCGCCCTTCGACTTTTCGTTGCTGCCATGCATTGAGTTTCCGTCAATGAGTACATCGCCTTCATCGGGGTCATCAAGCCCGCCCATTATTTGCAGGAGTGTCGTCTTGCCTGATCCGGAAGTGCCAATAATCGCTACGCGTTCAGCCGCTTGAACCTTCAGGTCAACCCCACACAGGACGTCGAGAACCGAGCCTCCTTCACTGAACCGTCGCACTACACTGCGGCAATGCAATACCGGGTTTTGCTCATCAGTCATAACGTAACGCCTCCGCCGGAGCCGTTCTGGAGGCGACCCACGCTGGATAGATAGTTGATACAAGAGCAAGCACCAACGCGATCGACGCTATTCGAATCACGTCTGGAACCTGCAAGTCTGCGGGCAGGTCGCTGATGAAATACACATCAGCGGCTAGTAATTTTATGCCGAATATTGCTTCGACGAATGACACGATGCTCTCAAGATTCAGAGCGATAAGTACACCGAAGAACACCCCGACTGCCGTGCCTGCGACGCCGATTACGGTAC
>CAZGVL010000038.1:0-27470 GCA_964528965.1 uncultured Woeseiaceae bacterium
CGGTTGAGGGTTGCGGCGTTGATGTTTTCTTCGATAACGTATCCATCGTCACGGGTAGTGGCGGCGGAACTGGCGGTGGCGGTACCGGCGGTACCGGTGGCGGCGGAACTGCCGGCGATATCGCAATCAACGGTGGCTTTGAAACCGGCGACTTCAGCGGCTGGGAAACGTTTCCAGGCGGTGGACTCCAGGCGATCAGTACGGACAATCCTTCCAGCGGTACCTATTCGGCAAACATGACCGTCCCGGTCCGCGAAGCGAGCGATCCGGCTGTCGACAACCTGCTGAAAAATGCCAATCTGGAAGCCGGAAATCTCACGGCTGGCGATACGGTAACCGTTAGCTTCGATATGCGCGGTTCACTATCCGGCGCCGGTGGCGTTGTGTTTGCCGAGCTCTTTTCCGAGCTGAGCGGCGGCGGTACGTCCAAGGCAGAAATTTTGAGTGGCGGTCCACTGAGTCCGACCGCAGGTTGGACCTCCTATAGCTACACGACGACGCTGGGGGATGATGTCAGCGGTGGCGTGACGCTGCAGCTGAAGACCAGTTGCGGACCTGTCGTGGGCTGCGGTGTCGATGCTTTCTTCGACAATGTCTCGATTGACACCGGTGATGGTAATACCGGTGGTGGCGGTGGTACGGGCGGTGGCGGTACTGCTGGCGATTTCCCAGCTATTAGTTTCGACGATGATGGAACAACTTACACGTTGACTGGTTCTGACGGTGCTGAGGGTTCATTCGTAACGAACGACCCAGCCGGTGGCGTGAATATGGTTGTTCAGGTTGATCGATCAGCCGCGGCGACAATCAGTGCTGGAACCATAGTATCGACGGGGGTGAATTCCTCGATCACCGCACTGCCGCTCGATGCGCAGAACACGCAAATGACAGTGCGCGTTTATGCCCCGGCGACAGACATACCGGTACGCTTGAAAATAGAAAACTCGAATGACGCCAATGTGTCAGTTGAGACCGAAGCGCTGACAACCGTTGGCGGCGCTTGGGAAACGTTGATCTTCAATTTCTTAAATGAGGTTTCAGGCACAACGCCGTTCGATCCGGCAGCAACGTACGACAAGGTGACAATTTTCTTCAACTTTGGCACCGACGGAGCCACGGCAGGAGCACAGACGTTCTATTTTGACGACATTGCAATACTGCCCGGAACTGGCGGCGGTGGTGCTGGCGTTGAGTTGGTCGTTAACGGCAATTTCGAAGCCGTCGATCTGGCGGACTGGGACGTCATCACCATGAACGGTGGCAGTATTAATCTGACATCTCCGGGTTCAGGCAGTAATAACGCAGTAACTATTGATGCCTCAGGTGGGCCGTTCAATGCGTCGCTTAAGCAAGCTAACCTCGCAGCAGGACAGCTCACAGCCGGTCAGGAAGTCACGATTTCTCTCGACTGGAAAGGGTTGGGTGCAACTGGCGGTGTTGTCGATGTCGTGCTCTTCTCTGAGTCGGGCAGTGGAATTTCGCAAACCGATCAGATTCTGCAAGGTGGCGCGTTCCCGGCCGACTGGACGACGGTCGGGCCGATGACCCTCACTATCGGGCCTGACGTCAGTGCCGGACTAACGCTTCAAGTAACGGTTATCTGTGGTGCGGAGTCGGCATGTGTGTCGAACTTATCCCTGGACAATATTTCCATTATCGCAGCAGTTGGTGGTGGTGGCGGTGCGGACTCTGTACTTGCCACCTTCGACGAGCCGACACCGCCGGCTGTTGCCATCTTCGGCGGCGCGACAACGACGATCGTTGCCGGTCCTGCCGGTGGCGACGGGACGAACACACTTCAAATCACTCGCGATGGCGGCCAAAACTTTGCGGGAGCCTACGTTATTGTTTCGCCGGTTCCTAGCGACGCAGGCGCGCAGACCGTGTCAGCACTGGTTTACTCACCGACGGCCGGCATCCCGATACCCACGCGGATGGTGGTATCGGATGGTAGTGCGGGCACCGGCGATGTGCAGGCCAACGAGACGGTGGTCGTGGGCTGGCAGACTCTGACGTGGACCTATACTAATCTGGACCCAGCCGCGACCTACCCCCGGTTCGCGATGCTGCCGAACGCGGGTACGATCGACACAGCCACAAATTACTTTTTCGACAACATTTCGCTAGTGGGCGGCGGTGGTTCTGGCGGCGGTGGCAGCGGCGGTCCTATCGGCGATGGCGCTGGAAGCTGTGGCGGTTCTGGCGAATTGGCGACAAATTGCGATTTCGAAACCGGCGACTTGTTTGGCTGGACTGAATTCTCCAATGGTGGTCTGATCGAAGTCGTCGAAACCGGCGGCACTTCCAGTGTGTATGCGGCACATCTTGTTGCCGGGCCGACGCAGAGTCCTCTTATCAAGCAGTTCGAAATAGCAGCTGGCGCAGTGATGCCCGGAGATTCAGTGACTATTTTATTCGATATGAAAGGCTCATTGACCGGCGATGGCGGCGTTGTATTTGCGGAAATTTTCTCTGAGGGCGACCCAACGACCGGTGAGATCCTGACGGGCGGACCAATATTCCCAACGGCAACCTGGGTGACGTACACATTCACCCCGTTTACAGGTGCTGATGTCAGCAGGGGCATCACTTTTCAACTCGCCGCAGTTTGCGGCGCGGTCGACGGCTGCGGTGTAGACGTTTTCTTTGACAATGTCTCCATCAAGATTAATTAGGGGGTCGGCAAAGAGAATGCAATTATTCGACAGTGCTCAAATAACCAAACTTCATAAAAGAGTGTTCGCTATGGCGGGATCAAGCTTCTTCAAATACGTTTGTAAAGTTGGCAGCAAGCTGGCGGTGGTGCTGGTCCTGGGTCTTTCCCTGGCCGGCCAGGCATTTGCCGCAGACGTCGTCACGACCGTCAAGGATGCGGATGGCTGGAAACTGCAGGTCAATGGCGAAGACTACTACGTCAAGGGTGTTGTCTGGAGCTATTCGCCCAGAAATCAAAACTACACCTACAACCTGTGGGGCGAGTCTGAAGACTTCATTCGTAAGGTGCTGGACTACGAATTTGAACTGATGAAAGCAGCTGGGATCAATACGATTCGTAGCTTCGCAATGATTCCGCCAAAGTGGATTACCTACATCTACAATGAACACGGCATCAGGACCGTGATTAATCCACTGATGGGTCGTTATGGGTATTCCATTGCTGGCGTGTGGACGCCAAACGTCGACTACTCGGACGACCTCACACGGGCAACTCTCAAGAAAGACATGCTGGAGTATGTTGTGGAATACAACAACACACCCGGCCTGCTGATGTTCGCCTTTGGCAATGAAAGCAACTACGGTCTTTCCTGGTCGAGTTTTGAGATCGAGAATCTCCCTGAGGGCGAGCAGAACACGGCTAAGGCACGTTACCTTTACAGCCTCTTCAACGAAGTCGTGGTAGCGGGCAAAAAGATCGCACCGAATTACCCATTCACTATCGTCAATGGCGATATCCAGTACATCGACCTGATCGCGGAGCTGATGCCTGAGCTCGAGTTGCTTGGTGTCAATGCGTACCGCGGCAAGAGCTTTACGGGCCTCTGGGCCGATGTTGACAAGAAGCTGGATGTGCCAGTGTTATTTTTCGAGTTCGGCAGCGACGCGTTCAACGCACGCGAATTTGCTGAAGACCAGGTCTCGCAGGCAATTATGCTGAGGGACCAGTGGAAGGAGATGTACAACAAGTCGGCCGGCAACGGTGAAGAAGGCAACGCAATTGGTGGATTCGTCTTCGAGTGGCGTGATGAGTGGTGGAAATACCTGCAGACCGAAAACCTTGATAAGCAGGATACCAACGCATCATGGTCCAATCAGGCTTACCTGTTTGACTGGGCCGACGGCAAGAACAACATGAACGAGGAGTGGTTTGGTATTACCGCGCTCGGCTTGCCCAACTCCGACGGTGTTTACACGGCCAGGCCCAGAGCGGCCTACGACGTGTTGTCAGCGATCTGGAAAATGGATCCCTACTCGTACAAGAAGAGTGCATTCAATCAGGAAATCGACAACTTCAACATGGACTACTATGCGTTGCAGGGCGAAGTCCGCATGTTGAAAAGCGAGAGCACGGAGTCCAGGAAGAAAATACAATTTACGGGCGGCCGGCTGAATGCTGAACTGCTGCTCAAGGGCACCGAGGTCGATATCACGAGAGACGGCGAAGATGGTGTCGAATTCTCGGACGGTCAGATGATCTTCCTGGATTTTGGCTTTGCGCCAACGGACAAGATCACGGGGCAATTTTCGCTCAATATTCTCGGCAACGTGGCAGAAAAGGAACCTTTGGAAATCGCTTATGGTCGGCGTGGATTGCCTGTCATTATCGAGACAGAGATCCCATCTGTTGTTGGCCCTACTACGACCACTGGAATCGTCCAGTTTGATGGTCGTGAACGCGTCGAAATTTATGATTTCGAAGCGAGCTACGAGGGCGATAATTTTGACCTGAACGCTTTCTATCACACACCGCGTTATCACTGGGGTTATGAGGGTGACTTCTTCGGCCTCGTTACGGAAAACACCGACATATTAGGAATGGACATCTGGAACGCGAAAGCGCCGGAGGGTTTTGAGTTTATTGGTAAGGGCAAGCTGGAAGGCTTGACGATGGTCGCCGGGCCCGAAGTCTACTGGGGCGCCAATCCGAAATTCATCCTCAAGTACGATTTCGATATCGGAAAATATGAATTCACATTTATTCATTCCGAGGACCTGGCACGAGCAGGTGATTCGGCAGCCGCGACGGCTGCTACTCAACGGCAGTCTCGCCAAACGACGCTCTATGCAGCAACCGATATCACTGACAACATCAAACTCGAGCTTGGCGGAATTTGGGCGGCTAGCGAAAAAGTGGACGAAGTCTATGATCGCATTGGATCGGATGGCGATATCATTCTCGATCAGATCGAATCGTCCGACACTCTCGGCTTTAAAGCTAAATTAAGCTTTCCAATATTTGGTGCGCAGTCCTACATTCAGGCACATCGTGCAGGTCTGGTCGCGGATGGCGGTGCCGTTCTCAAGCAGTATGGCTGGCGTGATCCCACAGGTTTGCCGTATTCAGGCGCTGGTAACAAGCAAGAATACGAAGCAGGCGTGATCATGAACTTCGGCAATATCGTGGTGTTCCCGCGAGTGTTGTATCGCGACAACCTCGTTGACGCCAATCCGTTTATCCCTCCGTCAAGCGAGGGAGGGATTCTTAATCCAGGCATCAGCCCGCGTGATACCGATAGCGATCCATTCGCAGTCCTGGGCAACCGGGAAGCTCGATCAGCCGAAGTATTCATGACCTATGATCCAACGCCCGCAACGCAATTTTATGACTGGGACAACGAGTATCGTGAGGACGCCAGGTTTGCGTTCAATTTTGGAGGGACGTATACAGAGTTCCCGACAGCTACTGACGCTTACCTGTTCTTTTTCGAGCCAGGAAATACCAATGCATCATTCGGCGAAGGTCTGCCGGCAGAAGAGGTATGGACGGTTTCCAGCAGAATGATATTTAACCCGAGCCCGGGCGCGAAACACATCGTAAACCTCGTCAGGGGATTCAACCAATCGACCGGAAACCCGGAAGGTGGAACGCGGGACTACTACGAGATTCACTACAAGACCGTGTTGGGCGGTAATCACACTATTTCCGCGTACTTCAAGAAGGATGCTTGGGGCCCGTACGACTTTCAACGTCAGTTCAACGTTGTATATCCCGAGCAGGTCATGCTCGACTATGCGATTCGGTTGAAGGGCGGTGTTATCGGGTCCGATGTGGACGAACTAAAATCCACGCAGGTCGGACTCAGGGTGTTGTATCGCGCTTATGACGAAAACAGTCTGGACATCGACCCGGAGTTTGTTGGTGACTACCAGTGGTCAACCCTTCTCTACTTTACCTACAGCTTCTAACGGCCAAATATGCAGGACCAAGGAATTCAAACTATGAGTATTAGAAATCGAAACCACACGGGTCTGGGTATCTCCAAAGGCTTGTTGATGCTGTTGCTCGGTTGCGGCATTCTGGTCAGCGGTGGCTGCAAAGAGCGCAGCGACGACGATGGCGTCGTAATCAATGCAATCGTTCTGCCGACGGACGTGGTGCTTAATCTGGCTTGTGCGAATGTCGGGATCTACCCGGAGACTTGCGTGCTAGGTGATCCGGAAAATCCATTCGTAACCACCACTATTATCGAGTTCAATGAGAATGCTGCACCTGGGGCGGACGACAAATTTACCCTGGTCAACTCGTTTCCGGAAGGCCCCACCGGCGCGAAAGCCCGATATTATTTTTGGGCGACGGCACTCGCGAGGAGACCGTCCGGCGAAAATCAGTGGTATACAGCCAAGGCATTGCATGAATTGTTTGATGCGAATAGCAACTTCGTATCAACGGATGAGCTCGCTCGCGAGCAGGCCCTGAAAGCCTACCGTAACGTTCTGGATAGTTTCTGGGGTTCGGTGACGTTTTTTGAGTGCGATTTGTGCGCGCCGGACGAGAACGGCGAACTCATCAAGTTTCCGGCGCAGCTGAATGAGCAGGTTGGTGATAACCTGTTTAGATTCGGATCTACCAATTTCATATCGCTCATTGAGGGCGGTGAGATCAGGGTCCTCGAGACCATTGGCAAGTGGGGTTACACCTATCGACCGGCTACTGCAGCAAGCGGTTATACCGACGGAAAGATGTCCGAAAACGAAGGTTAGACTTTCGATGCCGGCGTTGATGCGTACGGGTGGTTTCGCAAAAGCCCTGTGTATCGCAGGGCTTTTGTGCTTTGGTGGGCAGGCAATGGCAGAGGCTATACCGGTTCAGCTGGAAGAGACCGCGCAGGGCTGGCAGCTACTGCGCGACGGTCAGCCCTATCTGATTCGCGGTGCCGGCGGTAATGCATCTATGCAGCAGTTGGTCGCTGCCGGAGCAAATTCAATTCGCGTCTGGGATGCTGACGGCATTGATTCGCGCCTCGACGATGCCCATACATCAGCATTGTCCGTGACCGTAGGCCTATGGCTCGGCCACGAGCGCCACGGTTTTGATTACCACGACGAAGCGCAGGTTGCGGAGCAATTCGAGCGAGCTCGCGAGACCGTTCTGCGTTACAAAGATCACCCGGCCGTGCTTATGTGGGGGGTCGGCAATGAAATGGAAGGCTATGAATCCGGTGACGACCCGGCCATCTGGTCGGCCGTCAATGACATAGCCGCAATGATCAAGGAGCTCGATCCGGCGCATCCGACCATGACCGTCACAGCGGAAATTGGTGGTGGTCGCATCCGCAGCGTGCAGGAGCTGTGTCCCGCGATCGATATCCACGGCATTAATTCTTATGGCGGCGCGCCATCCATACTTAAACGCTATCGCGAGGGCGGCGGCAGCAAGCCCTATGTCATCACCGAATTTGGCCCCGTCGGGTCGTGGGAAATGCCCAGGACTGAATGGGATGCTCCCTACGAGCAAACCAGCACGGAAAAATCCGCCTTCTACAAGCAGGCTTACGAGCAGAGCGTTCTTGGTGCTCCCGGTCTCGCGCTAGGATCCTACGCCTTCCTCTGGGGCTCAAAAATGGAGGCTACGGCGACCTGGTTCGGCATGTTTCTTGAAGAAGGAGCGCGGTTGGGTGCCGTTGATGTGATGACCAGTCTCTGGTCTGGCTTCCAACCTGCAGATCTCGCACCAACCATCGGGCCGCTGCTTGTTGACGGTCCATCCAAGGTCAGGCCCGGGGCTGAGATTGACGTCCGCAGCAGCGTGAGTGACCCCGAGGGCGGAGCAATCAGGACACGCTGGGTACTGCGTCCCGAATCCGGTGACTACATCACAGGCGGTGATTTCCGACATAATATGCCGGATATTGAGGGCGCGATTAGCAGCAGCGACAGCGACGGTGCCGTCGTGCGCATGCCCGAGGAGCCGGGGCCGTATCGACTCTTTCTCTACGCCTACGATGTCGCGGGCAATGCCGCAACGGCCAACGTGCCATTGCTCGTGACAGGAACGGTGCGCGCGCGCATGCCGGTTGTCGTCTACGAAGACGGTCTTGAGAATATGCCGTGGGCACCATCGGGCTGGATGGGGTCGGTCGACTCTTTGACGCTGGACGGCGCGTTTGCCGAGAACCCGCATGAGGGCGCTGCTTCGATCAAGCTACGCTACACCGGCGAGTTCGGTTGGGTAGGGGTTGCCTGGCAGAATCCGCCGAACAATTGGGGTGATCAGGAGGGCGGTTTTGACATGACCGGCGCCACACAGCTCGAACTATGGGCACGCGGCGAATATGGTGGCGAGAAGATCAGCATCGGCGTCGGGCTGCTGGGCAGCGAAACGGCGCATCCCGATTCGGCCAAGACGAAAGTAGACGGCATTATTCTCACGAGCGAGTGGCAGCGTTATCGTATTCCATTGAATAAACTCGACCTGTCGAGTATCAAGACGGGGTTTGTAGTGACCATCAACGGTCGGAGCTCGGCCGTAACGGTCTATCTCGATAGCATTCGTTATATTCGCTAAATCTGGCCGATTCTGGCTGCCCCTGAGAAGGGGAGATCACGTGATTCGTTGCTCTGCTACGTGGGCGACCAGTCTCGTTTCGATCTCCAGCAATACCTTGTCGCAGCTCAGCCGTGCGGTTCTTGCATCGTCAGGAAGCTATGCCGACTTTTTTGCCGCCCTCAACCGGAGCAAGAAGCTCAGCGTACGTGTCTTGCATCACCAGTTTGGGCGTACGATCGACAGTGAACAGCCCCCAATGTTTCTCAGGCTCCATCGGATCCGGTGAGCCTTTCCACGGTTCGTCAAACGCTTCGAAGACGAACGTAAGAATCTTCTCTTTCGTGGTCCACTTGAGTAATTGTTCGTAGTAATTGGCCTGCAGTTCTTCGGAAGCGTTCCAGATTTCAATGCCGCGCCCGTTGGACGCTGTTGTCCAACCGGCTTCGGTAATCGCAACGGGTTTGCCCGGGTAATGGTTGACGACCGAATGATAATTTTGCTTGGTGTATTCGAGCGCGTCCGCAACGGTTCTGTACTCCCAGGCGGGGTAGGTGTGCACTGAGATAAAATCGAGCTCCGCGGCCAGCGGTTCCAGCTTGTAAGTCCAGGGAACGTAGTTCTCGCAAAAAGTAATCGGCTGCTTGATGCCGATTTTCATTCTGCGCACGTAAGCGACCAAGTTCTCCACGGGCACCATGTGATCAGTCCATTCGACACTCGCTTCGTTGCCAACAGATACGGAGAACACGATATCCGGATACTGGTTTGCAAGCGCAATCGCCTTGTCGACCTGACTGCTGTTGGCCTGTCGGTTTGCACTCAACGTTTCTTCGCTAAAGTCCGCGCCCCAGGGACAATGTGGATTGCTCGTTTCGGCCGCCATATCCACGCCCAGCATCACCTTGAACTTCATCTTTTCGTCGGCTATGACTTTGAGCACTGTTTCGGCATGCGGACTGCAATCGTAGAGCCTGAGAAAGCGCCAGTTCTTCGCCAGAATAAGCAGGTCTTCTCTGATCTCGGCATACGTGGGAAAGGTACCGTCGGAGGGATTCTGTCCCTCACGATAGCCCGAATAACAAATCGCGTTGCCGTGTTTGAACTTCATACTGCTGTTGCTCTTGACGCGTCGTTTGAGTGCCTTAAACATATTTTGGGTTACCGTCTTTGTCCCACAGTCCCCAGAAGGCACCAACGTCGCCTTCTGCACCGACTTTCCAGCTTTCATCAAACGATGAGAAGTAGAATATTTCGATGTTGTCCTGCTCTGCCCATTGGTAAGCATCGATAAAGTACTTAATTGCATTATCGAATGAAGGTACGGCGCCTTGTGTTGCTGTGCCGACATTCGGCCAGCCAGTTTCACTGATGATCACTTTCTTGCCATTGGCGACGTTAACGACGCGTTGATACATGTCTTTCATGTAAAGCAAAGCATGGTCGGCGGGGCATCCTTCCCAAAACGGATAACAATTTGCCAATATGACGTCACAGGCTGCCGTTACGCGCGGGTGATCGACAAACTCGAAGTACGCGTCGACGTAGCCCACATCGATACCCGGAGCCGCCTGTTTTACACGACTCATGTAGTCGAGCAGCTGATCTTCTGTCAGGTCGCCACGCAGGAGCACTTCGTTGCCGACCGCGAGAATATTCGCATGGCCGGCCTTCGCGATTTCAATGGCGTTCGTAATTTCCACTTCATTTTGTTCCAGATCGTCGTCCAGCCAGACGCCAACCATCGTCTTGAGGCCATTTTCAACAGCAATCTGTGGAATCAGTTCATTGCCCTCTTTGCAGGAAAAAGTGCGTATCCATTGAGTGTAGGGCTGGATGAAGCTCAGCCGCCCGCGTATCTGTTCTGCGCCGATCTGCGTGCCTGGACCCTGGCCTTCGATGTAGGGGCTGAATGAGATACCGTGGATTTTGGCCTCGAGTATCTGGCGTACGAGAGCCCGCAGGTCTTGCTCGGATAAGCTGGAAATATCGATTCCAGCCAAAGACATGTTTCTTTGGTAGAGATTTGACATTAGAGGTTCCTGAGAAGTTTACTCGGCGAACAACAAGTTGCTGCCGAAAGTCACGTTGATTTGGCGGACGCGTCCGCTGCGTTGAAACACTTCGGAGCTCATTGCGGCCGGCAGCGCCAGCTGTGACAAGACCTGAGTTTCATCATTGTCCAAAATTATGCTGACAGACGGATCGACATCGTCATCGAGCTGGTAGACGATCGGCACCTGACACCAGGTAAAACAAAGTCCTGCGGCGGGCACGGCAATAGTCTGCCAATCGTCATCCACATCGACGTAGCCGGTTTCACGAGATTCGGCCATGAACTCGCGGGCCCGCAACAGGCTGGGCTGAAACTTCGCGAAACCGTCACTGACCCGAACGCCGAGCTCGCCGAAGCGGCTTAGTATTTCTTCTTTAACTTGCCCGGTCATGCCGGGTTGTCGCGCACCAGCATGCTTGGGTGTGTGCGAGTAAGGGTCTGTCGGAAACGCACCGTACTCGGCAGGCGTCTTGTTAAAACCAATACCTTTGCGTACCCGGTAGTACAGAGCGCCAAGTTGTTGGCGCGTGTCCGGATTAATGTCGTTATCAATTGCTGCAAAGAAATTTTCCTGCACAGCGAGCAGCAACTTGGAAACCATATGCCAGTAAATGGAACCCAGACCCTCGAAGCTGAACATCGTCCCTGAGCGCCCGGTAAACGACTTGTGATTAAATACCTGCTCGTACAATTCCTGCAGCGGCGCACGCGCCGCGTTAATCGATTCGCCGTATTTTGTATCAAGCGAGTTGAGCTGCGTTTTCAGGTCGCCGACATTGGTGAAGTCCGCATTAAAGCGGTAGCAACCATCCGCATCCTGAGTAACGATTCGATCATCGTCGGCTGCAAGCATTTGTGTGAGCAACGGAATAGCATCGATCTGCTCCGCGTTGACGCGATTCTTGTCCAGAAATCCTGGCAAGGACCGATCAGGGTAGAGCATGAAGCTGTCTTGATCAGGGCGATACACTGCGCTGTCGAACAGGGCTTCGAGCACGGTCACTGCTTCGTCCGGGCCAACCGCGCCAGCGCTAAGTGCAGCGACCTGGCCTTCTAGCATCGGGTACAGCGTGTCGACCGTCACCGTCTCTTGCTGCAGTTCGAGCAGGTTGTACGCGTGGTACAGGCCATCATCGCGACGATTCGTGCCGATGCTGTGATCGATGGCTGCCAACGCGTTGTCGAGTAAGGTGACTACGTCTGACATTGATTGTTCGACCGTGCCCGACATGGATTCTTGCGCATAAACTGTTTGGCGATAGCGACTTGCCGCGTCACCAAGCTCGATTAGCGACCTATAGCGTTCAGCTGCATCAATAGGGTCGCCGCCCAATGCCGGTCGAACCCGGGTCAGCGCGGCGCCGGTATCAGCAAGCCACTCGGCGACTTCCGACGACAGTACAAATGACTCTGTCTCGTCCGCCAGCAACTCCTGCAAGTACCGGACGTAGCGTCGTAAATAATACAACGTAACCATCGACAGGCCCTGGCCTACAAGCGCGTTATTCGCGTCATTCCATTCCGGGCGTTGCGTGTTTAGCCAAATGCCTCCATCGATCACCAGGTTGCCCAGTTTGCAAAGCAGCGGCACCAACAGCTTCTCGAGCAGATTCACTTGGTAGACCGCATCATCGTGACTCAGTACGAGCTTGCCGTCCGCGCCCATACTGGCGACGCGATGTTCGATACGTTCTGCAAGCGCCTCGTCGTAGGTGACCGTGTTCTTCGGGTTCTCCAGCAGTGCAGCAAGTGGCTTGATTCGGTACGGCACGTTCGCGTACGTAAATATTTGCGTACGCAGTAGCTTGTGCAGTCGGGCCGGGTGAAAGTCCCTGGAAAGCTCCAGGAGTTTCAGCAAATAGATGATCTGGTGATCGCCCCAATAACCGATATAGCTCCAGGGGTCATCCGGCTCTTCGACTTCCCAGTCGATGCCTTTCTTGGTGATTCGATAGGGGTTGTAGCCATCCATCGTCGATGCGTTGACGAACTTGGCTATGACGTTTTCGATGAAGCCTGGGTAGCTGAAGACCAGCGCCTCCCAGTTCTGGAATATGTCTCGCCAGTTACCCTGATAGGACAGCAGGCTGTCGCCTTGCTCATCCTTGACGTTGATAGCGAACTGGTTCCATGGGCGACTGGGGTCGCCATGGCGACGCCCGAAGGTGATCGGCAGGTACTCGTAGGTAAGACGCTCCAACTGAGGGTCCGCGCTTTTTCGGACAGTGGCCAGCAGTGAGTCAAATGAAAGCCGTTCTGGCAAGCCCTCGAGGAGATCCTGATTCAGCCGATACACGCCGTTATTGAAGCTGCGAATAGTGGCCGCGAAATCGCTTGCGGAAACCTGATACTGATCTTCAAAGACACCGCCTCGCAGAATATTAAAGAGCACATTCGCATAGTGGTGCACGCTGACATTTTCTTCAGCCGTGGCCTGATAGCCGTCGCCAGCGGCCATAATGCGAGCCAGCTTGTCCGTACCTTTGCTGACGGACTTCGATATCACTTCGCTGAGGATGCTTGGCTGAGCAAGTTCGTGCCGCAGCGCCACGACATCTGCCTGGCTTTGCTCAAGGTTGGCGACGATTTGCCATTGTTGTGATTCGCCGGACCGAAGTTGCAGAGTCTGGTTCACCAGGTAAGCGGCGCGTACACCGCGTCGGCGCGCTTCCTGCTCTATAGTGCCGCCAGCGCGAAAGTGGTCCAGTTGTTCCGACGAGATCAGTACTGTGGGTTGGTCGAGACCGAGGCAAAATACGGTGGTCGCTTTCAGGGACTCACAGGGCTCGGCGCGATCTGTGATACCCGAATAAAGCGTTAGAAATGCGAGGCCAGTTGCTTCGTCGAGTTCCGACCACTTGTAAGCATCAACAAGATTGCTTGTATTCGACTGTGCGAAGAGCGGTGTGCCTGCCGGAAGAATATCTTGCAGGCCATCCAGTAGGTCGACCCTGACGTGCTCATCACCAATGTTCTGCAAATCGCACTGTCGCACAAAGCCATGACTGTCGCTGGTTTCCCAGGTGTAGCGAAACAACAGTTGCAAGTCGTGATTAATTTCTTCAAAGCACAGCTTGTTGCCCAACACGTTCTTGTAAAGGTTTCGACTGATTTCGTAGAGGCCCGCGTGTGCGCCGTTGAAGGGTTCCCAAACGGGTGACGTGCCATTGCGTGTCACGCGCAGGATCGTTTTGCTGCCGGTATGTGGAGCACTGTCGTGAATTTTGTCGACCGTGATGTAAGGAAACAGTGCCGTATCGGGCGAAACACGCCCGGCGGTCAGGCCACCAGTAGAGGAAACGAACAGCCAATGATCAACGTCGGAGATTACACTGACAAAAAACGGTGGCATCTTGTCGACGTTGCGAATGGCGTAATAGCGTTCGCCTGCCATGTCGAGGAACTCGCCAGTTACTTCGTTGCTGATGTCCATCACGGTGAATCCACCAATACAAGCGCGCCGAACAGGCCGGCATCGATCCAACCGCGATCTTTGGGGCCGCTGGGAACGGATTCTGAGCCAATAAAGTTTTCCCGCAGGTCGCTGCCGTCGTTATCGCAGTAGGCGAGCATGATCCCCATTGTCTTGCCGGCTGAGAGCACGGCAGGTGTGTTGTCGTTGGAGCCATCGACGTAGTCGTTACCATAGATGTCGATTGCAACTTCCCAAACTATCTTGCCGGCCTGCTGCTGCCAACGACTTTCTACGTGGTGCGAGTAGTCATGTGGCTGCTTGTCCGTGCCAATATCGATCGCCTTGTTATCCAGCGACAAGTGGTAAGCAAATGCGTTGTGGTTGTACTGATGATCGCCGCCGGAATAATCTTCGTCGAGAAATATTTCAAGGCAGTCGTCGTCCCAATATTGAATGAGTGGATCGCGATGCGTATCGATCAGGACGTCGTCAACAACCTCGACGAGGAGATAGATGCTGCTCTCTGTCCAGACGATCTTGTAGCGACCCTGGAAGTCCTCTGCGGAATATTCCGGTCCCAACCAGCGCTGATTGATCGGGCGCCATTCTGCCTGTGCCCAGACTGGTTCATCGGCAACACCGTCAATTGTGAGCGGCGCGGCTGATTCGGGCGCGCGGTACTCGCTACGATTGTCTTCGTGTGCCGCATCTGCGTTGGCCGGCGACCAGGCGATCATCAGGAGCATAAGTACAAGTACAGAATGCATCGATCGCCTGAGAGAGCAAACAACCGTTGCTCGCCGACTGGAGAATGTGCCTTTCGACGGTTTGACTGGCGCACAATTGAAGGCTCGTGCCTCCCCGGCGCGACGGAATTGTGCAGCACCTGTATATACAGTTTGCAATGGAACCCCCCAGCTACTTCGTGTCTGATTCTTGTGATCGAATCATTCTTGGCCGAAACTATAATTGATCTTGACAGCGCTGTCATCCCTATAGTACAAATACGTACTTGACAGCATTATCAGTTTCAGTGGAAACGGCTTTTGAAGTCGTAACGCCAGTAATATTTGGCAAAATATCTAGATATAGGCTCGCGGGGGCGCTTGAATCATGAAAAAGAAAACTACCTTTAACTTCAATAAGAAACCATTAGCCGCAGGTATTGCGATGGCTCTGGGCGCGGCAACGATGTCGCCGGCCAATGCGCAGAGCGCAGACAATGATGTTATTGAAGAAGTCGTTGTGATGGGCATTCGCGGCAGTTTGCAGTCTTCAATGGTCCAGAAGCGTGACGCGCAGGGCGTGTCGGACGGCATTATCGCGGAAGATATTGGCAAATTCCCTGACCAGAACCTCGCCGAATCGATGCAGCGTATTACCGGTGTCTCAGTCAACCGTGAAAATAATGGTGAAGGGTCGCGCGTAACGGTTCGTGGTGTGGGCCCGGACTTCAATCTGGTCACGCTTAACGGCCGCCAGATGCCAGGTACTACCATCGAGGCGACAGCTTCGTCCGATTCCCGGTCTTTCGACTTTGCGAACCTGGCGACAGAAGCCGTTTCTGCCATACAGGTCTACAAGACCAGTCAAGCGCGTCTCGCGACCGGCGGTATGGGCGCGACGATCAATATCCAGACGGCCAAGCCTTTTGATAACGCCGATATGGTTGCGAGCTTCGGCGCCAAAGCCGTGCTGGACTCCTCGGTCGAAAATGGTGACAGCGCCACACCCGAAATTTCGGGTATCTTCAGCAATACCTATGCTGACGGCAAGTTCGGCGTCGGCATTTCCGGGAGCTACCAGGAACGTAACCTTGGTTACAATCAGGCTAGCGCATCCAGCGGCTGGCGCACGAATTTCGGTGACAACCCGGATGGCTGGGGTGCGCTGCCAGCGGAAGGTGTTAATGGCACTGTTACGACCAACAGGCCTGAGGGCATCTACCAGGTACCGCAGAATATTTCCTACACTTTCAACGATGTACAACGCACAAGAACCAACGGCCAGCTTGTACTGCAGTTCGCGCCAACCGACACTATTACCGCGACACTCGATTACACCTACGCAGAGAACGAGATACTGCAACAAGGCGCGGAGCTTTCGGCATGGAATGGCCTTACTCAACCCACGACTATCTCCAGCTGGACAGATGACGCGGTGGCCGGGCCGATTTCTTACTCGGAGGTCCGCGACCCGAATGATCCTGTTAACGCGGATCCCAATGGTGACTTCGGCGGCAACGCCGCTCAGTTTGGCGTCGTCCACGAGCTGAACTCAGTTGGCTTCAACCTTGAGTGGGACCCCACCGACCAACTCAGCTTTGCGCTGGACTTTCATAATTCGGAGTCTGATTCCGGCACAGCAAGTCCTTACGGAACAAACAATGCTGTTGGATTCTTCGGTTTCTACAGAGGGACGACGACCAGCGACTGGAGTCAGGACTTCCCGGTTTATCAAGTCGAATATGCTCCGGGTACGACCGGCGCGGATGTCGCGCAAACTTACACAACCGGATCTTCTTTCCGCAACGCCGTCTCGACTAACGAGGTTCAAGAGCTGCGTTTGAGCGGCAGCTACTTCTTCGATAACGACGCGTACAGCCTCGACTTTGGCGTGATGACAACCGAGGTGGATAATCAGTCGGCGTATGCGAACGTGCAGGCCGATAGCTGGGGCGGCGTCGGTTCACCAGACGATTTCGACGACTCCCTCTTTTCGCTGGACAATGTGGCTGGCTACTTCAGCAATATTTCAGGCGCCAACAATCCAAACCTGGTTGAAGAATTCATCAGGGTGGACTTCCCGGAAGCGGTAGCGGCGGCGGAAGAGGCTATTGGAGGCGATCGCTGGGGACCAACGGATGATTTCCAGGTCGATCGGCGCACGACAGAAGAGACCACAGCGGCTTACCTCCAGTTCAATGCGGCTTTTGACATGGGCAGCATGCCAGCCAACGTCGCCGTCGGAGTGCGCTACGAGCAAACTGATGTAACCTCCTCAGCTTTGGTGCCGGTTGCCACCCGAATTTTATGGGGGTCAGCAAATGAATTCACCGTGGAGAAGGTAGGCAGCGATTTTACGTCGCTTGAGGGCGACTATGACTACGTACTGCCTAGCATCGACTTCAATGTGGAAGTTGTTGAGGACTTGATTCTGCGGCTCAGCTACAGCGAGACGATTGGGCGTCCGGGCTGGGGAGACATCCAGGGCGGCCAGACGATCGACGATTCGATCAGGATTAATGGCGGCAACGGCAACCAGGGTGACCCGGGATTACTACCGCTGGAATCGACAAATATTGATCTGTCCTTCGAGTATTACTACGGTTCCGGAAGCTATGCCTCCCTGGCGTACTTTACCAAGGACATCTCGAACTACATCACTATTGCGACGATAACCGGTACGCCGTTCGACTTGCCACACCCTGGCCAGGGCGTCAGATACGCCGAGGCAAATGCTGCGACCGGCGGCGCGGGTGATCCGATTGCTATTCGACAATACATCTTTGAAAATTATGGTGACACCCCCGAAGTTATGATTACCGGAACCGATCTGAGCGGTAACTTTACGGGTACGATCGAGGGCATTGCGGGAGAGGATCCGTCTTCTCCATTCCAGATCTTTGTGCCAGTTAATGCGGGCGAAGAGGGTGTCGATGGCTGGGAAATGGCGGTGCAGCATTTTTTCGGCGACTCCGGCTTCGGTGCTAGTGCGAATTATACGATCGTCAACACTGACAACGAGTATGACAACCAGAATGCAGCGAACCAGTTCGTCCTTGAGGGAATCAGTGATTCGGCAAACCTGATCGTGTTCTACGAGACCGAAAAATGGTCAACACGATTCGCCTATAACTGGAGAGACGAGTACCTCGACGCGAGGTTGGATGGAGCCGGCCAGCCAAATCCGATCTATGTTGAAGCCTATGGTCAGCTCGATGGGATTGTGAGTTTCAATTTCAATGAGGCTCTGACCGTATTTGTTGAAGGTATCAACATCACCGACGAGTACACTCGTAGCTTTGCCCGCACCCAAAACGCGGCCGCCTATGTTACGACGACAGGCCCCCGCTACACGATTGGTGCTCGCTACAACTTCCGCTAGGCGCATTCGAAGTTTAGCCAATCGTTCATAACTTTTGTTATGAGAAAAAGCCGCTGATTTCAGCGGCTTTTTCATGTTAAACGTGTGTGGCGCGAGTACTATAGGAGCAATGCAAGTAGTCGAACAAGCGCAATGACTTCAATTACAACGACCCGTGAAGGCTGAGTATGACAAATCACGTCTTATTGAATAACGTTGATCACAAAGATCTCAAAGTGATTACGGAAAGATCGGCAAAGTACGGGGATAACGTACAAGGCGCGATCACGTTTTTCTGGGAGTTCCGCAGCATACAAGCTCACTATCCTGTCTTTTTCAGGAAAAGCGCCGAAACTGGAGACTTTACAGCGGTCGCTGTATTCGGTTTCGACGACAAGGAAAACCTCTTTCTGAACGATGCAGGCTGGGACGCGAGCTATATTCCACTGACCGTAAGGCGAGAGCCCTTCCTGATCGGTTTCCAGCAGTCTGGCGGTGCTGAGAAAGAGCCGGTCATACACGTGGATATTGATAGCCCCCGGGTCAACAAGACCGAGGGCGAGGCTGTGTTCCTGGCGCATGGCGGTATCAGCGCTTACCTCGAGCAGGTTAACACTGTCCTGAATACGATCAACGAGGGTTACGCAGTGCACTTGTTGTTCATGAAGGAGTTGCTGGAACTTGACCTGCTGGAGTCACTCGCACTGGACATTGAGCTGAAAGACGGTTCGAAGAATCGTTTGATGGGTTTTTATACGATTAACGAAGAAAAACTGACAGAGCTTGATGGCGAAGCCCTCACGGGCCTCAATGAGAAGGGATTCTTGCTACCTATCTACATGGCGCTTGCGTCGCTTTCGAATATCCGGATGCTCGTCGATAAAAAGAACGCGTTGCTTGGGCAGTGACCGTGTGTATGCATGCTTGATATTGAGCAAACAGTCAAAGAAGTGCAGGATATTCGGGCCGACGCGATTCCGCCCGAGATTCTGACCTCGACCGAGCCTTTGTTGCTCAAAGGGCTGGTCGCCGACTGGCCATTCGTAACAGCGGGCAGGGAGTCAATCGCTGCAGCCGCGCAATATATGCTCAGGTTTTACTCCGATACGCCGGTTGGAGTGGGTTGTGGTCCGCCAGAAATCGGGGGACGGCTCTTCTACAAAGATGACCTGTCGGGTTTTAACTACGATCACGGTATGGTGCGTCTCGATCAGGTACTCGCCGAGATACTCAGGTACGAACACGTCGACGAACCGCCGTCGTATTACGTCGGGTCCACGTCAGTCGATACGTGTCTGCCGGGTTTTCGGACCGAGAACGACGCCTCTTTTGGCGACAGGCGGCCGCTGGCTAGCATCTGGTTGGGCAATCGATCGCGCATCTCCGCGCACTGGGATCTGCCCGACAATCTGGCCTGCTGTGCTGTTGGCCGTCGGCGCTTTACCTTGTTTCCGCCCGCCGAACTGAAGAATCTGTACATAGGGCCGCTGGACGTCACGCCGGCTGGACGGGAAATCAGCCTGGTGGACTTTCATAACCCGGATTTCGAGAAATTTCCTAGATTTCGTGAGGCATTGAAAAGCGCGCAGGTGGCCGAGATGGAAGCGGGTGACGCATTATTCATTCCGAGCATGTGGTGGCATCACATTGAGGGCCTGGACAGCTTTAATGTGCTGGTGAACTACTGGTGGCGGCAGTCGCCCGCTTACATGAGTACACCGGTCTATGCCTTGAATCACGCTCTGTGGACCATTCGCGACCTGCCGATGGAGCAGCGCAAGGTGTGGCAGGACATCTTCCAGCACTACGTATTTGACGCTGATGACAGCACCCACGAACACATTCCGAAACAGGTCCGGGGGATCCTGGGCCCGATGGACGAGCAGACCGCGAGAATGCTACGAGCGGATCTATTGAATAAACTGAATCGCTGATACTAACGCGCAGACCAAACATAGGACCGATATGAATAGTGAAGGCATCAAGAGAGTCGTTATCGCCGGGGGCGGCACCGCCGGTTGGATGGTCGCGGCATTATTGTCGAAGACCATGGGCAAAGTGCTTGATATCAGCCTTATCGAATCGGACGAGATCGGCACAGTCGGCGTCGGTGAAGCAACGATTCCGCCGCTGGTGAAGTACAACCAGCTGTGCCAGATCAGTGAGCCGGAGTTCATGGCGGCTGTTCAGGCGACCTTCAAGCTCGGCATCTCGTTCGAGAACTGGCGCGATGTTAACGAGGATTATATCCATTCATTTGGCAACACCGGTATTGACCACTGGAGCGCCGGATTCCAGCATATCTGGATGTCCGGTAAGCAGAAAGGAATCGCCGGGGACTTCGGTGACTATTGTCTGGAACTGCGAGCTGCGCAAGAAAACAAGTTTGCCCACCTGCCGAAAAATGGGCTGAACTATGCATTTCACATTGACGCCACGCTGTATGCCAAGTTCTTGCGGAAACTTAGCGAGGAAGATGGCACGAAACGAGTCGAAGGGAAGATCGTCAAGGTCAATACTGATTCGGAGTCGGGGTTCATTACATCGCTAACACTGGACTCTGGCAAGGAGATCGAAGGCGATCTGTTCATTGATTGCACCGGCTTCCGTGGGCTGCTCATCGAACAAACGCTGCATGCCGGTTACGAAGACTGGTCACATTGGTTGCCGTGCGACAGTGCGATCGCCGTGCAGACCGAATCGGTGGGTCCGGCGATACCGTATACGCGCTCGATAGCGCGTGAAGCTGGCTGGCAATGGCGCATTCCGCTGCAGCATCGCGTTGGCAACGGTATTGTCTACTGCAGTCGCTATATCAGCGATGACGACGCGCGTGAGGCCTTACTGGCCAACATCGAAGGCAAACTTCTTACAGAGCCGCGCGTGATCAAATTCAGGCCTGGTCGGCGTTTGAAACAGTGGAGCAAGAACTGCGTCGCGATCGGCTTATCAAGCGGCTTCCTTGAGCCGCTCGAATCCACCAGTATTCACCTCATCCAACGAAGTGCGATTCGTCTCATGCGGATGTTTCCACACAACAGTATCGAACAGACCGATATCGACGAATTCAACCAACAAACGCAATTCGAGATCGAGACTATCCGTGACTTCATAATCCTGCACTATTGCGTCACGAACAGGAAAGATACGCCATTCTGGCGCTACTGTCGCAATATGGAAATTCCGGAAACACTGGCGCATCGCATCGAACTTTTCCGCAAGACGGGCAGAGTGTTCAGAACACCCAACGAGCTATTCGCAGAGAACTCATGGATCCAGGTCATGCTGGGACAGGGAATCGAGCCCGAGCAATATCATCGGGTCGTCGATGTTATGGGCGATGAGGAACTCGACAAGTTCCTGCGGCAGATCAAATCCAACGTCGACAGCACGGTTTCCAAGTTGCCCGACCACCAGGCCTATGTTGAGCAATACTGCAAGTCTGCAAAATAGCAGCGAGGCCGACTTCTTTGAAGGGTAAGGCGGTGCTTATGGCCGGCGAGCAGACTTGAAAGCGTTACGAGTACACCAGACCGAGTGCTCTGGACAAGAGCCCTAGGTCGTCGGCGCTGGGCCGGTCGACTCTCGCAACACCAGTTTCGACTTAATGACTTCCGATGTGCCATTGGTCGACTTGGAACGCAGACTGCCGATCAACATTTCAGTCGCTCGATGCGCCATAGCGGTCAGTGGCTGAATTACCGTGGTCAGCGAGGGGAATATCTGTTGCGCCAGCGGTATGTCGTCAAATCCTGCAACGGATACGTCGTCCGGTACACGGATGCCAAGGCGCTGTGCGACCCGTATGACACCGGCCGCCATATCATCGTTGCAAGCGAAAATTGCTGTCGGTGGAGATGCAGACTGCAGCAATTTCTCCCCGCATTCCTCGCCCGACTTGCTGGAGTTGTCACCCTCTTTCACGAGGTTCTTGTAGAGTTTCAGTCCACTCTGTTCGAGGCCATCTTGAAAACCCAGGTACCGTTTGGCGACCGCCTTGTGATCCGGGTGACCCGTTATGAACGCAATTCTCTGGTGCCCGAGGGAGGCAAGGTAGCGGGTCATTTCGGCACAAATTTCACGATCGTCGGTTCGTACTGCCGAGTGTCGATTGGTTTTTTCGCCTGGTGCGATTCTGGCAAATGGCTTTCCAGCTTTGTCGATTGCGCGGAATAGATTGCTCATGTCGGACAGTGGTGGTGCGAGCACCAGGCCGTCGAGCCTTGAGTGATCAATCAGTGCGGAGATTTCTTTAGCAATGCCCTTGCTTGTGTAAACACAGGGATGCACCACGAGATCGTAGTTTTGTTCCTTGCAGGCTCGAAGCACACCGGCTTGTATGTTGATGATGTAGCTGGCGCTGGGTATCTCGTAAAAACTGGGGTCATCGTACAAGAGGCCGATCAGATACGACTGGCGACTCGCCAGATTACGCGCCGCCAGATTGGGGCTATAGCTGAGAGCCTCAATTGCCTGGGTTACTTTTATGCGAGTATCTTCACGAACGTTCGGCTCGCGATTGGTAACGCGAGAGACTGTCTTAATCGAAACGCCGGCGAGCTTCGCAACATCGTCTATCGTCGCTGGTTTGGCCATATTAGTTTTCAGTTCTTATTATGTTTAAAAAATCCCCAAAACATTATAAACAAGGCCAGAGTCGATGACAACGCTGTCATCAGTTCTGGCGCCGCCAGCCACGCAAAAAAAAACACCCGCACGATGTGCGGGTGTTTTTTCTGGTCCGAGGCGCAATTGTCGGCCTCCTGCTGGGCTGACTGGCGCTGTGCCAGACAGTTTCGATCAACTAGAAGTTAATCTGTGCTCCAAGCGACCAATAGGCACCGTTGAAACCGAACGGGGCTGATCGACGTGAGTACTTGAACACTGTCGGGCTTCCCAGATCTGCCAGTCCCGGAGCAGATTCGAACAGTCCGCCGCGTGAGCCTGAGTTGGTAACTTCGTCAGGCGTTACGTCGAATATGTTGTTACCGGCCAGATAGATATTCACACCATTGTTGAACTGATAGTTGACACGAAGATCAGTCAGAGTTTCAGCTCCGTAGGTTTGCTCACCGCTATCAACTGTTGTGTACTCGCCGTAGTAGTTGAATGCCAGATTGGTGGTAAAGCTACCGATATTGTGAACAAAGCCCAGGATCACTCGACTTTCCGGCTGCCATGTCTCAATAACAGAAGGCTGGAATCCACCAAAGATTACATCCGGTGGGATTGAAGCCAGTGTCGGTGTGTTGGAGAAGACGTCGGTGATCTCAGTATCTGTAAAGTTCGCTGCAAATGTGATCATCATGTCGCCGCCGAGAAACGAAATGTCGCCGAAGGTCGAAATGATATCAACACCAGTGGTGTCGGTATCGATCGCGTTCAGGAAGAACTGACCACCACCGGAGTCGGTTGCAAGAAGCGCTGCATCGAGCGCGGGTGACAGGCCCGTGCCGAGGTTGCTGCTGAGCACAACGCGATCTTCGATTTCGATCGAGTAAAAGTCGATGACGAGATTCCAGCGATCGGTCATATCCCAGACTATGCCTGCGCTAAGGTTTTGCGACTTTTCTTCCTGAAGGTCAGGAATGCCGATTGCCTGTGCGACGGTGCTGTTGTTTGGAAATGTGCCGGTTTCGATCTGTACGCCGTTGATGAACTGAGTACTGATATTGCTGAAATATATCTGTTGCATCGAAGGGGCACGGAAACCGGTACTGGCTGCCGCTCGTAGTCTGAACGTATCCGTAATCGCCCAATTACCGGCCAGCTTGAAGTTCCAGGTTTCGCCAGAGATTTCGTAATCGTCATAGCGAATGGCAGCTGCGAGCAGCAAGGCATCAGATGCCTGCCACTCTAAATCACCATAAAATGAAACAACATCGCGCGATACGTCTACGGCACTTGAGGGTCCGATGCCGCCAAAGCCCTGCGTACCGCCTGAGGCGTTCTGCGGATAAATTCCCGCTCCGTCTACAGTGTCGTAGTCAGTATAGGAATATTCCTCGCCCGCCGTGATCACGTATTCGTCTTTACGAATCTCGCCGCCCAACGCCAGGAAAAGATTGCTCGACAACGCTGTTGTGTAGTCAATATTGATTGTTTCCAGGCCAAGCTCAATGCCGTAAGCGAAAGCCTGGCGAGGAATAATATCTCGAATCTCAGCGTCTGACAGTCCTACACCGAAATTAAGCTCGTTGACGAACGAATAGTTGACGGTGTTGCTGGTGAGGTAATCAATAGTATTTCTGCCGTTGGTATACGAGAGGTCAAAGGTCGAATCGTCGTCAAAATCGATGCGGTAACCAATGTTATACGACAAGTCATCGATCTCACTGTTGATGTTGGGCAGGAAGCCATCAATGATGACATTCTCGCCGTCGTCGAGCGCGGCGTTTGATCCGCCCGGGTTACGATTGAATGCACCAGAATTGCCGTCACGACCAGAGTAAGTGATGAATCCGTAAAGCTCACCGTCACCAAGTCCTAATCCTGCATTAGCTACAACAGCGAACTGCTGCGACTCAGAATCACCGATGCGGAACGGATCGCGGCTGGGGCCATTAACTTCGCGGTCCTCATTGCCAGGAGCTGGCTCAAGGTAGCCGTTGCCGTCAGTGTCCACACAACCACCGTACAAGCAAACGCCCTGAGGGTTTGCTCTCGTTGTGCTTTCGCGATCACGATAATTACCCGTCAATGTCAGGTAGCCGTCATCACCGAGACTAAAGCCTTTAACCAGATCGACGTTGGTGTTCGTGCCGTCACCTTCTGAGTACTGGCCGACGGATACCGCAGCCAATCCGCCTTCAGCGTTATCTTTCAAGATGATGTTGATGACACCGGCAATGGCGTCGGAACCATACTGGGCCGCCGCGCCGTCACGCAGAACTTCAACGCGCTTGATGGCGGCCGCCGGGATGGCATTCATATCCGTACCAGCTGTGCCACGTCCAACCGAGTTGTTGATGTGGATCAAAGAAGCCTGATGGCGACGCTTGCCGTTGACCAGCACCAGTGTCTGGTCAGGACCAAGGCCACGTAATGTTGCCGGTCGCAATGCATCCGTGCCATCTGAAATAGATGAGCTGGAGAAATTGAATGAAGGTGCAAGTTTCTGCAGCATTCGACCAACTTCTGTTTCGCCGGTTGCTTCCATGTCTTCTTCGGTAAATGTGTCGACAGCGACAGGCAGGTCGGCGGAAACGCGGCCCGGAGCACGAGAGCCCAGGGTTACGATTTCTTCAATGGCTTCATCGTCGGCATCTTGCGCATTCAGCAAGCTCGGCATGCTAAGCGTCGCGATTGCCGCAAATGCAGCAACAGCCATTCGTTTGTGATGATAGTAATTTGCTTGGGATAATTTAAGAACTACAGGCGTCTTCATGACTTTCCCCCGAAAGTTGATAATTCGAAATGGTTATATACGTCGTATTTAGCAGCATAGGCGTACTTGTGTGCATTGTCTATTACACACACATTGTCTTAACGCTATGTTGTTACTTTTATTCGACTTATCGACGTTACAGACGTTCGCATGAGTTTGGAATATGTGTATGTCGTTTCGTGGCAGTTGCCGTGGATTGGTATAGTGATGCCAGAATAGTTTAAACACACGCACTAACCCGGCATTAAGGTTACAGATGAAAGCAAACAGGCTTGCGGGCGTTATAGGCGGTATGGGTCCCGACGCCACGGTCGACTTCATGGCGAAAGTGATTGCGTTTACGTCAGCAGAAGTTGATCAGGATCATATTCGAATGCTGGTCGAGCACAATCCGAAAATCCCGAGCCGACACGCAGCACTTTTCGATGGTGGAGAAGATCCGCTTCCGGCAATCGCTGCAATGGTCGCAAGGCTTGAGGAGGGCGGCGCCGACTTTCTGGTAATGCCATGTAACTTCGCGCATATGTTTCAACAAGAGATTCGCGCGGGAACAAAAATCCCGCTGCTATCCATTGTCGATGAAACCGTTGCGACGATAGGTCGCGAGCAACCCGATGCGCGGCAAATCGGTATCCTGGCGAGTGCAGGCTGTATCTGTTCGGGTACCTACCAGCAAGCGCTTGCCGAGAATTCTCTGTCCCCGGTTCTGCAAACTGAAGACGAACTCGCTAAACTGATGCTGCTCATCAATGCGATCAAGGCAGGTCAGCGTTCCGCGCAGATCACGAGTGACATGCAAGAGTTGGCAGGCAAACTAATTCAGCGCGGCGCGCAGGTAATCGTAGCCGCGTGCACCGAGTTGCCATTAGTGCTCGATTTAGAAATGATAAGTGCGCCACTGATCCTGTCGACTGATGTACTCGCGCGAGCCACTGTCGCGATTGCCAACGGCGACATCCCGCTACCAGACTAAACACCGGATACCGAATATGTTGTTAGACGATTTTCCCAAAGTCTCTCTCGCGCACCTGCCGACTCCTTTGGAGCACCTGCCGAGACTGAGCAAGCACCTCGGTGGTCCAAATATTTACGTGAAACGGGACGACTGCACCGGGCTTGCGACGGGTGGCAATAAAACTCGAAAGCTTGAGTACTCAATGGCGGATGCTCTAAAGCAGGGCGCGGACACAATCGTCACGGTCGGTGCTGTGCAATCCAACCACGTTCGTCAGACTGCCGCCGCTGCCTGCAAACTGGGACTGGCGTGTGAAGTCTTACTCGAGCATCGCATCACTGATCCCAGTGAACTGTATGCGAATTCTGGAAACATCTTTCTGGATCGAATATTCGGCGCGCATCTGCGTGAGTACCCAGGCGGTACCGATTTCGATGCGGCGATGCGGGTTGTCGCGGATGAGGTAAGGGCTGCAGGCAATGTGCCATACCTCATACCGGGCGGCGCCTCGAATGCAGTTGGTGCACTTGGCTATGTTGGCTGTGCGATCGAAATGTTGCATCAGTTCGAAGCACAGAGTTTGTCAATCGATCGTATAGTAACCGCGACCGGTAGCGCCGGCACTCAAGGTGGACTTGTCGTTGGGTTAAAGGCACTGCAAAGCGAAATTCCGTTGCTCGGCATCGGCGTCAATGTACCGCAGGACGTGCAAGAGCAGCGCGTGTTCAAACTCGCGTGTGAAACCGCAGAGCTTATTGGTAAGCCTGATGCCGTGCAGCGTGAAGATGTTGTCGCGAACTGCGACTACATCGGCGCAGGCTACGGAGAACATACTGATTCAATGAACGAAGCCGTGCTAATGCTGGCCAGGCTCGAAGGTCTGCTGTTTGATCCGGTTTACAGTGGCAAAGCACTGGCTGGAATGATTGACCTGATCAGAAAAAATAACCTCGACGGAGCCGAGAATATTGTCTTCCTGCACACCGGTGGGTCGGCAGGCTTATTCGCCTACGCTGACCAACTACAACTGTAGGAGCGCGCCATGCGCGCGATAACCACAATGGCCCGACCGGATTGAGAGTTTGATAG
>CAZGVL010000039.1:0-27384 GCA_964528965.1 uncultured Woeseiaceae bacterium
GCGAGCTTGACGGTGTATGTTGTTGACTCGGAGCCCTTCACATAGAAGTGATTGGCAAACTCAAACTCGTCCGGGTCGCTGTCAGAATCTCGATCCTGGAAACCATCGAAATAGTTGTAGATAAACGAAGCGTTGTGATCGTCGTTGATGTTCCAGTCAAGACGAATCATGTATTTTTCGTTTTCCTGAGAACCGTCCACAGGCTGACCACCTGGATCGTAGTTGTAGCTGTTCTTCGCGGTTTGATCAACCAGGTCGAAGGTGCCCTGATCAAGCCAGCCACGTTCATCACCGTTTCCAGAACCGTTGTAGCCCTGTGAAATAAAGCGCGGTGAATCAGCAAATTCATAGGCACCGAAAACAAACAGTCTGTCTTTGATGATCGGTCCACCAGCAGAGAGACCATAGGTCTTCGAGTCGTAAGACGGCGACTTGATGACTTCCTCTTTGATCACGGTGCCCTTCAGTCCGTCGTTAGTCATCTCGTAGAAAACCGATCCCGTCCATTCGTTGCCACCCGTGCGGGTAACCGCATTGACGTTACACGCCGAGAAGCCACCGTAGGTAACATCAAATGGCGCCAGCTCTACAGCAATTTGCTCGATAGCGTCGTAAGGGAAAGGCATGCCAGTAGCGGTTGCGTATCCGTTGTCATTCAGACCGAAGCGATCATTCTGGCTAACACCGTCGAGTGTGACGCTGTTGAAGCGTGGGTGCATACCCATGCAGTTGATCGCGAAACCGTCGTCCTCGTTATCGATATTGACGCGGGGATCAAGGCCGTAAACATCGACGATATCGCGGTTGAATGCGACTGCGGTATCGATATCAAAACTTGAGAAGACCGATGCCGGACCCGCTGCAACGTCTGCAATCTTGGCGGTCTGGCCAATTACCATGATTTCTTCCATGGCTGCGCCGGACGTCATGTTGAACGTGACGGAGTAAGTATCTGCCAGGTTAATGCTCGGTATATCGACCGACTTGGTGCCGTTAACGGTGACCTTGTACGGGCCGCCCGCAGGCAATCTTGTTGCCAGGAAAACGCCGCTGCTATTGGTTGCGTAGTCTCTTTCAACGCCATTGCGCAGATCTTCGACGACGACCGTTGCGCCACTGATGGCGTTTCCGGACTCATCATTGACCACACCGCGAATGGTGGAAGTGGTGCTTTGTGCGTTTACTGCAACAGGTACTATCAGGAGCATTGCGACCGAAATGGCCATCAATCCTGCCTGGAATACCGATGCAAGGCTTGATCGAGATATTCGATATTTCTTGTTCATGGTGGATCCCCACATGTAATAAAAGAAGCGAAAGCATAGGTCACGGTTGTGACAATCCTGTTTCGCCCGTTCGAATTTACTGGCTCGGTTAGATAGGAGAGCAAGCAGAGCCAAGGCCTGTCCTCAGGTCGGGTAATTTAGCGCAGCGAAAATGCTTACGCAATAAGGGTTTGCGGGCGATTCTGACGGGAAGCGTGAGACTTGCTCGTTAAACCGGCCGCAGCGGCTCAAGATAATCTAACGAAATCGTCACAAGCTATTGTTTTTGCGTTGATTCAATCGTCAGCACCAGTGGCCAGTGGTCTGAGACGCCGCTTTTTGCAGCGAGATCAAATTTAGCTGGTGTGCCGTCAATAGTGACCTGCGGTGCAAACTGGTTGGCGATTTGCACGGAATCAGCGCGAATATCCCATGTTGTTTTTTCACCACGGGCTGGGGAAAACAGAATCATATCCAGAAACGACCAGTCGTCGTCTCTGGCGTAATAGTACGAACCTCTGCATCCGGCACACAGGTCATGGCCTGCTACCCAACCTGGGCGCACGAATCTGTCGAGCATCTGCTGCTTGCGATCTTCGCTGCTGGTGGTGTTGAAGTCCCCTGCAGCGAAGGCGTGCTGGTCATCCGGCAGTGCGTCGCGTAGCGCGTTGAGATGCTCGTAGGCTTGATTGCGCATTTCTGTCGGCTGATACGGCGCTGGAAAATGCACCGCAAAGCCGGTCAGCAGCTCTCCGTCGGGTAGTTCGAAGGTTGCTTCCAGGATATGTCGCGTATCGCCAGCACGATCGGGGAAATCGTCAAAAGCGATGCGTCGAAGCTCGGCGGGTTTTGCTAGCGGCAGCTTCGAATAGAAGGCGACGTCGATGCCACGCAGGTCATCGCCCTCAATCAGGATGGTGGGCTGGTAACCAGCGTCGCTCAGATGTTCTGTCCTGAGTCGTTCGAGCACCGCTTTGTTTTCAACTTCCTGAAAAACAATGATATCAGCGCCACTGCCGTCGTTTATCTGGCGAATAGTGTCTGCCAGCAAAGCAAGCTTGATCTGCAGCGCCGCTTCGTTCCAGTCGAGATTCAGACAATCGTCACGCCAGCGGGCAACCGGAATTTCTTCGCATTCCGCGATGTGCTGCGCAGACTGCTTCGCAGCAATGGGCAGGTATGCCTTGTCGTCCTTGCCAGGATCGTCCCGGGTATCGAATAAATTCTCAACATTGAACGTCATAATCGTTACCGCGTGCTCCACCGGGATGCCGTTGCCTGACCCACTCTCGGTAGGCTCGGGCTGATTGGCGTCGGAGCAGGCAGCTACGACAAACAGTGCGGCGATGGCAGAAAGGTGGGAGAGAGTCTTCATAATGGTTAGCGCTTTTCGGTTGGGTTTGGATACAGTTATACGAATGACGTTTAGAGAACAGATCTAGGGTGATAGATTTATATGCAGAATTGGAGCATTTTCTTTTTCGACGGTGACGTAAATCGAATGCTTGTCTTTGCCGAATGCGACGGCCTCAGCGTTGGGGAAATTGCTTGTTATCACTGAGGTGTGCGGAGTATTCAGGGCAGAGAGCCAGTCCTCGCCTTCGCTACGTTCGAAGTAGTGAACCGCAGCATAAGTCAGGATTGCAGCGGCAAGGCCGTCGGCCGAAATATCCATTGCGGTTGGCTGCCAATACCAGTTGTTGGTTTTGGCAGCGACGCGGGCTTCGTAATCGCTGGGTTGCGGAATGCTGTCCAGCGGGCCCAGCCGCTCTGCGGTCAGCGTCTCAATGGTTTCAGGGACCAGTGGTAATGCGTAGAGCACAGCCGGTATATCGCGCTTGCTAAGCAGCAGAACACGCGCGTTTTCTACATCGACGGCGACAGACTCGACGTCCCTTGGGCCCTCCGGATAGCCAAAGTCGATCCGCCACGCCAGCGACAGGGTTGGCGTATCGTCTATCTCAAGATCAGGTTCTTCCACGATGTACAAGGTCACGGTATCGCGTCGGCTTTGATTGTCGCCCGTGTCAGCAACGAGCAGATACGGTTTTCCGTTCAGCTGAAAAGACGCCAGATCTTCCCAGTCCACATTGCGCGCATCGGGTAGTTTTATTTTGCCGCGAGTAGCACCGCTGGCATCGATCGCGTGGATGCGCGGTTTGCCACCATCATTAATGACCCAGAACAAGCCGTCCTGTTGATTAGAGTGAGCGAGGCCGCTCGCCTCATCAATGGACGAGTTTTCCAGCGCACCGGTAACCACAACAGACGGGCCTGACTGTGATACTTCCTCAGCAGAACAGCCATAGCCTGAGATGAGCAGCAGCAAAAGAAGGGGTCTATGCATATTTCGGCTTATCATCAACGAAGGTGCGATTACGTCTGATGGTAGTGGCAGAAGCGGCCTGCGGCAACGACAAAAACCGAATTGCAGCGCATTAGGACTCCCAATGCCGACGCCGACGCGGTATGGTTCCTGCTGCGCCCGCTGACCCGTTAAATGAATTGGCGCCTGCCGCTCGGCATGAGAATAACAGGTGGCCCCGGTCAGGCCTCGAAACAACGAGAGGCCACCAGGCCCAACGAACAAGCGAGAACCTATGGCAACCAAACATATGAATGCTGCGCCCGGCGATTTCGCCGAGACCGTGCTGATGCCCGGAGATCCGTTGCGGGCGAAATACATTGCTGATACCTATCTGGACAATGTTCGGCGGGTAACCGACGTGCGCAACATGTGGGGCTTTAGCGGTGAGTACAAGGAACAGCCGATTTCGATAATGGCGCACGGCATGGGTATTCCGTCAGTATCAATTTACTGCAGTGAGCTCATTGATGCCTACGGTGTAAAGCGAATCATCAGGGTCGGTAGCTGCGGCACTTCTCACCCGGATGTGAAGTTGCGTGACGTGATTATTGCGATGGGCGCGTCAACCGATTCAAACGTCAATCGAATGCGCTTTGGCGGTTACGATCTTGCTGCGCTGGCGAGTTTTGATCTCGTTCGCAAGGCCGTTAACGTTGCCGTTGAGCATAAAGTCCGCCACCACGTTGGCAATATTTTCTCGGCTGATCTTTTCTACACACCGGACCCGGACATGTTCGCGACCATGGCCAAATACAATATCTTTGGCGTCGAGATGGAAGCGGCTGGAATTTTCGCTCTTGCCGCTGAGCACGACGTTGAAGCTCTCGCAATTTGTACGGTGAGCGATGACATATTGAGCGGTGCCGCCTTGTCGACCGATGAGCGTCAAACAACCTTTGACGAAATGATTCTGGTCGCACTGGAAACAGCGATTGCCAGGGACTGACTTGAAAAGGATTGACTGTAAATGAGCGTCACTGCCATCTCACCAGCACCGAAATTGCCGAATCTGAGTCGCGTCCCGCACGTTGATGAAGTCGGCGTCAACGAGCGAGTTGCGCGTTTTCAGACTCGTAGTATCAAGAAAGAGTCCAAGATTGAGGCGTTGAAGCTGATCCTGAGCATGATCGATTTAACGACGCTCGAAGGTCAGGATACGTCGGGCAAAGTGCAGCAGCTCTGCCAAAAGGCCATTCACCTGCACGATACGATGCCAGGATTGCCGCATGTCGCCGCAGTCTGTGTGTATCCGACCATGGTTAGCGTTGCCAGCGAGGCGTTGGCCGGCCATGACATCAATATCGCGTCGGTAGCGACGGCGTTTCCGAGTGGCATGTCCACCCGGGAAGTAAAGCTCGAAGATACGCGTATGGCAGTAGCGGCCGGCGCGACCGAGATCGACATGGTTATTTCGCGCGGTGCCTTCTTGCAGGGCGAATATCGCTTTGTATTTGATGAGATCGTCGCAGTTAAGGAGGCTTGTGGTGATGTTCATCTCAAGGTCATTCTTGAAACTGGCGAGCTCGGCACGCTGGATCGAGTGCGTCGGGCCAGTGTGCTCGCGATGCATGCAGGTGCAGATTTCATAAAGACGTCGACGGGTAAGATTCAGCCCGCTGCTACGATGCAGGTAACGCTTGTGATGCTGCAGGCGATCAAAGACTACTACCGTGAAACCGGACGTATGGTTGGCATGAAGCCGGCAGGTGGCATATCGACGGCGAAACTTGCAGTGCACTATCTGGTGATGCTGCACGAGACTCTCGGCAGCGCCTGGATGACGCCGGAATGGTTTCGCTTCGGCGCCAGCTCGTTGGCCAACGATGTCTTGATGCAACTTCAGAAACAGGCGACTGGCGTATACCAGTCGGCCGACTATTTTTCCAAGGACTAAGCATGGCGACCCCCGAAAACAAACTGGCATTTAACAACGGCTGGCAGTACTCACCGGCGCCAGAGAGCACCGACCACATCAAGATCAAGCGGCGTTACGAGTTGTTTATCGACGGTGATTTTGTTGCGCCTGAGAAAGGCCGCTATTTCAAAACCATCAACCCGGCGACGGAAGAGCAGCTGAGTCGCGTGGCTTCAGCGAGCCATGCTGACGTCGACAAGGCTGTGAAAGCAGCGCGCAAAGCGCAAGTCGGATGGGCGAAACTCAAGCCGGCTGATCGCGGCAAATATATTTACAGAATCGCTCGCATCATGCAGGAGCGTGCACGCGAGTTCGCCGCGATAGAGTCGCTTGATGGTGGCAAGCCAATTCGCGAGTCGCGTGATATAGATATCCCACTGGCCGCAGCACACTTTTTCTACTACGCGGGCTGGGCGGATAAGCTCGAATACGCGTTTCCGGCACGCAAGGCAAAACCCCTGGGTGTCGCGGGGCAGATCATTCCGTGGAACTTCCCGCTGTTGATGGCTGCCTGGAAGATTGCGCCGGCTTTGGCATGTGGCAATACCGTCGTGCTGAAACCTGCTGAAACGACCCCGCTAACCGCAATGAAGCTTGCCGAAGTTGTCGCTGATGCAGGGTTGCCGCCAGGTGTGGTCAATATTGTTACCGGCGCAGGCGAGACCGGTGCTGCTATCGTGAACCATCCTGGCGTAGACAAAATTGCTTTCACAGGGTCGACTGGCGTTGGACGGCTCATTCAAAAAGCACTGGCCGGCACCGATAAGAGCTACACGCTGGAGCTGGGCGGCAAGGCCGCAAACATCATTTTTGCTGATGCCGCAATCGATCAGGCCGTGGAAGGCATCGTCAATGGCATCTTCTTCAATCAGGGTCACGTCTGTTGTGCCGGTTCACGACTGTTGGTGCAGGAATCGGTGGCCGACGAGGTTGTGCAAAAACTCAAAGATCGTATGGAGACGCTGATCATTGGTGATCCAATGGACAAGAACACCGACATTGGCGCCATCAATTCCGCGCCACAGCTGGAAAAAATTCAGTCCTATCTGAAAATCGGGCAGCAAGAGGGTGGCCAGATGCACCAAAGCTCAAGCAAGGTGCCGAAGAAGGGCTATTGGTGTCCTCCGACTATTTTTACCGGTGTATCCCAGTCGAATCGCGTTGTGCAGGAAGAAATTTTTGGTCCGGTCCTGGCGATTCAAACATTTCGCACGCTGGACGAAGCGGTCTCCAAAGCCAATAACACGCCGTACGGATTGTCCGGCGGTGTCTGGACGGACAAGGGCGCCAAGATATTCAAGATGACGCAGAGCATTCGAGCTGGCGTGATCTGGGCGAACACGTTCAACAAATTCGATCCGACGTCGCCATTCGGTGGCTACAAGGAGAGCGGGGTTGGTCGAGAAGGCGGCCTGCATGGTTTGGGTGCGTACTTGAGTCTGGAGGCATAGAGATGGCGACAACAACGGCACGCTTGCCGGTCGACAAGACTTACAAGATATACATCGGCGGCAAGTTTCCGAGAACCGAGTCCGGTCGTTACTTCGCACTCGAGGACAAGAAAGGCGCACTGATTGCCAATGTTTGTCAGGGTAGTCGCAAAGACTTTCGCAATTCGGTCGTTGCTGCGCGCAAAGCGCAGGGCGGTTGGGCGAAGGCAAGCGCGTACTTGCGCGGGCAAATCCTGTATCGCATCGCTGAGATGCTGGAAGGTCGCCGCAGTCAGTTTATCGACGAGCTGGTGCTGCAGGGAGCCACTGCGAGAGCGGCGGAGAAGGAAGTCGACGCGAGCATTGACCGGCTAATCTATTACGCTGGCTGGTCGGACAAGTATCAGCAAGTGTTCAGTGCGGTGAACCCGGTGAGCTCTTCGCATTTCAATTTTTCAGTGCTCGAGCCGACCGGCGTGGTCGCAATACTGGCGCCTGAGGAAAACGGTTTGCTGGGTCTGATTTCGAATGTTGCTCCGGCAATAGTCGGCGGCAACAGCTGTATCGTCCTCGCGTCCGAGAGCATGCCGCTGAGTGCGGTCAGTTTTGCCGAAGTCCTGCACGCTTCCGACGTGCCGGCAGGCGTGGTCAATATCCTTACCGGATTCCGCGAGGAATTGAGCGGTCAGTTTGCATCGCATATGGATGTGAATGCTGTGGTCTACTGCGATGGTGGCAAGAATGTCGCCGTGGCGATTCAAGAAGCTGCGGCAGACAATATCAAGCACGTCATTCGGCGGACCAAAACCAAGTGGACGGATGCTGCTGCGCAAGACGCATACCTGATTCGCGACACGCAGGAAGTCAAAACGACCTGGCACCCGATTGGCAGTTAATTTGTCAGCAACGATGAGCTAACAGACAGCGTAGTGCCGAGTTTCATTCTGGCGCTGTCTATTCGTTGTCGAACCTCTGCGGAGGGTCCCGCAACGTCGATGTCTTCCATAGCGAGCAGAGCCGCGTCATACCAGTTCGCCCAGGTCTCGAGAATTTCACGCTCGGTCGCTGTGCTGCTACCTGCTCGAATCGCGGCGACGCCAAGTGACGTCTCTGTTCTGATTCGTTCGAGCGCTGCGTTCTGAACCTCATCGATCAGCTGTAGCGTTGCAGTCGAGTCTGCACTCGAGAGCGTAAGCGCAGTCGTTAGTGCGGTGACTGCGACATTCTTCATTTCCTCGCCCGACACCATCTCCAGTCGGTCCATATCGGTGTGATAATACTGGTCTGTGAAGTGCCACAGCAGCACGCTCGGAATGCCCGCTATGATGAACGGCACGTGATCACTGCCGCCTTCAAAAGGATTGGTTTTAACGACCCATCCATTGGTGACTGCCTGCTCCAGCGCTCTGCCCAATACCACGTCGTTCAGGTAATGTGGCATGAGATGGTCCTTACTGATCGGCGTGCCGCCCCATTCACTGAATGCCTCGTCACCGCGCGTCCAGATAGCAGACGGATCCGGCATCTTCTCAATCAGAAAAGTACCACCCGTTTTTGCCGTGTCCTGTCCAACCATGTCCATGGACAAGCCCCAGCGAATAAACTCTCTGCGTCCGGGATCCTGCACCAGGTAGCGCCGTACTGCTGAGAACTCATCCCCCCAGATCAATGTAATCGTGCGCTTTGGATCAACTTCGTCGGCTAGCGTCAGCTCGGCTGCGACTCTGGCCATTTCCAGCTGCGCCGCGACGCCGGATGCATTGTCGTTTGCTCCCGGTTCCTGCAGGTGGGCGCTGAAGACGAATCTTTCGTGCGCCAGCTCACTACCGCGGATGTCCGCGACAATGGTTCTTTCGGAAGCTGCCCGGTTCCATTGCACACGCGTCGCAACCTTGATTCTCAGCGCGCCCTCTTGCAGGAACGCGCGAAGCTGTTGCTGTGCTGCGAACGACAATTGAATGCCCCAGGACTGAGTGCCATCGTCATAGGGGATTTCGCCAAACTGCACGGCACCCGTGTTTTTTTCGGGTTGTGTGTATGCGGGCATGGTGTAAGCGAACACACCGGCTGCGCCGCGCTTGAGGACCGCTTCCTCGTAAAGCTCACTGATGTCCCGGTCCGCAAGCACGGCCTTGCCGTGAATATCGGTCGTGTCCAGTGATTCGTTGCTACCGTCGCCCAGATCGACAATCTCGACTACAACACCGCCCTCCGGGGTTGACCAGGAGTTGTTTGCGAGCATGTTTCGATTGCTCGCGAAGGACATTAGCAACTTGCCAGTGTCCTCGATCCGAATGCTGGCCCCTAACGGTTGCCAGGCCGGGAACTCCATCGGGTACTCTTCGATACGGTAGCTGAGACGGTCATCATCCGAACCATTTCTAACAAATCCGGCCGCCTCCAGATTCTCCGCAAGATAGTCGATCGATGTGTCAAAACCGACGTTGCCGGGCCAGCGAATATGCTGTTCAAGAAAAGCGACGCTGGCGAGCGCCGTGTCCGCATCGAATTCTTCGCGCACAGCCTCACCGAATCTGATCGTAAGCGGGCGATCGTCAACGGGCTTGCTGCAGGCAGACGCCAGTAATGCGGTTGCAACGACCAAGACGGGGAGTCTGATGTTCATCATCGATATCGGACCACAAGTCACGCCGTTGGTTTACTGTTTATAGTCGTCGAGCAGTCCGCGTTCGATTCTTGCGCCAACCTGCTGGATGACCCGGGTTGCACAGAATGTGCCAATTCGCGCGCATTCCTGCAGGTCCTGGCCGCTCGTCCAGCCGTACAGAAACCCTGCGGTGTAGGCATCGCCAGCGCCGGTCGAATCGAGCACTTTTTCAACCCGCGCCGCGGCCTGAGTTACCTTCACCTCACCTTGCACGATCACAGATCCCTTCTCAGAGCGGGTGATCGCGAACAAGTTCGTATAGTCACGCAATGCAAGCAGCGAAGCATCGAAATTGCTTGTTTGCAGCAATGCATTCACTTCATCTTCGTCAGCAACGACGATATCCACACCGTTGCGAATGGCAAACTCAAAGGCATCCCTGTGGCGCTCAACACAAAATGAGTCCGACAGCGACAACGCTACGGCAGTACCATTCTTGTGTGCGATCTCGATGGCTTTTTGAGTGAGCGCAGGCCCCTCCGGAAGGTCCCAGACGTAGCCTTCAAGCAGTACTGCTTTTGCCGCACCAACCGTTTCATTCGTGATGTCGGCAACCCCTAGCTCGGTACAAGAGCCGAGATAAGTCTGCATTGTCCGCTGGCCATCGGGTGTAATGAAGATATGACAGCGAGCTGTTGGCGCTCCACTATTCGCAGCTTCCAGTCGAATATCGACGCCCAGTGAGCGCATGTCGTGATTAAACACTTCACCGAACTGATCGTCCCGCACGTGTCCGATATAGGCTGATGAGCCGCCGAGATTGGCAAAGCCGGCTATGGTATTGGCAACCGAGCCGCCCGACATCTCCGTCGCCGGGCCCATCATCGCGTAAACCTCGTCGGCGCGCTGTTCGTCAATCAGGGTCATTGAGCCGGGAACGACGCCCGCCTTTTCGACGAGTTCATAATCGGTGTGGGTCAAAACATCGACAATTGCGTTGCTGATGCCGAGAAGTTGAGTGCTATCGCTCATAGTAGGTTCACACTGGCCAAAATCGTCGCATAGCCTACCATTGACATTCGGCATGTGCTCGCGAAATCGGTTCTTCCCAAATCGGTTCTAACGAAATCGTGCCCGTGTTAGCTCAGCCCAAACACTTTTTGACCAACTTCTTTTCGACAGTCTTTGGATTATTGATGATCTTGTAGAACTCTGCCGTGTATCGAAGCAGTCGCTTCCTGTTGCTCTTATCCAGGCCCGTCTGATTTTCGATCAAAGCGACGATGTCATCATGTTGCTCCTGGAAGCGCGCTATTGACGTCGGCAATAGTGCGTTGTTGATACAGCGGCCTCTGTAGATGCGCTTGGTTATGTACCGAGCTCCAAGGTTTGTGTTGGGCTTGGCGTGCGGAGCATTGACGAATCCGGTTTGATCGAAATCGTAAGGGATGGAATACAGCGTCTGACCGCGCGTACCCAGCAGCACGTAGTTGTGGCAGCAGTTATCGTCAGTGGGTCCGGCAACCGGGGAGAAGTCAGTATTGCCGATGAAGTACTGAAACAACGAACCGAGGTTTGTGTGGTCGGCGTCCAAATCGCCGATCGCGACGCTGATGATATCGAGTTCGGGTGCATCGATATGCTTAGCGAGCCGCTCTTTGTGCTCGATCAGAAACGCATAACTGCTGTTCTCCCTGTCCGGGTTCTCCGTATCTGTGTATTCAACTTGCAATAGTCGCGCCCGGAAGCTGATATCGGTGATCAGGTTGAAGACCTGATACGCAAGATACTCGGTGAGGACGGTTTGTTGATACCTCGGCGAGCCATTCTTGCAGTGCGTCACGAGCTTGACTTTGTCCTGCTTGTCAAAACGTGTGTTCTTGGTTTGAGACTTCTTGAAGTTGAGCCTTAACGGTGTGAATGAGCAGACCTTCTTATCGCGTCGATAATTACCGCGTGCGCGAATCCCGACGTAAAACTCAACAGCAGATCCATCCGACTCGGTGTAGGTGAACGTGCCGGGAACTTCCTCTTCTACAGATCTCTCATCCATGATGGATTGGATCGGCGCGTTCAACCGAACCTCAAGAATGTCCTGGTCTGCGAAAACGGGATCAACATCGCGCGTCGACTGCGCCGTGGCCGCCGACAGGCTGAAGATCGCCACGAGTGTGCTAACTGCAATTATCCGTAGATTACGCAACATCAACTCCTGATTTATGCGGCCGGGCGTGAACCAGTTAGCAGGCATCAATTAACGATAGCGATGCACTCAATTTCAACACGGGCATTCAAAGCAATGCCGCTGGCACCGACTGCGCTGCGCGCCGGCGGGTTTGGGAAAAACGTCTTGTATACCTCATTCATCGCACCCCATTCTGCCATGTCGGCCAGAAATACGGTGCACTTGACGACTCGATCCATCGATGAGCCGAAATTGTCCAGGGTGTTCGAAATGTTTTCAAGGGTCTGCCGGGTTTCGCCCTGAATGCCACCTTCAGCGAGGCTACGGGTGCCCGGAACGATGCCAAGTGCACCCGACAAATACAGCGTGTCCGCGACTCGTACTGCGCTGGAGAATGGCAGGTCCATGTCTTCGGTCCCCGGCGCTTTCAAGTATTCCGGTGTGCTGTTTTGCACTTCCATGCTGGTTGCGCAGCCAAGCAAAAGAATGGCGGGTAGCAGACAAATAAGGGTCTTCATGCGAGATTCTCCAGGGTCTAGATTTCGCCCGCTTTCGCGGCAGCGATGATGTGATCGGCGGCGCGAAATGCCAGCGCCATGATAGTCATTGTAGGTTGTCCGCGACCCGATGTAACGAAGCTGCTGCCATCGCAGATGAACAGATTCGAGATGTCATGGCTGCGGTGTTTGGCGTCGACCACTGATGAGGCCGGGTCATTGCCCATGCGGCAGGTTCCGAGCAAATGCTCACCGCCGTTTGTCGCTTGAACCGGACGCCGCCAGGACTTCTCTGCACCTGCGGCATCAAGCAGTTCCATGGCCCTGTCCTGAAGGAAAATAGCCATCGCCAAATCGTCCGGATGGTCACGATAGGTTTCTCGCAAAGCCGGCCGACCCCATTGATCGGTGTTCGTTGGGTCCAGCGTAATGTTATTGCTGTCCAGCGCGAGCGAGGTCGTGCCGGCAACGACCGACATTTGCCGCGTGAAATTATGCGCCAGTGAGTCCTTGAACTCTTTGCCCCAGCTGGGCACATCCGGCGGCATTCCAGCCATCGCGTGCAAGATCGGTGTAGCCGAGAACAAGGACCTGGCATCAATGCCACCGCCACCATAGAACCCTCGCGCCGGATCGGTTTCGTAGAAATCATGGATGATTCGCGAGACCTGCACCCCCTTATAGTCGTTCAGCGGGTGTTCGAACACACCGTTCGCTAAAGAATGCGCGTTGTGCATCAGATTGCGGCCAACGAAACCGCTTGAGTTGGCAAGCCCGTCAGGATACTTGTCGCTGGCAGACAGCAGTAACAGTCGCGCCGTTTCTGCGCCGTTGGCCGACACAATGACGGCCTTGGCCTTTTGCGACTGCTCATTGCCGTCAGCGTCGTAGTACAACACCTCTCTGGCCCGACCCTTATCGTCGGTTTCGATTCGAAATACGGCTGACTCGGCTCTGATCTCACAATGCCCACTGGCTTCCGCCAGTGGAATCATTGCGGCCAGGGTTGATGACTTCGCGCCAGCCTCGCAACCGTAGAACATGCAGTACCCACAATTCATGCAGGGCGCCCGGCCATTGTGCGCCTGCGACAAGATCGCATGTGGCTCAGCCTGAGCGTGCAAACCGAGTTTCGCGGCGCCACGCTCAAGAAGTACGCCGGACGACTGAATCGGCAGCGGCGGCATCGGAAACGGTTTGGACCGAGGGGCGTCGAACGGACCCGGCGCACCGGACACGCCGATGTCCCAGTCAACCTTGGTGTAATAAGGCTCAAGTTCTTCGTAAGTAATCGGCCAGTCTGCGAAATTCGTTCCGGAGATGGGTCCAAGCAGACTGCGCTCTTTGAAATCGGTTGGGCGAAAACGCCAGAAATTGGCGGTGAAATGGACGCTGCTGCCACCGACGGTTTGTGCGTATCGTACCGGCGGCCGGTTGAGCGCAACAGCCGTGTCACTTTCATCATGTCGAAAAGTCTGGCCGCTGACTTCGGAGCCACCGCCAAGCAATTCATGGCGAAAGACGACCGCTAGCTCGTCATGCTCAAAATCGCTTGCCTTGCGATAAGGCCCCTGCTCGAAGACGACGACATCAAAACCCGCGGTCGAAAGCTCTTTGGCGAGAATGCCGCCTGCCGAACCGGAGCCGACGATGACGAAGTCGACTTCCTTGCGCGTGTCAAACTGAACATTATTCGCCATCGTAGCTGCCCCCGTGGACTTCGGCATCGTAGTGACCGAAGGGGTATTGCCAGGCACCCTGGGCGCCTTTGAAGTTCAGCATCTCCCAGCCAACGTTGCCATTGTTGCCGCCGTACTTGCTCATCGCAAACGTACCGAAAATCGTCATTACTCGAATAAGGCTGAAGAAGCCGCTGTCTTCAACAGACCTCAAGAAGGCGTCCTGATCGGTGTCGGACAGGCTGGAAAGAGGGTCGGCGCCTGGATGTGCGGCAGACAAAGCGTCATTGAACGCTGCGAGGTCGGTCTTGACGCCCTCCAGCCGGGCATTCATTTCGGCAGCGAAAGCCTTGTCGATGAAATACACAACGCCTGCCTCGGTCGCGCCTGGCGTATCGGTAGTGGGCAGAATGCGGGCGGCGATGGCTGCCAGATCGGCTGCTTCCGACGTTGAAAAAGAAACAAATTCAGCCGCTTCCTGCTTCGCACTGCACGCTGCCTGGCTTATTGCGGCGAGTGCAGGTACGCCCAGACGAAGAAAAGAAGCGCCGGTCAAAGTGCCGGTAGATCGCAGAAACTGACGTCGGTTGAGTGTGCTACTCGCTGCCATACTGAGGGCCTTGTTATTTTTGTTGAAGCAAACCTAACATAGCAGTCAGGCTAATGCCTATGTCGCCAAAAACGCATGAAAAACAATAACGTGTAGTGAATGTGCGACATGGACGTATAATGCATCGAAGCACTATGAATCGTGAGGGAACGGATGGGACGACTGAGCACACATATCCTGGACACAGCCAGCGGCAGTCCAGCCGCTGATGTTGCTGTCCGCTTGTATAGCGTTGACGTCGAGCGACAGTTACTGAAGCAGGTGCTGAGCAATTCGGACGGTCGTACTGACCAGCCATTGCTGGAAGGCGATGCGCTGCAGAGCGGAACCTACGAACTGGAATTCGATGTCGGAGATTATTTCTCAGCCCGGGGAGCCGAGACCACCACACCGGCATTCCTGACAACGGTTGTTTTGCGTTTCTCTGTGCTCGGAAACGAGAACTACCATGTGCCGTTGCTCGTATCGCCGTGGAGCTACTCCACCTATCGGGGTAGTTGATCCCGATGTCAGAACAGATCACGTCGCCCGACACGATTCGATTCGTGCTCGACGGGGAAGTCTTAGAGCTGCGTGACGTTGAGCCTACACGCACGGTTCTGCAGTTCCTGCGCGACGACTTGCGCCGTACCGGCACCAAGGAGGGCTGTGCAGAAGGCGATTGTGGCGCATGCACTGTCGTTGTTGCGGAGCTAACGCGTGCTGGCGACGACATCAACCTTCGGGCGATCAACTCCTGCATTCAGTTTCTGCCCACGCTCCACGGCAAAGAGCTCATTACGGTTGAGAGCCTGAGTCCAGCGGGCACAAGCCTGCATCCGGTACAGAAGGCGATGGTTGAACAACACGGTTCTCAGTGTGGTTTCTGTACACCGGGTTTTGTGATGAGTTTATTTGCGCTGTACAAGTCGCATGACAAACCAACACGTCGGGAAATAGACGATGCTCTGGCCGGAAACCTTTGTCGCTGCACGGGTTACAGGCCCATTATCGATGCGGCTTGTGCGATGTATGCGGAAGATGAATCCGAAAGCGACTGGCTGCGCCAGTCGCATGCCAGCCAAAATGTGCCGCTCGAGCGAGTTGAGCAATTGCGGGCGCTGGCAGCCAATGAGAGTCGCAGCTTTCGGTCAGGCGATCGAACGTTTTTTTCACCGGTCACTGTCGAAGAATTCGCTACCCTGTTGCAACGTCACCCGGATGCGACGGTTCTCGCCGGTGGCACGGATGTCGGCCTTTGGGTTACCAAGCAGCACCGTGATCTGCCTGTCATTATCTACACGGGTCGTGTTGCTGAGCTGCAGAGCCTTGAGCTGACCGACACACATATTGAGATAGCTGCGGCAGTTAGCGTGACGGATGCTATGTCCACCATCGTTGAGCATTACCCCGAACTCGATGAGTTGTTCCGGCGCTTCGCTTCACCCCCGATCAGGAACGCGGGAACATTGGGCGGGAATATTGCGAACGGGTCGCCGATTGGCGATTCAATGGCGGCATTAATGGTTGCCGGCACATCGTTGGTATTGCAAAAGGGCAGTGAGCAGCGCGAGTTGGCGCTCGATGAGTTCTACCTTGACTACATGGTGAATGCTCTCAAGCCCGGAGAGTTTGTGCGATTGATCCGAATGCCATTGCCCGTTGCTGGTGTCGAGTTGCGTAGCTACAAACTTTCGAAACGTTTTGATCAGGATATTTCGGCATTGTGTACCGCATACCGGCTGGAGCTGAGCGGTGACAAAGTCACATCGATAAGAATCGCGTGCGGAGGACTGGCGGCGACAGTGAAACGAGCGAAGCATTGCGAGGCGGCACTGCTTGGCAAGGCATGGAACAAGGAAGTCATCGATGCAGCTGCTGTCGCGTTGCAAAAGGATTTTAGTCCTCTTGATGACATGCGTGCGTCGGCGGACTATCGAATGCGCGCCTGCCAGAACCTGTTACAGCGCTTCTTTATGGAAACCACCGGCGAGTTGACTGAGTCGGTGTACACGTATGGACGCTAAAACCCGGGTCAATCACGGTGCTGCGGTTGGCCGGTCCATGCCGCACGACAGTGCGCACCTGCACGTCAGTGGCCGCGCTGCCTACACCGATGATTTGCCCGAGCCGCGTGACATGTTGCACCTGGCTGTTGGTATGAGCCGGAAAGCGCATGCGAACATCAGGTCGATTGATCTTTCTCCGGTAGAACAGGCCGCCGGCGTCGTAGCAACCTGCGTCGCGAGCGATATCGTCGGCGATAACAACTACGGCGGCTTTCTTCCTGACGATCCGATATTTTCGCCGGGGCTTGTGCAGTACGTCGGCCAACCGGTTTTCGCTGTGGCCGCTGAAACCGCAGAACAGGCGCGCGCAGCAGCGCATCTGGCCGAGGTCGGCTACGACGAGCTTGAGGCAATAATCGACCCGCTCACGGCCGTTGCAAAAGAGTCGTTTGTGCTACCGAGCGAGACGCTGCAACGGGGCGATTCGCAGCAGGCGCTCGCCAACGCGAAACATCGTCTGCAACGTCGCCTGGAGATTGGCGGGCAGGATCAGTTCTATCTCGAGGGCCACATCGCGATGGCCATACCTCAGGAGGACGGTGCCCTGTTGATTTACAGCTCAACACAGCACCCGGATGAGGTGCAGCACCTGGTCGCACACGCCACGAATCGGTCGGCGAAGGATATTGTCGTGATTTGCAGGCGCATGGGCGGAGCTTTCGGTGGCAAGGAAAGCCAGGCCGCGCTGATTGGCTGCATAGCAGCAATCGCTGCGGACAAAACAGGTCGCGCGTGCAAGCTGCGGTTGGATCGCGATGACGATATGGTGATGACCGGCAAGCGTCATGACTTCGTCGTTGACTACGATGTTGGGTTTGATGACAGCGGTCGAATCGAAGGAATCGAATTCATGTTTGCGTCACGCTGCGGGATGTCAGCGGATCTGTCCGGGCCGGTCAACGACCGAACCATGTTTCACTGCGACAACACTTATTTTCTCGAGCACATCGGCATCACCTCGCATCGGTGCAAGACAAACACGGTTTCGAATACCGCCTTTCGTGGCTTTGGCGCTCCGCAAGGCATGCTTGCGATTGAGAATGTCATTGATGACATCGCACGGCAACTCGGCAGCGATCCGCTCGACGTCCGCCGGCGCAACTTTTATGGCATCGGCGAACGTGATGTCACTCAGTACCAGCAAAAGGTCGAGGACAATATCATCGGGTCTCTGGTTGACCAGCTAGAAGCCAGCTCGGACTATCAGGCACGACGTGCAGAAATCCGTAAGTACAACGCGTCGAGCGCGGTGCTCAAGCGCGGCATCGCTCTGACGCCCGTGAAGTTTGGCATTTCTTTTACGGCCACCCACCTGAATCAGGCCGGTGCGCTGATTCATGTTTACAAAGACGGTTCTGTACACCTCAATCACGGTGGTACCGAAATGGGGCAGGGCCTGTTCATTAAAGTCGCTCAGGTGGTTGCTGACGAATTGCAAATTGATGTCAGCAGCATTCGCATCAATGCATCTGACACCAGCAAAGTACCGAATGCCTCTGCGACGGCTGCATCGAGCGGTTCGGACATCAATGGCAAAGCTGCGCAGGCAGCGGCGGCCAAAATTCGTAAGCGTCTCACCGAGTTTGCGGCTACACATTTCTCGGTTGCCGAATCTGCTATCGAGTTTGGGGGTGGCAGCGTGACCGTCGGCGAGAAGACTCTGAGCTTTGCCGAACTGGTCGAACTCGCCTGGTTCAACCGGGTTTCACTTTCAGCCACCGGATTCTACAAGACCCCAAAGATTAACTACGATCGCAGCACCTTCAGCGGCCGGCCGTTCTTTTACTACGCGTACGGCGCGGCGGTAGCGGAGGTCGTTGTTGATACCTTAACGGGAGAGCATCGTATTCTGCGTGTCGATATCCTGCATGATTGTGGTGATTCCCTGAACCCTGCGGTCGACCTCGGTCAGGTCGAAGGCGGTTTCGTGCAAGGTGCCGGATGGTTAACGACCGAAGAACTGTGGTGGGACGACGCTGGCAACCTGAAAACGCATGCACCATCGACGTACAAGATCCCGACCAGTTCGGACATGGCCATCGATTTCCGTGTACAGCTGCTGCAGAACGCGAGCAACCGGGAGGATACGATTTATCGCTCGAAGGCTGTTGGCGAGCCACCATTAATGCTTGGAATATCAGTGTTCTATGCGATTCGTGATGCGATTGCGACGGAGCAGAAGTTAGCACCCGAACTGCAGGCTCCGGCAACTCCCGAGGCTGTCCTGAAGGCCATTGAGGCAGGTCAGGCGTGAACGAGTGGGTTGACGAACTTTCGGATCTAATGGCAGCCGGCGAATCGGTTGTCGTTGTTACTGTTGCCAGTATTCGTGGCTCGGCACCCAGGGAAGTTGGCGCCAGGATGATCGTCACCGCAGAGGAGACGATTGGCACGATCGGTGGTGGCCAGCTCGAATACCAATGTGCAAGGATTGCTTTCGATATGCTCGATGGCGAGGCCGGTGTAACACAGCGTACGTTTCCGCTGGGCAGTTCTATGGCGCAGTGTTGTGGTGGAGTGGTCGATATTTTGTTCGAACCACTCGCAAATGGACTGCCTGTCTGGCTGCGTGACCTGAAGACTTTGTATGGGCAACGAACGCCTGCTGTCGTTGTCACGAGTCTGGGTGACGTTGCCTGGAAGGGCGTTGTCACGCTGGACAATGAGTTCGGCGACAACGAGATACCGCAAACCGTGCTCGATGAAGCGCGCGCATTCTTGCGTTGCGGCGGTGCAGCTTCCAGCAATGCTGATGTATTTCTGGATCCGGTGGTTAGCAGTAATTTCAATATCGCAGTGTTTGGTGCCGGCCATGTTGGCACTGCTGTTGTTGGCGCTCTGTCGAACCTTGAATGCAATATTCGCTGGATAGACAGCCGCCGTAACGTATTTCGTCAAACGCCGTTGAATGTGCGTACGATCGAAAGCACAGAGCCTGCGTTGGAAGTTGCAGCAATGCCTGCCGGCTGCTGCTATCTCATCATGACGCACAGCCATGCGATTGACTATGAGATCGTCGATCGCATCCTGCGGCGCGAAGATGCGGTCTACTGTGGCCTGATTGGTTCGGTGTCCAAACGGCGCCGCTTCGAAAAGCGTTACCGAGCAGAGGACATGCCCGCGCAAATGCTCAAGAATCTTGTTTGCCCAATCGGCGTGCCCGGTATCATCGGTAAGAAACCGGCAGAGATAGCGGTCGCGGCGGCTGCAGAAGTGTTGCAAGCCTACGATCACGCGGTGCAGGGCGCAGGCAACGTGTATCCTGATAACGTCCATAACCTTAAGAGCTGATATGGAAGCGTACATTGTTGACTGGGTAAACATACTGGCGCGCTGGTTGCATTTCATAACCGGCATCGCCTGGATTGGTTCGTCTTTCTATTTCATCTGGCTCGATAATCATCTTGAGGCGCCGCGCGCCAGTGCGGATTCCGACAAGGGTGTCGGCGGCGAACTGTGGTCGGTTCACGGTGGCGGTTTCTATCACGCCCAGAAGTACGTCGTGGCACCGAAAGTTCTTCCCGAGAACCTGCACTGGTTCAAGTGGGAGGCATACACCACCTGGATGTCCGGCATGTTCCTGCTGGCACTGGTGTACTGGTACGGTGCCGAGGTCTATCTGATCGACCCGACGGTTGCCGAGCTATCGGCGCCAGTCGCTATTGGCATTGCTGCCGCATTCATTGCGGGTGGCTGGTTCGTCTATGATCTCTTGTGTCGCTCACCGCTGGGCCGCAATGACCGTTGGCTGGGCCTCGTTCTGTTTGCATTGATTTGTTTGTTGTCGTGGAGTTTGTGCCAGATATTCGGCGGGCGTGGTGCTTACATACACTTTGGCGCCGTGCTGGGTACGATCATGGTGGCCAACGTGTTCTTCGTCATCATTCCGGGACAGAAAAAGATGCTGGCCGCCGCCGAGAGGGGCGAGAGTCCTGATCCGATCCATGGGATTCGGGGCAAGCAACGATCGGTGCACAATACGTTCTTCACCCTGCCCGTGTTGTTCGTCATGACGAGCAACCATTACGCGATGACGTACAGCCACGAGTACAACTGGCTGATTTTAATTGGGATCTCGTTGGCTGGTGCACTTGTTCGTGTGTACTTTGTTGCGCGCCACAAAGGCAGCGCTTCGTTGCTGCCGGTGATTGCAGCGTTGGCGATTCTGCTGGCAGTTGGCGTGCTGATGGCGCCAAAGACCAACGCGCAGGTAAGTACTGCAAGCGTGAGTTTCGATGAAGTTCGCATGGTCGTGCATCATCGCTGCACGACCTGTCATTCCGGGCAACCAACGCACCCGGCGTTTCCAGCTGCACCCGGCGGTGTTGTGCTCGATACCGACGCGCAGATCGTTGCTGAGGCAAGTCGTATTCATCAACAAACGGTCGTTACTCGTGTGATGCCGATAGGCAACCTGACTGGCATTAGCGAAGATGAACGACTGATTATCGATCGCTGGTATGGCGCGGGCGCGGAGCTGTAGATATGACGACGTCCTACCCCAGAGACCTGCGCGGCTATGGTCAGCATCCACCCGAGGCCGATTGGCCGCAAGGCGCCAGAATCGCGGTTCAATTCGTCATTAACTACGAAGAAGGTGCCGAGAACTGTGTTCTGCACGGCGATTCGGCGTCGGAGGCGTTTCTCTCCGAAATTGTTGGTGCCCAGGCGATCGAGGCACAACGTCACATGAACATGGAGTCCATGTACGAGTATGGCTCACGCGCCGGCTTCTGGCGCTTGCATCGAATGTTCACCGAGCGCGATATGCCCGTAACGGTATTCGGTGTTGCGATGGCGCTGGAGAGGAATCCCGACGTGGTAGCGGCGATGCAGTCCGCCGGCTGGGAAATTGCCAGTCACGGTTATCGCTGGATCGACTATCAATTCGTCGATGAAGAGACTGAGCGATCACATCTTCAAAAGGCTATCGAAATTCACGAGCGCGTGACCGGTGAACGACCGCGTGGTTGGTATCTCGGGCGCTGTAGCCCGCAAAGTCATCGTCTTGTTGCCGAAGAAGGTGGCTTCGAGTACAACGCCGATTGTTATTCGGATGATTTACCCTATTGGGAGCATGCCTTCGACACACCGCAGTTAATGCTGCCGTACACGCTGGATGCAAACGATATGAGATTTGCAACAGCACAGGGGTTTAACTCGGGCCAGCAGTTTTTTGACTACCTGAAGGACTCATTCGATGTGTTACACGCAGAGGGTTCACGCATGATGTCGATCGGTTTGCATTGTCGCCTCGCTGGTCGGCCTGGCAGGGCGGCAGCAGTGGCGAGATTTCTCGATTACATCGCAGCGAATGACGATGTATGGATCACCCGACGAATTGACATTGCGCAGCACTGGCGCGAAAGGCACCCGGCAGCATGACTTCATCTGACGCAGAACTGGACTTCGTGAATTGTTACGCGGGAATTTACGAAAACTCGAGATGGGTTGCTGAAAAGGCAGCCCCGTACGCAACAGGCCTTGACGATTTGTCGCGCGTTGCAGAGATCATGGCGGACTGCGTTGATAACGCCTCCGCTGAGCGACAGCTTGAACTGATTCGCGCCCATCCGGATTTGGCGGGCCGGGCGCAGGTCGCCGGCGAGCTAACAGAAGAATCAACCGAAGAGCAGGCGAGCGCCGGTATTGACCAGTGCTCCGCAGAGCAGTTCGAGCAGTTCCAGTCACTCAATACCGCGTATCACAAGAAATTCAGTTTTCCGTTTGTTATGGCGGTTCGTGACAGCAGTCGGGAGACCATTCTTGCCGAATTTGAGCGGCGCCTCTGCAATGATTATATTGACGAATTCGAAACCGCGCTGACAGAAATTCACAAGATCGCACAGCTGCGTCTGCAAGCGGCCCACTAGTGGCGACTTCGGAGAATCCGTTTCACCAGTGGATACAGCTTGAGCAACCGCGTCTCGGCACGCGCGTAGTTTTTGCCAGCGATGAGTTTTTCGCCGCGAAAGAGCGCCTGATCGATCCTGCAAACCCGGTTTTCATCGACGAAAAATATGATGACCATGGTAAGTGGATGGATGGTTGGGAGAGTCGTCGCAAACGCATACCCGGTCATGACCACTGCGTTATTCAGCTAGGGATTCCCGGCGTAATTCATGGTTTTGATATTGATACAAGCCACTTTACCGGCAACTTTCCACCGCATGCGTCAATAGAAGTCTGCAACAGCGAGCTTGAGTGTCCGGACGACGGCTGGACGGAGTTGCTTCCAAAGACGGAGTTGCAGGGCGATTCGCATCAATTCTTAGCGGTCGAGAGCGGGGAGATATGGACGCATCTTCGCCTGCATATATACCCGGATGGCGGCATCGCACGACTGCGCATCTACGGCGAAGTTCGACCCGACGCACCGCAAGCAAATGAGACTCTGGACCTGTTTGCTCTCGAAAATGGCGGGCGCGCGATTGCCTGCAGTGATGAGCACTATGGCAGCATGCACAATCTCAACATTGCTGGTCGTGGTGTCAACATGGGCGATGGCTGGGAAACCGCAAGAAGGCGTGGGCCCGGCAACGACTGGGTCATCGTCGCACTGGGCAGGGTCGGAGCTATCGATAGTGTTGAAGTCGATACCGCACATTTCAAAGGCAACTATCCCGACCGTGTTGTGCTGGAGGCTGCAACAGTCGAGGCAGGCGCCGATCCAGCCGCCACGGTAACGAACTGGCAAACCCTGTTGCCCGAGCAGAAGCTCGAAATGGACAAACAGCATCTCTTTACAAAAGAACTGCTGGCGGTTGGTGCCGTCAGCCATGTGCGCATGTCGATCTACCCCGACGGCGGGGTTAGTCGCCTGCGTTTACACGGTCATATTGGACAAGGCTGAATGATTACACTCAAACCACTGCCGCTAACCAGCGAGCGATTTGCGCCCTATGGCGATGTTGTTGGCGCTTCGGCCGAACAGACTGATGCCATGAATGCGGACCGCTTCGAGCGCTTTGATGATCTATGCGGCATCGATATCGCCGCGGGTGGTCACGTCGCTGTCAGTATCGCACGCTGCCGGGTCGCAACTTCATTGCCGTATCGAATCGATATGGTCGAGCGCCACCCCCTGGGCAGTCAGGCGTTCGTGCCGCTAAGCCCATGTCGAATGATGGTGGTGGTTGCACCTCCCGGAGAAAGTGTCGAGGCCGGAGATTTTCGTGCATTCGTCAGCAACGGCCGGCAGGGGATTAACTATCGTCTCGGTACCTGGCACATGCCTTTGATCGCGTTCGATGCAGGTCAGCAATTCCTGATCATTGACCGTGGCGGCAATGAGCCCAATTGCGATATGCATGACCTCGATGAGCCAATTACGCTGGTGGATGACTAATCGTCATGCAGCAGGCTTTTCGCGCAAATATTCTACACTGCCTGGGTGACCCTGGTGAACATGCGGCACCCTCTGCGGTTGAGCATTTTGCGGACGGCGTATTATTGCTTGAGGACGGTTTCGTTGCCGAAGTTGGCGCAGCGGAGAACTTGCTGCCGAAACTGGCGGCTGACACGGTCGTTGAGGACTACCGCGACAAGATTATCGTCCCGGGATTCATCGATTGCCATGTCCATTTCTCACAGCTTGAGATTATTGCGTCCTATGGCGAGCAACTGCTCGACTGGCTGAATCGCTACGCTTATCCCGAAGAGACGCGTTTTGCGGACCCGGACTATGCGCAAGCGATCGCGGCTACGTTCGTTGACGAGTTGTTGCGCAATGGTACGACCTCTGCCCTGGTATTCGCGACGGTGCATCCTCAGTCGGTCGATGCCATTTTCGAGGCGGCGTCGGCAAAGAACATGCGCCTGATCGCCGGCAAGGTCCTGATGGACAGTAATTGCCCCGCCGATCTCAGGGATACGCCTGAGAGCGGCTATCAGGATAGCAAGCAACTCATCGAGCGCTGGCACGGCCGGGATCGGCTTGGCTATGCGATTACGCCCAGATTCGCATTGACCTCAAGCGAAGCGCAGCTTGAGGCTGCCGGCATGCTCGCCGAGGAGTTTCCTGACACCTGGGTGCATACTCATCTCGCCGAGAACACCGACGAAGTGGCTGCCATTGCAACGCAATTTCCCTGGAGCAAGAGCTACCTGGATGTGTACGATCATTTCAATCTGCTGCGTGAACGATCAGTATTTGCACACTGCCTGTATCTCAGCGATGAGGATCGTGGCCTGATGGCAGACAAGGGTGGCGCGGCGGCGTTCTGCCCGACCTCAAATCTCTTTCTCGGCAGTGGCTTGTTTGATTTGCGCGCAATGCAGGCGGCCAATATTCGTGTCGGTCTGGCAACCGACGTTGGCGGTGGTACGAGTCTGTCGCTGCTCAAGACGATGAGTGAGGCCTACAAGGTCCTGCATCTTAATGGCCAGACATTGCCTGCGAGCCGTGCTTTGTATCTCGCGACGCTGGGCGCGGCGGAATCTCTGTACCTCGATGATTCGATCGGCAACTTCGCAGCCGGCAAGGAAGCCGATTTTGTTGTGCTGGACCCTGCTGGCTCGAGTGTAACGAAGCGCCGCACTGATGCGGCGACGTCAATGGAGGAAACGTTGTTTGCCACGATCATGTTGGGTGATGAACGCAACGTCGCGGCGACGTATCTGCAGGGCAAGCGGGCGTTCTAGCCTATTTCCTGGATTTAGAATCCTTCTGGACCAGAATCCCTCTCGACTAGAATCTCGCGGAGGCTTCGATCAGGGGTTCCAGGCGATCGATTATTGCATTCAACTCCGGCCGGTTTTTGCGCAATTCGTCGATGGACAGTCCGGTGAGTTCGTAGGGCAGAACCAGCCAGTCTTTGGTTTCGTGGACAAAGAAATCGGGAGTTCGCAGCGTCCTGTCTGAAGGCCGGTACCAAACGGTCGCAACTTTGATGTCGGTCGGCATATTGCGCCGCAACTTATACGCAAGCTGATCGATGACCGCTTTCACACTCGATCCCGTGCTGTAAACATCGTCCACGATCAATAACGAATGATGTGAGCAAAGGTTTTCCAGCAGATACTGCATACCGTGCACGCGAATTTGATCAGCTTTACTGACCATTTCAGTGTAACTCGGCGCACCCTTGTAGGAGGTGCGGATCGCGATATGGTCTGTTTTGACACCGAAGAAATCGAGACCTTCCTGTACCGCGATGCCGACGGCACTGCCGCCGCGCCATAAGCCCACCAGAAAATCCGGCTGAATTCCCGCCTCGCCGATGTTTGCGGCCAATTGAAACGAGTCACGCAGGAGATCATTTGCGGCGATGTATTTCGTGGTCATTGCATATCCCGGGTTGTGGTGCGGTAGAATCCGAAGCCGACATTATAACGACAGCCCAAAGTCCGCATACAAGAGAATAATAATGGACAAGACCGTACTTTCCGCTCAGGACCTGCTCGAAGATTCGTTTGAACTGGGGCTTCAGGTGCTCGAGAGCGGCTTTAAACCGACGATGATCATCGCAATCTGGCGCGGTGGCACGCCCGTGGGTATGGCGGTGCAGGAAATTCTTCACTATTGCGGTGTTGAGTCGGATCACATCGCGATTCGAACGTCATCGTACAGCGGGGTCGATCAACGTGGCTCAGTGGCGGTTCATGGGCTGAATTACATCGTAAAGAAAGTGTGCCACGACGACCGGGTATTGATAGTCGATGACGTATTCGATACCGGCAACACCATTGTTGCGGTTATCGCAGAACTGACGAAACGCTCGCGCGATAACACACCGGAGGACATACGTGTCGCGGTGCCATGGTTCAAGCCGTCGCGCAATAAGACCGATATCGTGCCGGACTACTTTCTTCGTGAAACAGCCGAGTGGCTGGTTTTCCCACACGAACTTGATGCGTTGACGCCCGAAGAGTTGCGCGCACGGCGCCCGGACATAGCGCGCATTGTGCAGGGCGTAAAGATTCCAGCGGCGAACAGTTAGTCAGACCCGGCCACCATGCAGAGAATATGTGTTTACTGCGGCTCGAATTCGGGGGTACGTACAGATTACGCTGCCGCCGCCGTTGAGTTGGCAGATGTCCTCGTGAGGCACGACTACGAACTGGTGTACGGCGGATCCTCAACCGGAATCATGGGCGTTATAGCCGATGCCGTGCTGCAGCGTGGTGGCAAGGTGCACGGCGTCATGCCGAAGTTTCTGGCGGCGAAAGAAATAGCCCACACAGGTCTGACCGAACTGCACGTTGTGGCTTCCATGCACGATCGAAAATCGATGATGGCTGCACTGTCCGACGGCTTTATCGCGATGCCGGGTGGTTTCGGCACGCTTGAGGAAATCGTCGAGATTCTGACCTGGGGACAGCTGAAGTTTCACAACAAGCCCTGCGGCCTGTTGAATGTCCGCGGGTACTTTGATCGTCTACTGGCCTATTTAGACCACGCACAGGAGGAAGGATTCCTGCGCGAGGAAAACCGGCAGATGGTGTTGTGCGATGGCGATGCCGCAGCGCTGCTGCAAAAGTTTGAGCAGTATTCAGCGCCGAGTGTTGAGAAGTGGACGCAATAGATCGGCAGGCTTAAAAAAGGTTGCGCAGTGCTCCTTTGGCCGGCGTGCGCAGATTTTGTGCGAACAGTGAATATTGCATGCCGAGACGACGACCCTTCAGTTCCTCGCCCACACAGATTCTCAGCGGCACTGGAAAGACCTCAACCGGTTCGCCCGCCGGGACGTCGCCTGATTTTGCAGATAGATGTAGCCTGGACCTTCAATGGAGGCATTCGCCACGGCGAGAGCGTCGCGGAGGAACTCCTGAATGCCC
>CAZGVL010000040.1:0-26915 GCA_964528965.1 uncultured Woeseiaceae bacterium
CACGTTTCCGCGCCCAGGTGACCAATGCCGCAGCCGGCGATGATGAGGCTATGGCCTTCGATCACGACTACATTCGTGCGCTCGAATACGGCATGCCGCCGACGGCCGGTATTGGCATCGGTATTGACAGACTCGTCATGTTATTGACTGATTCAGCGTCGATACGCGACGTATTGTTATTCCCTCATATGCGCCCTGAGGTATTTGACTGACCGCCAGGTGCAACTTAGAGATTCGCCAATGCGACGTATTCCAGCGACGCTCCGTTGACGCTCAGGTCCGAAGAGAGCTTGTCGGTCGGTACAACGGCTAGCATATCCTTGCCGATCGCGTTGATTACTTCTCCAATATCGCGTTGCCCGTCAGATACTTTGTCGCCCGGGTTGACCGCGGTGGAGCTACGAAACCGGTAGCTGCGGCGTTTGCTCGCGCCACGATAGTGAGTCCGGGCCACAATTTCCTGGCCCGTATAGCAACCCTTGTCAAAACTGATAGCGTTGAGCAAGTCGAGATTCAGCATGTGTGGCGTGAATTTTTCTGACTGTGCGAGCCAGATCTCGGGCATCCCCAAATGGATCTGCTGTTGCAACCATGCGTTGAGACCGGAGCTGGTGTTCTCGATCCCGGCAGCAGGGGGCACGGGTTCAAGGTTGAGTTCGACTTTTGAACGAAATCGAAACATGGTTAGCCGTTGCAAAATACTGGCGGACATTTCACTCGGCAAGACGAGGCCGAAGCCGCCTTCGATCGCGAGCACCTGTAGCAAGCAAATGACTCGTCCCTTGGGATTGCACCAGGCGGCGAGCAGCGGATTATCGCTGGCCGCTGCCGTGATGTCGTTGCTCAATTGCCCCTGCAGGAAAGCCTCGGCATCGTCGCCACGCACAGCGATCATAGAATAAGGTAGCTCTGACATAGGGTCGTGTGATCTCCGGATCTGTAAATCGGTTTCGTTTCGGTCATGCAGAGCACGTCTGCGTCTGGCATAATTTGACCATGAAACAGCCACCCGCCGAAAGCAAACCAGTCACCGACAATGAGGCCGAATTGGCAGGAAACAACGCTAGCCACGAATCCAGCCAGGATGTCTCGGATGATCCGGTTCCCAACACCCGTGCTGAGCCGAAGCCGAAAGAAGTCGGCGGGCGTGATGGACCCGACCCCACGAGATTCGGGGATTGGGAAAAAGGTGGACGGTGTATCGACTTCTAGCATTAAGCAGGGTGGCAAGCCCGTTGAGCATCATCCTTGTACGGCGCGAATTTTCAGGGATAATGCGGCTAGCTTGCTCCAACAGGGATTACCACAAGAAGTGACTGCATGAATGATTCCGGACGGCCTTTATCGCCGCATATCTCAATTTACCGCTGGCCAATCACGATGACCCTCTCGATTCTGCACCGCGCAACCGGTGTGGCGATGTCATTTGGGCTTATTGTCATGGCGATCTGGCTGCTGGCTGCCGCGACGAGCGCGGACAAATACAACGAGTTCCTCGCAATCCTCAGCTCAGTTCCCGGCCAGATCTTATTGATAGGCTGGAGTTTCTCGTTTTTCTTTCACCTGATGAATGGTATTCGCCATCTTTTCTGGGATACAGGGCATGGATTTGAAAAGCAGCAAGCCAATGCCTCAGCATGGTTCGTGATTGTTACGGCAATTCTCCTGAACGCGATACTCTGGCTGGTGCTGCTATGAGCCTGCAATCTCCATTGGGCCGCGTGTTGGGGCTCGGCACGGCCAAAGACGGGACCGACCATTTTTGGGCGCAGCGAGTGTCTGCGGTGGCGCTGATATTTCTGGGCATATGGTTCATAGGCGCTGTAGTGATAGGCGGCAACCTTGCGTACGCGGACTTGCAGGTATTTATCGCAAATCCGCTGAACGGCATCTTGCTGTTAATTTTGTGCGTGGTGGTCGCATTTCATTCTAGCCTGGGTGTGCAGGTTGTTATTGAAGACTACGTGCACGCGCCGGCTACGAAAGTTGTCTCTCTGCTGCTGTCAAAATTTGCCCATTTATTTGTGGCAATCACGACTGTTTACGCAATTTTAAAGATTGGAATCGGCGCATGAGCGATTATAGTTTTATTGATCACAGCTACGACGTAATCGTCGTTGGCGCCGGCGGTGCGGGCTTGCGCGCCACATTCGGCCTGGCCGAAGCAGGTTTCAAGACAGCTTGTATCAGCAAGGTATTCCCAACGCGAAGCCATACTGTGGCAGCGCAGGGCGGTATCAGTGCCGCGCTCGGCAACATGGGCGAAGACGATTGGCGCTGGCATATGTATGACACGATCAAGGGTTCAGACTGGCTCGGCGATCAGGACGCGATCGAGTACATGTGCAAAGAAGCACCGGATGCGGTCATCGAGCTTGAGCACTACGGTGTACCGTTCTCGCGCACCGAAGATGGAAAGATCTATCAGCGCCCTTTCGGCGGCATGACCACGCATTATGGTGAGGGCACCGCACAACGTACCTGCGCCGCGGCGGATCGTACCGGTCACGCAATGCTGCACACCCTCTATCAACAGTCTCTGAAGCACGACGCGGAGTTCTACATTGAGTATTTCGCCGTTGACCTGATCATGGAGGACGACGTCTGTAGAGGCGTCGTTGCGATTGATATGGCGACCGGCAAATTGCATCGCTTTCGTTCGCATAAAGTAATTCTCGCAACGGGCGGCTATGGCCGTTCTTACTTCTCGTGTACCTCGGCACACACCTGTACCGGCGACGGATCCGGGATGGTGCTGCGCGCAGGCTTGCCGGTTCAGGACATGGAGTTTGTACAGTTTCACCCTACCGGTATTTATGGTGCTGGCATGCTGATTACCGAAGGTGTGCGCGGCGAGGGTGGCTATCTCACCAATGCAGACGGTGAACGATTCATGGAGCGGTATGCACCGAACGCCAAGGACCTCGCATCCAGAGATGTCGTCAGTCGTTCCATGACCATAGAAATTCGTGAAGGGCGCGGCGTCGGGCCGGAGAAAGACCACATATTCCTGCACCTTGAGCATCTGGGCCCAGAGGTTATTGAAGAGCGGTTGCCGGGTATTGCTGAATCTGCCCGAATATTTGCAGCCGTTGACGTCACCAAAGCGCCAATACCAGTCTTGCCGACCGTGCACTACAACATGGGCGGGATACCTGCGAACTTCAACGGTGAGGTGGTCACCAGCAAGGATGGTAATCCTGAATCGGTTGTGCCCGGGCTCATGGCAGTCGGCGAGGCGGCTTGTGTGTCCGTGCATGGTGCGAACCGGCTTGGCTCCAATTCGCTGCTCGACCTGGTCGTATTTGGCCGCGCAGCAGCGCACTACTGTGCTGAATCGATGACGCCAGGTGGGCGACACAAAGACTTTGCCGATACTGCGGGGCAAAACAGTGTTGATCGCATAGATCGCTTGCGCAATGCGGACGGCAGCCGGTCAACGGCTGAGATCCGACTGGAAATGCAGAAAGTGATGCAGAACCATGCGGCAGTATTTCGCACCGGCGAATCGCTCGGCGAAGGTGTTGAGCTCCTCAAGAAGACCTTTGCCGCGCTCGGCGATGTGAAAGTTTCTGATCGATCAATGATCTGGAATACGGATCTTGTAGAGACCATGGAACTTGAAAATCTCATGCTGAACGCGACGGCGACCATTCAGTCTGCTGCAAACCGCCTGGAGAGCCGAGGCGCGCATGCGCGCGAGGACTATGCGGATAGAGACGACGTGAACTGGATGAAACATACACTGGCCTGGGTCGACGAGGCCGGCAGCGTCGAGTTTGATTATCGGCCGGTGCACATGGATACGTTGACCGATGAAGTGGACACTGTCCCACCGAAAGCACGTGTTTACTAGCGGTCTACCAAGGAGCTCGGAAGTTGGCTGAATTCAGGTTACCCAAGAACTCGCGAATCAGAAAAGGCAAGCATTTTGCTGCCGCAAATGGTTCCGACAACGTCAAACGCTTTGCCGTTTACCGTTACGATCCGGACAGCGGCGAAAACCCGCGGGTCGATACCTACGAAATCGATATGAACAGTTGTGGGCCGATGATTCTCGATGCTCTCATCAAGATCAAGAATGAAATTGATCCGACACTGACATTCCGTCGTTCATGCCGCGAAGGGATCTGCGGCTCTTGCGCCATGAATATTGACGGTGGCAACACGCTGGCATGCACGCTCGCAGTCGATAGCGTCAAAGGCGATGTCAAAATCTATCCATTGCCGCATATGCCGGTCGTCAAGGACCTCGTGCCTGACCTGACCAATTTCTATGCTCAGTACGCGTCGATCAAACCCTGGTTGCAAACCCGCAGTGCGCCGCCGCCAGATCAGGAGCGGCTGCAGAGCAAGGAAGAGCAGGAACTGATCAATGAGCCTGCTGCCTGTATTCTGTGCGCTTGCTGTTCGACCAGCTGTCCAAGCTATTGGTGGAACAGCGACCGTTATCTTGGGCCAGCTGCGCTTCTTGCAGCCTACCGCTGGCTGGTCGACAGCCGCGATGATGCGACTGGCGAACGACTCGATGAATTGGAAGACCCATTCCGCTTGTACCGGTGTCATACCATCATGAATTGCACGCAAACATGCCCGAAGGGGCTGAATCCTGCGCAAGCCATTGCCGAAACCAAAAAGATGCTGGTAGAACGACGTCATTGACGACGGCTCATATCGCACCTTTATGTGCGCGGAGTTGAAGCCAGCTTGCCCCTCTCCTGTGGTTTTCTTCGCTTGTATTGACTCGGTTAGTAGCGGTAAATAGATGCTTGAATCCAGGCTCAGGTGGCAATGTCGACGCGGTATGCGTGAGCTCGACGAATTGCTGCTGCAATATCTTGAGAATCAGTACGCGGCGACAAACGAGTCCGATAAAGAGGCATTTCGATCACTTTTGGAGCTACCCGACCCGGTTCTGAATGAGTATCTGTTGCAGCGTGTGCGGCCTGCCTCGGAACCCGTCTCGCGTGTCGTCGATATTATTCTCAAGCGAACTCCAGCCTGAGCCGGTGTTACGACTGGCGGTGCAGATCACAGCTCTGGTCGCAGCGACTGTGGGACTGGCGGTGATCATTGGCATGCCAGTCGGCGGTGGCTGGAGAGGGAGCGCCTGCTTGCTTTGGTTGCTGCTTTGCAGACACGAGTTGACGACAATTCGGCGCGCATATGCGCGCTTTGAGAGGATTCGAGTCGATTGCAGCGGTTCCGTAGAGCTGTTCACGTTTGGCGGCCAAAGGCACACCGCAGTCCTATTGCCAGGCAGCGTTTTGCTGCCGCGATGCGGCTGGTTACGATTCGAGCTCGAAGATGGCTGCAAGTTTGGCGAGTTAGTACGGGGCGATAGCGGCAAGAACAAGCAATGGCGGCGCCTGCAGGTGATTTGGAGACACTTGGGTGCTAGCGCATGAAGCTGCTACCATTCACTGGCAGATTGGCTTTCAAGACGGGCCGCTCCAAGGATGCAGACCTAATTCACAAAATGCGCACAAATAGCCCTTTTTTCAGAGAACTTTCGACAGCTGGCCCGGTCTATCCCGGAGTCAGGCTGTGGTGTTGCGGCGTAAGCGGGGCATTTGCGCATGTCCGGTGAGCCTACCGACATACAACTGGTCAAACGCGTCCAGAAAGGAGACAAGGGTGCGTTTGATTTGCTGGTACTCAAGTACCAGCACAAGATCGTCAATCTGGTGATGCGCTATGTGCGCGATCCTGAGATGGCGCTCGATATTACGCAGGACGCGTTTATCAAGGCGTACAGGGCTTTGCCGCGGTTTCGCGGAGATAGTGCGTTTTATACTTGGCTGTATCGGATTGCTGTAAATACCGCCAAGAACTATCTGGCTGCGCAGCGGCGGCGGCCAATGGACATAGAACTGGATCTGCAGGACCCGGAACAATACGATTTGCATGCGAAGCTAAAGGAGTCAGACACGCCGGAAGGGGTGACAATTAGCAACGAGTTACAACAAACATTGGAGCGAGCCATCGCGGCGCTGCCGGAAGATCTTAGAACAGCGATCATCTTGCGCGAGCTGGATGGCATGAGTTATGAAGAAATTGCACAGACGATGGATTGTCCAGTCGGTACCGTGCGATCTAGAATATTCAGGGCCCGGGATGCTATTGGCAAAAAAGTCGGGGTCGTGATCAGGTGAGTTTGCAGCGATTTGGCTGCATTGGGTGAGTACAGGTTGGTGAATTATGAATGATGCTATAAGAATGCAGGTATCAGCATTTGTTGATGGCGAGCTGCCGTCGAATGAGGCTGAAATGTTGTTGCGGCGGATGAGTCAGGATGCCGAATTGCGACAACAATTTGCGGAATATCTTGCGACCGGTCGTTTGCTTCGTGGCGAGCGCAGCATCGCGGGCATGGACCGTCTGCGAGACAGGATCGCAGCCCAGATCGACGAGAAACCATTGCAGGAGACGTCCGATGTTGCTGTTAGCGAGGCGCCGCGCTTCGTGCGACCGTTGGTCGGTGTTGCAATAGCGGCAACCGTAGCCCTGGCTGCAATTTTTGGGCTACAGCAGAACGTTTTCATTGCCGAAGAGGGTGCCGCTCCGAGCGGTGCTGTTGCAGGAAACGACGTGGAGGAAATCTATACGGTGCCTGACGCGACAGACGACACGTTGCTCGAGTATCGCTTGCGACATGGCGGATCGTCGCTAGGTCTCAGTGACAGTAGCGTTGATTCGCGACTGGTATCGCAAGTTCGCGAAGGGCAACTTATTGAGGTGGATGCCAGTGACGCGGAGACGACTGACGCCGACGAAGAAGATGCGGTTGTCGAGTCGGTCGATACATCTGCTGCAGAGTCTCAGTAGCTTATTGTGATCCGACTCAGGCAACAATTTTCCATGACAAGGCGGACGATGGCAGCAGTCGCACTCTTGTTGCCGGTCGCCGCGGTTTCTGCTTCTGAACAACCCAGCGACTGGTTGAATCGTATGGCTTCAGCCGTACAGACGAGCAGTTATGAGGGCACAGTTTTGCGTATGCAGGACGGCGAAATTCAAGCGCTAAAGGTCGTGCGTACAGTGTCGGATGGAGTCATCCGAGAGCGAATGCTGATACAGGAAGGTAACGGTCTGGAAATTATTCGGAATGGCGATGAAGTTCATTGCATCCTTCCGGATGAAAAGTCGGTGGTGATTGCGGAATGGGATGATCAAAGCACGCTGTTTTCCTCGCTGCCACCCGCGGACATTCAATTTGGCAATGAATATGATGTTTCAATCGTGCGCAAAGAGCGTGTTGCCGGCCGCATAGCAGCGCTGCTGGCAATTCGACCGCACGACAATTTTCGATATGGCCACAAAATCTGGCTGGATGTTGAGACGGGATTTCCGCTACGTGCCTTGATATACGCGGGCGACGGGACGACCATTGAGGAAGTCAAATTCGCTGATATTGATCTTGACGGCGTAATTCCGGTCAGCGCGCTGGAACCCTCTTACAGTACCGAGAATTACCGCTGGTTTACGCAGCCCAGTCGGACGATCGGGAGTACTGTCGATTCTGACTGGACGAATGACGAATTGCCGGTCGGTTTTCGTCTGCTATCGACAAAAGAAGTGGAGCTTCCAGGGTCAGATCTTCCGGTGACTCACCTCTTGTACGGTGATGGGCTGGCCGAGATATCGGTGTTTATAGCGCTGCAATCTGAGAGCAAAGAACCTCAGGGCACCAGCGAAGGAGCACTGAATACTTACAGCATAGACGTTGCCGAATTCAGGGTGACTGCGATGGGCGAAGTTCCGTCAGCTGCGGTCGAACAAATCGCCACGTCGATGCGTAAACCGTAGCTCGGGCTCTGGCAGGAAACAAACCCGACTTGGCGATCAGGCCGTGACTATGCTCAAAGCAGGCCCTGCAGGACGTTGGCAATGAATAGCGCACAAGGCCAGATAATATCCCTTTCAAGAAATGAGCTCGGTACTCGGGCTGTGGTTGCTGTTGACGCTGCAGCGGCCTGTCCACGGTGTGCATCGGGAAAAGGATGTGGGGCTGCATTGCTCGGCGGTGAGATGCGGCGTGTTGAAGTACTCGTTCCGGATGGTGTGAGTGTTGATAAAGGCGACGTTGTGGCAATTACGATGAGTTCGGAAAGTCTGCTGCAAGCCTCGTTGCTTATTTACGGGCTACCGTTGATCGCAGCGCTATTGGGCGCAGCTGCTGCCTACGGATTGTCATTGAGCGATGCCGCCGCAGCGTTGATGGCTGTCGCCGGGCTGACAGCGGGTATTGTGATTGCACGTCGTCGAGTCTCCCGGCTGCGTTGTTTGCAGCAATTCGTGCCGATCGTCACAAGTTGCGTGCAAAAGGCCGTTTAGTGACCGCGCTGCCAACTCTGCACGTCTATAGCAGGCAAGGCTGCCACTTGTGCGAAGTACTGATTGAGGAGCTGCTGCCGCTGATTCGTGGCTACATGGAACTCGACGTTCGTGACGTGGATAGCCTTGAAGAATGGCGTCAGGCGTATGATATTCGTATCCCGGTGGTCGAGTTTGAGGACGAGTTTGTCTGTCAATACACGCTCGATCGTGCTGCTTTGCGCCGAATCATCGATAAGATCGCCGATTCGGATGCACTTTCTGGCTAATCTTGGCGCCGAAGTCGGTATACTTCGCCGCTGCAAAAAGGCCCTGCCGACCCGCTAATCCATGAAACTAATTCGTAACTTCTCAATTATCGCGCATATTGATCACGGCAAGTCGACGCTTGCCGATCGGTTTATTCAGCATTGTGGCGGCCTTGCCGACCGCGAGATGTCTGAGCAGGTACTGGATTCGATGGATCTTGAGCGCGAGCGAGGCATCACCATCAAGGCACAGAGCGTGTCACTGGACTACAGCGCGGACAATGGTGAGGTCTATCAGCTGAATTTCATCGACACGCCAGGTCATGTCGACTTTTCCTATGAGGTTTCCCGGTCCCTGGCGGCATGCGAAGGCGCATTGCTCGTTGTCGACGCGGCACAGGGCGTGGAAGCGCAAAGTGTTGCGAACTGCAATACAGCGATCGACCAGGGTCTGGAGGTATTACCGGTCCTGAATAAAATCGATTTGCCGGCCGCGGATTGTGAGCGAGTCATTGCCGAGATTGAAGATATTATTGGCATTGAGGCGCAAGACGCTGTCAGAGTAAGCGCGAAAACGGGTTTGGGTGTGCCGGAATTGCTGGAAACTATTATTCGCAAAATTCCGCCGCCGCTAGGCGACCCGGATGGTGCATTGCAGGCACTGATTATTGATTCTTGGTTCGACAATTACGTGGGTGTTGTTTCTCTGGTGCGAGTTGTCAATGGCAGTTTGCCAAAAGGCAGCAAATTTACCGTCATGTCGACCGGGGTTGCGTACAACGCGGATCGCGTTGGCTGCTTTACGCCGAAAATGGCAGATCGCAGTGAACTGAAGACAGGCGAAGTTGGTTTCGTAATTTCCGGCATCAAAGATATCTACGGCGCACCGGTCGGTGACACATTAACGTTGGCAAGAAAACCTTGTGAGCAGCCGTTGCCCGGCTTCAAACAGGTTCAGCCCAGAGTGTTTGCTGGCCTGTTTCCGATTTCTTCGGATGACTACGAAGACTTTCGTGAAGCACTGCAAAAACTTCGGTTGAATGACGCGGCGCTGCATTTCGAGCCCGAAACATCGGCGGCACTGGGCTTCGGTTTTCGCTGCGGCTTTCTGGGCATGTTGCACATGGAAATCGTACAGGAACGTCTTGAACGTGAGTACAACATCGACCTGATCACAACGGCGCCGACCGTTATATTTGAGATCGTCGATCTCAAGGGCGAGCTCAGATATGTGGACAATCCATCCAAGCTTCCGCCTGCAAACGAAATTGCCGAACTGCGTGAGCCGATCATCATGGCCAATATTCTCGTTCCTGAGAAACATGTTGGTTCTGTCATCAAGCTGTGCATCGAAAAGCGTGGCGTGCAAAAACAACTGCGCTATCTCGGTAGCCAGGTATCACTTGAGTACGAGATTCCACTTGCCGAAGTAGTGCTCGATTTCTTCGACCGGCTCAAGTCGGTCAGTCGCGGGTACGCGTCTTTCGACTACCATTTCGTGCGCTTTGAACCAGCGGAGCTGGTTCGTCTGGATATCTTGATTAATAGAGAACGTGTCGATGCATTATCAATTATTGTGCACCGTGGCAATGCGCAGACGCGTGGCCGCGATCTGGTCGAAAAGATGCGCGAGCTGATTCCGCGGCAAATGTTCGACGTGGCTATTCAGGCAGCGATCGGCGCACAAATTATTTCGCGCAGTACGGTTAAGGCGCTGCGCAAAAATGTCACCGCGAAATGTTATGGTGGCGACATATCGCGAAAGCGGAAATTGCTGGAAAAACAAAAGGCCGGCAAGCGACGGATGAAGATGGTTGGTTCGGTGGAAATTCCGCAGGAAGCATTTCTGGCCGTGTTACGGGTTGATAAGTAATTGAAGAGCAGGGGTTCTCTTGAGCATTAATCTTGCATTGATACTGACTGTATTGACGCTCTTGTCAGGAGTCGTCGTGGCTCTGGATAAGTTCGTCTGGCAAAAGGCTGTTGGCGGTGGAGCTGATTCGAATTTCAAGCTGACGATCGTGGAATACTCGAGGTCGTTTTTTCCGGTCTTGTTGTTTGTTCTGATTATTCGCTCATTTATTTTTGAGCCGTTTCGTATCCCCTCCGGTTCAATGATGCCGACTCTTGTGCAGGGAGATTTTATATTCGTTAAGAAATACGCTTATGGACTGCGCCTGCCGGTAACTGAGGTCAAAGTTATTGAAACAGGGGCGCCGAAGCGTGGTGACGTCGTTGTGTTCCGTCTGCCTTCAGACCCGAGCGTCAACTACATCAAACGTGTAGTTGGTCTACCCGGCGACGAAATCGTCTACGCGCGGCATCGGCTAACTATCAATGGCGTACAAATGGATCTTGAGAAAAACCCCGATGCGACACAGTCGATGCCCAGATTCACCGAGACCCTCGATGTTCGCGAGCATGAAATTCTGATAGGGAGGTCGCAGTCGACTCTGGATAACACTTATCTGGTGCCTGAAGGGCATTACTTCATGATGGGTGATAATCGTGACAACAGTCGGGATAGCCGTTATATCGGTGCTATCCCGGAGTCAAACCTGGTGGGTGAGGCGGTTCGTATATGGATGCATATTGATGGAATGAATTGGCCAAAATGGGAACGAATCGGCAATAAGATCCAATAATTGGGGTGCCAGTCACTGCATTGGTGGCTGGAATTGGGCTAATTTGTATTCGCTGCAAGTCTGAATAAGGCTGCAGCACTATCAGCAAATTCGGAGTAGTCAGGTATGAACGGCAGTAATCCATTACGAATCGGTACAATTCGCTCGGGTTGTATGGCGAGACAACAGGGTATGACGACGTTGGGATTCATCATACTTGCGATGCTATTGAGTTTGCTTGCGTTTGGCGTCTTGCGATTGACGCCAATGTACCTGAACTATGCGAAGGTCGTTGGAGTGATCGATGGAGTCCAAAGTGAATTTGACGGCCAGAAGCCAACAGGTTCGGTTATCCGCAGCTCTATTGCGCGCCGTTTCGACGTGGATAGCGTATCCGCCCTTAGAGCTAAAGATGTCGCCGTTACTAAAGTAGATGGCGGATGGCAGGTTTCGGCAGTCTATGATCACACTTCGCCGTTCATCGCGAATATTTCGTTTACAGTGCATTACGACAAGACTGAATTAATACGCCGCTAACGCGGGCATCAGTTCACAGGGTTGTGAACCAATAATAATAGAAGAGCGAACAAATTGGACAAAGCCGAGACCTGGCTTAAGCGGGCTTTGGATTATCAGTTTAATGATGTCCGCCTGCTGCGACAGGCGCTTACTCATCGTAGTGCGCCTGGTGCAAATAATGAGCGCCTTGAATTTCTGGGCGATGCGGTCCTGGACTTCGTTATTTCCGATGTCGTGTACCGATCCCATCCGGAATCACCTGAAGGTGACCTGAGCAAACTTCGTGCATCTTTGGTAAAGGACACGTCACTGGGTGAACTTGCCGTACAGCTAGGGCTGGGCGAGCATCTTATCCTTGGCAGCGGCGAGCGAAAGACGGGCGGGCACAGGCGTGAGTCTATTCTTGCCGATGCGATCGAAGCGATATTTGGCGCGGTTTTTCTGGATGCCGGATTTGATGCTGCCGTCGAGATAATCGAGAATGCGTTTGGCCCTCGACTGCGTGAATTTCCTGATGTTGAAGAACTTCGAGACCCAAAAACCCGATTGCAGGAATGGCTGCAGGGTCGACAGCGAGGCCTGCCGATCTATGAGCTCGTGAGTGTTAGCGGGCAAGCTCACAAGCAGCAATTTGAGATTACCTGTACTGTTACGGACTTCGATTTCTCTGCCAAGGGCTCGGGTACTACGCGTCGCAAGGCAGAACAGAAGGCGGCCAAAGCCATGCTGGAAGAACTGTTCAAGGCAGAAGGGTAGTGACGGAGAAGTTGCTACGCTGCGGTTTTGTCGCTGTGGTTGGTCGGCCGAATGTTGGCAAGTCGACGCTAATCAATGCCATTCTCGGCAGCAAAGTCAGTATTGTCACGGCAAAGCCGCAGACAACTCGACATAGGATTCTTGCGGTCCACACAACGGCAGAGAGTCAAATAATCTTTGTAGACACCCCGGGTTTGCACCGCAATTCCGGCAAAGCGATGAATCGCTTGATGAATCGTACGGCCGCCAGCGCTCTGGCCGACGCAGATCTGGTGTTGTTCGTCAGCGAAGCGACTCGCTGGACAGAAGAAGATGGCGATGTGCTGCAGCGCCTGCAGACGTGTTCATCACCAGTAATCGCGTTGCTGAACAAGGTCGACAAGGTGCATCCGAAAGAACTCCTGTTTGCCGCGTTGTCCACAATGTCAGAGCGTCACGATTTCGCGGAGATTATGCCGATCTCGGCGAAGAAACAGCAGAACCTGGATGGCCTGCTTACTGCTATTCCAGCATTTCTCCCTGAGTCTCCGCTGCTGTTTCCCGCTGAAATGCAAACTGACCGGAGTGCAGAGTTTCATGCGTCTGAAATCATTCGTGAGAAGCTCACTCTGCAGCTACGCCAGGAAATACCCTACGGCCTCACGGTGCAAATCGAACGGTATGAGGTGGATGCTACCGGTTATGCGATCAACGCTGTCATTTGGGTTGAGCGTCAGACACAAAAGGGAATTGTCGTTGGCAAAGGTGGGCATATCTTGAAGGTGGTTGGCCAGGCCGCGCGGGTCGAACTGAAGAAGAAACTCGGCAAGCCGGTGCACCTCGAAATGTGGGTGAAGGTCAAGGACAATTGGGCCGACAACGAAAAGGACCTGCAAAACCTCGGCTACGAGTCCCCATGACTCTCGCCTCGCGGCGATGACGGCTCAGCGGCGCGTACAACAGCAGCCCGCCTATATTCTTCACCATCGGCCATTTCGTGATTCGAGCCAGATACTTGACGTGATCAGTGCCGAGTTCGGCAAGCTATCGCTTGTGGCCCGAGGTTCCCGTGGGGCGAAGTCGCGCCTGCGTGGCGTGCTGCGGCCTTTCATGCCGTTACGGTTGTCGTGGGTTCAGCGAAGCGATCTGGGTACATTGACCGGGGCGGAAGTGAATGGAGCACCGCTTAGCCTGATCGGGGACGCGCTATTGTCTGGCTACTATGTCAATGAGCTCCTGCTGCATTTCCTGCATCGACACGACCCACAGCCGGAAATTTTCTCAATCTATGAACATACGGTCCGGTCTTTGGCTGGGGTTAAGGAGGTTGCTCCCACGCTACGGGAGTTCGAGATCGAATTGCTGCGGCAATTAGGTTATGCGCTGGATTTTGAAGTTGAAGTCGGATCGCAGCAGCCCGTCGATGCAACGATGGTTTACAAGTATCGCATTGACGGCGGTCCGGTGCGCGTAAGCCAATCGGAAGCTCCAGATGGCGCAGACCCAATGGTGTTCTCAGGTGCAACCTTACAGGCTATCCACCGGCGCAGGTTTGACGATCCGGAGGTACTGCGTGCGGCCAATAGATTGCTGCGCGAGGTGATCGCATTTCATCTTGGCGGTAAGGAGCTAAAGAGTCGCAAAGTGCTGCTTGACCTGCATCGGGGTAGAATGTCGCGACCGAAGCAGGGGGCGTGAGCGTCACTGCTTCACACCGGGTTCAACAAAGGCATGCAGGAATTATGAACGAACTGGATTTAGGCATAAATATTGATCATGTGGCGACTCTGCGTCAGGCAAGGGGCACGGTGTATCCGCGTCCCGCTGAAGCTGCGGTCATGGCGGAACAAGCAGGTGCGGACAGTATTACCGTGCATTTGCGGGAAGATCGTCGCCATATTCAGGACAGTGATCTGATTGCCATCAAGGAAGTCATGCGTACACATATGAATCTGGAAATGGCCGTCACGCCGGCGATGCTGAAGATTGCTGCTGATATTCGTCCTCAGGATTGTTGCCTGGTCCCCGAAAGTCGCGAAGAGTTGACGACCGAAGGTGGACTGGATGTCGCTGGTCAACTGGCGAAAATAACGGATGCTTGCTCAAATCTGGCGGAACACGGCATTCGTGTCTCGTTGTTCATCGACCCGGATCCTGCGCAGCTCGATGCCGCTTTTGCGGCTGGTGCTCCGGTAGTCGAGTTACATACTGGCAGCTATGCTGATGCGTCGGACGATGCGCAGGCTGTGGAACTTGAGCGAATCGTGAAAGCGTCGGCATACGGGCATGAGCTGGGTCTGGTGATAAATGCCGGCCATGGCCTGCACTACAGGAATGTAACGGCGATAGCAGAAATTGAGCAAATCGTTGAACTGAACATAGGCCACGCCATTATCGCGCGTGCAATCTTTGACGGCCTGCCAACCGCGGTCAGTGAAATGAAGCGTCTGATGCTTGAGGCGCGCTCGGCGTGAGCCACGTATGATCTTCGGCGTTGGTACGGATATCGTTCAGTTGTCGCGCATTCAGGCGACGTACGATCGTTTTGGCGACCATTTCATACAGCGCTTGCTGATGCCACAAGAGCTTGAGCTGTTTTCCAGGAGCAAGCAGCCGGTCCGATTTCTGGCGATGCGATTCGCCGGCAAAGAGGCCACGGTCAAAGCGATGGGTACCGGTTTTGCGCACGGCGTTTGGCTACGCGACGTTGGCATTACAAGCAACAAATGGGGGCGACCACTGATTATCTGGTCGGAGCGCGGTCAACGTGTTTGTGATCGGCTCGGTATTGGCACAGGCCACGTCAGCCTCACGGACGATGCTGGCCTTGTTATCGCTTTTTCTGTTGTGGAAACAGCAGCCATAGATTGATCCGTGTTCATATACTTATGCGTACGCAGCCCGTGCGCACCTAACCCAAACGAGTAGTACCAATACTATGCATTGTTTTTCGTTCGATATTGAAACAGTTCCGGACGTCGAGTTCGGCCGGCGGATGTTTGATCTTGACGGCTTGTCAGATGAAGACGTAGCGACCGCGATGACCTTCATGCGCCAGCAAAAAGTCGGCAACGATTTCCTGCCGTTGCACCAGCACCGCATCGTTGCTATCTCCGTGGCACTGCGGACAAAAGACACATTTCGTGTTTGGAGCCTTGGCGAAGAGGGTTCCAGTGAGGCCGAGCTTGTGCAACGTTTCTTCGCGGGCATCGATCGCTATACGCCAGATCTTGTTTCGTGGAATGGCAGTGGTTTCGACCTCCCGGTACTGCACTATCGGGCGCTAAAGCATGGCATTCAGGCGGCTCGTTATTGGGAGATTGGGGAGTCGGATCGGGAGTTTAAATTCAACAATTACCAGAGCCGTTTTCACTGGCGACATATTGACCTCATGGATGTGCTTGCAGGTTTTCAAATGCGCGGCCGAGCCAGTCTGGACCAGACGGCCGTATTGCTCGGCTATCCTGGCAAGCTGGGCATGAGTGGGGACAAGGTATGGGATCGCTATCGCGATGGCGGAATTCGAGATATCCGTGACTACTGTGAAACAGACGTCATTAACACCTGGCTGGTGTACCTTCGATTCGAGTTCATGCGTGGCAATCTGGATCAGGCCGAGCTGGAGCGTGAGTTGTCTCTGGTGCGGACTACGCTTGAGTCGATGCAGCAGCAGCACCTGGATGAATTTCTAGCCGCCTGGCCGGTGTCCTGACGTCGTGGGAAGAAAAAAACGTCGCAATCAAGAGCCGGAAACGGCGCATATCGAGTCTGTCACTCACGACGGTCGAGGTATCGCCGCGGTCGACGGCAAGAAAGTTTTTGTTGCCGGCGCTTTAACCGGCGAAGAAGTACGCTTTCAGCGTCGCAAATTCAGGCGCAGTTTTGACGAAGCCGAATTGCTTGAAGTGCTGCAGCCATCAGCTGACCGCATCGCAGCGAAGTGTGAAGCCTTTGGGCGTTGTGGCGGTTGTTCATTGCAGCACATATCTATCGAGCAGCAGCGACAAATAAAATTCCAAACCTTGCAGGATAATTTGCAGCGGATTGGTCAGGTCAACCCTGACAGATGGTTAGAGCCGATTATCGGGCCGGACTGGAATTACCGGCGGCGTGGTCGCTTGGGTGTTAAGGACGTTTCTGCCAAGGGCAGGGTGCTGGTCGGATTTCGCGAAAAGCACGCACCGTACATTACCGACATGCACCGTTGCGAAGTACTTGCGGAGCCGGTGGGGGCGATGCTTGATTCACTGAGCGAACTGATTGGTCAGCTATCGATATCGGCAAGGCTCCCACAAATTGAGGTCGCAGTCGCCGAGAATGACGTCGCACTGGTGTTCAGGGTGCTTGACCCGCCGACTGACGCGGATGAGGCATTGTTCCGCGCTTTCGCTGACACTCATGGTATACGCGTTTACTTGCAACCAGGCGGGCTGGATACAGTCACGCTATTACATCCACCGGACCGTACCGAGCCGCTGTTTTATTCGTTGCCCGATTTTGATGTCCGTATTGCTTTTGATCCGGTTGGATTTGTGCAGATTAACGATGAGGTAAATCGCCGCATGGTGACAGCCGCGGTTGATCTGCTAAGCCCGACGACTGACGATCGAGTGTTGGATCTCTACTGTGGCATCGGCAATTTTTCCCTGCCGCTCGCGCGCCGTGCCGGGACGGTTCTGGGCATAGAGGGTGATGCGATGCTGGTTGCCGCTGCAACTGGAAATGCGGAACTCAACCAGCTCTCCAACGTCTCTTTTCGCCGCGCTGATCTGGACAAGATTGATGGTAGTGAGGCGTGGATCAAAGAGGGTTGGAATTGTGTATTGCTCGACCCGGCACGCAGTGGCGCAGCCGAAGCGGTAAAGCATATGAAAGCGATTGGCGCGGAGCGGATAGTGTATGTGTCGTGTCATCCCGGGACCCTGGCGAGAGATGCCGGCGCGCTAGTACATGAGCACGGATATCATCTTGAAGCTGCGGGAATCATGGATATGTTTCCGCATACGGCCCATGTTGAGTCAATCGCCGTATTTACTAAAACTTAGATTTATCAACTACTTATGAAGATTTCTTAGATCATTTATTGTATTTTCCCGGTCTCGCTTGAAGCCCGCTGGCCGAGCGAACTAACCTACAGATTGGTCGCTGATTGTGAGGGATAAGAACGACGTGTCACTCGGACCCGTAATGCTCGATATCGACGGCGTGGCGCTGAGCCCGGCTGATCGCGACTTATTGCGTGAGCCGGCGGTCGGCGGCGTTATTTTGTTTGCCCGCAACTACGAGTCGCCGGAGCAGGTTGCCGACCTCGTCGCAGACATTCGTGCTGTTCGCAGCCCGCCGCTGATTGTCGCGGTTGATCACGAAGGCGGGCGGGTGCAGAGATTTAGTGAGGGATTCAGTCTTATTCCACCGATGCGGCACCTGGGGCACGTTTACGAGCGTGACGCCAAAGAGGCTCGGCAGCTGTCGCGCAAGGCCGGTTGGCTGGTAGCTTCTGAATTGCGTGCAGCAGGAATCGATCTGTGTTTCGCGCCTTGTGTTGATCTCGATTGGGGTGTGAGTGAAATTATTGGTAACCGCGCGTTCCACGGAGATCCTGAAATTGTCGGAGAACTTGCTGCCGAGTTCTCGCGCGGATTGCGCAGTGCCGGCATGGCGGCCGTCGCCAAACATTTTCCAGGGCATGGTGCTGTCGTAGCTGATTCGCATTTGCAGTTACCGGTTGACCGCCGGGCATATGGCGATTTACTCGACGACATGCGTCCGTATGACAAGTTGATCAGCAATGGTCTGGTTGCTGGCGTGATGCTCGCTCACGTCGTGTATCAGGAGGTCGATCCAATGCCTGCCGGTTTTTCGAGCTACTGGATGCAAAAAGAATTGCGTTCCAGACTGGGCTTTGGCGGTGCGATTTTCTGCGATGACCTTACGATGAAAGCGACCGAAGACTACGGTTCGATGCCTGAGCGCGCCAAACTGGCGCTGAATGCCGGCTGCGACATGGTGTTGGTGTGCAATGACCGCTCCGCAGCACAGGTGGCCGTGGAAGCTCTGAATGACTACAGCAATCCGTTGTCGCTCGTTCGTCTGGCGCGACTGCACGGTACCGGACACCCGCTGCGGGAAACATTGCTGGCCAGCGATGAATGGCAGCAGGCGAATGCGGAGTTGTCCAGTTGGAGTGAACCGCCGCAATTTGAGCTGCTTGCATGAAGCCGATTAATCGAAAGATTCTTGAACAGGTCATTGCGGGATCGGTGGAGCCTGCCGTTATTGTGACCGTTGATCATCCCGACTGGCCGGTCGTGCTGGCTAACCCGGCGTTCGAGGCCATTGGCGGTAGCGATGCTGTAAATAAGCCATTCGCTGACGTCATCGAGCAACTTGGCGGTCGTGGGCTTGCCCTCGAAATCAGCGAGGCTGTTCGGGGCCAACAGGAAACCAGTTTCCCGGTTGAAATCGGTGCTCGGGAATACTTGCTCGCGCTGAAACCACTGCTGCTGCCCGGTGAAACAACGGCGCGATTTTACGTCGGGTTTTGGCGGGGAGATGCCGGGGCAGGGGTTGTTACGGGCGGCGAAATGCACCATGCGTTGCTCAAAGCGAAGCGTCGTATTCGTGATTTGTCGCGAGACGATCTGGTTACCGGTTTTCTCAATAACAAGGCCTTTCGTGAAGTTCTGGAGCACGATTGGGCGGTCGCATCACGAGAAAAGAGCAGACTTGCCGTCGTCGCGTTCACGCTGGACGAGTTTGATGCTTACGTTGCGGTTTTCGGGCGCCACGCAGCCGATTCGTGTTTGCGTCGCGTGGGTCGGGCGGTTCGCCGCTGTTTGCGCCGTGCCAGTGATGTTGTTGGTCGACTAGACAGCTCCACGATTGTCGTTCTTTCGCATGCTTCAGACGAGGATGGAGTTCAGGAGTTTGCGAAGAGGATATCGATAGCAGTCAGAGAGTTGGGTTTACACCATCCGCGCTCGTCAGTATCACGGTTCGTGACCGTCTCGTACCAATTATCTGTTGCCGCGGCGGGAAGCGACGGTACAACGGCCAAGACGTTTATCGACAGCTTACTGGGTGATGTTGCTCAATAGTTGTTGCGACTCCTGCAAGTCTTCTTCCTCTGGCTCTTCTTCAACCTCTTCAACTCGCGTGACTTTGGCGACAACACCGAACTTCGGATGATCGAAGTACCGCAGTTCGCCGTTCTTCAGGATCCTGTTTTCCTGCAAGCGGTAGCGAACTACGCCTTGCTGATCGTCGTTATCGAATGGATCCACATACATATCGTCCCGTATGCGTGAATCGCCAAAACTGAACGACGCCTCGTTGTCATCCTCGATCTCTTCGACGACTGCGGCGTTATCCGAATCCTGATTATCGGCATCTAACGCAAGATCAACGACGAGGTGTAAATAGCGACTGAGATACAACGTGAAACTGCCCTCAAGGCCAGCCGGTACTTCGCCGAACGCGTGCAATTCGATCGGCAGTGTTTCTTCTTTAGGGTAAGTCGGTTGCGTCCAGGCGACGTGCAATATGGTTTCGTAGGCATCCAATAAGTCGAACTTGCGACTGATGCCGCCCAGGGTGTGCTCCTCCTCGGGCAATAACACGAATTGCAGCTCAAGATCCGCATCATCAAGCATCGGATCCTCGTCGCTTTGCGCGCCTTTATCCTGCTCCGATTCTGTATTCGAATCCTCTACACGGCGGGTCGCGCTATTACTCGCAATGGAGTCGTCTGCGATCGGTCCTTCGCCGTCAACAATGGCGTTGATATCCAATAGTGCCTCATTGTCCAGGGGGACGGGCGCGTCGGGCAAGAACAGCTCAGTGCCGACTGACACGTTCTCGGCATAGGAAAAAACGATCAACTCAACCGTGTAACGACGAACCACCGGCGCTTCCTCGAGCAGTTGATCCTCGACCGGAAGGTCCTGGGCAACGACGGTACTGGTCAATACCAACGTTGAAAAAAGGGTTGCAATTCGTCTCATAAATACTCTCTTGGGCTAGCGCAACTGATCCTGCAAGTGCTCAGGGGTTTTTGACCGCAAGATTCGTCAGCAGTTGCTCGATTGTTTCGAAGCGCTTCTCAACGTTGCTCAAATCAAGGCGAAACTGTAGCCGATGCGTACCCTGTAATCGATAGGTCTTGCCATCATTTTGCACTAATTGCACCAGCGCGACAGCGTCTATATGACTCTGCTGGGCAAATACCAGATAGCCACCATTCTCTGCTGCATCAATTTTCTCAATGCCGAGCGCTTGTGCCCGCAATTTCATGGCCGCCATGCGCATGAAGTTTTTGGCTGGATCTGGCAGCAGACCGAACCTGTCAATGAGCTCAATTTGCAGATCCCGAAGTTCCCGATCCGTTTTGCTACTGGATATTCGCTTGTAGATCATCAGGCGCAAATGCACATCCGGCATGTAGTCATCAGGCAATAGTGACGGTATGTGCAGGTTGATCTCGGCCCCGGAATTCAATGGAGTCGTCAGATCAGGTTCCTCCCCGGCACGCAGAGAATCCACGGCCCGACCGAGCAGTTCGGTGTACAGCGAGAAACCAATTTCCTGTATCTGTCCGCTTTGCGTATCGCCCAACAACTCGCCGGCACCACGTATTTCCAGATCATGTGTCGCGAGCGTGAATCCGGAGCCCAGGTCCTCCAGCGAGTCAATCGCCTCCAGGCGCTTTTGAGCATCAGGGGTCATTGCGGCTTTCGGCGGTGCGACCAGATACGCATAGGCTCGATGGTGAGAACGGCCCACGCGACCGCGAAGTTGATGCAGCTGCGCCAATCCGAAGCGGTCAGCGCGATTGATGATTATTGTGTTTGCTGTCGGTACATCCAGGCCACTTTCAACGATAGTTGTACACAGCAGAATATTGAAGCGTCGATGATAGAAATCGAACATTACCTGTTCGAGCTCGCGTTCCGCCATTTGCCCATGGCCGATCCGAATGTTCGCCTCGGGTACGAGAGTCGCCAACTGCTGCCGTACGCGTTCAATGTCGCTGACACGATTGTGAATGAAGTAAACCTGTCCACCACGCTTGATCTCGCGCAGGCACGCCTCGCGGATCATCACGTCGTTCCATTCTGAGACAAAGGTCTTTACAGCAAGCCGGTCGGCCGGCGGCGTCGTAATCAAGGACATCTCACGCAAGCCGCCAAGGGCAAGATTGAGGGTCCTCGGAATCGGCGTAGCCGTAAGCGTTAGGATATCGATATGACTGCGCAACGACTTTATGGCTTCTTTGTGACGCACGCCAAATCGGTGTTCCTCATCGATGATAACGAGCCCGACGTCCTTGAAGTCTTTCGTGTGTTGCAGAAGACGGTGTGTGCCGATGATGACGTCAACTTTTCCTGAGCGCATCCCGGCTACAATGTCTTTGCTCGCCTTCGGCGTCTGGAACCGGGAAAGCACTTCGATACGAACAGGCCACTCTGCAAAACGATCGGTGAATGTCTGGCCGTGTTGCTGCGCCAGTAGCGTCGTCGGTACAAGTATCGCGACCTGCTTCCCGCCATGTACCGCGGCAAATGTCGCTCGTAAAGCGACCTCCGTTTTTCCAAAACCAACGTCACCGCAAACAACCCGATCCATCGGGCTGCCCGATTCAAGGTCAGCCAGGACTTCTGCGATCGTGCGTGCCTGATCCTCCGTTGGCTCGAAGGGAAAACCGCTTTCGAACGCCCGGTAATCTGCTTCCGACCAGCGAAACCGGTGTCCGGGCCGCGCCGCCCTGCGCGCGTAAATATCGAGTAGTTCGGCGGCCACATCCCGAATCCTGCGAATGGCGCGCTGCCGTGCCTTGCTCCATTGATCACTTCCAAGGCGATGCAGTGGTGCGTTGTCAGCCGAGGCGCCTGTATATCGGGATATTTGTTCAAGCGTATTCACGGGAACGTAGAGCTTGTCGCCATCAGCGTACTCAAGGTGCAGGAATTCGGCAGTAATGCCGCCGGCGTCGAGAGAAATCAGTCCGAGGTAGCGGCCAACACCGTATTCGGCGTGCACCACAGGTGACCCTGCTTCGAGGTCGTTAAGTGCTCGAATAATGGACTCAGGGTCACGTTCTGCACGGCGTCGACGACTGCGGTGTTTTGCACGTTCCCCGAATAGCTGTTGTTCCCCAATAACGCCGATGCCGGCATCCGGGAGTAACATACCGTTTTCCAGAGGTGCGATTGCGACGCAGATGCGGTGCGATTCGCCAAGGAACGCAGCCCAACTGTCAACGCGAGTCAGGTCGAGTCCGCGGCCAGCCAGCAAGTCGTAAATACTTTCTCTGCGGCCGGGCGAATCGGTGGTAAATAGTACTCGACCATCAAAAGTCTGTAGAAATTGAATTAATGGGCCGGCGGCATCTTCGAATCGGGCTTCTATACGTAGTGCAGGTGGGAGTTTGGTGGAAAGATTTCGATTGCTGCTGTGCTCGACTATGGATTGCACGGCGTAACGAATACGCGGCAATTCGCCTAGCAGATCCTGCACGTCGACAGGTGTCGCAAAAGTCTCCTCTGCGCTCAGGATCGGTCTCTCCTGATCGAGGCTGCACATCTCATATCGTTCGTTGATCTCTGACCAGGCGTTACTCAATATCGAATCAAGATGATCAGGAGCCAGCACCACGCAGTTTTCTGGCAAGTAGTCCAGCAAGTTGGCTGATACATCAAAAAACAGCGGCAGATAGTACTCGATACCACCATGTGCAATGCCGTCCGACACATCCCGATAGACACGCGACCGACTTGGCTGTCCTTCGAACCTTTCCCGGTACCGGTCGCGAAAATACCGAATGTCATCAGCATCCAATGGCACCTCGCGGGCAGGCAAAACCTCGATCGATTCTATGACGTCGTCAGAAACTTGCGTTTCGGCCGAAAAGAAACGCAACGATTCGACGTCATCATCAAAAAAGTCGATCCGAATCGGCCGTTCCGAGCCCATGGGAAAAACATCGATAAGTGAGCCGCGTACAGCAAATTCGCCATGATCGCCAACCTGAGGAACACGCAAGTATCCACTCGCGACGAGTGAGTCGACGAACTTCTCGCGGGGCAGTACCTGGCCTTTATGCAGGGTCAGGGATCGTGCGGAGACGTAGTCTACGGGGGGCAGTCTCTGCAGCAATACCGGCGCCGATGCGATGACGATACCGCGCTGCATTGAATGCAGGGTCGATAGCACCGACAGGCGCCTCGAGACAATGTCCTGATGTGGCGAAAAGCTATCCCATGGCAGGGTTTCCCACTCAACGAAATGATGAACATCGATATCGCCGCCGGAGAAAAATCGCAGCTCGGCCTCAAGTTGGTCGGCATGCCGTGGGTCGTCGGCAAGCAATAACAGCGGCCTGTCAGCTTGTCTGGCCAGCTCAACCGCAGCCAGTGCGGTGCTGGCGCCGATCAAGCGCCCCCAGCCGCGCTGTTCGCCAGCCAGCGGTAAGTCTGGGTTTAATGGTATGAGTAGTGTTTCGCAAGCCACGGGAAGTGTCTGTATTTGTTGTCGGGTGATGATTGGATCAGCCGGCGATTATCACACAAACAAGCAGCCACAAACACGCAGTGCTCTCGGCGCTGACTTGCACCAGTTTCCTGGCCGCAACGAAAAACGCCCGGACGAGCCGGGCGCTGTTCTGAATCTGTTCTGCTGGCCTATCTTTTCTTGACTGAGTGAATCACCCGGTCATATTCAAAGAAAACGACGAAACCCGGATATTCCCAACGTGAAATCGGGGGCTCGCCAACTTCCGCATCGCGTGAGGTCGGCGTACCAAACTTGGATTCGACGCTGGCTTGCGTCATGCCGCGAGTTGGGCCGGCTGATTCGATAGCGGGTTGAGTCCCGTCCATGTCCAGAGTCTGCGCGCCTGCCAGGCCCACAAATCCGAGAACTAATGCGAGAAGGGTGATCGTGCGCAACTTTGCCATTGAAGTCTCTCCATTAAGACCTGACGACTATAGCATCGCCGGTCAGGCCAAAAAACAATTGATTTCAAAGGTTTTTACACGGTCGCAAGCAGTCACTCACGGACCTGGTTCTCAGTATTGCAAATGCGCTGAAGATACGACGAGCAAAGAGCTCAAGGCCGGCACCGTGTCGAATATGCGGCAATTGGCGAAATGTGATGCGAATCACGATTCCCGCCCAGCTGATCGGCCGTAACTGTAATGCTTTGAATGTGGTTTAATGCGTGGCGATGATCAACCCTGTTGAACTATTTGTGGGCCTTCGTTACCTCCGGGCGAAGCGGCGCACTCGATTCGTATCGTTTATTACGCTGATATCGTTACTCGGTATCGCGTTAGGCGTGGCTGCGCTTATCGTGATTCTGTCAGTAATGAATGGTTTTGAGGGGGAGCTCAGGAACCGGCTGCTGAGCATGTCGGCCCACGGCACTGTGACCGGCGAGAATGGGGTGACTGAGGACTGGCGCTCGCTACTGGATGACGTTGCTGCCGAACCGGGGGTCGTTGCCGCAGCGCCGCTGGTGCAGATGGAAGGCATGATTCAATCGGGCCGGGATCTCAAAGCGGTCTTGTTGCAGGGCATAGACCCAAATTATGAAACGGTTCTTTCTGGTTCATTGATCAACATGATTGAGGGCAACCTTGGCGTGCTGCACAGCGGCAGCCGCAACATTATTCTGGGTCGCTTGCTGGCCCTTGATTTAGGCGTACGTTTGGGCGATGGCGTGGTTCTTCTGATTCCCAGGCCGGTAGGGGATGGCACGCTGGAGCCGGTGCTGGAACGATTCATCATGCGTGGCGTATTCGAGGTCGGCTTGCAAGATCATGATGGCGTATTGGCGCTGGTCAATATTCAGGATGCGGCACAAATTGTTGGTCTTGGTGACGAAGTGAATGCTATTCGGTTTCGAGCCGAGGACGTCATGGCAGCACCCGCAATTGCCCGGAAATTGCAGGATCAGATAGGCAGTGGAGTAACGACGAGCGACTGGACGATCGAGAATTCCAGTTACTTTCGAGCCATCGGTATTGAGAAGATGATGATGTCAGTGCTCTTGTCGTTGATTATCGGTGTTGCTGCTTTCAACATCGTCGCCAGTCTGGTGATGGTGGTTACCGACAAGACCACTGACATCGCAGTTTTGCGAACTCTGGGGATGAGCCCCGGTGGCGTGGTTCGTATATTTTTCGTTCAAGGCGCGATGATTGGTTGGGCCGGAGTGCTCATCGGGGTTTTGCTCGGAGTGCTCGTCGCATTGAACGTGCCTGTCATTGTGCCGTTTCTCGAACAGTTACTAGGATTTCAGGTTATGCCTGGCGACGTGTACTACGTGACGCGGATTCCGTCGGAGCTTGAATCGGCCGATGTGACAAAAATCGCTATCGCCGCATTCGTACTAACGTCCCTGGCAACCTTGTACCCGGCCAGACGTGCAGCACACGTCAATCCGGCGATGGCATTGAGGTACGAGTAGACAGATGGGTCAGGCATACGAAACCTGGATAGGCAGCCGCTATGTGCGTGCGCGAAGTAACAGCCGATTTGTATCGCTGATTTCTGCCATATCAATGGCGGGAATCGCGGTCGCCGTTGCTGTGTTGATCATTGTGCTATCGGTCGTCAACGGTTTTGAAAGAGAGTTGAAGGATCGTCTGTTGGCGATGACGGCTCATGCAAGCATTGAGGATGTCAACGGGCGCCTCGCTGACTGGGAGAAAGTATCGGCGGCGGCCGCGAAAAATTCACGTGTTGCCGCAGTGGCACCGTTCGTTAGCGGTCAGGCTTTGCTCGTCTTCGGTGAGAAATTGAGCGGCGCAGAGTTGCGTGGGATAGACCCGATTGCGGAGAACAAGGTTTCCGGTGTTGCCGGCACGATGACCGAAGGTGATCTCGCTGATCTTGCGCCCGGCACGTTCAAAATTGTCCTGGGAATCGAGCTTGCGAAGGAATTGCAGGTTGGCGTTGGCGACAAAGTCACGGTAACTCTCGCAGAGGGCATTGTGACTCCGCTCGGAGTGGTTCCTCGCACCAAGCGATTTGTTGTCAGCGGGATCTATCGGGTCGGGATGTATGAGTTTGATCGGCGCCTTGCGTTTATTAATCTTGAGGATTCGCAGAAGCTCTATCGCATGCGAGATTCCGTAACCGGAGTGCGCCTTGCAGTAACCGAGTTATTTGAGGCACCGGCTATTGTCAGGGAGGTTGCGCTGGAGCAGGGCTCCGTTGTTTTGGTTACCGACTGGACCCGGCAGCACGTTAACTTCTTTCGCTCGATCCAGATTACCAAGTCGATTCTCTTCGTAATATTGATGCTGGTCATTGCGGTCGCAGCATTCAACATCGTTTCGACTCTGGTCATGGTTGTAAAAGACAAACAGGCTGATATCGCGATATTGCGAACAATTGGTGCGCGGCCTGCAAGTATCCTGAAGATATTCATTACGCAAGGTACCGTAAT
>CAZGVL010000041.1:0-26352 GCA_964528965.1 uncultured Woeseiaceae bacterium
CCCTTAACTTGTTCTTCGATACTGCTCATAGTGGTCGCTTCTCCTGAGAAGACTCTAAATAAATCTTGCTGGGTGGGGCCAATTTCGCGTTTCCTGCACCTGTTCCGCACATGGCGGCAATTGAGTCAAGCGCATTAATCCGCTTCCATTCACCCCTGAATCGCACATAAGTACTTGATTATTCAAGATACTACCTGTCCGTCGCACGGTATTGTATGTGAATCACCGGTGGCAATCCACAGGGTTTGGCAACGAATATTGCCGCGTATCAATCCATTAACATGCCGCCATTAACGTGCATCGTTTCGCCGGTCACATAGGCTCCGGCTTTGGAGGCCAAAAATACGACCGCATTGGCAATATCCTCGCCCTCGCCCAGGCGCTTCAGCGGGATGTCGGTGAGCAAGGCCGCTCGCTGTTCTTCCGGCAGGCTGCGGGTCATATCCGTGTCGATAAAGCCTGGAGCAATAACGTTAACGGTAATGTTACGCGACCCAACCTCACGTGCCAGCGACTTGGAGAAGCCGATTACTCCAGCCTTGGCTGCCGCATAATTGGACTGCCCTGCATTGCCCATGATGCCGATGACCGAAGCTATATTGATAATGCGGCCTCGTTTTTGTTTCATCATGCCGCGCATACAAGCTTTGCACACTCGAAATATGCCACTCAGGTTGGTTTGAATGACATCGTCCCAATCTTCCGCTTTCATGCGCATCAGCAAGTTATCCCTGGTAATCCCGGCATTGTTCACAACAATGGTTGGGCTGCCTTCGTTTGCCTGAATATCGGCAAATACAGCCTGCACAGAATCGGCATCTGTTGTATTCAATGCCAGACCGCGACCATTGGCGCCCAGTGTTTTCGAAATTGCTTCAGCACCGGCACTGCTGGTTGCAGTACCGATAACTGTCGCGCCGGCGGCAACCAGCGCGGCTGCTATAGCAGCTCCAATACCACGTGAAGCGCCGGTCACCAGCGCGACTTCTCCGTCCAGGGCGTCTGAACTAAACGAACTACTCATATTCGGTCCTTGATTATCTTGTAAAAGATGTATGTTGTTGGATTCAGGCCTGCAAGCCCCTAAGCAATCCCGCCGGGGAGTCAATGACGGCTACCGTCGTCGACTTATTGATCCGACGAACCAGTCCCGCAAGAACCTTGCCTGGACCGCACTCGACGACTCTCGTGGCTCCTGATTCGATCATTGCATTGACCGTATTCACCCACTGCACAGGGCTATAGACCTGGCGCGACAACCGGATTCGAATATCGTCTGCGTCGATGTACGGAGTCGCATCCGTAGCGTTGATAACCGAGATCTCAGGTGTGCTGAAATTTGCCTTGGCCAATTCATCCACAAGTTCCGCGCCGGCCTCGCGCATCAACGAAGAATGCGACGGCACGCTGACGGGCAATAAAATTGCACGCCTGGCGCCAGCTTCCTCAGCTCGTGCAATCGCTCGTTCAACAGCATTCTTGTGGCCTGCTATGACCACCTGGCCCGGGGTATTGAAGTTGACTGGTTCGGCAACGCCGATTCCGGAAGCCTCATCGCATATATCGCAAATCGCGTCATCATCGAGACCTAAAATTGCGGCCATGGCGCCGACGCCGACTGGCACCGCTTGCTGCATAAGCTCAGAGCGCCGGCGAACGACGACCATTGCATCGGCAAAACTGACCGCGCCACTGCAAACCAGCGCCGTGTATTCGCCAAGGCTGTGCCCTGCCATCTGCGCTGGAGCTGCTCCGCCAGCGGCTTGCCACACTCTCCACGACGCATATCCTGCCGCCAGCATGGCCGGCTGTGTGACAACCGTTTCTGCCAGACGCTCGGCAGGTCCATCCTGCACGAGTTGCCATAAGTCGTAACCGAGAATGTCGCTGGCCTCGGCGTAGCACTGCTGCACTACATTGTGTTCTGCCGCCAGATCAGCCTGCATTCCTTGTGACTGGGACCCTTGCCCCGGGAAGACCATTGCTATTGTCAACGCGCTCTCCGATCGATGTTGAATGGTTGGCCGCGCATTATATCGATGCGGCGAGTCGGACTCTAACCCGATTGTTATTGCGGGCCGTAACCTGTCCTCAAAAATACTGCGCTTGCCAGCCCGCCAATAGCGCCGTAAAGGTGCGCAACGACCACCACCGCGCCGCCAGACGTCCCTTCAGAGCCAGGTAATGGACCCATTAATTGCTCATAAGTAAGCTTGGCAACGATCAGTAGCGCCAATATCAGCGCCGTGGGGCGATCCTTTCGCCATCCTGCAACAATACCCGCCACCAGAACACCATGCAGCAGCCCTGACAGCCCCACATACCAGCTCAATTGCGGCTCAAACAGCCAAAAGCCCAGATCGATGCAGACAACCGACCCGAAGACGACCACTAGCCATTGAGCGGTACTCAGGTAATGGCCAACCAGATACCAGGCAAGGGCCAGACCGGCAGCGTTGAGCGCAAAGTGCGACCAGCCAAGGTGAGCAAAATGCCCGCTAAGCAGACGCCAAATCTGCCCGTCCCCGATCAGAGCGCGGTCAAACCGCAGCCACTCGCTGGCGGCATCGCCTGCCAGCATGATCATGCCCGCAAGGAATATGACAGTGATTGGCAACAACCAGCCACCCGCCACGGCCGGCAAATGTTGCTCCGAGTCTGCTTTGCTTAACCCCATGTTTGCTATACTGACGTTTAATTCATCAAGCAGTCAATTCAGGACGGAAGGCCTTGCCATCCGCCACTTCGGAGTTAATACAGTGAGTCGAAATTTCAGCCAGCGGCGAAGCAGCTTGCGGCAGCGCGGATTTACCCTAATCGAGATCATGGTTGTCGTGATCATCATCGGCATTCTTGCGGCGATCGTTGCACCCAACGTCATTGGCCGTGTCGATGATGCGCAGATTACGAAAGCCAAAGCAGAAATTTCAAATATCGAAAATGCGATGAAGTTCTATCGCCTGGATAACTTCAGCTACCCATCAACAGAGCAAGGACTCGACGCGCTGGTAACGAAACCCGCTGATCCGAATGTCAAGAACTGGAAGACAGGTGGCTATCTGGATCGCCTGCCCACTGATCCGTGGGGAAACCCGTATATTTATCTCAGCCCTGGCAACCAGGGAGAGATTGATATCTATACGCTGGGTCGAGATGGCCAACCGGGCGGCGAAACTATCGATGCTGATATCGGCAACTGGGATTTGCAGTAAGTCCGCTTCGGCGACACGCCAGCAACGACTCGATTTACTAAAACCCGATGAACGGCTCATACAAGAACGATGGTTTCTCGTTAATTGAGATTCTTGTCGTGGTTGTTATTTTGGCCATCGTATCCACGGTCGCTCTCATGTCAATGGGTGTGCTCGGTGATGATAGAGAGCTGCGAACGGAAGCGCGGCGCATGCAAACGTTGCTCGAAATTGCGCAGGATGAGGCTATCCTGCAGGGTCGAGAGTTTGGCATGGAGATCATGCTCGATTCATTTCGTTTCGTGGAATTCAATCCGTTCACCGACCAGTGGAGCGTAATAGTCGGTGACGACACGCTGCGGTTGCGACAACTTCCTGAAGATGTTGAATTTGATTTGTTGCTTGAGGATCGCACTGTCGAATTGGAGCTGGAACCCGCTGAAATCAAGACCATTGAGGATGCCGCCGATCGCAGCCGCGAAGAGGACTACTCCCCTCATCTGCTGATCTTCTCGAGTGGTGATATGTCGCCGTTCGAACTGCGTATCACGCGAAACTATGATCGCGCAGTCGTTGTCCTGCGTCGGGACCTGATTGGCGAATTCGAAATACTGAGTCCAGATGATTAGGCGACCCACAAACTTGCCGCGGCAAAATTTCAGGCGCTGTCGTGGCTTCACCTTGCTGGAAGTGATGGTCGCCCTCGCGATAGTTTCTTTATCATTGGTGACCGTGGTCGCCGGTATCGGTCAAATGGTCGATGCCGCAAACGCCATGCGCGAACGAACCTACGCGAGTTGGATTGCGCAAAACAAGATTGCTGAACTGCGTTTGTCCAATACCGTGCCGGACGTCAGCACCAGTAGTGGCGAGGTCGATTATGCGAATACGGTTTGGGCGTGGCGGGCCGTGGTAACAGAGACAGGCGTGGAGAATTTGTTTCGTGTCGACGTCTCGGTACTTCGTCCGGAGAACGATGCTCTGGTTTTTACCGTGACCGGCTTTATTGGCGAGCCGACAATTCCGGGGCAAAGTAATCGATCCTGGAGCCGCGGTCCCCAGGGCACAGGAGCTCGCGAATGAAGCAGCGAAGGCAAGCAGCGTTTACGCTGATTGAAGTGCTCGTTGCCGTGGCAGTATTCGGTCTGATGTCCGTGCTGGCTTCTTCCTTATTAGGGCAAACTCTGACCAGCGCTGAAATGCTCACGGAGCGCATGCAACGACTGCAAGCCGTACAACGTTCAATGCGCTACCTGAGCACTGACCTGATGCAAACTTCACCGCGGCCGGTCCGGCTTGAACTTGGTGAGAGCTTCGAACCAGCACTGCAGACTGATCTTGGAACTGAATTCGCGCTCGTCGTGACCCACGGTGGCTGGGGCAATCCTGTCGGTCTGCCCAGAGGGACGCAGCAAAGATCGGCCTATCGCCTGGAAGACGGCGAGTTGGTGCGCTATCACTGGAACAATCTTGATCGCGCTTTCGGCACTGAACCGATCGCTACGGTATTGCTCGATGAGGTCGAGAGCCTGCTGTTCCGCTACCTCGATGACACAGGCGATTGGACAGAGACCTGGCCGCCACAAGATGCTCAGGGGGTGAGCGCACTGCGGTTGCGGCCCCGCGCCGTTGAAATTGTCCTGACGCTGGAAGGCGAAGGCGAACTCAGCAGAATCGTTGAGGTGGCACCATGAAGTTGCTGCACAGAAAACGCGGCGTAGCGCTGATCACCGCCATGCTGATAACGGCATTGGCCGCTTCAGTGGCCGCTGGGCTTGCCTGGGACAATGCGCTGGACATACGGCGCACGATGCTGATGTTGCATCGGGATCAGGCCATTCAGGTCGCCTACGGTGCCGAAAACTGGGTGCAGGGAATTTTGCGCGATGATCTGGCGGATTCACAAACCGATCACCTTGGCGAGATATGGGCAACCGAGTTGCCGGGCCTGCCCATTGATGGTGGCGAGCTGTTTGGCCAGGTTGAAGACCTCCAGAGCAGATTCAATGTCAACAACTTATTGGGACAAGATGGTGAAATCCATCAGGAGTCTTTGCAGCAGTTTCAACGTTTGCTGCAAGCATTGGGAATCGACCCGCGATTTGCCGGAATAACTGCTGACTGGATTGATACTAATCAGGAAGCGGAATTTCCCGACGGCGCAGAAGATCCGATCTATTCCACCATGATCCCGCCGTATCGGGCGGCGAATCAGCTGTTGTCCAGCGTCAGCGAACTGGCTGCGATTTCTGACATGGATAAGGCGACGCTTGATACACTGCTGCCGCATGTAGTCGCACTCCCCGGTCGAACGTCAATTAATGTAAATACGGCAACGGGGCCTGTCTTACAATCGCTTGGAGAGAACATTTCAATAGCCGATGTCGAAGGGTTGCTTTCCAGTCGAGAAGATGGCGGTTTTACGAGCGTTGAGACGGCTTTTTCCACCCTTGCCGCTCCGGAGTTACTGACGCAATTGGCCGAATCCAGCAGTTTTTTTCAATTGAAGGTCGTCGTGCGGATTGATAACGTTGTGATTACCTATTTCAGCTTATTGGAGCGCGGCCCTCGCGGTGATGTCACCCCGATACTGCGTAGCCTGGGATCAACCTAGATATGGCGGAATTTTCGGTCATTCGGCTCGGTGCAGAGGCAAGCCAGCCTGTGCAGTGGATAGCGGTCGACGATAGTGGCACGCTTCGCAATCAGTGCGCCTCAGGCACGCTTGAAGACGCACAGCGGTACATTGGCGAGCGTCCTGTCATCGTGTTAGTGCCTGCCGCTGCCACCCTGACCACCAGCATAGATATACCGGTTCGCGGCGGTGCTCGATTACTCGCCGCATTGCCTTTTGCCCTTGAAGAGCAGCTCGCTGAAGATGTGGATACGTTGCATTTTGCCGCAGGAACCCGGCGCAGCAGCGGCCTTTTACCGGTTGTTGTTGTCGCACACGAACAGATGCGGGAATGGCTGGACCGGCTCAATGAGGCGGCTATTCGTCCGGCACGGATGATCCCTGATAACTTTGGCCTGGCACGAGTGGCCGGGACGCTGAGTCTGCTGGTTGCCGAAGACCAGGTGATGTTCAACGATGGAGCTGATACCGAGTTTCTAATGCAGTCAGTCAAGCCCAGCGACGCACTGGCTGCGGCCGGGGTGTTCGACAAGACTGACGCCGAGAATGAAACCAGTGGCGATAGTTCAACCGGTCATTTGGTCGTCTATTGCGAAGCGGCTGACGAAGAAAACTTTAGCGAGGATTGGGCAGCACTGCGCCATGAGCTTGCAAGTGTTGATGTTCATTTACTGCAGGACGGCGTACTACCTCGGCTTGCAGTGACCGTTGGTGCAGGGGCCGGAATAGATCTCCTGCAGGGCCCCTATGGCAAAAAAACCGATGTCGGAGCATTGATCAGACCTTGGCGTTACGCGGCCCTCCTGCTACTGACGTTAGGATTTATTGGGCTCGGCGGGAAGGCAGTTGAAAATGTTCGGCTCGGTCAGGAGCAGGCTTCGTTACAGGAACAATTCAATCGCGAGTATCGCGAAATTCGCCCGAATGATACGCAAACTATTGTTGACCCCATTGCGACAGTCAATTCCCTTCGGCGCAGCCTGGGCGCGCCTGCTGCACCGCAGGCATTCCTGCCCTCGCTGGAACAAATTGGTAAAGCTCTGCGGGCCAATGAAAGTGCGGACGTTGAAGCCGTGAGTTACCGCGCTGGCGTCGTCGATATTCGTCTGTCAGCACCTGATGTCGCCACACTGGACAATATCCAGAAAATGATCAGCGAATCGGGACGCTTTACCGCGTCCATTCAGTCAACAGATCAGGTGGGCGACAAGGTCAATAGCCGAATACAGGTTCGCGAGGTGGGCGCGTGAAGAACTGGTTTGAGACTCTGGACTCGCGCGAGCGACTATTTGTTTCGATTGGGGCTGCAGTGACCCTGCTCGCTTTGTTTTATGCGTTGGTATGGTCGCCGCTAAATAAGAATCACGCCAACCTGATCAGGAGTGTTGATACATGGGAACGCTCATTGACCGAACTACGGCCTCTAAAAGCAATGTCCCAGTCGTCTGGGTCACAGCCAGTTGCGGCACCGACTGGCGGGCAGCAAACTCCGGTCGTCGTTGTCGATCAGACATTACGTGCACGCGCCCTTGACCGCTCTCTTAAGCGCAGTCAGCCAACAACGACTAGCGGCATCAGGGTTGAGTTCGAGAATGTCGCTTTTGACGATCTGGTTTTGTGGCTTGGCGACCTAAGTACGCAACATGCGATGCATGTCCAGTCGGGCAGTCTCTCCGTATCGTCCAAGGCAGGACCCGGCAGAATAAACGCCACGCTTACCATTGAGCGCACACTTTGATTCGTTCCAGGTTCGGTTTGCCGATTGCCGGCATTGCCACGCTTATTGTTGGCCTGATCGTCTTATTTCCAGCTCGTGTCGCATACCACTGGGCTGCACCGCCAGATGTCAAACTGAGTGGGATTAGTGGCTCTTTGTGGAGCGGTAGCGCGGTGCAAATGTCGGTAAACGGACTGTATGCTCGTGATCTGCGATGGCAACTGCAGCCGCTGGCGCTGTTTACGGCCAAACTCGCGTACGCTATTGAAGCCAGTCCCACGTCAGGCTTTGCCGAAGGATCCGTGGCCATTGGACTGGGCGGCTCAGTAACGTTAACTGATGTTAGCGCTGCGGTTTCACTACAGGCATTGGAGCAAACGCTGGGAATCCCCGGTATTCGCGGTGATGCCAGCCTGCAGCTGGATAACCTGAAATTGGTCGATGGTTTCCCGGTTGCAGCTGCCGGGGTCGTCGAAATTTCTAATCTGAGAGTACGCACTATCGCGCGAACTCCGATAGGCGGCTATCGGGCTGAAATATTTACGCAGGAAACGGGCATTGGCGCGAGCGTGGAAGATACTGACGGAGTGATTGATCTCGCAGGCAGCTTGCAGCTTACTGCCGATCGCAGCTATCAGTTCATTGCACAGCTAGCGGCAAAGGAAGATGCGCCAGCAAGTATCGGACGGCAGTTACAATTCCTGGGCTCCGCCAATGATCGCGGGCAGCATGAGCTTCGCCTCGAAGGACAGCTCTAACTCGAATTTACGCGGGCATTTCCATGAAATGCTGCAGCAGCGGAAAATACAGTGCGCAACGAACTTCCGCTCCGGAATAGGCGCGGTACATCGCTGCGTATTTTTCAAGCTGGGGCCGATAACGATCTGACTCCGCCTGCAAGAAGCTGGCGAGATCGCCACCCTCATGCGTGCTGGTCTTGTAATCAATGATCCAGTGAATACCGTCTTCAGCAATTCGCACTCGATCCAGAATGACTGATTCGATCTTGTCTTCAACAACCCCGCTCAAACGCAGCTCCGCATGGCCGTCGCCACTCAGGATCCAACGGCCTTTGTCATCTCCCAGGCTGCTCTTGATCGCTGCCTCAACGCGGTCGCAAATATCGTCGACCGATTCGTCGGCCACACCCATTTCGAGCAACCAACGCTCCGTTACCGGGCGCAGTTTCTCGAAGTTGCCATTCGACAATTCGCTACGGCCATCCGCGATCAATTGCATCCAACGATGCACTAACGTACCTGCGAGCCTGGCGGCGGCGCCCACCCAATAGAATTCAACCTTTCTTGTATCGGGTGTGTCATCCCGTTGCGTGCTGCCACCGGGCAATGGCTGTGCTCTTGGCAGTGACCACGCAGCTTCGAATCTTCGCAATTTGGGAGACACCAGTTTGACGCTCCCGGGATCCTCGACGATCACTTCGTCCGGATCGAATGCGCTTTCGAATGTGCTTTTGACTGCGGGCCATAACAAACTTAATAAGCTGCGCGAGTCTGCGTCTCGGAATTCAGTAGCATCCTTATTAAGTTCGGTGTGGCCGATCAGATGCAATGACTTTTGAGCTCGTGTGCAAGCCACATACAATAGACGACCTTGTTCGTAGCGGTCCTTGCTTGCCTGCGTACGCTCGATGTATTTGTGGAGCGGGTCATTCTGCAGTTCGGTCCTCGGGCCCACCGGACTCATGATTTTTTCTTCGTCACCATGCTCGTTTGGAATATCAATCCAGTTGAGTACTTTGCGGGTACCAGTGCCTGGCATGCGGCCTAGCCCGTATAGCACGACATGGTCGAATTGCAGTCCTTTGGAGCGGTGCATTGTCATCACATGCACGCTGGCGTTCACATCGCTGGAAACCCTTTCCTGATCGAGAGTTGACTCCAACTCAGCGACATCAGGCAGGTTTCCGGCAACTTCAATACTCCCAAGAACATCCAGGTAGCGGTACATATTCTCAACTGCATCGGCATTATTCAGTAACGCCGGACCACCGAGTAACATCCAGGTGCGTTCGACGCGGTCACGAAGTGACTCGACTCGACCTGCAATAATTTGCGGGCCGAGAACATGCTTTGCTCCTGTCACAAGCTCCCGACTTTCTGCAGAAAGATCTGCAAGTCTGTTGTCGTCGTTAATCAGCTCCCACACCGTGCTTCGCGAATCGTTGCGGACAAGCGCGTGAAGATCAGCCCAGCTCAATCCGATCCAGGGTGCCCTCAGTACCGCCAACCACGCAATACGGTCGCCCTCGTGTACCAATGCTCGTGTCAGCGCAAGAATATCAATGATCTCTGGAAGGTCGGTCAGCCGATCAATTTCTATAGCTCGGTATGCAATTCCGCCTCTGCGAAGCCTGGAGAGCAATTGCGGTAATTGGGTTCGACCTCTCACAAGGACTGCGATCTGCTCATCAGGGTTGCTGTCGAGCACATCCTGTAGCACTTGAAATCCAGTATCAGCCTCTGCTGACTTATTACTGCCGAACACCGGATGCACGACACATTGACCCTGCCCCGCCAGGTGCGGTACTGGAATGGCCGCGGAGTAGGAGACGGCGCTTTGGATTGGGTCATCCTTAATGGGCAAGACTATCGGAAACACTTCATTGAACCAGGCGACCAGGTGCTCGCCGGAACGGAAGTTGCGTCGCAGAACCAGCGAGTTCAGTCGCAATCCCCCCACACCATTGTTTCTGGCTAGCAGGAACTGGCCAACTTCGGCATTGCGAAAGCGGTAAATGGACTGCATAGGATCACCAACACAGAACATTGTCCTACCGTCGCCGTCTTGCCAACCGCCAGTGAGCGCCTCAAGCATTCGGTATTGAGCGCTCGACGTATCCTGCATTTCATCAACCAGCAAGTGTCGAAGTTGATAGTCGAGTAGCAACGCCACATCACCCGGCGACTGTGCCGTGCCAAGAGCAGCATCTGCGCATAGTGCTATTTCAATGTGATCGGTAATGCTTCGCTCGCTGAACAGCCGCTTCAATTCCGTAACCGCAAGCGGTAGCAAACAGAACAATGCGACCAGCACTGACCATTGTTCATCGCTATATCGTATGGGTGGCAACAGGCGTAAACCGTGCAAGACTGCGCGGCATGCTTCGTTGTCCCGCAGTGATTCAAGCACATCGAGCATTGCAGCTTTTTGGCCGTCATCACCGGGTGGAAATCCCAGATTCTTGTTGACGGCTTTGCGCCAACTGCCATCCTTGGTCAGCAAAAGTTCGGCAAGCGCATTCCATTGCTCAATGTTCGCTATTTCGGCTGCCGGAATTCCACCGATATCCAGCAACGACTCAAAGGGTCCGCCACCCTTCCCGGCTGCTTGCAACTCTAACGCCGCGTACGTTGACAACCCAAGAACATCGTCGATCAGTTCCCGGGGAAAGGCATCCCGCGCTTGCTGTAAATGTCGGACAACAACCTTTTCCAGAGTGGCCTCGAAACCCTGCCGCAAAGTCTGCACATTGTCGTCGCCAGCAAGCCCGCTGCCAATGAACGGCAGCCATTGGTCTCTCGTTCGCAACATCCCAACAAGGTAGCCGACATACAGCCAGGTACTATTGTCGACATGCGCCAACACCTGCGTCGTTGCGTCGTAAAGCGGGCCACTCTCTGCCAACTGATCAAGCGTCAGGGTTGCCGCTGTTCGATACAAAAGATTCATTTCGGCATCCGCGAGAATCTTACTGCTACGGGCTCCGCCCACTGCGGTCAGTGGCTGTGACCTCGCAATCGAAGCATTCAGCGAATCCACAGTTTGAATTCGCATGCGTCGAGGATTGGCGACAAGGCTCCAACCCATATCGGTATCCCGCGAGAGCACAGCGCTGGCCAGGGCTGCGGTTATTTTCTCGTGCTCCGCCAGTCCCTTCACACCTTGCTGGGCAGATTGCAATGCCTGCACCACGCGCAGCTGCATCTCTGCGGCTGCCTTTCGCGTGAATGTGATCGCGAGCACTTCCTCCGGATTGTCGACGATGCTCAGCAATTTTAGATAGCGCTGAATCAGCAACTCAGTCTTGCCGGACCCTGCGGGCGCTTGAACTATAAAAGAACGCTGAACGTCCAGTGCGTCATGGCGTGCCTGCTCGTCGCTTTGCAAGAGCATGGCATCAGATGTCATGGCGAAGCTCTTCGGCGCGGCTTAACAATCCCAACGGGCGCAATGCATCGCTGCCTTGCGATATATTCACGCGAACATCGCCACCTTGAATACCGGCAGCGGCATTTTCGACGCGTAGCTTCCATCGGTTGAGGTCGTCGCTCCAAGCGTCAGATGATGTGTCAGACGATGTGAAAGCCCGCCCTGCTCCATCAATCTCGATTGAGCGACTGTCCACATTGAACAGGCCGAGTCCGGATACTTCTTCATCTATTGCGCACGCGTAAACAACGAGCTGCAATTGTGTCGGCTCACGATCCCGGCCCAGCAAACGCTTTTTGGTTCCCGTTTTGTAATCCAGTATCACCAGAGATTTGTCGCTCAGTCGATCCAGACGGTCGACCCTGAAGCTAAAGCTCACACCGCTTATCGTGACCGACAATGACAGTTCTACGTGCGCGATCGAAAAGGTTTCGCGCTCAAGATCGACAGCTACCAGGCGCTCTATTAGCGCGACAACGCGTGCTTGCTCGAGAATTAGAATCTGCCGCAACACCGGATCAACGTGACGTTCATGACGGATAAATGCTGCACCGACTGCTCGACTGATACGCGCGTGCCTTTCATCCATGGTCCAACTCGCGATCTGTGTCTGCGACGGACATCCCTCATAAAGGTTTTGCAGAGCGTCATGAACCAGACTGCCGCGTAAACTGGCAGACAGGCCATCAGAAATCGGCTGCAAGCTCCTGACACCCAATCGACCTATGGCAAATGCCGAAAAAGGATCGGTAAGCTGCAACTGAATCGTTGTCGCCCCACCCGACACTTTCTCACCCTCGGCAACGCTCGGCACCGAGTCGTTGCTGGTCGATACTACGGCCAGTTCACAGAGTGCTGTTGCATGCCATTGCGGGTCGATCGGTGCGGAACCCAAATCGACTTCGGGCTCATGCAGCAAGGGCGTTACCGTTTGTTCAATATCTCCGTCAGTTCGCGCGTAGCTGAACACCACCTCGGACGCACTTGTACAAATACGTCGCAATATTCTTGCGGCATAATCAACCGTGTCTTGCGGCGCTGCGTCAGGCATCCCGAACTCGCGCTGCAAATCACGTGACACTAACGCGAGCGGTCGCGCCTGAGGCGGCCAATTTGCGGCACTCAAACCACACACCCATAGCCGATCAAACTGCATGCCGGCAGCTTCAAGAGGCCCCATAAGCTGGACCACTGAGTCATCCGTCTCGGCTTGAAATACTGTTGCGCCGGCCATTGAATTCAGACGAGATAATGCTTCAGCGAAAGTAATGCTGGATGAGACAAGTTCGAGCCGTGCGAGCTCATTAAGCAGGTCGCGCCAGCGATTGACGAGTTGAAACTCGATGCTGTCCAGGGCTTGTTCGCCCGGCCAGTTCAGTGCCTCCAGCGCTTCGTCAAAAAAAACAGCCCATACCGACGGTGCTCCTCTGTGCGGCATCGCTTCGCTACGCTCAGCCAGGACTTCGATTCGGCTCAACCAATCCAGCGAATCGGCGGTTTTGTCGCGATCTTGCAATGCACCGAGCAGCATGCGCGGTGACCAGTTCCTGTCCGGCAGTTGGCGCAGTGCGAGTTCAAGCCTTGCGCGCCCGGCACCAATCCTGTCTCCGATCAGCGGCGTCCGTAGCAGCAAACTGATATCTCGGGCGCCAATGGGATGGTGCATCCAGCGCAACACGCGCAGCGCCGTGGCGACCGCTGGGTAGTCGGACAGTGGCTGCCCGTATGACACATTCAGCGCTGCGGCATAGCTTGAGCCAGAGTACTGCCAGGCCGGAACCAGGCCCTCGCGCACGAGTCGGCCATGATAGGCCGAGTCTTGCTCAAGGCCACTGGAAATGATGGCGATGCGTTGCTCTGGCGATTTCTCGAGCTCTTGCCTGGCCCACGCGCCCGCAGCCCTCATTTCGGCAGCGACATTCTCATAGCTGTGCGTCGATGTCGTTGCAGTAGGTGTCGACTCAGGGGCCATGGCGACCTTGCAACCCGCCGCATGCAGCGTATCTATCATCAACTGAACTTGCGGAACGATACGATCAAATCCTGCCAAAACGACGCTGTCAGGCAGCGCAATCCTGCCGTTCTTAATGAGCCCGATTAACAGGTCAGCTGCTTTGGAATCATCGCTCCAGCGCTCACGCCGCAATATTGATTGATAACTTTTCGCTGCGCGGCTGAATATTCGCTGGTCCAATCCTGTGGCGTTGCTTGCGCAGGCATCTATTGACACGTTCCATTCGTGTATGCGCTTCCATGTGTCTCGCGCCTGGCTGACGAGTGCACCCAGGTTAAGCAGTGGATCATCTATTTCTCGACCGAGGCACCGCTCCCAAAGCACCTGGGACTGATGCGAGTTGATTCGAGTGGGCAGGTCCTCCAGTGCTGACACAGTGTCCAGGTGATCGCCAATCCAGATTTGCCAGGGAAAAACAGACGGGCTGCGCCACGCCTCATGGCCCGCGGCAACCTGCATCCTGCCAAATTCTGCAACCAGTGACCTGGCCAGGCGTCGGTTGGCCGTTACAACCTGAGACGACCCTTCCAAAGCATCTGACAACCAGCCGTACATGGGTTAGTCGTACTGCGAAAGCAGCACGTCAATTCTGTCAAATACGTCGTTGATCGTGTCTGTATCGGGCAGCGTGGTTATCCGGAAATGATCAGTGTATTGCGTGTTGAAGCTACTGCCTGGGGCGACCAGGACATGCTTGTTCTCCAGCAATTCCAGCGCAAACTGCCGGTCATCCACCTTACCTGCCAGTCTGTCGTCAAGCTTGATAAAGGCGTACATCGCGCCCATGGGCTTTTGCATACTAAGATATGCGCTCGATGCTACACGATCGATAATCGCCTGCCGTGACTGAAACAGACGACCGCCGGGTTCTACCAGTCCGTTGATACTCTGAAACCCGCCCAGCGCCGTTTGTACCGCCCATTGCCCCGGCACATTGGCACACAGCCGCAAAGCAGCCAGCAACTCCATGCCATGCACAAAGGGTTCTGCGGCTTCCAGATCACCGCTAAAAACACACCAGCCGACTCTATAGCCGCATGCTCTGTAGACTTTTGACAGCCCCGAGAAGGTCAGGCATACAGAGGCTTCAGCCAGAGTTGCAAGCGGCACGAATTCGGCATCCTCATAGACCATCTGGTCATATATCTCATCAGCCAGCAGGACGATCTGATGCTTCTCCGCCAAGTCCGCAAGCGCCTGCAATAACTCTCGGCTATAGACAGCACCCGTGGGATTATTCGGATTGATCACCACTATGGCCCTGGTCCGTTTGTTGATCAGGCTTTCGATCTGCGCCGGGTCCGGGTAAAAACGATTCCCGGCGTCGCAATCGTAGTAGCGGACGGTGCCACCGTTTAGCGCAACGGCGGCAGACCACAATGGGTAGTCCGGGCATGGCACGAGTACTTCATCGCCCGGATTCAAAAGGGCTCTTAGCGATAGATCAATAAGCTCGCTGACACCGTTGCCAATAAATACCTCTTCTGCGCTGACTCCCTGTATGCCCCGGCTCTGTTGTTGCATTACTACCGCCTCCCGAGCAGGGAAAATGCCCTTTTGATGACAATATGGCTCTGCCTGAGCCATGTTCTCAATCATCGCAAGCCGCATCGTTTCCGGAGTACGGAAGCCAAACAAACCCGGGTTCCCGATATTGAGGGAAATAATTTCGTAACCCCGCTTTTCGAGTTCATACGCCCGGTTGGCTAGTTGGCCGCGGATCTCATATTTGACATCCCGCAGTGTCTTGCTGGTCTCTATCGCTTTGCTCATTACTATCTCAACGCGTTGTATACATTCGACTAGATGACTTTCCTGGTCGCCAAAGTCGCTATTTGTTCTGCGGAATAGTCCAACCAATCCTCCAGTACTTCCGCATTGTGCTGGCCCAATAACGGTGGCGCAGCTTCGTAGTGGACCGGTGTTTCAGAAAATCGAACCGGATTCGATACTGTTGGCATTGCTTCGGACGAGGCGTGTTTTATTGTTCGAACCAGCTTGCGCTCTCGCGCATACTCATCCGTCAATACGTCAGCAATATTATTGATGGGTCCGGCCGGCACACTTGCCGACAAAAACTCTGCAAGCCAATGCGCAGTGGATGCCGCGCCAAATTCAGCGGCCAGCAGCGGTAGCAACTGATCGCGATTCTCAACCCGATCCGCATTGCGGCTAAAACGATCATCATCCGCTAGTTCTGCAACGCCGAGGATGGCAACGCAGGACCGAAATTGCCTGTCGTTGCCCACCGCAAGCATCAGATGTCCATCCCTGGTCGCGAATACCTGATACGGAACCAAATTCGGGTGCGCTGTCCCGCGCCGGCCGGGGATTTGACCGCCAATCAGATAGTTCATCGATTGATTGGCCAGCCAGGCAACCTGACTGTCATACAACGGAACATCGATACATTGACCCACGCCGGTCTGCGCACGGGCATTTAGAGCTGCAAGAATTGCCGTCGCAGCATACATTCCCGCCATAATATCGCAGACGGCGACACCGACCTTTTGCGGGCTACCGCCCTCCTCATCGGGAGCGCCGGTAATGCTCATGAGTCCTGCTGAGGCCTGCATCATGGCGTCATATCCCGGCTCGTTGGCACGCGAGCCCGTCTGCCCGTAGGCGGATATCGAACAATAGATGAGACGCGGGTTCAGCTCACGCAGCACTGTGGCACCGATTCCGTAACGCTCCATGGTCCCAACCCGGAAATTCTCGATCAGCACATCCGCTTGCTGCGCCAGTTGACGCACCACTTGCTGCCCTGCAGCTGTCGAAATATCCAGAGTAATGGAACGCTTGTTGCGATTGCAGGCCAGAAAATAGGCTGATTCGCCGGTTCCTGCATCCCCCAACCACGGTGGACCCCACTGTCGCGTATCGTCGCCGTCACCGGGTCGTTCCACTTTCACAATGTCGGCGCCGTAATCACCCAGCAATTGACTGGCCCATGGCCCAGCGAGGACCCGACTCATGTCGAGCACTTTGATTCCATTGATGGGTGCTGTCACTGGTTAGCGTCTTTCTTTGTTGCCGAGTAACGATTGTCGAATGATGCGATGACAACCGCAAGTCTGGATTTGATCTTGCCCTGGCAATGGCATTCTACGAGCAAAATAAAACCCGGTCAGCCTTGCGACTGACCGGGCGGGTCCGCACGGAGATTGCGGATCGCGTGACCAAATAACGAACCGGAAACCGGTGGCAATTTAGTCCAGCTCTTCTACCCTTGCGCCTTCAACTTTTTCCGGCGTCCGGGGATGTTCGAATTCTGGCTCCTTAAGTCCAAACTGGACCAGAAGCATTTCCTCTTGCTCGGGGCTCAGCCTTGTCAGGCTGCGGATTCTGATTTTCTCAGAGCCGAATCCCTGATCGTAAATTACCTCGCCAAATCCGGCACAAATCTGGCTGGTCGCACTAACAAACCCGAGCCTTACTGAAGACTTAAGGCCATATGCCGGCCGACCAAGCACCACGTGATACTGCCGTTTCCCCATTGCCGTAACAAGCAGATTGCGCTCATCCAGCACTTTGAAGTTTCGGATAGTCCCCTCCGAGATGCAATCAGAGCGGCCTGTCGATTGCCCGTAATCGGCCTCATCTGCACCTTCATTTGAGCTGGCACAAGCTAATAATATACTCGAAGTAATCGATATAAGTATTTGTTTTAAAAACATTCTTCAATCTCGACAGTCGCTCTCACGACTGTATGAATAGGACCTGTAGAATTATTTTCAGGTGCCTCGGCAGAAACCCAGAATCTACATTAAGTTCAGGTTGGTTCCGCATGTTCACAACCGCAATTGTACATTTTCAGGTGGAATCCGACGCTAGCTCGCGTTTCGGGTCCCGAATCCACTCGCTCCAGGACCCGACGTACAGTCTGGGCTCCTGATAGCCCGCCAGCAGCCCTGAAATAGCCAGGTGGCACGCAGTTACACCTGATCCACACATCACACCCCACGGCGTCTCGAGGTCGTCACCGAGCACCTTAGCGAGTATCTGCCGTATCTCGACAGAACTGCGCCAGGTTCCATCCTGGTTCAGACACTGTGTAAACGGCAAGTTCAAAGCTCCGGGAACATGCCCCGCTACGGTATCAATGGGTTCAACCTCCCCCCTGAACCTCGCCGCGTCACGTGCATCGACCAGACGCAGCTTTTTAACCGCATCTCTTACCGCAACAAGCTCGGCGGTTTCGATAATTCGACCAGCCTGCGGCGCACCTTCAAACGTTGCCACCGGGCGCGTAACTGCCCCTGCCTCAAGAGGTCGTCTCTCCTCTTGCCAACGAGCGAACCCGCCGTCCAGCAGTGTTACCTGTTTGTGACCAAGGAAGCGGAGCAACCACCACGCGCGTGCCGCAATAGCATTACTGCCAGAGTCATATACCGTAACTCGGGTATGTTTTCCGACGCCGGATTGTCTAAGCTTCAAAATGAATTTGGCGATATCCGGTAATGGGTGGCGGCCGCTTGTCGCTGTTACCGGGCCCGCCAGGTCGGCATCGAGATCTGCATACACAGCACCTGCTATATGGCCTTGCAGGTATTGCTCCTGACCCAGACGTGGATTCATCAAATCAAAGCGGCAATCAATGCAGCGTTGATTCGTATCGTTCAAGCGGGCAGCAAGCGTCTCTGTATTGATGAGCAAGTTGGATTTTATCACTGGCAGAACCTCAGGACGGGGTGCAGCTTATAGTACCTTGCGATGTATCAGCGGTTGCATACTCACTTGGGGCTTGTCCTACACAATTGTCTAAAGGACAATATCCCCCACAGCGGCATTACTGCACTTCTTAACGTCAGAAATCTGGATAAATTATCGTGAAAAAAATACTGGTTGGGTTGAAACGCGTCATTGACTACAACGTGCGTGTTCGAGTCAAGTCCGATGGCACTGGCGTCGAGACGGATGGCGTCAAAATGAGCATTAACCCTTTTGATGAAATCGCTCTCGAAGAAGCTCTGCGCATCAAAGAGCGAGGTGACGCCGAAGAAGTCATCGTGATTTCAATGGGTACGCAGGAAGCGCAACAACAGCTGCGAACTGGCCTCGCCATGGGCGCCGATCGGGCGATATTGGTCGATACTGGCGGGCCTGTTGACTCGCTTACCTGCGCAAGAATTTTTCTTGCGGTGGCTGAACAGGAAGAACCGGGTCTGGTGCTGCTGGGGAAGCAGGCGATTGATGACGACAATAGCCAAACCGGACAAATGCTCGCAGCACTCTGGGATCGACCACAGGCAACTTTTGCATCGGAGTTGACCGTGGATGGCGATAAAGCCCGGGTTACCCGCGAAGTGGATGCAGGATTGCAGCTGGTCGAAGTAGATTTGCCCGCGGTCGTTACCGTCGACTTGCGGATGAATGAACCTCGCTACGTAAAATTGCCGGATATCATGAAAGCCAAGAAGAAACCTATGGACATAGTTTCCCTGTCCGACATGAACGTCGAACCCGCGCCAGTTATCGCTCACAAGAGTTTCACGCCACCCGCTGAGAGGGCTCGCGGGGTAATGGTAGAGGATGTTTCCGGCCTGATAGCGGCGCTAACTGACAAGGGGATACTGTGATGTCCAAAGTACTGATTGTTGCGGAACACGACGGCGAATCCCTGAATCCGAGCACTGCAAAATGTGTCGCATGCGCTGTACAGATTTCCGGCGCCGAAATTGACGTTGTGGTTCTTTCTGCGTCGACAGCCAGCCTGGCGGCCGAAGCATCGAAACTTGACGCCGTTAGTCGGGTATTGACTCTTGAGTCGTCCGAAAATGCACAACCGATAGCAGCGGTTTTAGCGCCACAGGTCGTTGCCCTGGCACCCGCATACAGTCATGTATTCGGTCCATCGACAACCTTTGGCAAGGACTTGATGCCGCGTATCGCTGCCCTTCTCGGCGTCAATCAGATTAGCGATGTCATGCGTGTTGCAAGCAGCCATACTTTTGATCGCCCGATTTATGCGGGCGGTGTCATCGTACAAGTAGAGGCGCCACAAGAGAATGTCGTGGTAGCTACGGTGCGGGCCGCTTCGTACCAAGCTGTAGGGAGCAGCAATTCAGCGCCAGTAGAGAGCCGTGAGGTCGACGTTGAGATTCCGCAGCACACACGTTTCATTGAGCTGAGATCTGGAGAAACAGATCGGCCTGACCTGCAAACGGCATCGAAAGTCGTGTCAGGCGGTCGTGCCTTGGGTAGTGCTGAGAGTTTTGATCTTATCTACAAGCTGGCAGACAAGCTCGGGGCTGGTGTGGGTGCATCCCGCGCCGCAGTTGATGCTGGCTACGTACCCAATGAGATGCAGGTTGGTCAAACCGGCAAAATTATCGCGCCGGACTTATACATAGCGATCGGAATTTCCGGGGCAATTCAGCACATTACGGGAATCAAGGACGCCGGCACGATTGTGGCGATCAACAAGGACGAAGATGCGCCGATTTTTGAGGTGGCCGATATCGGTTTGGTAGGTGATCTGTTCGCTATCGTACCCGAGCTCACCGACGCACTTAAATAAGGCGACTCAGGCAACACAAGGCGCCGACCGAAACAGCGTCGGCGCCCTGGTTTCCAACTATTGCGATGTCTACAAGCTGTCCAGTAGTGCCGCAGCGGAACTTACCTCAAACTTGCCGGGCTCTTCAACGGCCACGTGCACAACCACTCCATTGTCGACGACCAAAGCAAAACGCAGTCCGCGCTTGCCCATGCCGAAGGCCGAACTGTCCGCATCCAGGCCGAGCGACGATACATAGTCACCATTGCCATCGGCCAGCAGCATTATCTCCTCGCCAACATTTCGATCTTTGCCCCAGGCGTCCATTACGAAGACATCATTCACGGCAGTGAATGCAATAGTATCGACTTGTTTGCCGCGAAAATCGGCACTATGACTGACAAACCCTGGCAAATGGTGTTTTGAACACGTTGGCGTAAATGCCCCAGGGACAGAAACGAGGACGACCTTCTTTCCCGAGAACAGCTCATCAGTAGATAGACTAGCCGGGCCAGCGTCGGTCATGACACCAAAATTTCCAGCAGGCATTGTATCGCCAATTTGAATCGACATTTATTTCATGCTCCAATTATTGTTAGCAACCTGTTACAGGTCGATCTGTTGTGCAAAATGATACGGTAGTCATGTTAGTGACATCTGCAACGCACGTCACCTGAAATTGATCTACACCACAAAAGACATAGGTGGAATGGATCCATTTCATACAATATTTATGGGTAAGGAAGAATCATGAGATTCGAGCTAAGCGAAGAGCAGCAAATGATTCAGGACATTGCGCGCGAGTTCGCACAAAGCGAAATCGCACCAATTGCCGCGGAATTCGATCAGAGCGGACAATTCCCGCTTGAATCGGTACGTAAAGCCGGAGAACTCGGCTTTATGGGTGTGGAAATACCCGCAGAGTATGGTGGCGCCGGGCTTGATGCGATCAGCTATGCGTTGGTGATGTCGGAAATCTCGGCGGCCGACGCCTCGCACGGGACAATTGTCTCGGTGAACAACTCTCTGTTCGGCGTTCCATTGCTCGCCTTCGGTAATGAAGCACAGAAACAGGAATTCCTGAAGCCAGTGGCTTCCGGCGAGGTCAATGGTGCCTACGCCTTGACCGAACCACATTCGGGTAGTGATGCCGGAGCTATGCGCACTCGGGCACGCTTATCGCCCGATGGCTCGTACTACAGTATCAGCGGCAAGAAGGCCTGGCTAACCTCCGGACCGGTGGCGAAATACGTCATCGTATTCGCACAGACTATTGCCAGCAATGGAGAATCTATCGGTATCAGCGCTTTTGTCATTGATGCTGATAAGGAAGGCTATCATCGCGGCAAATCAGAGCCGAAGCTGGGCATCAGAGCTTCAGCAACCTGTGAAGTTGAACTCTCAAATTATCAATGCCCGGTTGAAAATCGCATTGGCAAAGAGGGCCAGGGCTTCAGTCTGGCAATGAAAGTGCTGGATTCAGGGCGGGTCGGCATAGCCGCTCAGTCACTCGGAATTGCGCAAGCTGCGTACAATGCAGCTGTCGAATATTCCCGTGAACGAAAGGCGTTTGGTGAGGCGATCGGCAGCTTCCAGACCATTCAGAACAAAATCGCCGATATGAAAGTTAGAATTGAGGCGGCCCGCCTGTTGACACTGCAGGCAGCCTGGTCGAAAGATCAATGTGAAAAGGCGGGTACGAAGAATACGCTCAACGCCAGCATTGCCAAGTTGTTCGCCTCCGAGACGGCGATGTTTGTAGCGCACCAGGCATTACAGATTCACGGCGGTATGGGTTACAGCAAAGAATTGCCTCTGGAGCGCTATTTTCGAGATGCGAAAATAACCGAAATATACGAAGGAACCAGCGAGATTCAGCGAATTGTGATTGGCCGCCATGAAACAGGCCTGCGCTGACAGGGAACTTAGAGTCAGTCGTTTTACGACCGGTACTGACGAGACCTAGAGCTCGTTATCTGCAACGTGAATGATCAGACCATCCAGGTCATCATTCACTTCAATTTGGCAAGTTAGACGACTGTTGTCTTTGCGCTCGTACGCTGCATCCAACATGCTGTCTTCCATATCGTCCATAGGCGGCAATCGATCAAGCCAGGCTTCGTCCACATAGCTATGGCAGGTAGCACAGGCGCACGCACCACCGCATTCAGCAACAATCCCTTCGATATTGTTGTTAATTGCTCCTTCCATGACGGAATAGCCATTATCGACTTCAACTTCGAGCTTGCTGCCATCGGGCTTGATGTACGTTATTTTTGCCATGCGAACTTATTCTCTGATAAAGCGCTGTTTTCTCGGACGGGTATAGTTTAAGAGCGTTGACTGGGGTCAGTCAACGCTCTTATTGTTGCTTGTTGCGTGGAATGAGAGGCTTGGCGCAGCCCATCAATTTTGCTGCAGGTTACGCTCGTTCGGCGTTCTTCCTGCGTTCCTCAACTTCCTTGAGTTGCTTCCTGGCCGCCTTTTCCGCCAAACCAATTTGACGATTTCGTTCGACGTCGGCATTGATGACCCTAATCCACTGTGCCGAGACTTTTCTTGAACGGGCCACCTTCCCTGCCGCTTCAAAAGCTTTGACTGAGTCAGAGTACTTGCGCTCGTTATACAGACACATGCCAAGCGATATCTGCGCATTATCAGGGCTCTTGAGACCGCCCTTTCGTATGCCATTGCGAACTGAAGAAATACAGCCCGCATAATCACCCGTATTCAGAAGGGTATTTCCAAGACGCACATCCAGTTCGCCATCGTCGCTCATACGTGCCGCTTCCTTAAGTGCGGGAATAGCTTTTTTATCTTCCTGAGCCAGCTGCCAGGACTGTGACAACAGCCGATAATTCTTGGCATTCTTGGTAACCCGCCCTGTCCCCATTTCTTTCTCGAGCAGCTGAGCCGCCTTGAAGGGAATCTCACGCTGCATATAAAGTTGAGCCATCGTGACCAGCTCACTTTCCTTTTCAAGCAGCTGTTGCGTATGTGCAGCCTCGTAGGCGTTAACCAGGTTTTCATCTTCACCTAGCTCTGTGTACGCGCCCGCCAAAGAGAACCAGTAGCGTTTCTTGGGCCAGTTCATCAACAGGATTTTCTGGATATCACGAACCTTCGCGTAGTTCTCGTCGCTGAAATACGCGAAATTCAGTAGCACATACCAGTCTTCCTTGACCGTCAAGTTGCGAGTTTCGGCAACACGCATCGCATTCTCAATAGGCTCAACCATTTCGCTATAGCGAGTGATCTGATACAGATTCTGAGCCTTCAGGATGAAGGGTTCTGGTGCCGGATTGGTTTCCATAACAAACCACTGATCAAGCGTGGTCAGTGCCTTGCTGTAGTCTTCTTCCATGGTGTGCAATTGCGCCAATGTGTACAGCGTTGCCTTTTTCATTTGCGGCTCAAGGCTTGGTATCGCAACCATTCTTTCGTAGGTGCGACGCGCATTGTCCATGTCGTCCATATTGTAGTAGACGAAGCCCAGATAGTTGAGCACGTTTGCTTGCTCGTACTCTGACAGTTTTTCCGGGTCGTAAAGACGATTAAGTACCTTCAGGGCACCAGCGTAATCCTTTTCGTCAACGGCTTCCTGTGCCTTGGTGATCTGGTCATAAACAGATTTACTGACCGCCTGAGCTTCCTTGGTACGTTGCTCCGGTTGCTCTTCATCGTTTTTAGCCGCTTGCACTGGCCCCGCGATCAACATACCGCAGAGCAATGCGAAACCCAGTTTTCTTGATAATTGAATTATCGTATGCATGTTTGAATGTATCCTCTTCGATCTGTTTGATCCCGCCAGGACTAACAAATCCAATCCAAATTTAGTCTTCAATCTTGAAAGTAATGCGTGTCTTAACACCCGGCACATCAACGGGGATGCCATCTACAACTCGAGGCTTGTACTTAAATTTCATTACAGCTCGCGTAGCAGCCCTCTCAAACAGGCTGCTGGTAGAAAATGACACTATTGGATCCCTTACACTTCCCGTTGTGGTCACCGTGAATGACATGTCTACGTACCCTTCAAGCCCGCGCGAAAGCGCACGTGCCGGATACACTGGCGCCACTCTGACGATTGGAAGATAGTCACCTTCCGCGATATTCATACCGCCCGGGCCGCCAATGTCCATATTCGACGCGACGGTCGGTGCAGCGATATTAATCGTCGGCGCATCCGGATCAATGTTGTCCATATCCTGAGGTGGAGTCTCAGGTGGAGTCTCCGGAGGTTTGGGTGGCTTCTCCGGTGTGTAATCTTCGGTGTTGATACTCTCGTTTCGTTTTACGCGCACAAACTCGAGTTTGTGACGTACTCGCTCTTTGCTGATAGCGGACTCACCGTACTCAATGAGCAAATGCATCACGAAGAGCAAACTCAGCGTTATCACCACACCGATCACTACTGAAAACGCATAACGGCCTATCATTATCTAACTCTCCTCAGCAGCAGTTGCCACTTTGTATTTTCCTGCCCGGTGGTCTTACGCTTCATCAGTAGATATCGCCACGTTCTGCACATTCGCACCTTTTGCCGCTTTCATAACGACGGTAAGCGCCTCGTTCGTCGATTCGGCATCCGCCTGAATCACGATCGATCCTTTTGGGTTCTCGGCATACAGACGTTCGATGTTTTGCCGTACCTGTCGCGGGTCAATTAGCTTCTTATCGATCCAGATTTCGTCATTAGCACTGATAGCGATCAATATCGTCGCGTCCTGCTTGTCCAGCGTGAAAGCCTCTGGGCGATTAACGGAGATTCCAGCTTCCTTAATGAAGGATGCGGTCACGATGAAAAAGATCAACATGATGAAAACGACGTCCAGCATCGGCGTCAAATTAATCTCATTGTCTTCTTCTTCAGCGCCTAACGAACCTTGCTTATTGCTCATTTCCTGATTCCTGTTTGTAAATCAATTCCCTGACTTGAAAAACCGGTTCACTACTGACCATCTGCAATTGATATGTTGTAAACGCCTGCCAGCCGAGATGCATCCATCACTGCAATGAGCATTTTGTTGGCCGACTTAGGGCTCGGCTGAATGACAACGGAACCAGCTGGGTTTTCGGCATGCAAGCGCTCAATATTGGCCCTGACCGCTCGCGGATCAATCGAACGCCTGTCGATCAGTATTTCGTTATTCGCACTGATCACGATAAGAATGTTGGCTTCTTCCGGCGGCACTACGCTCGTCGGTGCATCTGGCCGGTTCACATCGATACCTGACTCCTTAACAAAGGATGCGGTCACGATGAAGAAGATCAACATGATGAATACAACATCAAGCATGGGTGTGAGGTTGATTTCATTATCTTCGTCGTCGACGCCCAGCTCTACTTGGTGTTTACGCATGAATTATCCTCTAGTGATCCATTGTGAGAGTGTCTTCAAGGAAGTGCACCTCACGGGCCGCACGTCGGGTCAACAACGTAACCAGCAGAACCCCGGAAAGTGCCCCAACCATTCCCGCCATTGTAGGAACAGTCGCTTGCGACACACCCGCAGCCATTGCACGTACATTGCCTGATCCGGAAACCGCCATGACCTCGAACACCTTGATCATGCCGGTTACCGTGCCCATCAAGCCTAACAACGGACAGAGGGCGACAAGCGTCTGAATCATCGGGATCCCCTGGTTGGTCGCCATGCTGAACTGCGAAATCATCAGCTCTCTAATTTGCCTTGCGTGCCACGACCGGCGCTCTGGCCGAGACTCCCATGAGTCATGGATATCTCTGGACATGGTCCTCATCGACGAACGGAAGTACATCAACCGTTCGACAATGAGTGCCCACATAAAGAAAATCGCAACAGCTATCCAGCGCAATACCGGACCGCCCAGCTCCATGAAGGCGCGGATTGCTTCAAAACTGTCAGTCAGCCAAAGCATGACGTCTCCTTATAGCAATCAGCCGTTTTTCTCGGAATGCTTGGCAATAAGGCCAGCACTCTGAGATTGGAGGATGTTGACGATTTTCTTGCTCTGGCCACTAACCAAGGTGTGAATCAATACCATCGGAATAGCAACAACCAGACCCAGTACGGTCGTCATCAACGCTTGCGAAATACCGCCGGCCATCAGCTTTGGATCACCCGTACCGTAAAGCGTAATC
>CAZGVL010000042.1:0-25294 GCA_964528965.1 uncultured Woeseiaceae bacterium
GATATCACCATAACCACGACGGCACGAAATGCTGAGGAAGGTCGGGCGCTCTTAGATGCGTTCAACTTCCCATTTAAGAAATAGAGAAGGGTTTATGGCTAAGAAGTCGATGATTATGCGCGAGCTCAAGCGTACCAAGCTTGTCGCCAGGCAGGCAACTAAGCGTCCGGCGCTGAAGGCAATTGTTCGTAGTATCCACACCTCGGACGACGAGAAGATGGCTGCGCAGACAAAGCTTAATGCATTGCCGCGTGATGGTAGTCCGACTCGACAGCGCAATCGCTGTGCGATTACGGGTCGCCCGCATGGTTATTATCGAAAATTTGGCCTTGCCAGAAACAAGCTACGGGAAGCTGCGATGAACGGCGAAATCCCCGGCTTGACGAAAGCTAGCTGGTAGGCGGAGAAAGAACATGACAATGACAGATCCAATCGCCGACATGCTTACACGCATTCGCAACGGCCAGAAAGCTCGCAAAGTGAGTGTTTCGATGCCCGCGTCAAATGCTAAAGAAGCTGTTGCCAAAGTTCTGAAGGACGAGGGTTACATTACGGGTTTCTCGACCGATGGCGAAGGCGTTAAGAAGCAGCTGAGTGTCGAGCTGAAGTATTTTGAGGGCTTGCCGGTTATCGAGCATATCGCGCGCACGAGCAAGCCTGGTTTGCGAATTTATCGCGGCAAAGAAGGTCTGCCCAAGGTTCTTGGCGGTCTCGGAGTTGCGATTGTCTCTACGTCAGCCGGTGTAATGAGCGACCGTCAGGCGAGAGAAAAAGGTATTGGAGGTGAGGTTCTCTGCGTCGTTTCATGATGCTGAGATCCTGACTAAGGCGAGAAAGACTATGTCCAGAGTTGCAAAAGTACCTGTTGAATTGCCGAAAGGCGTGGAATTCAAACAGGAAGGAAATGTTGTCACGTTTAAAGGTGGCAATGGTTCACTGACACTTGAACTGAACACCGAAGTGCAGATCGCGGTTGAGGATGGAGCTATCACTGTTTCACCTCGGTCCGGTTCACGATTTGCGACGGCGATGTCCGGAACCACGCGTGCACTGCTCGCGAACATGGCGCACGGCGTCGCCACGGGTTTTGAGCGCAAGCTTGAGCTGGTTGGTGTTGGTTATCGTGCAGCAGCACAGGGTAAAAAGCTGAACCTGACGCTTGGTTTTTCACATCCGGTTGTCTACGAGGTGCCTGAGGGCATCACGATTGACACCCCGAGCCAGACCGAAGTGGTCATTAAAGGCGCAGACAAACAGAAAGTTGGCCAGGTTGCGGCCGAGATTCGACACTTCCGCCCACCAGAGCCTTACAAAGGTAAAGGTGTTCGTTACGCAGGAGAACGCGTAGCACTTAAGGAAGCCAAGAAGAAATAATTGAGCCAAGCGAATACATCATGAAACTTGATAAAAAACAAAATCGTTTACGTCGCGCCCGCAAGGGTCGAGCGAAAATCAGTGATCTTCAGGCTAATCGCCTGAGCATTCACCGCACACCACGACACATCTACGCACAAGTAATTGGGCCTGATGGCGGCACCGTGATTGCGGCGGCATCAACGCTTGAAGCCGAAGTTCGCAAGGGCGTTAAGAACGGCGGCAATGTTGAGGCAGCCGTAATTGTGGGCGCTCGGATTGCTGAGAAAGCTAAGGCAGCTGGAATCGATACGGTCGCATTCGATCGTTCTGGTTTTCGTTATCACGGACGCGTTAAGGCATTAGCCGACGCAGCTCGTGAAGCCGGATTGAAATTCTAATAGAGGAATGTTGGCAGCGCGCTGCCAGGACCAGACTATGGCAAGAAATGATCAACAACAGTCGGACGACCTTATTGAAAAGCTCGTAACCGTTAACCGAGTCGCCAAAGTAGTGAAAGGCGGCCGTCAGTTTGGCTTTACCGCATTGACCGTAGTTGGTGATGGGGCAGGCGGAGTTGGCTTCGGATATGGCAAGGCACGTGAGGTTCCAATCGCAATTCAGAAAGCGATGCAAGCTGCTCGCAAGAACATGATTGCGGTCAATTTGAATAACGACACATTGCAGTACGCAAAGAAAGGCCGTCACGGCGCGACTTACGTATACATGCAACCTGCATCGGAAGGTACTGGCGTAATTGCCGGTGGCGCGATGCGAGCCGTATTCGAATGTGCTGGCGTTCGTAACGTACTTGCAAAGAGCTATGGCTCGCGTAATCCAATTAACGTTGTTCGCGCAACGATCGGTGCACTAAAAGACATTCACTCTCCGCGGCAGATTGCAGCGAAGCGTGGCAAGAAAGTTAAGGAAATTATTTCCTGAAAAAAACTTCAGGATAGTGTTTTGTACTAAGAGATATCAGAGACAGAGAAATGGCGAAGGCAAAAGAAATAAAAGTCACACTGACGAAGAGCAAGTACGGGCGGCTTAAAGCTCACCGTGCCTGTATTTCGGGCCTTGGTCTGCGCAGGATTCGTCAGACCGTAACGGTTCTGGATACACCAGAGAATCGCGGCATGATTGATCGCATTTCTTACATGGTCTCGGTTGAGGAAGGCTGACATGCGTCTTAATGATTTAACACCCGCTAAGGGTGCCAAGAAAGTTAGCAAGCGCGTTGGTCGCGGACATTCCGCGGGCCAGGGCAAGACTTGCGGAAGCGGCCAAAAGGGGCAGAAGGCTCGTTCCGGTGGTTTCCACAAGGTCGGGTTTGAAGGCGGACAGATGCCTTTGCAGCGTCGTTTGCCGAAAGTGGGCTTCAACTCCCGTATGGCACGACTGAGCGCTGAACTGCGTTTGCACGAACTTGAGATTCCGACGGAAGACGTCATTGACATGGATGTATTGAAGAAGGCCAATCTCGTGCCGGCTTTTGTCACCAAAGTCAAAGTTATCGTGTCGGGCGAAATTAAGAAGCCGGTTAAGCTCAAAGGCATTGCGGTCACCAAGGGTGCGCGTGAAGCAATTGAGAAGGCTGGCGGAAGTATTGAAGTCTAAAGAACGATTGGGATAAGCAACAGGAATTATCGTGGCAAAGAAGCCTCAACTAAATCCGGCCGAAACCGCTAAAGCGGCGAGCAAACTGGGCGAACTGAAAAGTCGTTTCATTTTTCTCATCGGTGCGTTGATCGTATTCCGCGCTGGTACCTTTATTCCGGTACCTGGCGTTGATCCGGCTGCGCTCGCAAACTTCTTCGACCAACAGTCGGGCAACCTGCTTGGGTTGTTCAATCTGTTCTCGGGTGGCGCATTGTCACGTTTCGGTCTTTTTGCGCTGGGAATCATGCCGTACATTTCGGCGTCGATTATCATGCAGATGGCCAGCCACATCGTGCCAAGCTTGCAGGCCCTTCGTAAAGAAGGCGAATCAGGCCGACGCCAGATCGTCAAGTACACGCGTTACGGCACGGTTGCTCTTGCGAGCTTCCAGTCGATCGCTGCAGCATCCTGGTTGCAGAATCAGGTTGGCGTAGTCGTCAATCCTGGCCCTAGCTTCCTGATTACCGCTTGCATCACTCTGGTCACCGGAACGGTGTTCCTGATGTGGCTCGGTGAGCAGATCACAGAGCGCGGTATCGGCAACGGTATTTCGATGATTATTTTGGCCGGTATTGTTGCCGGGTTGCCTGCTGCAGTTGCGGGCACAGCCGAACTGGTTAGAAACGGTGAAATGTCACCGGCAACAGCGATCATGATGTTGCTTGGCAGTATTGCCGCGGTAACTTTCGTTGTTTACATGGAGCGCGCGCAGCGTCGTATCACGGTCAACTACGCGAGACGTCAGCAAGGCCGCAAGATGTATCAGGCGCAGAGCACGCACTTGCCGTTCAAGATCAACATGGCTGGTGTTATCCCGCCGATTTTCGCATCGAGTATCTTGATGTTCCCGGCAACCATCGCGCAGTTCTTTGGCCAGGCCGCCGAACCGAATGCAGCGCAGCGAGCATTGCAGTCGCTTGGTGCAAACCTCGGCCCAGGCCAGCCAATTTACGTGTTGCTGTATGGCTCACTAATTATTTTCTTCTGCTTCTTCTATACAGCGTTGATGTTCAATTCGAACGATACCGCGGACAACTTGAAGAAGTCGGGAGCGTTCGTACCGGGAATCCGGCCGGGCGCAAAGACAGCGGAGTACATCGACAAAGTATTGACGCGACTGACGTTCTGGGGCGCTATTTATATCGCCGGCGTCTGTCTGCTGCCTGAGCTTGTTCGCATGTTCTACCCGAGTGTGCCATTTAGCTTCGGCGGAACGTCGTTGCTGATTTTGGTCGTAGTAACAATGGATTTCATGTCACAGATGCAGGCTCATGCAATGAGTCATCAGTACGACGGCATGATGCAAAAAGCCAACTTGCGTAACTACGGCAAGGGTGGCCAAGCACGTTGATCGCCATCTGGGTCAGCGGTTGTGGAGAAATCTTATGAAAGTTAGAGCATCAGTTAAGAAAATTTGCAGGAATTGCAAAATCGTTCGTCGCAAAGGTGTTGTGCGAGTGATTTGCAGCTCAGACGCCCGACATAAGCAGCGTCAAGGTTAACCGATAAGGAACACGCAAGTGGCACGTATAGCAGGCATAAATATTCCGTTAGGTAAGCACGTAGTGATCGCACTTACGTCGATCTACGGTGTTGGGCGAACGCGAGCGCAGCAGCTTTGTGCTGCAGCGGACATTGCTCCGGAAACCAAGGTTAAAGACCTTGCGGAACCGGAAGTTGCCAAGCTGCGCACCGCAGTAGCAACCCTGACAGTTGAAGGTGATTTGAGACGTGAAATCTCCATGAACATCAAGCGATTGATGGATCTTGGTAGCTACCGCGGTATTCGACACAGACGTGGTTTGCCGCTACGCGGCCAACGTACAAGGACTAATGCGCGCACGCGTAAGGGTCCTCGTCGTCCGATTAAGCGTTAAGGATTAATTAGGAATCGCGGGCTTGTCCCGCTCCTGCAGGTGGCAGTTTCGGCACCGGTGGGATTAGAGAGAAAGAAAAATTATGGCTGAACCGAAGAAAAAGAAGGTTAAAAAGCATGTGGTGGATGCGATTGCGCATATCCATGCTTCCTTCAATAACACGATCATCACGATCACCGATCGTCAGGGCAATGCTCTGTCGTGGGCCACTGCTGGTGGCTGTGGTTTCCGTGGTTCTCGTAAATCAACGCCGTTTGCTGCGCAGGTTGCTTCTGAGAAAGCAGGTCGCGCAGCGTTGGACTTCGGCGTCAAGAATCTGGACGTTCGCGTTCGTGGGCCGGGCCCAGGTCGTGAATCGGCCGTTCGTGCGTTGAACTCTCTGGGTTATCGTATTCAAAATATCGAGGATGTAACTCCTATTCCTCACAATGGTTGCCGCCCGCCTAAGAAGCGGCGCGTATAGAGACTGAATAATGGCAAGATATTTAGGACCAAAATGTAAACTGTCCCGCCGAGAAGGTACGGATCTGTTTCTTAAGAGTGGCATCAGGCCGCTTGAGTCGAAGTGCAAACTCGACGTACCGCCGGGTGGTGCAGCACAGCGCCGTCCGCGTATGTCGGACTATGGTTTGCAGCTGCGTGAGAAGCAGAAGCTACGCCGTATGTACGGTGTACTCGAGCGCCAGTTCCGCAATTACTACAAACGTGCTGCTCAGCTGAAGGGCTCAACGGGCGAAAACCTGTTGCAACTTCTCGAGGGGCGTTTGGACAATGTCGTTTACCGCATGGGTTTCGCGTCAACACGCGCAGAAGCACGGCAGCTCGTGAGCCACAAGAGCATCGAAGTAAATGGCATTGTCGTCAACATTCCGTCTGCCCAACTTAAGGCAGGCGATTCAATCGGCATTCGTGAAAAAGCCAGGAAGCAACTTCGCATTCAAAGTGCGATAGATATTTCTGGCCAGATTGGCCTGCCCGATTGGGTGACGGTCGACACGAAGAAGATGGCGGGTATTTTAACAACGTTGCCTGATCGGGAAGACATTCTCCCTGATATCAACGAAAACCTCGTCGTCGAGCTGTACTCCAAGTAGTAGGAGGGTTTATCCCCATGCAGGAATCTGTAAATGACTTTCTGAAACCGCGCGTTGTTAAAGTTTCGCCGGTTAATGATTTGCACGCCAAAGTCACCATTGAGCCATTTGAACGTGGCTTCGGTCATACGCTTGGTAATGCGTTGCGTCGTATTTTGTTGTCGTCCATGCCGGGCGCAGCGATCACTGAGGCCGAGATTGAAGGCGTACTTCACGAGTACACCAGCATCGAAGGCGTGCAGGAAGACGTTGTTGATATTCTTCTGAATCTCAAGACGGTGGCGGTGCGTATGCACACGCGCGATCTTGCTGAGCTGAGAATTTCAAAGAAGGGCCCTGGCCCGGTAACCGGTGCCGACATCCAGCTTGATCACGATGTTGAGATCATGAATCCGGACATGGTTATTGCTAACCTGACCAAGGTTGGTGAGCTGAACATGGTTCTGAAAGTTGAGCGTGGTCGTGGCTATCGTCCTGCTACACAGCGTCCTGCGTTTGAAGAACAGTCAGGCCCGATCGGACGTTTGCAGCTTGATGCATCATTCAGCCCGGTCAACCGTGTGACTTACAATGTTGAAGCGGCTCGCGTAGAACAGCGTACCGACCTCGACAAGTTGATTATCGACATCGAAACCAACGGCACGATTGATCCTGAAGAAGCTATCCGCCGTGCGGGCAGCATCCTCAAAGATCAGCTGTCAGTCTTCGTCGACCTGCAAGGTCAGGAAGAGGGTGTTGGTGCACAGGCTGAAAATCAGGTTGATCCGATTCTGTTGCGTCCGGTTGATGAGCTCGAGCTTACCGTACGGTCCGCAAATTGCCTCAAAGCCGAGAACATCATGTACATCGGTGATCTGGTGCAGCGTACTGAGGTTGAATTGCTCAGAACACCGAACCTGGGTAAGAAATCGTTGACTGAAATCAAGGAAGTGCTCGAAGGGCACGGTCTTGGTCTTGGCATGCGTCTCGAAAACTGGCCGCCAGCTAGCTTGCGTCCAGAGCACGAGATGGCAGTACTTTAATTGTAAGAACTCTGTTGGCAGAGTGCCGACACGTTATTTAGGACAGAGAAATGCGTCATAAGAAATCCGGTCGCAAATTGGGTCGTAACAGCTCGCATCGCAAAGCAATGTTTCGCAACATGGCGGCGTCGATTTTGAAGCTTGAAACGATCAGAACGACTGTGCCAAAAGCGAAAGAATTGCGTCGCGTCGTCGAGCCGCTGATCACTCTTGCGAAAGAGGATAGCGTTGCTAACCGTCGCCTTGCATTCAGTCGTCTGCGCGACAAAGAAGCCGTTGGCAAATTGTTCACGGACCTCGGGCCGCGCTTCAAAGAGCGCCCGGGTGGTTACTTGCGGATTCTCAAGATGAGCCCGCGTCCTGGCGACAACGCGCCGATGGCTATTATTTTGATGTCGGACGGTCCTGCTCAAGAGGCAGAGGCAGTCGCAGCAGAGTAAGCGCAACAAAAGTACGATGAGAAAGCCGGGCACTGCCCGGCTTTTTTGTGGTTGATTTGTGGCCGAGTAAATTCGCGCGCTGGGGCGTGCTCCAACAGACTACCGCTCAACATTGCAGGGGCGACTGTTGGAGCGCGCCCCAGCGCGCGAATTCCAACCGCACTAGCTAACTAGACATAACTTGCATCATTCGCACTCAACCATCACGAGCCACCAATACGAGCCAGTATCACCGTGCGGATAGCTCGGCTATCTCACTGATATATAGTGAATTCTCAATAACTTTCGGGCACTGTGAGTCGCCTCACAGCGTGCCATCCTGATCTGGCATAACCTGCCCATATTCAGCAAGCGGAGATCAGACGATTAGCACCGACGAAGCATTTGATGATTGCGTCATCCTGTCGAAGGACTCTTTCGACCCCGATGCCGTGTTCCTTGACGACATCGTCGACGATGATGTGCTGCCGTATTTGAGTCTCGCAGTCGACGGCCTAAACAATCGTGGCGAGGGCTCAGGAGGCAATCTGGAATTGCGTCCCGATGACGTTGAGAACGCGGCGAACGAAGCCATCAAAGCTTCAACGACAATGCCAGTTGCGGTGCTCGATATTGACCACCTTGAGGTCTATGGGTGGGAATCTTCTCTCTGGCGAAAAATCAAAAGCTACTTCAGCGCCTGAGCGTCATCAGGTTTCGCGCGCTGGGGCGCGCTCCAACAGTCGCCCCTGTAATGTTGAGCGGTAGCCTGTTGGAGCGCGCCTCAGCGCGCGATACTCACAGGCTTTCACAAACAACCCCCTTCCTCTAGACTCCCCCAATGATATTCAAAGACAAGACCGTTATTATTACTGGCGGATCAGAAGGGATTGGCGCAGCTGCTGCCCGTCAATTTGCCGAAGCAGGCGCGAACCTGTTGTTGGTTGCGCGTGGCAAGAAAAAGCTTGAGGCGATTGCAGAAGAATTGCGTGGCAAGACCCGGGTTGAAATATTCGTGATGGATATTTCGGATGCCGAAGCCTGCGTAAATATGTTCAAGAAAGCGGACTATGAGTTCGGGCGTATTGATATTCTCGTCAACAATGCCGGTTATCATAAACGTGGCTTGTTCGACACCGTGTCACACGAAGATCTCGGCACGATGATCGACGTCAATCTTAAAGCGCCGATTATCCTGACCCGACTCGCGTTGCCTTACCTTCGCGAATCCGATGGTGCCGCAATCGTCAATGTAGCGTCGCTCGCAGGCAGGGCACCGATTCCTGGCAGCGCCACCTACTCGGCAAGTAAATTCGGATTGCGGGCCTTTTCTTTTGCCTTAGCAGAGGAATTGCGCGGCACCAAGATCAAGATGGCGATCGTATCACCGGGACCAGTCGACACCGGATTCATAATGTCCGATATCGATCAAGTCTCGGACCTGACATTCTCTCAGCCGATCAGTACGGCCGACGAAGTCGCGCAATCAATTTTGGATCTATGCGGTAATAAGCAACGCGAACAGTCGATGCCTGCTTTGAGTGGCTATTTGACAACACTGTCGTACCTGCTGCCATGGCTCGGTCGCTTCATGCAGCCGCTGCTGCAGCGCAAAGGCCAGCGAGTAAAGGCCAAACTCAAAGCCGCTGCCAAAGCCCGCGAAACGGCGGTCGAAAAAGCTTAGGCTAGCGCTGTAAACGCATCTCGCGTCATGTTTTCCGGGGCGCCGGAAAGTACCCGCACATCATCTTCAATACGTATGCCACCGAATGGCCGGAGCCAGTCGACCGTCTGCCAGTTAACCCGATCTTCGGCCGGTGTGCCGCGAAGATTATCCAGCAGCATGTCGATTACGTATAAGCCAGGTTCGATAGTGACGACCATATTTTCTTCGAGCACGCGTGTGAGTCGCAAGAAGGGGTGGCCGCTGGGCGGATCAATAGTGCCACCGGATTCACTCTCCATGAACCCGCCAGCATCATGTACCTGGACACCGAGCAGATGGCCCAGGCCATGCGGGAAGAAAGCGGCGGTTACGCCAGTAGACAACAATGTGTCGGGATCGCCGCTGGCAAGCTCCACTTCGACCAACAAGTCTGCCAGCAATCGATGATTGGTCAAATGCAGCTCCCGATAATCAACTCCGGGTTGAACTCGGCTGACAAGATCGAGTTGCAGTGTATGCATGCGATCGATGAGATCCTGAAACCGTTGCTCGCCGTTCGAATAAGTTCGTGTGATGTCCGACCCGTAGCCGTGCACAGACGCCCCAGCATCAATCAGAAATGAACGAAACTCATCAGGTGCTTCTCGATTCAGATCGGTGTAGTGCAAAATCGATCCGTGACTATTCAGAGCAATGATATTGCCGTAGGGCAGGTCGTTATCAGTGTGCTCAGTGGCCTTGCAATACGCACGATGAATGTCGAACTCAGCTGACTGAGCGCGAAACGCTGCTTCGGCGGCCAAATGCCCGTATACGCCGCGCCTTGAAGCAAGCCGCAGGCACTCGAGTTCGTAGTCGGTTTTAATGCCGCGCGCGTAATGCAGAATGTTCAGTGTCGTCGATGGATTAACGCGCTCAATGCCGAACGCATGAGCAGCGTTGTCGATCTCTCCAAGCAAAATACACCTATCGCGCTCCGCTGGCAGATGCTCAGCAATATCTTCGACCGTGTGCACGATCCGAATATCAAATTGCGATGCCCAGTAACCATCAGGCGCGTCAGGGACCACATGCCAATAATCATGTGGTTGCAAGAAAATCAGACGGGGTTTCTCGCTCGGTGTGTATACGATGTAGGACAACGGCAACTCGCAAAGAGGCGCCCAACTTACAAAGTGTGGATTCGCCTTGAAAGGATACGAATGGTCGTCGAGAAACGCGTACTTCGGATTTCCCGAAAAGATCACTGCATGATTAGCCCCCGCTTGTTCGAGAGCGTGATCATGGCGCGCACAAACGGTTGCTATGTGCTGTGGGTACAGGGCTGCGAGCGCCGGATTCTTGTCGGAATAATCTTCAGTCATAGCACCGCATCATACATGGTTGCCGTGCTTGTCGTTAACCACCCCTGGTTCCATTCCAAACACGATCTAGGCATCATTACTGGCCGGGTCAGGCAGCGAACGAGGGCGACGTGATGCACAGCAAGACAATCAACAAGGCCAGTCTGTTTGTCTGCCGGAGGTGGCCACGTGGCAGATTCTGAAGCAGGCTACGACCGCATCACAGGCAAGTCTTTTGCCTCGCGGTCCGAAGTCATCGCGGCTCATGGCATGGCGGCGACCAGCCAGCCGCTTGCCACACAGGTAGCGCTGAATATTCTGCAAGCAGGCGGCAGCGCGGTCGATGCAGCGATTGCCGCAAATGCCGCCCTGGGACTGATGGAGCCGACCGGTTGCGGTGTTGGTGGCGATCTGTTCGCGATGGTCTGGGATGCTGAGGCGGGCCAACTCGCCGGCCTGAATGCGTCGGGTCGTGCGCCAGGGCTGATGACGCTGGAGTACTTCAGGAAAAGAAGCATCGAGCGGATACCTACCTATGGTCCGTTGCCTGTTAGCGTCCCAGGTGCGGTTGATGGCTGGTTTGAGTTGCACGGTCGTTTTGGAAGACTGCCAATGCAGGATCTGCTGGCTCCGGCGATTGCCTATGCGAAAGACGGGTTTCCTGTATCGGAGACGATCGCGCGCTACATGCAGGATGACGCACAGATCGGAATTAAGTATCCGGGTTTTGCGGATACCTATATGGCCGCGGGGCGGATGCCGAGAAAAGGCGAGCTATTTAAGAACCCGCGATTGGCCGCTACTTATACGGAGATCGCTGCCGGTGGACGCGACGCATTCTACAAAGGCGATATCGCAAGAACTATTGATGCTTACATGACCGAGCAGGGCGGGCTGCTACGTTACGCCGATCTCGAGGCGCATAAGTCAGAGTGGGTTGCGCCGGTAGCAACAAACTACCGTGGTTGGGATGTCTACGAGTTGCCGCCGAACGGGCAGGGAATTGCGGCGTTACAGATGCTGAATATTCTCGAGAAATTCGATATTGCGGCGATGGGATTCGGCAGTGCCGAGTACATCCACACCCTGATCGAAGCCAAAAAACTTGCCTACGAGGACCGCGCGTATTTCTACGCCGACATGGATTTTCATGATGTTCCCGTCGAGCGACTGATTTCCAAGGCGTATGCCGCAGTGCGTTGCGAGCTGATGTCACCCGAGCAAGCTGCGAAGTCTTACGCGCTGGATGACCGCGTACTTGAGTCTGGAGACACGGTGTATCTAACGGTAGCGGATAGCGACGGCAACATGGTGTCGCTGATACAGAGCAACTACTGCGGCATGGGCTCTGGTATGACGCCGGGTGAGTTGGGCTTCGTGCTGCAGAACCGGGCAGAGTTGTTCAGCCTTGAAGAGGGTCACGCGAACGTTTTGGTGCCCGGCAAGCGACCGTTCCACACCATAATTCCCGCATTCGTGATGCAAGACGGCGAGCCGCTGATTAGTTTCGGCTTGATGGGTGGGGCGATGCAGCCACAGGGTCACGCCCAGATCATCGTCAACATGGTCGATTTCGGCATGAATCTGCAAGAGGCGGGGGACGCGGCCAGAGTGCGTCATGCCGGTTCGTCTCAGCCGACCGGTGAAGTGATGAACGATGGCGGAGTACTGCATCTCGAAAGCGGCTTCAGTCAGGTGACCCGAGAGCAGTTGCAAGCCATGGGCCATGTACTTGGACCCAGTGACGGTGGTTTTGGGGGCTATCAAGCGATCATGTTGGATGCGCGACAAGGCGTGTACTATGGCGCATCTGAAGTCAGGAAAGACGGGCAAGCCGCAGGTTACTGATGACACAAGACATCTATCTAACGGGTATTACGACAACCGGAACGCCGCACATAGGTAATTACGTAGGTGCCATTCGTCCCTGCGTTGTAGCGAGCAAAGATCAACAGAACAGGAACTATTATTTTCTGGCAGATTTTCATGCGCTGGCGAAGAATGAGGATCCGGACAAGATCAGTCAGTCGACCCTGGAAATCGCGGCAGCATGGCTGGCGCTCGGGCTGGATACCGAGAATGCCGTCTTTTATCGCCAGTCTGATATCCCTGAAATCCCGGAGCTCACCTGGATATTGACGAGCATGACGGCCAAGGGCCTCATGAATAGAGCACATTCGTACAAGGCAGCAACAGCTGCGAATGTCGACGGTGGCAGCAAAGACCCGGACAAGGGCATCACCATGGCTTTGTACAGCTACCCGATACTGATGGCCGCGGACATCCTGATGTTCAAAGCGACCAAAGTGCCTGTGGGCCGCGATCAAAAACAGCACGTCGAAATGGCGCGAGATATCGCGCAGCGGTTTAACCATCACTATGGTGACGTGCTCGTTCTGCCCGACCCGGTGATTGGCGAGGACACAGCGTTGTTGTCAGGTCTGGATGGACGCAAGATGAGCAAGAGCTACAACAATACGATTCCGTTGTTTGCGCCGGAAAAGAAGCTGCGTAAGCTCATTATGAAAATCAAGACGAATAGCCTGGAACCCGGTGAGCCAAAAGACACTGAAGGCAATACGCTGTTCGATATCTACAAGGCTTTCGCGACACCTGAAGAAACCCAGCTAATCGCAGGCCAGTACGCTGAGGGCATCGCCTGGGGTGAGATGAAACAAACGCTGTTCGAATACATCAACGACCACATCAAACCCGCGCGTGATGAATACGATCGATTGATCGCAGATCCGGGTATCGTCGAAGCGGAGCTACTGAAAGGCGCCGTCCGCGCTCGCGAAGTAGCGACCCCCTACATCGAACAGATTCGCAGCGCGATCGGTATTCGTAAGCTGGGCTGATTGCGCAGACAGGCTCTGCTTATAGAGTTCAGGCGTTGCATGCGATGGCCGTGCCGAACGCGGATTCGATCACGACAATGGGCGGGGGCGCATGCATGCCAATATTCGGACATTGAGAGTAATATGATCGTCATTCGGTGTCGTCAAGTGATGCAAAACAATTGCCGTGCCGATTTTATCCAAATATTGATAAGGTGAACTGATGCCTGCATCTTGCTGCCATTCCGAATCGGGAAGTAAATTCTTTTCATACTTTGCTCGCAGTTATCGCAAGCGATTTGAGAAGAAGGGGTTTGAGGAATCGCAGAAACAATTGTTAGCTGGACTCGAACAGATCGGCTATAGCGAAGCGACGCTGCTCGATATCGGTTGCGGTGTTGGCCACTTGCATTTGTCGCTGCTGGAACAAGGCGCGGGCGCAGCCGCAGGCATAGACCTTTCACCCAAGATGTTGTCGGAGGCGAAAGAGTGGGCTGAGGAACGAGGTCATGCTGACAACGTCGACTATTTTGAGGGCGACTTCATGGAAATCGATGGTGACGTTGCTGCTGCCGATATCTGCTTGCTGGATAAAGTCGTTTGTTGCTATCCGGATGCACAAGGGCTGATCAATAAATCGATTGCAAAAACCCGACGGACCTATGCGCTTACCTATCCGCGCGATCGATGGTTCGTTCGACTAGGTACGCGAGTGTGGAACTCCATGTTCTGGATAGCGCGTTCGGATTTTCGTTCCTTTGTGCATGATCCGATTCAAATAGAAAACTGGATTGCCGAATGCGGCCTTGAAAAGCAGTTCGAAGACCACACTGTGGCCTGGCTGACCCAGGTTTATGTCAGAACTTAGCGCTACGCGCCGATTTTGATGTTTGTACCGTGACGGTCTTTCCCAAAATTCGTGCAGCAACAGCCGAAGATGCTGCTGTGTTGTCAGCCGTCGCTATGCGTTCCAAGGCCTATTGGGGATACTCCCCAGCGTTCATGGAATCATGCCGCTCCGAACTCACGGTTTCACCAGAGAAGATACTCAGCGGCGACTGTGACTATCAGGTAGCGATTGAGGGAGAAATCGCCTCAGGTTTTTACGTGCTCAGGATGTTGTCGGACATTGAGTTTGAATTGGAAGCGCTGTTCGTAGAACCCGAGCGAATCGGACATGGCATCGGCCGTCTTCTCATTGAGCACGCATTGCGGGAGCTGGCTCGTAAAGATGCCGAAACTCTGCTGATTCAGGGCGACCCAAATGCGGCAAGCTTCTATCTTGCTGCGGGCGCCCGGCACATAGGAACCAGAGAGTCGGGCAGCATACCCGGCCGACATCTACCGCTATATCAGATAGATCTTTGACAACCATTGATGATAGTTGCCGAAGAATGTCGTTGTTACGTTAATGATCTTCTTATCGAGGAACTGAATGATGCATAAAGTAGTCGCGACCTGCCTTGTACTGGTGCTTGTGGTCTTCCTCTTACCGATGCGTGGTGTGCGCGCAGATTCGGACGAACATGCAGCTATACTTGCAGTAATGCAGCATGCTTTCGATGCCGTCCGCTCGCAAGACCCCGACGAATGGCGGGCGATTCAGTTGGCCGAGGGGACGACGCTTTCATTTCGCCCTCACCCCGACGGCGAGCCAGACGAGTTGCAACTGCGTCTGTCGAATAATGAGGATTTCATCAGCGGTATCGAACCAAATGGCCAGGACTATATTGAGCGATGGACCGGCGATCCCGTCGTCATGGTCCGAGGCCCCATTGCCATCGTTTGGGGCGAGTACGAGTTCCTGATCGACGGCGAGTTCTCGCACTGCGGTGTTGACTCTACTGACCTCGTAAAGATTGACGGCCAGTGGAAAATCGCGAATATCATGTGGACGGTCGAGCGTGACAATTGCCCGACGGGCCCGGCTCATTAGGTCGCGGCCATAATGTCCATCTTCTGCTATATGAGCTTTATGTGCCTCGGTGTCAGCTGCGAACGACGGTGGTGGCGGTTTAGCCTCCTTAGCGTATCTCCTGACGTGATTGCCCACTACCGGCATTGATTCGGCTATTGGACTGGCATGCGCAGGCGAGATTTCGACGCGTTTTGCGACGCTTGCTGACGAGGTAGACAGGTCGTATGCTGATTTGACCAGCGCTTGTTCATCAGGGGAAAGGAAGATGGCAGGATCCGTTGATCAGCACGTTTATCCCGGTGAGTTTTTGATCGCCCTGATCTTCGCGTCGAATGGCGTTGTGCTGCTATTGATGGCTGTGTTGAGTCCGACCGTTGTTGGCACTTTGATCAGCCTGGTGGTTGCTGTTTCCCTGTATCTACTGGCGAACTGTATATTGCTGCATCGCTACAACTCACACTATATTAGTGTTGTCGTCGCCGTTCTCCTGTGTCTTTTTTCTGCATGGACACTGCTGTCCGGAGAGCTTTCCTTCCAAGCTATCATCGCGATCCCAAGCATGGGCTGGGCGGTCTATTATTTGTTACGGCACCGCGATCGCTGGGCCATTACGCCTGAGTCTGAATCGTGAACCGAGGCACGATGATTCTTGTGTCAGCAATTCTCATTGTTGTCGCCGGCAGTGTTTGCAGCGACTTAGCCATGGGAGATGAAGACGACGCAGCAGAACGCAAGCGGCAATATGCGCTGCAGCGAGAAAGAACAAAGCGTATCTGGAAATCACGGCCCCGCCGTCTCGAGGGACCACTTCGTACCGAGAACATATCGGACGAAGAAGTTCGAGAGGTTCAAGCGGTTACCGCCGAAGTATTTCCGGGTGCCATCGTCAATATTTCCGGCGTTACGGATGGCTGCCCGTGTGAGGATGGCCCACGGTGTGACAGTCAGGTCTGGATCGTCGCATATCGCGACAACAAGAATCACGGTTTGATGTTGTCCAGGGTTGACGATGAGTGGACGATTGGCCTGACCCAACGCTGGCGGCTTCAGTATTATCACCTTCGCGAGCAGAGCCGCCAAATTTTGGCCGAACGTGGATCTGACTATCGTGCAGATTTGAGAAAAATTGGCGACGCGCTGACATTGCACCGGCAGTCCTTCCCGCAATGTGCAGTAACCGAGCAATAGGTGCTTGCCCGCAGTGAATGCGCCAGGTGCCTGATGACGATGTTGCTTTCGTGCGGCCTCAACCAGATACTATCCAGAATCGGCGTAGGATTTACGCCATCGGGAGTCCGTGATGCAAGAGCGCATATTTCACGTAAAAGGGTCGTCAGCCGATCCGTATGAAGTCACCTTTATCAAGGACGGCAATAGCCTGACGGCCATTTGTACCTGTCCTGCAGGTACCTACGGTAATTTCTGCAAGCACAGAATCTCCATCCTGGACGGAAACAGCAAAGGAATCTCAAGCGACAATGCTGATGAGGCCGCTACGGTCGTTGGCTGGCTGGCTGGTACGGATGTTGCAGCTGCTTTGACCGAGTTGCGACAAGCAGAAAAGGACAAAGACCCCGATAAGACAGCGCTCAATGCCGCCAAGCGCAAGCTGGCACGGGCGATGAATTCGTAAGGCGAGTACCATCGTGCAGAGCGTACGCTCTGGAAGCCAGTTCGGTCTCAGGCATCGATGAACTTGCGGCGTCGCTTCGCGCAACCGATACTGCCACCTGCAATCTGGAAATCTCGACCTCCAAGGATGAGCGACACGATGATCGAAGCTTTTGACGCACTGGATCGACTGCGAGAAGGAAACAAGCGATTTGTCCTGGGGCTCCGGGATCAGGATGCCGAGCCCAATCACTCACGGCGTGTGGAAATCGCGGATGGTCAGGAACCGTTCGCCATTATCCTGGGTTGTTCTGATTCTCGAGTGCCTGCGGAGTTGGTATTCGACCAGGGGCTCGGCGATCTGTTCGTGATTCGGGTTGCCGGGAATGTCGTTGCGCCGTCGCAGGTTGGTAGTGTTGAATTCGCAGCAGCACAATTTCATACAAAGCTGGTGGTCGTCCTCGGGCACACGCAATGTGGTGCGGTTCTTGCGACGCTCGATGAACTGCAACAGCCGAAAGAGAATCAGTCGGCAAATATTCGTTCTATTGTCGACCGTATTCGACCATCCGTTGAACCGCTGCTCAGTGACGAATCCCCACATGGATCACAGATTCTGGTCGACCGTGCGATACGAGCGAATGTTGAATACTCCGTGAATCAACTACGGCACGGTTCCGAGATACTTGAAAATCTCATACAAGAAAAGGATCTGCTCATTGTTGGCGCCGAATATTCGCTGGATACTGGCGAGGTCGACTTTTTCGATACCGCGAATATGACCTGATAACTATGCGCAAACTGATCTTGCTGTCTGTTGTTGCGATCATGGCTTTCGCGGATGCGGTTCATGCAGATGAAACTTATTTTTTCTATTTGCATGGCCGAATTATTGAAGACGAAGGCGTAACGCCAACGCATCCGACCTACGGCTTGTATGATTATCCTTCGATTGTTGCTGCTTTGGGGTCGCGGGGGGCGACGGTTCTGTCAGAAGCCCGACCAGCGGATACTGACGTGCTGGAATACTCTCGGCAGGTCGTCTCTGAGATTGAAGAGTTATTGAATGATGGTGTGGAGCCCAACGATATTATCGTCGCCGGCTTCTCAAAAGGTGGCGTAATTACGATCATGGTTTCTGACTCGCTTGATCATCCAGGTATTCGCTATGTCATCATGGCGGCCTGTTCGAACTGGTTTGACAGCTACCCGCAATTATCGCTATCGGGCCGCGTATTTTCTGTCTTTGAGCAATCCGACGCGATGGCCGGCTCATGTCAGTCTCTTGCTGATCGAGATGACTCGCCCGATTCATTCCTGGAGTTGCAGATATCGACCGGAGCAGCACATGGCGCCTTCTATTCGCCGCGGTCTGAATGGCTGGAACCGGTGCTTGACTGGGTGCATGGCGATTAGTGTGGGCAGGTATTCGGTCATATCCCGAATGCGATATGATGCATCGCAAGTATCGCTCACCTAGAGAATCCTCTATGAGTTCTGACCTCCTGATCGAAACTGAGCGGCTGCAGATGCGCCGTTTGACGCTCGATGACGCTGAGTTGATGCTCAGCGTCTGGAATGACCCTGCATTCGTTCAATATGTAGGCGACCGTGGCATACGCACGGTGGAGCAAGCGGTGAAGGCGCTCGAAGAGGGCGCGATGAAACTTTACGAAGAGCACGGTTTCGGTCCATACCGAGTTGCATTGAAAACCGACGATACGGCCGTTGGCATTTGCGGTGTCTTTGCTCGCGCTGGCATGGATGAGCCGGATATCGGGTTTTCTGTTCTGCCGCAATTCGTCAAACGTGGCTATGCTTACGAATCGGCTCTTGCTGTAGTCGATCACGCACGTGATGATCTGAAGCTACCGCGGTTGACAGCGATTGTATCGCCAGAAAATGCAGCGTCGGTCGGGTTGATCGAGAAGCTGGGGCTGCAGTTTGAGTCGATGGTGCGCCTGCCGGGCGAAGACGAGGACATCAGTTTGTACGCGATCGATTTTTGCAGCTAGCGCCGGATTGAATTCAGGTTAAGGGGGTCAGGTCTGAGATGTCTACCAAACGATTCAAGTCGAAAATCGACCGCTGGCTCTTTCTTGTTCTCGTTCTTGCTATCGTAATTGACTTCGTTGTGATCGCGGCGGTGCTGCTTCAGCCCGGTGATCCATTGACAGCGACAATTACGATCATTGCGTCTTCTCTGGTCGTTGCGTTAATCATTTCGATCATGATTGGCACGCACTACACCGTTACTCGCGACCTATTGGTCATTCGCTCAGGCCCGTTTCGCTTCAATGTACCGCTGCATCAGATCGAGTCGGTGAGAGAATCCAGAAGTCCTCTGTCATCTCCGGCCATGTCGATGGACAGATTGTTGGTTCGCTACGGCAAGCGGCGCCGCATTATGGTCTCGCCAGATGACAAAGCCGGGTTTCTCAAGGCCATTGGTCAGGAGTTGGTCCAAAAGTGACTACGGCCAGTCAATCGACCGACTGGCGAATGCTGCGGGAATTCGCAGCTGTTGATCTCGAGCAGTCATTTGTCTTGTCGTGGGACATCGAGTCCGGTGCGCTCTTGATGGATATCGATTTGCACTTGTTGCCCACGCATCCATTCTACGAGAAGCCGCGGCCTGCGGAGAAAGTATGTATCAGGCCTGCGGTAATCGAATTCCCGATATGTGACAGAATCGAGGTTGCCGGCAATTCGGAGCAAACTGATATTCAGGTTATGGCGAGCCGGATCGGTCCTGGCGCGATCAAAGGATTGCGGCGGCTGGAAAGCGGTCACTATGAGATCGATGGCGTTTTTGGCCTTGTGCAAATTGATGCCGAACGACCAATACTGAGAATTAAAGGGCTGTAGAGCGCGATAAGCTGCAGTAAATGAAATGCACAGGGGAGACCTAAATTGAGCGCTGAGAATCGAATCGACTACGTAGAGATTCCGGTCACTGATCCGGCCAAAGCCCGAGAGTTTTTTTCCAGCCTCTTCGGTTGGGAATTTGAAAGCTGGGGTGACGACTACATCAGCTTCAATGACGGTCGACTGACCGGCGGCTTTTGTCGTGCTGACGGCCCGGCGCCGGCGACTGGCGTTCTGGTGGTTTTCTTCAGTGAAGATCTTGAGCGAGACTTTGAGCGAGTCAAAGAGCTGGGCGCTACAATCAGCAAAGAAATATTCCACTTTCCAGGTGGTCGGCGGTTTCATTTTGTCGACCCTGTTGGTACAGAGTATGCGATCTGGTCCGCAACCTGATAAACCTATAGAAATAACGGAGCAACGCCATGCACGAGAAAATTGATCACCCTTGTGTGCAGCACAAGCTGGCTATTATCAGAAACGCAGATACCGGCCACAAGCGGTTTCGCGAACTTGCGACTGAGATCACGCAGTTTCTTTGCTATGAAGCTTTGAAGCACATTAAAGTCAAAGAGGTCACCGTGCAGACACCGGTTGGTGAGGCTGCATGCCACAAGATCGATACGGATCTGGTGGTGGTACCGATCTTGCGGGCTGGCGTGGGTATGCTGGAAGGTATTCTCGAGTTAGTGCCGACAGCCCGAGTTGGGTTCGTTGGTCTCTATCGTGACGAAGTTACCAAACAGCCGGTGAGCTACTATCAGCGGCTGCCGACACAGACCAAGGGCGGGACCTGCATCATTGTCGACCCTATGCTCGCGACTGGCGGTTCCACTATCGCCACAATCGATCTGCTGAAGGAAAGTGGTGCAGGCAGCATTGTTGTTGTGTGTATCGTCACCTGTCCGGAAGGACTGAAACTGGTCGAAGATGCGCATCCGGATGTGCCCATATACACGGCGGCTATTGATGATCATCTGGATGATCACAAATACATTATTCCTGGCCTTGGTGATGCCGGTGATCGCTTGTTTGGGACGTCGGACTAGGCGTCGACTGCTCGAATCAGAGGAAGCGGTTTATGAGGATCGTCGCCGCAGACCCACGAGATGCCGCTGCCGTTGATCTCACTCAGGCACTGGATGCCGAAACGCTGGTTCGTTACCCGGGCGAGCCTGTTTTCGGTATCGAGGCGGATGGCTTTGTCGAGCAGGGTGGAGTGTTCCTGCTCGGTCACGTCGACGGTAATGCCGTCGCCTGTGGCGCCTTGCGACCGCTTGAGGGAGGTGTGTTCGAAGTCAAACGCATGTACGTCCGAGACGGCTACCGACGGCGCGGTTTGTCGAGACGGCTGTACAGCCGACTTGAACTGATGGCCCGAGACAGGGGATGTCGTACCTTGCGTATCGAGACGGGTGGCAGACAGCCCGAAGCGCTTGGTCTGTATCGCTCAGTGGGCTTTGCGAAGATCAACCGCTATGGACCGTACGTCGAAAATGAATACAGCATCTGTTTTGCAAAATACCTGCCGAGTGCGGCGGACCTGCAGTTTCTGCGAGATTTCGAGACTTGCCAACTGCCGGAAGCGCAATGGACACATCTGTCGCATGTGCGCATTGCGTGGCTCTATCTCACCCAGCTCGCAAGTGCGGACGCCTTACAGCGGTTGCGAGATGGAATCTTGCGCTTTAATGCGGAGGTTTTGAGCCGGCGGCAGGAGTATCATGAAACTGTGACAGTCGCATTCGCCCGCATCATCTCGGATCGAATTTTGCCGGGTGAGGTGTGGGAGGAATTTTCGCAACGTATCGACGACGTACTGGATGGGAGCTCTCCGATGCTGGCACGCTACTACTCGCAGGAATTGCTCAGTTCGGCAACAGCCAGGAAATCTTTTGTCGAAGCTGACCTTGAAGAATTACCTGCTTTTGCGGATGCCGGTACTTAAAGAGTTTGGTCATGGCAGAAATAAAAACCAAACAGACCAAAGCGAGCGTCACCGAATTTCTCGGTAGCATAGACGACCCGGGGAAGCGCGCAGATGCGAAAAAAGTCGCCGCAATCATGCGCAAAGCGACGGGATCCCGAGCAAAAATGTGGGGCACCAGCATTGTCGGTTTCGGCAGTTATCATTACGAATACAATAGCGGCGGTGAGGGCGACTGGATGTTGATCGGGTTCTCGCCACGCAAGCATAACCTCGCTTTGTACATCATGACCGGCTTCAGCGAGATCGCGCCGCTTATGGAAAAATTGGGTAAACACAAGACCGGCAAGTCCTGCCTGTACGTCAAACAGCTTGCAGATATCGATCTAAAGGTGCTTGAATCGATAGTCAGCCGATCGATCAAGTCCATGCGCAGCAAATACGATACGAAGTAGCCGACTATGAATGAAGAAATCAAATCCTCGCGGCTTAAAGGTACGAGTCTGGTCGTCGAGACGAACAGCGGTACGGAGACTTATGACTCGCAGTTTCTGGTCGCTGCGTTGCTGGTGTTTATCGCCAGGGGCAGTGGTTCGATTGAACCTGAAGAAACCGCCACGATGCTTGAGCTGATACAGGCACATTTCCATCTTCAGGGCGCTGAATCGCTGGAGCTACTTACCCGTGCAATGTCTGAACTGGTCGAGAAGCCGGAGCTCGGCAGCTTGCTGACAGAATTGGGCAAGACGCTTGCCGACAGCGATAAAGAAGATATTGCGGTTATGGCTTTGAAGGTAATCGCAGCGGACGGCAGGCGACAAGTCGCAGAGATGGAAAAATTCAATGCGGTGGTTGAGGCGGTCGACATGCCGGCAGACGTGGTGCATCGTGCATTCGATCGCTATTTCGCCGAGACGATGCCCGGCAACTGAGTATCGCGTAACAGCGTGAATAATCATTCCCAACAGCAGACGCCAGGCGAGGCACGCTCGTTGCAAATCGATGACTGGACGATGGTTGAAGCTACGGCAGTTGATATCGATGCCCTGATGGACTGGTTTCCCAATCAACATTCTGTTGCGATCTGGGGTGGCCCTGATTTCCGCTATCCCTACACCCGTGAGACCTTCCATGAAGATGTGCGCTGGAGCGATATGGCATCGTTTTGCCTGCGCGATCCCGACGGGAAATTTGTGGCGTTTGGGCAGGTCTACGATCGTATTGGACGAATGAATCTCGCGCGACTGGTTGTACATGCTGATTGCCGAGGGCAAGGCGCTGGCAAGAGACTTATCAGCCTGTTGATGCTGGCAGCGAGACCGCTGTTCACTCTTTCTGAGTACTCTCTGTTCGTCTATCGGGACAACATTCCAGCCCACGAGTGTTATAAATCCATGGGTTTTGAGGCGCGCGAGTATCCGGAAGAAACATCGCTGGGCGAGTCATGCCTCTACCTGACCCGACCCGCATCCATACAAGAGTAGAGCGCATGCATCGAAGCAAGTTTGCAGGTCTGATTATTGATTGCGAGACCGATGATCTCGACGCCGCCGCTGATTTTTGGAGTGCCGCACTGGGCTATGCTCAAAAGGGCCCGGAACCCGAAGGTTTGTATGTTGGGTTGGCGACGCCGGGCGACGGTCCTTATTTTGAAGTGCAAAAAGTCGACCATGCCAGCCGCGTGCATCTCGATATTGAAGCCGATGATCTGGAGGCTGAAGCGCTGCGGCTGGAGGCACTTGGAGCCAGACGCATCGGGCTGGTCAAGAAGTGGATAGTCATGGAGGCGCCGACCGGGCAGCGTTTCTGCATCGTTCCACCGCGAAGCAAGGACTTCGCCGAGCGGGCGAATCAATGGGCATCATCAGACCAACAGTCGTAACAACATCGAGGAGCAAGTGATGACAAGTGAGCTGACAATTCTATTATGGGTGACGACCATGACGGCACTATTTTGGGTCCCCTACATCTTGAACCGTGTAATGGTTCTCGGCATTGTCGACGGAATGGGATATCCGGAAAACCCGAAACCGCAGGCTCCCTGGGCACAGCGAGCGCAAAAAGCGCATTATAATGCGGTGGAAAACCTGGTCGTGTTTGCCGCACTGGTGTTGATCGCAAATGCTGTGAATGTCACAAACGAGATAACCGTTATCGCTTGCCAGGTCTACTTCTGGGCACGCCTCGTTCACTACTTTGTCTATACGTTTGGAATTCCGTGGGTGCGCACGCTCGCGTTTGCGACAGGGTTTTTTTGCCAGATGGTGCTGGTGCTGCAAATTATATAGTCAGTACTGGCCCAGTATCAGTCGCGCGTCTTGCCGCGCGATTGTATCGCTGTTTGCAGTGATTCGAGTTCGCTCCAGCGTTCAATCGTTTTCTCCAGCAGCGCCTGGGAATCTGACAGTTCTTTCAGCGTCTGCTGCACAATGTCATTGTCCTGTGAGTAAAACGCCGATTCGGAAACCGTTTCCTGCAATGTGGCGAGGGATGTCTCAAGCGCCTCGATCTCGCCCGGCAGTTGTTCAAGTTCTCGCTGCTGTTTGTAGCTCAATTTGGTAGGGAGCTTGTCCTTACGCCTTGCGGCTACTGCGCGTTTGCGCGCCTCGACTTCGAGCGGGCTATCGGTCTCAGCAAGGTGATGGCCCTGTCGTAGCCAGTCGTTGTAGCCGCCAACGTATTCCTGAATCCTGCCATCTTGCTCGAAAACGATGGTGCTGGTGACAACATTGTCGAGAAACTCCCGGTCGTGACTGACGATGATCAGTGTGCCGTTGTACTTGCACAAGCGATCTTCGAGTACCTCGAGAGTCTCGATATCCAGATCATTGGTTGGTTCATCAAGAACGAGTAGATTCGCCGGGCGCGTGAACAGCTTGGCGAGAATCACTCGATTACGTTCACCGCCTGACAAAGACTTTACCGGGGTCATCGCGCGTTTCGGACTGAACAAGAACCCTTTCAGGTAGCCGACGATATGCCGATCTTTGCCGTTAAGCGTGACGTATGTTCGACCGTCGCCGACGTTGTGAGCGACTGACTTGTCGAGTTCCAGATTTTGTCGCAGCTGATCAAAGTAACCGATCTCGAGATTCGTGCCATGCTTGACGGTGCCTGACTGAGGTTCGAGTTCCTGCAGCAGTAAGCGCAGCAATGTGGTCTTGCCAACGCCGTTATTGCCGATCAGGCCGATGCGATCACCGCGCATGATCTTTACCGAAAAGTCCTCGATTAATGGCGCGTCGTCGTAACGATAATTGACATTCAACGCGCGAATCACTTTGCGGCCAGACTGATCACTTTCTTCAATGTGTATGCGCGCGTTGCCTTCCTGCTTTATGCGCTTGGACCGTTCTCTGCGCATGCCGACGAGTGTGCGCGCACGGCCTTCGTTGCGGGTTCGCCGAGCCTTGATGCCCTGGCGAATCCACACTTCTTCCTGATCGAGTTTTTTGTCGAAACGAGCATTGGCTGTGGCTTCGTCTTCTAGTAATTTTTCTTTTCGAATTAAAAAGTTGCGGTAGTCCCCAGGCCAGCTTGTCAGGTTGCCACGGTCTATTTCAATAATACGTGTGGCCAGGCGTTGCAGGAATGCACGGTCGTGGGTGATGAACAAGACGGCACCGGGGAACGACTGAATGCGATCTTCAAGCCACTTGATGGTGGCGATATCGAGATGGTTGGTGGGCTCGTCGAGCAGCAG
>CAZGVL010000043.1:0-25189 GCA_964528965.1 uncultured Woeseiaceae bacterium
CAGGGGACTCATAATCCCTTGGTCGTAGGTTCGAGTCCTACCGGGCCCACCATTTCTCGCCGTCGTTCATGCACGCTCAAAACCTGACGGTCGATCCGCCATTGGCCCAGTCTGGCCAGCAGAACGTAACTACACACGAGCACTGCCGGACAGAATTACAGCGATCGCCGCCCTAACAGATCACGTTGGCCACACCCGGCAACCACGCTTCCCAATAGCTGATTTTCGCTCGAAGATCATCGACCGCACTCTGCCCATCGCGCCTCAGTAGTCGCACTCTATCTCCGGGTCGAAGTTGGCCGAGCATGTGACGATCTGCTCGTATGACTTGTGCGATGCGTGGATAACCGCCCGTTGTTTGCGCGTCGACGGACAGCAGGAATGGCTGACCATCTTCCGGGCATTGAACAGTTCCCGGAAACACCGGCGCACTGGGCATGCGCCCATCGGAATTGACCGCTATGGTCGTCCCCTGCAAAGCCATGCCCATGCGGTCAGCGCGATTGCCGACTATCCAGTTCTCATCGAATACGCTGTCATGTTCAGCAAGCAAACTGGCTTCAGCACCTGCGCAGGCACGAATTGCCCATGATTGACTCATCGGCGGACGAAACGTCTCGGGGGTTCGAACTTCTTCGCCGCCCAACTCGCGCGAATGAAATTGCAGGCGGTCATCTCTCCGCAACGCCCTGCCTTTGAAGCCGCCCAGTGCCGCCGGGAGATAGGTCGAGGGCGAGCCAAGAATATCGTCGGCCACAATGCCGCCGCCAACGGCGAGATAGGCTCTCGCTCCCGCTTCAAATGCGCTCACCTCAAGCGAGTCACCCGCCGCAGCGAACAAGGTCTCATGAAACTCAAGCACATCCCCATTGAGTTTGGCGCGGCCGATCGCGCCCGTAAGCGCAAAACTCGCCGGCTCTTCGAAAACGAAACTCGCCTCCGATGATGCAATTTCGAGTGCCGGTGAAAAAAGCCTGTTGCCAAGCAACTTGTTCGCGAGCGCCAGCGATAGTGGGTCAGCGGCACCGCATGCCGGAACGCCCAGGTGGCGCAATCCTGTTCTCGGTCCAGCCTGAACCGTCGTCTGCAGTCCCGCTTTGATAACGATCAGGCTCACAGCTTCACCATAGCTTCGAATTCTGCACTATCGATTGCTCTGAAACGAACGCGGCGATTCGCGTGCAGCAAGAACGGATCTTCTGCAGACGAATCAAACAGTTTCATTGCGGTGCGCCCTATGATTGACCAACCGCCTGGGCCGCCGAGCGAATAGACCCCGGTGCGTCCGTCGGCAAGTCCAATCGAACCCGCCGCAACGTGCACACGCGGCTGCGATAGTCTTGGCACATTCAGAGCCTCGGCAAGGCCACCGATGTAGGCGAAACCGGGAGTAAAGCCAAGCATGTCGACGCAATACTCCTGCGCACAGTGCAGCCGGATAAGCTCCTCGGGTAAAATTCCTGCACGCTTGCTGACTGCACTCAGATCCGGACCGAAATCGCCGCCATAGCAAACCGGAATCTCCAGTACCTCAGCGGCAATTTCCTGGTCAGGTGTGGGCGATTGCAATGCACTGCGAATTTTGAGCCGAGCTTCACTTTGATCGAAGCGCATTGTGTCGAACTGCACCACAACGCTATTGATTCCTGCAACGCATTCAATCCAGTTGCCCTGGCTTCGAAGCTGGTTCGCCAATGCCTGGCATTTTGCCGGGTCACCGGCATCAATGCTGAGCAAGTCATCACCGCAAGCGATGACTTCTACTATCTTGTCGTCGGTATCGACGGCACGAATTTCGACGCCTTGTTTTTCCAAAGCTGCACGCATCAATCGCGCCGCCGTTGCAGCTCCGGGAGTGTCGCCGTGAACGCACAAGGTGTCTGCTGTTATGCGGACTGAATCTCCATCTGACGTTCGTACGCAACCGTCAAGTGCGATTGAGACTGCCTGTGCAGCTATAACATCACCGTCAACGTGCACCGCACCTTCGATAGATCGCGACACGAGCCGACCAGTAGCAAGGTAGGCACGATCGGCGAATGCTTCACCGATGAACGCAATGCCGGCGGACAGTGCGGCCATGGACAACTCGCTATCCGGCGGTCCAACAAGGCAAAGATTCCCATCGAACTCTTTGATGGCTTGAATAATGACTCGGGATAACTCTGCGTCGTTAGCGGCATCGTTGTACAAGGCGCCGTGCGGTTTTACGTGACGCATTCGCACGCCCGCTTCGTCGCAAACCCTGGCGAGCCTGTGCAGTTGCTCCAGCAACGACCGTTGCAATGCCACGCCCGTCGAAAAGTTTGCACGACGACCAAAGCCCTCACGATCCGGGTACGACGGATGCGCGCCGATGACGACATTGTTTGCGGCCGCCGCAGCGACCGTTTCACGCATCGACCGAACGTCGCCCGCATGTCCACCACAGGCGATATTGCAGCTACTGACAATCGTCAGTAATTCTGCATCATGCTCATCGCCCTCTCCGAGGTCGGCGTTCAGGTCAATCTGCATACTCGTGCTCTACTCACCCATCAATTGGCATCACCTGCCGAGCTACTCTGCTATACACTGCCTAACATGCCACAACACGCTCGGGAATCATCATGAAAATTGCACTGGTCACAGGTGCCAGCTCCGGTATCGGTGCTGCTATCGCTATCGAACTCGCCGATGCGGGCTGGGGAGTAATGGCAGCAGGACGGGATGAAGGACGGCTCGAAGAAGTGGCTGACGTCTCCGACAATATCGCGACGTGGGCCGGTGACCTTGATGATGCCGAAACCTGCAATGAGCTTGTTGCTGAGGCCATCGATGAGTTTTCTCAGATCGACTGCCTCGTTAATTCTGCGGGCATTTTGCTTCGCGGCAACGCAGCAGAGACCAGCGACGACGAGTGGCGCGACACGATGACGATCAACCTCGATGTGCCGTTCTTCCTTTCCAGAGCAGCATTGCCCCACTTGCTCAACACTGCCGGCAGCATTATCAACATCTCGTCATTCTGGGGGCTACGAGCGGGCCCGCGGGCTGTCAGTTATTGCGCCAGCAAAGGTGGTTTGATTCAACTCACCAAAGCCATGGCACACGATCACGCAGGCACAGGGCTCCGGGTCAATGCGATTTGTCCCGGTGGCGTCGATACGCCGATGCTGGCCGAGGCCGCAAACGAGCTGGATATAGAGGTGGATGATTTCCTCACCGCCGTCGCGAAAGACAGCCCCAATGGCCGCATCGCCGACCCAAGCGACATTGCCTCATTGGTGGTTTTTCTTGCCAGTGACGCGGCACGCCACATCACTGGCACCGCCATCCCGATCGATGGCGGCATATCGGCCTAAGGCGCTACGCGCCGGAGAAATCGACGTCAGCAAACACCAGCGATGGTGAAAGTGTCGTCGAGTAGGGATAGGGATCGTTGCCGACCAATTCCAGGCGACCGAACAAGTCGCGCAAATTACCTGTCACGTTCATTTCGGCGACGGGGCCGCCCAGCTGGCCATTCTCAATCATGTTGCCGCGTAAGCCGAGTGAAAAATCGCCGGTTGTAGCATCCGCATTGCCGCCCAGCCAGGACGTTACGTAAACGCCATTGCCGACATCACCGAGCAACTCCTGCAGCGATTTCGTGCCAGGCCGAACAATGCGGTTCGATGCAGAACCGGTCGTTGGCGTCATGCCTGCTTTGCCGCCGTAGTACGTATCTACATACATGTTCTTCACAACACCATTCTCAATCAGCGGTAGGACTTTCGCAGAAATGCCTTCCGAATCGAAGTGCCTGGATGCCATCCCTTGTTTGAGTAACGGATCATCAATAATCGTCAGCGCGTCACTAAAGGCTTTCTCGCCGGCGAGATCAGTCCAGAATGACCGACCTTGCTGCACAGCGCGTGCGTTCGCCGGGCCCAATAATCGACCGATTAGCGAAGCCGCGGCGCGAGAATCAACCAGCATTGAAGTCTTGGTCGTCGGGCCTTTCTCAGAATCAAGGCGCGACAGCGACCGTTCCAGAGCAACGCGAGCGACTTCATCCGCTGACGGCAACTTGCCGACATGTGAGGCGCCAACATAGAAACTGTCCGCAGCACGACGTTCGCCCTGATCTCTTAAGGTAATCGACGATCCGTACCAGCAGTAAGTTGACTCCCGGCTACCGCTGAATCCATTGCTGCTCGCCGAAGCTGAAGTTTCGGACCCATCATAAACACCGCCCGTCGCCGAAATAACACGCTCGTGGTTCGTCGCAACTTCATCGAGCTTCTGGCACCACGCCAAACGCTGCTCGCGGTCAATGTTTTGCACTTGCGCATCGACAATATCAAGATCGCCAGTCGGTCGGTTCGCAAACAGCTCCGCGGGCGTTATCTTGCGACTCGAGTCCGGTTCGAGTGCACGTGTAATCGCAACCGCTTCGTCGATAAAACTCTGCAATCGATCCGGATTCAGATCAGTTGTAGTATGGGTTGAGTAACGACCATCCGCGTAGACTTTGATTGCCAGATTTCGCGACGTCGTATCCTGTACTTTTTCCAATGCACCATCACGATACTCGAACTCCACGTCCCTGCTCTGACTCGCCGTCGCCCACGCTTCGTCCGCGCCGGCTTTTTGAGTAATTTCGACGGCCTGTGCCGCACGTTTCTCCAGATCAGCTAGCATTTTCGCCTCCCACAGTCATCTTGGAAACGAGAACCGTCGGTATCCCTTGTGATACCGGAACGCTTTGACCGTTCTTACCGCAAGTCCAGCCACCCGTATCCAGACGTGCATCGTTCGCCACCATCGTGATGCGCTTCAGCGATTCCGGACCGTTGCCGATAATGTTGACGTCCTTGATTGGCGCTGTGACTTTCCCGCCTTCAACCAGCCAGCCGTTCTTCACATAGAACGTGTAGTCACCCGGGCCGATTTGTACCTGACCATTTGTGAAGGTCTCCGCGATAATGCCGTGATCGACCGCAGCAATGATCTCCTCTTTGGTGTGCGGTCCGTCTTCCATAAATGTGCAACTCATGCGCGGCATCGGCGAATACTTGTAGGACTCGCGTCGACCCGAACCGGTTGGGTCAACATCGTACTGTTTGGCACTGATACCGTCGTGCAAATAAGACTTCATAATGCCGTCTTGCACCAGGACAGTGCGGCCCGCCTTTTGCCCTTCGTCATCGTAGTTAAGTGCACCCCGCTCATGCGGAATTGTCGCCTCATCAACAATCGTGACAAAAGGTTCGGCAACCTTCTTGCCAATCATGTCGGAATAAATGCTGGTGCCCTTGCGATTGAAGTCTGCCTCCATGCCGTGGCCGATCGCCTCGTGCAGCAGAATCCCGCTGGCTCCTGAGGCAAGAATCACCGGCATTTCGCCGGCCGGTGGACGACGCGCGTCAAACAGAATCAGGGTCCGATCAACAGCTTCCGTTGCCATCGTCGTCAATCGTTCTTCGGTATACCAGTCGAAGTCCTCGCGCGCAGCGATATTTGAGTAGCCGCTTTGAACCTCATCACCTTTCTTGGCAGTAACCACAGCGGTGACCCGTGTCATTGGGCGCTGGTCCATGACGAGATTGCCGTTAAGCGTAGCGATCATGACGCGCTCGTCAGAATCCGCCCAGTAGACGGAGACTTTGTCGACAGAAGTATCAAGGGACTTGGCCTGTTCTTCGACAAACTTCAGCAGCGGCAACTTCTGCTCGATGCCAACGGTCGCCCAAGGCACCGTCGTCGTGTACAAGCCACCAAGATCCTTGGCCCTGTATTCCTGTGGGGGCACAACTCTGCTGCCCGACGCGATTGCCGAGGCCGTTCTGGCGGCAGCCAGCATCGAGGGCATCGTCAAATCTTCAGTAAATGCGTAGCCGGTTTGTTCGCCGATGACGACCCGGAGGCCAACGCCTTGCTCGATGCCCGATCTGGCAGTGGACACAATACCGTCTTCAAGCACCAGTGAATTGCTGCGCGTATGTTGAAAATACAGGTCGGCGGCATCTGCGCCGTTTGCCGTAAGCTCAGACATGACCCGGGTTACCGTACCCTGATCAACACCGAACCAGTCCATGAATGGATTGTCCGGCGTCGCATCCGCGACCGCCGTCGCCTGTTGCACACCACAACCACCAATAAATGCTGGCACCGTCAGTATTGCGCTGCCTGCAGCAACATGACCCAGAAACTCTCTACGCTTGATTGTCATCAAATTCCCCAGATAGAAATTGATCTGCCTTGCGGCCGCGTGGTCGCAGGCAGGCCTGACCTTTTTTCGTGGCCTTCATTATATAGATGCGCGCCCGGCCTGAAAGGTCGCAGCGCCACGATCAGCGTCGCCTCGGGCGACTCCAGTAGCGCAGCAGGCCGAAACCGAACAGCATGCCGCCTAGATGCGCGAAATTGGCCACTCCGGGCGATCGACCACTGACACCGAGGTACAGCTCAAGCAGACCGTAGATCAGCACAAAGTACTTGGCCTTCATCGGTATCGGTGGAAACAGGAGCAGTACCGTTCGATTCGGGTAGCTCATGCCGTAAGCCAGCAATACGCCGAATACGCCGCCGGATGCACCCAGCGTTGGGTACAAGCCGCCTTGAATGCCCGCGACCATCAGCTGCACGAGCCCCGCGCCTATAACGCAGGTGATGTAATAGGTCAGAAAACGCTGCGGCCCCATCAGGCGCTCGAGATCTCGACCGAACATCCATAGTCCAAACATGTTGAACAGAATGTGGTTGAAACTTCCGTGCAGAAAGCCGTAAGTCAACAGCTGCCAGGGTGCAAAAGGAGACTGCGGATCAGTTGCTGGCCACAAAGCAAAATTTAACACCAGAAAGCGCGGGTTCCATTGCTGCAATGCGAACACAAGCCCGTTGACAATCAGCAAGGCAAAAATAATATTCGGAATCGCACTATTATCGGCAGGACGCCGCTGGCTATACATTGGTTGATTCAAGAAAACAGTCCTTTGCTCAGGTTATCAGGCTAGATCGCCCTCTTTCAGTGACCGATGACCGACAATAATGTTCCTGAAGATAAATGACTTCGGCGCTTTTAGATACAGCGCAGTCTTACCAGCCGCCACCGCCACCGCCGCCGCCGCCACCACCTGAGAATCCGCCACCACCGCCACCAGACGACGAACCCGGTGGCGTTACCGAACTGCTGATCGCGCCGTCAAGGCTGCTGGTCAGATGACTGGTAGTTGATGACAAGGTATTGGAATTCCACGTACCGCTGTACCAGGATGGCTGGTACGGCACGTTGCTCGATTCGCCGATTGTTGCGAACACAGCCGCAAATTTCTCTGCCCACTGTTGATCGACTCCCAGCGCCAGTGCATACGGCAGATATGCCTCAAACAACTGCGGTGTTTTTTCCGGTGGATTCCTGAGGTTCAGTTCATCTTTTTCCGCAACCTCAAGGTAGTCCTTGAAGCCCAGCATTTCATCAAGCGTCTGCCGACCACGAATCGTCGGCCGCTTCATCGCTATTGCGAAGATGACCATCGTGACGATCATGACGATCAATGTTGCGATGACGAAGAAAGTGGGTCGCGAACCGGCACTAAGCGCGGCCACCGCGGTGATGAGCACGATTAGGCCGCTGGGTACGTTCAACATGCCGTTCAACCGAAAATAGTGCTCTTTGTAGTCTTGTTTCAGCGACTTGCTGTGTGCGCTCTTCGCAGCGCCCAGCAATGCGTGGTTTTCGTTCTCAAGTTGGACTGTATCTCCCTCTCCGAACAGCGCGTCGTAGAGCTCTTTCTCACCTGCCGCCAAAGCCGGCGCATCAGCTGGGGCCGTCACGTTGGTTAACGAATGTTCGCTCGGCTTGCCACCGATGCCGAGGAACCCGGAATGTTCTTCCGTCGTATTAATCCGCAAATAGCCTTTGACCGCCAAATTGACGACCGCGGCCGTCATCACTTTGTTGTCGTAGTACATCTGCCGGATATAGCGCAGCGATGCTGGTGACAATCCGCTCGGCGGTTCATAGCGGGTAACGATCACGCCTTCCTCAGGGTCTCTGCCGTATTTGCGCCAGATCGGAATGTAATAGATCAGCAGCAAGACGAACCCTGCCATGGCGATGAGCAGGTTGATATTGTCCTTTAACAACCAGCCAAATCGTTGCAAATCTGTCGGTTCTTCAACAAGACCCTTTGGCCACCCGACCACAACTGTCAGGCCGTTGACCGCAGACAGCGACTCATTCGCTCTGAACGACACGCGCGCCGAACCATCAACGCCGGACGTATAGTCTTGCCCGGTCCCGCCGTACGGACCCGTGTAGGCCTCATGCAAGATCTCATTGGCGGGCACCGCGAATGCGAAAGCTACCGTCGCACTGGCGTCATCAATCGGAAATGCCCAGTCAAACCCGGTCACGTTCCAGTACAGCTCATCATGCTTATCAAAGAACCCCAGCATGCGACTGGCACGGTAGCGAAACATATAGGTGTGCAGCCCGGCAGACACATAGCGATCGGCGCTACCGAAATAGGTTCGCCGACCATTGCGGTAGTCCTGCGTATGAAAGCTCTCTGAGCTGTTATCACGCAATACAGCGAGCGGCTCGAAATCCACTTCGTAGCGATTGCCTTGCTTGTCGTAATACTCTGTTGGGAAGTCACGATAGATGCCGCGCTTTATGCGCTGGCCTTCGGCACGCACCTTGATTGTCTCGGTAACCTCGATCCAGCCATTGTCCAGAATCAGGATGTCACTGTGAAACTCTAGAATTCGTTCATCGGCAAGCGAGATGAGTGGCAGTAGAATCAGCAGTGAGAACGCAAACCGCCTCATTCGACTGAAGCCAGGTTGACCAGCGGCACATTCGCGGCATCGTCAGAGCTTTTCTGAAAAAAGCTGCGACCCGAAAAGCCAAACCATCCAGCAACCAGATTGCTGGGAACCGTCTCCGTCATCGTGTTGTAGTCCCGCACCGCACCATTGTAGTAACGACGCGCGAACTGCAGATAGTTTTCAGTCTCTACGAGCTCGTTCTGCAGGTTCAGGAAGTTTTCGCTCGCCTTGAGGTCGGGGTAGCTCTCGGCAACGGCCAGCAAGCGCAGCACACCGGAGCCCAGCTTCTCCTCTGCCTGCCCTCTTTCGGCAACATCGGTGACATGCATTGCTTCGGCACGGAGGACAGTTACCGCTTCGAGCGTCGCACGTTCGTAGTCTGCGTATGCTTGAACGGCGGTAACCAGACGGGGAATCAAGTCGTGGCGGCGTTGCAGCTGCACATCGATATCGCTCCAGGCGCCGTCAACGCGATTGCGACTGCGAACCAGGCGGTTGTAGAGCGTCGCCAGAATAACGGCAACAATAATCACGATTGCGGCGATGATGGGACTCATGGCATCACGTCTCCCTGCGAGGATTTAGCCATCGTATCATCTGCCAGCCACTCAGCTACGATGAGCGCCCCGTGTTTCAGGCGTTCTAGTACCAGAAAGAGAAGAACAGCTGAATGACATCAGCATCGAGGTGATACAAAGGTTCTTCACCGATTGGAGCCGGATCGCGCAAGTCCGAGAACTCGTCGTAATCGATGCTGAGCACGTTGAGCGACGCATTGACGGTGCCCTTCTTTATGAATCCCCAGGCATTCGAATCGCTTAGGAACTGATAGCTCGCAGCGATTTTAAATGTATGACTGTTCAGTGAACTAAGTTCCTTATCGCGACCGCGGAAATTAGTGGCCTGCGAACGTGGAAAGAGATCAGAATAGAAATGCGCGCCAGTCTGCGTATGAAAGCGGTACTTGCCGAGGAACGTCCAGCGGCCCATTGGGTGTGTGTAGGTAAGCGAGCCTGTGTGTCCGGTGATATCCCAGGTATCCGTAAAGAAACGGTATTCGCCCTGAATCGCCGCACGATACGGCAGGAAGTATTTGAGGCGAACGCCGACCGCATTGCTCGTTCGCGTACCGGGATAAACCTCTTTTTCATAACTATAGCCGAGCTCGACGTTGGGATCGAAATAGCGCACCGATCGATAAGGGTTATTGAGAAACCCTTCGTCTGTAACCGTTTCAAAATTCAAAGACGCGATCATATTGCGAGTAAGAATCTGGGTCAGGCCAACTCCGTAGTGCTGACGGGTATTCTGGCTTTCGAACGTCGGGTCAGTGACATCGCCTACCAGGTCGTCGCCAAGTGCGTAGCTGAGTGTCAGCGTCGTTAAATCACCGAACATGTCCTGGCTGACAGAAAAGCTGAACGTCTTGGCATCAAAGTCTGACTCAACACTGCTCGTGTAAGTAATATTCGCAGTCGTATTGCCACGCAAATAATCCATACCGAGTGACCATTGCGTGCGTTCCTCTGTGTACGGACTTGCCTGTGTCACGACATCGATGGACGCCGAGCTCACCATGTCAACGTAGTAGTTTCCGACCAGCGATACGCTCTTGCCAACCTGTTTACGAACCAGCACCGAAGGACCATCGATCCTGACGCCACCGCCATCGTAAAGGTGATAAAGGACGTCCGCACGATCCTCAGGCAGTACGCCTGCAACAGCAGTGGCTGCATTGAACAGCATGCCAAAGATTGCGATACCAATGATGCGTCGTAAGATCATTCAGTCATCGGTTCCGTTAGTTACAGCCACAGCCGCCGCCCGCAGCTCCCTCGCCACCGCGTGCACCCTCACGAGATTCAAACACGTGCTGAACGTACGCCGACGATACCGGGTCGGAGTCCAATGCCATGATCGGATCAGCCAGACGGTCACGCTCATAGGGCTTGACCCAGGGCTCGATGCTACTGCAACCGGACATTCCGGCGATCAGCAACATCGGCAGCAGCCATTGACAACATCGTTTGATTTTCATGTTCATAACCCTATTTTGCTCAAATCGTGCGGCTACACCGTGACTTCCGTATCAGAAGAACACCGTTACGCCGAAAGTTCCTTCAAGATTGTGCACGGTCTTTTCTTCACCAAAGAGATCAATGTCATAGAGGTGATCCCGGAAATCGAGATGAAATGCGACCGAGTCGGTCAACAGAAACCGATAGCCGAATCCAAAATTGACGGTAAAGCGATCGTCGCCGGCAAACGTTGTCGAGCCCAGTCCGGCGATGAGGTACAAATTCGTGTTGTAGGCGTGCCCCTCGCCGAGGAATACTTCGCCCGGCAGGATGTTGTAGCCCAGGTCGAGGTTGTAGTAGGTGTAGACACGCTCATCGTCCGTAAGGAGTTCAGCACCACCGGACAAGATCTCGAAGCTCGTCAAACCGCCTTCGGATTGTCCGACAGTCGCTTCGATGAAAAAACCTTCTGTAACGTGGTAGGCAAGCCGGACCCCATAAACGAGGTTGCTGCCAAAGTCTTCAATCGCCAGAACGCCGGCGAATGCACCAAGTTCAAAGTCCTCTCTGTCTATCTTGGGTTCTTTAACCTCGCGTCGCTCCACTTCCGGATCGATCACCTGCCCAGGCGGCTCCGAACTCGGCGGCGGTGCTTCGTCAGGCCCAAAGCCGAACAGATTCTTGGTCGCGGCGCAGCCCGGCAGGGCGAAAACAACTGCGATCAGAAAAAGAACGCGAAACCGACTTTCCATTCCTCTACTTCCTCATTTTCGTCACGGCTGGTGAAAACTACGTAACTATTGTATTGAGCGCGTAACAAGAAGCGCCGCGTCGCATATATGCGGAAACCTGCTCCAACGTGTGCCACCTGATCGGTTCGATCTTCTCCTTGCACAATGGTGGACTTGGGCTCTGTATGAATAACCCCCGTCCCCAGGGTGAAGAAAGGCGAAAAGCGCCATTCGGGCCAGATTTCATGAACGACGTTAACACTGCCCATCCAGCCGTTGGAAAAATTACCCAAAATCTGTGAACCCCATACCTCAATTGAGAGATTTGGGTTGAAGGAGTACCCGCCATAGAGAGAGACGATGTTGGCACCGCCAAAATCACCGGCCAGAATGCCGGTCTCCCAGCGCGCATTGGTGAAGTCTTCTTTGGTGGCTTCGGCAAAGCTGACAGTCGCGCCATCGGCTTGCAGGGTGAGTTCCATCTGCGCCCGATCGACCCAACCAACGGTGCCATCGGGTGCCTCGACCTGATACCAATCAGTACGCTGCATGACAATAGATACCGATTCGCCACGATCAATGACATGGAATACCGGGTAGCCGCGGCCGGGCCCAGTATGCATTTCCAAATAGGGGTCAGCCACTGCGACGGTTCGCAGCGGTTTGTCGGCGGCCTCTGCAGGGTCTGCCAGGAAAACCAGGAGCGTGGCCGCTACCAGGCAAACCAGAGAGGCAAATTTACTGCGGGACGTCGAAAGGGTTGTTGTAATACTGTGCTCCGACATCCAACCATTCCGCAATTAAGCGTCTCTCCGAGTCAGACAAAATGTTGTAGTGAATCGCATCCTGCGGATCTTCAAATCGAGTAAAGAAACGCCCTGATGCTCTTGCACCTGCAGTCCTGGCAGGTGACGGAATGGGGGTCAGTATATTAATCGGATCCCCGTTTTCATCAACGCCTGGTGTAGTGAAATCAACCAACGCGCCGTTTACGACAACCTGAAGGTTATCAGTAACTAACAGCTCACGATAGGCATGGTAGTGGTCAGGCTCGTCCGGGGACAAACCGTCTTGCAATTCTAGCTGGCCCGCCGGTAAGCGCACTGCGGCGTCAGCTGGATTTACGGGCGTATGGCAACCGAGGCAATTGTTATCGATCTGCAACCCGGCACCATCCAGTGCCGGCGTCCCATCAGCGTTGAACAGCAACCGTTGCTGGCTCCATAAAGGATGGATATTCGCAATATAGTTGATGATGCTTCGACAATGCGCCTGCCAGTCGGACTCACACGCGTTAGTCGTCGGCGACTCCCAAACATTGGTGGTCGCTACCGCGCCTATTGTTATGTCCGTGTACGTGTATCGAATGTCGGGATCCAGCACAGGATCAGCGGTTTCGCGCCAAACATCGTTATATATCACGTTCATCGACGGCTCAATCGATTCGCACTTGTCGACTGTGGCGGCGCAAGTTGTCCGCGCGCGCACTTCTGCCATCGTTTCGCCAGGGGTCTCTGCAACCCATTGCGGATTCGTATTCGGGAACGTACCACCCGCAGATCCGGCGTAGGCCGACTCGAATGCGTCCGCCCGGCCGTGCGACAACCCGCTGTCCGTAACGTGGCAGCCGTGGCACTTGAGTTCCTGCCCTGGGCGTAGTGAGATCCAGTTTTGGTGACGCGCAGTAATGCGCTTGCCATTCTCATCGAGCACGCTGACGGCCAGAGCTGTATTGGCTGGCACCTTCGTCACAACCGACCCGTCCGGCTCGATCATCGCGTAGCCGACAATCTCTCGCATACCTTGCTGTGTGCTGACGCCGAAATCCGTGTTATCAAGATCGACAATATCGTCGTCAGGAATTGAAACTGCTTTTTCGATGCGCAGGAATCGGGCCAACCTGTTTGGTGCCGGCGTTACCGTCGGGTCAGACATCGCAGCAATATCGACAATGGCTGCACCATCAAAATCATAGACGCTGCGAATATTGAGCACTGCCTCGCCAACGTCGGCGAGTGTCGGGTCCAACATTGAAGCGTCGACGTTGTCCAGAATCACAGGAGGAGATGCCTTCGGATCAGCGACAACGACTTCGGTAAACATGAAGCCTTCCTCACCAACGACGACCGGCAGTTGCGTATCCTGGTCCGGATCATAAATCCAGATGCCATAGAGAGGCGGCGCTACAATGTAAGAGCCAACCGGCGGAGCAACCACGTTGTCCGGGTCTACGATAAAGACTGTCGCGAGCGTCTCATCTGTGCAGGGAACAATTGCCGTGTCTTCGGTGATCGGATCACCATCATCCGGCAATATCTCCAACAGGCGGCACTGCGCCCAACTGACCATCAAGCGGCCGCTGCCATCGAGAATCGGATAAACCGAGCTGTAGCGGCCACCGGGCGAAGGTTCTCCTGCCGTTGTCAGCACTTCATTGATGGTAGCGTCCTCTTGGGCAGGCCCGTTAAGGATGCCGATATTGACGCTCGTTGGCTGCGTATTCTCAAGATACTGCGGCGTATCGATTACAATTATTTCACCGCCACCTTCCGTATCGGTAAACGGTCGAATTAATGACATGATGCGACCGTCTTCCAATTCACGCGGTTGCATGAACTGAATAATTTCGCCACCAGTACCGGTCGCGTGACTTTGCTGACCGTATAACAATTCAAGTCCCGAACCGTCCGGATTTATGCGATATAGATTAACGCTGTCGTTCGCAGCGACGTGGTCCCAGCGACTGAATACGATCTGGCCATTTGACAGCACAGACGGATCAAGGTCGTGACTTTGATTGAACGTTACCTGCTCGATCGTCAGTCCATCTTCACTGACAACATGCAGGTTGAACGCGTATTCGTTCTGGTCTTCGTCTAACGCCGGAAAGCCACCCTTGCCTTCATCAAGCAATACCGCTTGCGAACGCAGCTGACGCGTTGATGCAAAAATAATACGACCGTCAGGCAGGAACTTGGGCATGATATCGTGACCAGCCTCGGACGTCAGACCCGGCGGTATAACCGGCTCGAGTACTTCCGTCTCGAAGGTGTATTTCCAGAGATTCCAGGTCGGCAGGTCTTCCTCGTCCATGTCTGGATCGAAAGGCGTGCGCATGGAGAACAGCAACGTACTGCCGTCGTAGGCGATTTCAACATCGCGGATCGCACCGAGACCCTGAGTGATTTCGCCGGTAATGTTAATCGAATCCGCGCTCGGTGACGCTCGATCACGAAAATACAGGTCCGCGCCGAATTCAAAAGTAATCTGTTCGCGTAGATCCTGCTGCGCGAAGTCGCCATTGTCGTCGACTGGTACAGGTGACTTGATGTACGCGATCGGGTAGTCAATAACCACCGGATCGGGAGTTTGACCGTTGCCGAGCTGCACACCATCGCCCGTACCATCACACGCAACCAATAAAACAGAGACAATCGGCAGCACGACCAACCTGGCCGCATTGCAAACGATTCCTTTCATTGTCTTTATCTGTTCGCTGTTCATGTCCTTCACCTCATACCTTGATCGAAGGTTGCGGTTTCATTCCGCTGTACATCGATTTAGCCATCAACTACAAGTATGGAATTTCCGTATCCAAACTTATAGCGGCCAAATGCACACCACCTCACGATCTGAGCTAAATGCAATAGTGGACGTGTAAAGCCCACCGTACCGTTAACGCGATCACAGTCCATGCCTTCCCAACGCTCGGGAGACGCTGAACCCGTGACCCGTTCCACACTTTGACGCACGACTTTGTTGCCCGGGCGTCAAGACGTATTCGAACGCAATTATATTAGAGGGAATACAGCCAATGTAATGTCTCAAATGCACGACAGTGCGCAAAGTCAAATATGCGCTTGCGCTATATGACGGACGCCAAACCGATAATCTCACAACACACCTCTCTCTAACCACGCCCGGCTTTTCTGTACACGAAAAAAAATGTGAAACAGTTCCACCAGGATTGATGAGCACGAAGGCAAACGAGATTTCTCGTGTCATACAAACAACGGGACAAGCCAGGGAGATCGTTGCAACGGAGTCCATTGTTGTTCGAATGTGACGCTGCTACGTCACCTGTCTCCCTTTTGAGACAGCCACACACTCCTTGGCAATCAATAGCTTAGCGATTCTGTCGCGATTAGATGTACCGAAGCGCCGACAGTTACTTGACATATAGCGGCCTCGGTAAGTACCCATATCAACAACATAACTAATTGTTTTTTATTGACTTATTGCCTTCATTTCGCAACGATCGGCTAACTGGCACAGCAATTGCTTTATTCATTACAGATCGATTTGGCATTGCGCGCCGGGAAAAGACCCAAGTACGCGGACTGTGAATGTAATCACGGTCAATTTGGATAAGGTCTGGCAGTATTTTCGGCAGAGTCCGCCTGATTGTCGTAACAAGAACAGGATTGTTCTAACGACAGTGTCGGACTCCTGCAAAGGCACGGCCTTTAAGAAGAGGCCACGCAAAGCCACCGGTCCGGCTAACAGGGAGTTAGCGTAAGGACAGCGGAGCTGCCAGGAGTTACAGGTGATGACTACGTCATTCGACGCATCAACTGAATTTCTGACAACGCCGTAGAACCAACAGGTGTTTAGGCCTCGACTTAGATAGCTAGATTGGTCGGGAACTAAACAAACGCATTTTTGCATCGCACAAGTTCGTGGGCAGAGTTGTTATGAAAAACAGGACGTGGACAAAAATGAAAAACGCCAAGGAACAGGTATCGATCGGATTTTTCTGGCGCATGCTGCTGGTCGGTCTGGTGACCGCAAGTATGGCTGCGCCGGCCAATGCAGGGTATAGAGAGCAGGCCAAGCGCATGCATGATCGTCTCCCTGGCGTTCCGCCAGCCGATGAGGTTTTGCAGGACATGGAGAACGCTTTAGATCCAGCGCTGCCGTGTGATGCAGGCCTGACAACCTCATGCGATGTGAGGGGAGCCGCTGATATTGCGATGCAGAACATGAACTTCTATAACGTTACGCTAAAGAATTTCGCTGCACCGTGGACCAACCGCGACCAGTCTGTATTCGTGCCGCTCAATGACTACATCGCGACAGTCATTGGCATGGTTCGCGATGATGTCCCATTCAACACCTTGTTATCGGCTGACCTGATCTACCACGGTCGTAATGGTCTCCCAAGCGCCGGTGACAACTCACATTACGAACAGCTTGAGGCTAGCAACGCAAATCTTCGCGATGATCTGATCTTCACGACCCAGTCATCGATAATGAATATTCCGCCAGATGCTACCGCGGGTATCATGACATCCCGCGCTGCATCAGAAGCCTTCTTCATCGCTGGCACTAATCGCGCGATGTTTCGTTTCACATTGATGAATCACATGTGCAACGACCTGGAGCAAGTGCATGACGTTAACTTGTCGCCAGATCGCATCCGTCAAGACGTTCCGCGCAGCCCTGGTGGCGATAGCCGTCTGTTCCTCAATAACTGTGTGGGCTGTCACACGGGCATGGACCCGATGGCGCAAGCGTTCGCCTATTACGATTTTGACGAAGAGACGAACCGTCTTGAGTACACGAGGCCAATCGTGCAATCGAAATACTACAATAATGACCTTAACTTCCCGCAGGGTTATCGAACACCTGATGACGCCTGGGAGAATCGCTGGCGCGAAGGCCAAAACTCCTACCTGGGATTTGATCCTGCGCGGGATGGTTATGGCAACGGCGCCAAGTCACTGGGCGACGAGCTCGGAAACAGTGCTGCGTTTGCGTCATGTCAAGTGAAGAAAGTATTTCGAGCGGTTTGCTTGCGAGGCGCCGAAGACGACGCAGATCGACTGAAACAAGACCAAATCACCGCTGCGTTCCGCGCCAATGGCAGCTACTCGTTGAAGCAGGTATTCGCGGATTCCGCGGACTACTGCAAGGGCCCGTAGGGAGAATGAAAATGACTAAAGCAACAGGAATTGCTATGCAGACGGGACCTATTGATCGCAACGACCTCGTTCGTGCGAAAGCGACGCTCACGGCAGTGCTTATGAGCATAGTGCTCGCGGCCTGTGGTGGTGGTGCACAGACAACAGAAAACCCGATCACGAGCGCGCCTCCATTGGGCAATGCTCCTTATGCCGGGCCGGTAGCTCGCGATGCTGATGTTCTGAAATTCCAGCAGGAGTTCTGGAGCAATGCGAAGACGACAGATCGTTGTGGCTCGTGTCACAATGAGACCGTCGGCCAGCTGCCAATGTTCGTGCGTAATGACGACGTCAACATGGCGTACGACGAGGCGCTGACAAAGGTCGATACCGAACAACCATCGTTGTCAGCAATTGTTGCCAAGGTCGGCACCGGTCACAACTGCTGGGTCGAAGACGCCGGTGTTTGCTCGACCATCATGACGACCTGGATTGAAAACTGGCTTGGTAGCGTGGGCGGCGGCGGTCGAGAGATCGTGTTACTGCCACCGACAGTTATTAAGGATCCTGACGAGAGCAAGAACTTCCCGAAATATGACCCAAGTGCGGTCGGCAGCCCGTTTGATATTTTGGTGCATGACCCGGTCCTCGAAGTCTACTGTTCTGGTTGCCACAGCTCTGAGTCACCGAACTCGCAGCAACCCTATTTTGCTGATCCCGACGTTGATTCAGCTTATGACGCGGCTAAACCGAAAATTGACCTGACGACTCCCGAGGCCTCGCGACTCGTAGTTCGCTTGCGCAACGAATTCCACAACTGTTGGGACTTCAACGGCCAAACTGACTGCGCGCGTTCTGCACAAGTCATGGAGGACGCTATAACTGCGTTCGCAGATGGCATTGTCCCAACGTTTGTAGATCCCGAACTGGTTGTCAGTAAGGCATTGCGCCTGGTGGACGGTACGCTGGCTTCCGGCGGCAATCGATACGAGGACGCTCAAGTTGCACTTTGGGAGTTCAAGACCGGCGAAGGAACAGTCGCTTACGACACCAGTGGTGTTGATCCGGCGATCGATCTCAATCTGATTGGTGATGTTGCCTGGTTCGGTGGTTGGGGTATCACCATCAGTGATGGCAAGGCGCAAGGATCAACGACCGCCAGTAAGAAACTTTACGATGTCATTCAGGAGTCCGGCGAATTCTCGATTGAAGTCTGGGCAATCCCTGCCAACGTCACGCAGGAAGAAGCGCAGATCTTCAGCTACTCGAATAGCTCGACTGATCGCAATCTTTCCTTGCAGCAGACGCTATATGACTACGACTTCCTGCTTCGCACCACGGAAACCACACTCAGTGGTATGGAAGATGTGTTGTCGACACCGGCTAATGACGAAGTATTGCAGGCCACATTGCAACACGTCGTCGTCACCTATAACCCAATCGATGGTCGCAAGATCTACGTCAACGGTGAGCTGGTATCGAACACCGATCCGGTTCCCGGTGGCACGCTGATCGACTGGGGTCCGGCTTTTGCTGTCATTCTTGGCAATGAAGCTTCCAGCAACGGTCTCTGGAACGGTACTCTGCGTCTCGCTGCGGTACACAGACGCGCGCTGACGATGGAACAAGTCGTGCAGAACTTCGATGTTGGCGTCGGTGAGAAATTCTTCCTGCTGTTCGATATATCCGAGCAGGTCAAAGATATTCCTGAGACTGATCAATCATCATTTGTTCTCTTCGAGGCCCAGCAATACGACAGCTACGCCTATCTGTTTGAAAGGCCACACTTCGTAACGCTGGACGGCTCAACACCGGCCGGCATTCCTCTGGAAGGTATGCGCATCGGACTTAATGGCGCTGAAGCGCCGGTCGGTCAGTCCTATTCGACGTTGGTTAACACGCTCGACGCGTCGCAGCCGGCCGATGAACTCGGCCAGCCGTTGGCTATCATTGGTGCCGTGTTGCCGCTGGAAAAAGGACCAGAAGAAGACGAGTTCTTCCTGACCTTCGATCGTCTTGGCAACTTCAGCTATGACCGGGACGAGTATCCAATGGCGGTGATTACACCGACTGATGTACCTGTCGCCGAGCGGGTTTCTCGTATTGGTGTGCGCACCTTCGACGAGATCAATGCAACGTATGCGGCGGTAACCGGGGTCAGCCCGAATACACCGGAAGTCGACATGACGTTCCAGGAGTTGCGCCAGTCGTTACCTGCAATTGAGAACATCGATACCTTCCTGTCGTCCCATCAGGTCGCCATTGCGCAGCTTGCAATTCAGTACTGCGATGCGCTGATCGGCGACTCCGGAGCGGCGAACCCATACTTCCCAGGATTTAACTTTACTGATCCAGAAGCTACGGCGTTCTCCCCGGGCAACAGGGATCTGTTCGTGAATCCGCTGCTCAACGGGATCATGGGGACCAACCTCGGATCACAACCCAGTGTGAACGATGTTTACAGCGAGCTGGCATCGGCTGCGCCGGTACAGAACGGCCGCCCGGACAATCTCATCGACAGACTGGTGGCGGGAGATAGTAATACCCGTGCAATTTCGAAAGGTGTTTGTGCCGCCATGCTTGGCAGTGCGGTCACCCTCGTTCAGTAATAGACAGGACTCACAAGGAAAGTAAGGTTATGGCTAAGAAACGAAACGCGCGCGACTTTGATGCGCCGCAGCTTCACGGAGACCACCCTCGTCCTGTCACGCGACGTGACTTTGTGTCACAAGGTGCAATGTCGGGTGCCGCCTATACGTTAGGTGGTGGCGTACTGGGTCTGTTCTCAAATCCACGCGATGCGTATGCAGCTCTGTCTGGTGACCTGCGCGGTCGCCTGGCAGATCCGTGCAAGATCTCGACAGCCGGTGCGGGCAAGATTCCGTTCATCTGCTTTGATCTCGCCGGCGGTGCCAATATCTCGAACTCGAACGTTCTGGTTGGCCAGGAAGATGGCCAGATGGATTTTCTGAGTACGGCTGGCTACCGCAAGATGGGACTCCCAGGCGATATGGTGCCGGGTCTCGTCGACGCGGCTGGATTGCCTTACGCGAATTCAGACCTGGGCCTGGCGTTTCATTCGGACAGTGCCTTCAAACGCGGCATGGAAATGAGCATGAACGTAAGCCGCGCGCCATTTCTGAACGGTGCAGTCATTCCTGCCCGATCTGACAATGACACCGGCAATAACCCACACAATCCGATGTACGGTATTGCGCGGGCCGGCGCCGACGGCTCAATTTTGACTCTGGCTGGTTCCGAAAATACGGATTCGGGCGGTAACTCGATGTTGCCCGCTGCACTGTATAACGCCGAATTGCGGCCGACCAAAGTTGACCGCCCTTCCGACGTTGTGAACCTGGTCGATACTGGCGACCTTGTGGGCATTCTGAGCAAGGATGACGCCACAGCCGTTATGGAATCGATCTCCCGAATCAGTGATCGCAAGATGGACAACGTCAACACGCAGGTCAACGCTGAGACAGTTCTGAAAGAAATGGTCAGCTGCGGTTACCTCAAGGCTGCCGATATCGCGGATCGCTTTGGTGGCGTTCCAATCGATCCTACCGATGATCCAGAGATCGTTGGCGACGCAGGTATATGGACCGCGGCTGAGTTCGGTGAGAACTCGCGTAACGGCAGCGAATTTCGCAAAACCGCTGCCGTCATGAAGCTGGTTATCAACGGTTTCGCCGGCGCGGGTTGTATCGAAATGGGCGGCTACGATTACCACGGTGGTCGACGCGCCGAAGGCGAGGTCAAAGATGAACGCGCTGGTCGTTGCATGGGTGCTTGTATCGAATACGCGGCCCGCGTAGGTGTACCGCTGATGATGTACGTATTCAGTGATGGATCGGTTTCGAGCAATGGCGCTCTCGACATGACAGAACTGGGTCGTGGCAAAGGCGAATGGGCCAGTGATAACTCGTCCACCGCCGCAGCGTTCTTTATGGTCTACAACCCGGGCGGCAGAGCACAGCTACTCGGCGGCACGCCAGAAGAACAAGCACGCCACCAGCAGATCGGTTACATGGATGCGGGCGGATCCGTCGCACGAGCGGCAACGCCAGCGGCAAACAACGTCAACTTGCTGGTGAACACGGTCATCCTCAACTACATGGCCCTGCATGGTGAGGCCGATCAGTTTGGCGGCCTGTTCCCCAATAATGGTCTCGGTAATGCAGGCTTGCAGGACAGTCTGACCGCCTTTGACCAGATTGTTGACGGCATCATCCCGCCGCCACCGATCGTTTAGCCCGGCATTCGCAGGAAAAACCAGGCGGCCAGTCGAGTACGACTGGCCGCTTTTTTTTGCGTGCGTCTTGCGGGATGTGATCTACGTCCGGACACGACATAATCCACGTTCGACAATAACGAAGATCAATAATCAAAAATGAGTATTCGAGCATCACATGTCCGACACGCCCTATCTGCATAGCATTCTTGCCTGTCCGCGCTGCGACAAGTCTCCGCTCGCATTGCAAGACGAGCAATATCACTGCAGTGCCTGCAAGGTCGACTTTCCGGCGATTGACGGCATTCCCTGGATGTTTGCGGAACCGCAAGCGAGCCTCGGCGAATGGCGCAACCGTCTGCAGTACGCATTGCAACAACTCAGTCACGAGACCGCCGGACTTGATGCTGAACTACAGAATGACGATCTGCACTCGTTGACCAAGCGACGGCTTGAGCGCTTCAAGACGGCGCTTGAGTACCATCGCCGTTCACTGCAGAAATTACTGCAGCCGGTCGACATACAGTCGCAGCACGGCAATTTCGAAACCTATCTGGCGCTGCGCACACGACTGCCAGTCGATCAGGGCCTCAACACCTACTACGCAAATATCCACCGCGACTGGTCGTGGGGTGACGAGGAAAACGAAGCCTCGATCAAACAGATTCGAACGGTCCTGCATGAGCACGTGGATCTCGGCAACGTGCTGGTCCTCGGCGCGGGTGCAGGTCGACTTGCTTACGATATTCACATGCAGATTGAATGCAGCTCGACGATTGCGATGGACTTCAACCCACTGCTTGCGCTGGTTGCACAAACCGTAACCCAAAATCAGCCACTCAAGTTGTATGAATTTCCGATCGCACCGAAGTCGCTTGAAGACGATGCCGTATTGCGCACGCTGGCGGCGCCCGAAACGGTCCGCGACGGCTTCCATCTCCTGCTGGGCGATGCCCTCCGACCGCCGTTCGCCGAGCAGTCGTTCGACACCATTGTCACACCGTGGCTGATCGACATCATCACTGAAGATCTACCGGTCCTTGCCACACGAATTAACCGGCTCTTGAAGCCGAATGGCCGTTGGATCAACTTTGGCTCGCTCGCGTTCGCCCACCCGGAGCGCGCGCGCCGTTATAGCCCCGAGGAAACTAAGGCAATCGTGGCTGAAAGTGGATTTTCCGACCCCTATGTTTCACAGGCGACGATACCGTACATGTGCTCGCCAGCAAGTCGACATGGGCGCCAGGAAAGGGTGTTCACTTTTTCCGCGTACAAGGAACGTGATGTCGAACAGGCGCCGCGACACCGCGCCCTGCCCGACTGGATTGTTACGGGAACGGATCCGGTACCGCTGACCGCATCCTTTCGCACACAGGCAATGACAACGCAGATTTACTCATTCATGATGTCGATCATTGATGGAAAACGATCAATTCAGGACATGGCTATCGTACTTGAGAAACAGAAACTCATGACCCGTGCCGAGGCGGAACCCGCTATTCGCTCATTCCTGACAAAAATGTTCGACGACTCGCAGAAACAGTCGGGCATGTAAGTCCAACTCAGTCGGACTTCGCGAACACCTGCCGGATATAGCCTCCAATCTTTCTGATCGCCTCGCTGCTCTCTGGCATGACACCAACAAATACCTGAAATACATGCCACATTCCCGGCCAGATTTCGATCTCAACTTCACCACCGCTGGCCTGAACCTTATCGGCAAGTCGGGTTGAGTCACTGAGCAAAACCTCATCACTACCGACCTGAATAAATAGCGGCGGTAGCCCGCTTACGTCCGCGTATACGGGCGACGCCAGCGGTTCTTTGATCTGGTCCGCGTCGCAGTAGTAGCCTGCGACATAGCGTATGTCTTCGGGACGAAACCATGGATCATTCTCTGCATTGCTTGTCATTGTCTCGCCGGTAGTCGCCAGATCAATCCACGGTGACAACAGGCATGCAGCAGCTGGCAATGGATCTCCCGCATCACGCAGCTTCAACATGGTCGCCAGCGCCAGATTTGCGCCCGCTGAATCTCCGGCAAACACGATATCTTCGGGCATCAGGCCGTTGGAGATCAGGTGCCGATAGGTTCTGACTGCATCATCGATCGCCGCTGGATAGGGATGCTCGGGGGCAAGTCGATACTCAGGTATGACAGTACGCACACCCGCAGCTCGAGCCAGGTGGCTAACAAACTGTCTGTGTGTCGTGCAACCGCCCATGATGAATGCGCCGCCATGGAGATATAAGATCAGCTTGTCATCTGCTGCGTTCCTCGGCTTTAGCCACTCCACCTCGAGACCGTCAATCCGATCCGGCGTAACTTGCACGCCGAATGCGGTTGGCAACAGGTTGGCGAGAACATGCAACTTGCGACGAGCTTTGAATGCGTTTGCCGATTTGGCATCGGTCAGCTTGAAAATGGTGCCTGTTACGGCGCGCACCGCTTGCGCGCGTTTACTCGTCATGGTTATCTGATCCGGACTGCGGGCATCGATTGTCTATTATATCCCTAACAATCGGCGCGGCGAACCTCATTTGAACTGGAGCACGACCATGAAAGTACTGCGTACGCCGGACTCGAGATTTGCTGCGTTACCTGACTACAATTTCGAACCACACTATGTCGAAGTTGATGGCATGCGTATGCACTACGTCGACGAGGGGCCCGCCGATGCTGAGCCTGTTTTGCTGTTGCATGGCGAACCCAGCTGGTCGTATCTGTATCGCAAGATGATTCCGCCACTGGCTGCTGCAGGTCTGCGCGTTATTGCGCCCGACTTGATCGGCTTTGGCAAATCCGACAAACCAGCCCGCAAGAGTGACTACAGCTATGCAATTCACGTTGCGTGGATGAGGGAATTTGTTGAGCAGCTTGACCTTCGCAGTATCACATTGTTTTGTCAGGACTGGGGTTCGTTGATCGGACTGCGGCTTGCTGCGGAGAATGAACAGCGATTTTCACGCATAGCTGTCGGCAACGGCGCTCTGCCAACCGGCGAACAGGCAATGCCTCGGGTGTTCAAAATCTGGAAAACTTTTGCGCGCCTGAGCCCCTGGTTTCCTATCGGTCGAATTGTGAACTCAGGGTCGATCAGTGACTTGTCCAAAGCCGAGATTGCGGCTTACGACGCTCCGTTTCCGAGTTCGAAATTCAAGGCTGGCACGCGAGCGTTCCCTGGCCTTGTGCCGGTAACGCCCGATGACCCCGCCAGTGAGGCCAATCGCGCGGCCTGGGAAGTATTTCGAAAGTGGGACAAGCCGTTCCTGACGACATTTAGTAACAGGGATCCGATAACTCGCGGTGGCGAGAAGGCGTTCCAGAAACTGGTGCCTGGGGCACAGCACCTTGAGCACATAAGGATCCTCAATGCAGGGCACTTCTTGCAGGAGGATAAGGGGGCGGAGTTGGCTGAGGTGTTGGTGGGGTTTGTGCGGGGGAGTTAGGGCTGGGCTTTGGGCCGCCAACGGTGGCCGGCTTTGCGGAGCTTCCCTTGTCCG
>CAZGVL010000044.1:0-25178 GCA_964528965.1 uncultured Woeseiaceae bacterium
GCGGAGCTTCCCTGGTTCGGGCCTTGGGCCGCCTTTGGCGGCCGGCTTTGCGGAGCTTCCCTTGTCCGGGCCTTGGGCCGCCTTTGGCGGCCGGCTTTGCGGAGCTTCCCTGGTTCGGGCCTTGGGCCGCCTTTGGCGGCCGGCTTTGCGGCGTTCGCCGCTTCGCTTCGCGGGCATGGCCCGCTCCTACGGTTGTTTTATTTCTCCAGGAACTGGAGTTTTTCTTTGACTTCGCGCCAGTCATCGGCGTCCGCCGGCGCGTCCTTCATTTCCGTAATTACGGGCCATTGCTGGGATAACTCTGTATTGAGTTCCAGGAACTTCTCCTGACCCGCGGGCAGCTCGTCCTCGGAGAAAATCGCTTCGACCGGGCACTCAGGTTCGCACAAAGTGCAATCGATGCACTCGTCCGGATCAATGACGAGCATGTTGGGTCCCTCGTGAAAACAATCTACGGGGCAAACTTCAACGCAATCGGTCAATTTACATTTGATACAAGCTTCGGTGACTACAAAGGTCATGTGTGGATCCCTAAAAATCTGGCTGGCGTACGCTATGCGAAGTCGGGCCGCAGTTCAAGCCGGTATGTACTAATAGTGACCATTATTACTGAAAACATGCGCTGAGTCAGACGTCGCACGTCCACTGGCCATCAGCCTGGCTCGCAATACCGTCTTCTTCCAGCTTGAGCAGGTGGGCGAGCAGTGAGCGCTCAGCCCAGCCGTAGAGCCTCTGCTCAACATCCTTGTACACGTGCGGCACCAGCTCTCTGCTGGTCAGACCCGGATTTTTGCCAAGCGCAGTACGCACTTTCGATTCTCTCGCGAGGCGATGTTCAATAATCCAGTTGATCGCTCGCTCCGGATCCTCAATCAGCTCGCCGTGTCCGGGTGCCAATGCGGCACAATCGAGCGACTGCACACGACGCAAAGATCGCAGGTAGGCACTCATACTGCCGTCAGGCGGATTGATTACGACGGTCGAACCGTCGATCACATGGTCCCCGGTAAACAGCCAGTTGGTCGCCGTGTGCCGGTAACAAATATGGTTCGACGCATGTCCCGGCGTATGTATTGCCTCCAGCTGAAACTCATCCGTGCACAGGACATCGCCGTCGGCCATAGGTCGGTCGGGTTTGAACGACTTGTCCTGGTGCGCGCCACCGGGCGCCGCCATGCCGAGTAATTCAGCGCCCGTCTCCTGAGCAAGGTAAGCCGCACCCGGCGAATGATCAGGATGAGTATGGGTAACCAGAATCCAGCGAATTTTCGACCCGACCTGCTGCAGAATATGCTCAAGATGGGCTTCGATGCGCGGCCCAGGGTCGAGTACAGCAACAGCGTCTTTGCCGAACAAATAGGTATTGGTTCCAGGGCCAGTCATTACGGATGGATTCGGAGCGAGTAGCCTCTGCACACCCGGCGCGAGCTCAGTTGAGATTTGCATTCTCGGCGTCGCCCGTTTCAACGTATGACTTGAGTCGTTGCAGCGCTTCGCCTACAACCTCATCGACCGGCTCAGCAAGTGCTTCAAGACCGTCGGGACTGTAGCCGCCAACGGCATAGATGAACCGCACCGTCGTTCCGGATTCGGTCTCAAAAAACTCCCAGGTCATATTGCCAGCGACACCCATCAGCCCCAGCGGCCCAAGTCCACCCGATAAACGCAACATTGCATCGGGTGTAATGGAAGTCACTGTCAGGTGCACAACGCCGACGTTTTTATCGCTTGCCTCGCAAAAGCAGCCTTGCAGAAACGTCTCGATGTACATGTTGCTGGCATCACCCGAAATCGTGTGATCGTCACTCCACCAGTAACCGACCTGATCGACAGCCGCCCGCCATACCTCCGAACGCGGGGCATCAATAGTCACTTCCTGACGCAGGGAGAATCCGCCGGAAGACGCATCGGCAACCTCTGCAACGGCCAGATTGCCAAGCGTCGTGCAGCTCAGAAAAAACCCGGCTAGTTGCAACCTTTTGTTCGTCGCAATCATGGCTGTAGCTTACCGCAATCCGGCAGCAAGCCAGTGCGCGATTTCTCGCTCGAAGACGGTCAGAACAGGGTGATGACCAGAAAGATCGCAGCCACACACGCCAGACTAAAGTAGATTTTTTTCCAAAACTCCATTCGCTCACCTGAACAAATCAATACTGATAACTCCCGGGTATTGTTGCTGAGAATTGCTGAATGGCCGCTGAAGAAAAACCCGGAGCTGATAACTAGCTGTTATTGTTCATTTTTTCTCGGCCAATTAATCGCCGCCAGATAGTTCCGATGCGTATGATTGAATTCCTAGGCGACAGCCCGCATTGATGAGGGCTTGATTCAGATCTTCGAGTGACAAAGACACGAATGACCAGCGACCTGCGCATCGTATTTGAGGGCAACAATCGAGCTGCGTGCACCGATCGGGCACTGGTGCTCACATCACTGCAGATCCCGCACCATATTGTTGAGGACGGTGGCATTTGCATGCTACTCGTCCCCGCAGAATTTTCCGCGCGAGCCAGCGAAGAACTGTGGCTATACGACGAAGAAAACCCGCCGGTGGTCAAACGACCACCTGGCAAAGCGCCGCATCGGAACGCAACCCCCGGAGTGATTGTCTACGTGTGTGTTGTGCTTGCCGTCACCGGGCTCGCCGATGCCTCGTTTTTTAACCAGGACTGGGTTGCTGCAGGCCGCGTAGACGGCGTATTAATTCGCGCTGGCGAGTGGTGGCGCACCATTACCGCTCTCACCCTGCATTCGGGCTTGCGGCACTTGGTCGGCAACCTGATCTTCGGCGCTTTGTTCGGGATTTTTGCCGGTCGTCTGCTGGGTTCGGGAGTCGCATGGTTGAGCATTATCACGGCGGCCGCATCGGCCAATCTTCTGAACACACTATTACTGGAGTCGACGCATCGATCCATCGGTGCATCGACGGCCGTTTTTGCCGCGCTTGGGCTCGTTGCCGGGTTCGTATGGCGAGGCAAGTTCATGTCTCAAGAGCGATGGTCCTATCGCGTCGGACCTATCGTCGGCGGCCTCGCCCTGCTCATGTACACCGGCACCGGCGATGCGAATACCGATATTGGCGCTCATTTGATGGGGTTTCTGTGCGGCTTCGCTGTTGGCATGTTGTTGACTCTGCTCCGCGGCCGATACTTCGAACCTCGCTGGCAAATACTGGCAGGTGCGACGGGACTGTCCCTGATCGCAGCTGCCTGGGCACTCGCATTCGCGTCGTGATTTTCAGCGTAGCGAGAGCAGGCGCGGAATCGAACACTGAGCAGACCAAATTTGGCCACAATCATGTAGACTTTCGGCCGGACAAAGCACCTGGGGAGTGCGGCGACAAGATATGAAGAAGATTCTGCTGTTTTTGTTGAGCTTGCTGATCATTCTGGCGATTACCGCGCGGATTCGATACGGCGGCGGGGAACCGTATGTTGATCTTTCGACGCGGCCCTTGCTCAATAGCGGAAATCTGGAGCAGGTCCTCTCTTATCCCGAACCCATCGGCAATGTCGCGGTCAGCAGCGATGGTCGAGTTTTCTTTACTGTGCATCCCGAATCCAGACCGCAGGGCAACAAGTTGCTTGAGTACGTGAACGGAGCAGCGGAGCCGTATCCGAGCGGTGCCTCACAACGAGAATTATTTGACACCGCTCTTGGCATTGTCGTTGATCAGCAGAATCGTCTATGGACGATTGATCACGGCAATCATGGAATGCGCGGGGCGCGCCTGCTTGGGTTTGATCTCAGCAGTGGCGATCTCATTCACGATGAAAAACTCAACGAGCAAGTTGCGCCGGCAGGTTCGTTTCTTCAGGATCTGCAAGTTAGCGCAGATGGCAGGACTATCGTCATCGCCGATGCCAGCTTCTGGAGTAAGACACCCGCACTGATCATCTACGACATCAAAACGGCCACGGCACGTCGGGTGCTCGAGTCGCACCCGTCGCTATCTGCCGAGAACTACGTCATCACCAATCAGGGACGTGAAATGTCATTTCTCGGTGGCATTGTGGTGCTGCGCGGTGGTGTCGATGGAATCGCTCTCGGACCCGAGTGGTTATATTTCGCTGCGCTAAGCGGTACCAGCCTGTATCGAGTCGATCTCGCGAGTCTCAGAGACGCATCGATTCCTGATACCCAGCTCGCGACACATATTGAACGCTATGCCGATAAACCGCTGAGTGATGGCTTGAGCATTGATGTCGAAGGCAACGTGTACGTTACTGACGTTGAGCACAACTCCATCTATATGGTTGGCGCTGACCGTGAGCTCAAAACCCTCATGCGTTCGCCGAAAGTTCGCTGGCCGGATGCGTTGTCATTCGGTCCCGATGACTGGCTCTATGTCGCCGACAGCGACCTCGCCGACGTCGTACTTATGACCAAAGATCACATCAGGTCCAGCGGGCCTTACGGCATATTTCGCTTTCGGACCGGAGTCAACGGAGTAGCTGGCCAGTAACTGCACGGCTCGGCAGGGCGTCGTGCATTGGCTGTGCGACTCGGTTAATCTGCGACTCTTACCACGAACCGGTTAGCCCATGCACGTCGCCGTACTCTATGTTCTCGTCGTGCTCATCTGGGGTTCAACCTGGCTCGCGATTTCGTTTCAGTTTGGAGTTGTTCCCGCAGAGGTTTCCGTTGCTTACCGCTTCGGTATTGCCGCAATCGTGTTGTATTTGTACGCACTGATTACTCGCCGGCAAATCAAATTGCCACTCAATGCATACCCGATGGTTCTGCTGCAAGGCACCCTGCTCTTCTGCATCAACTATATGTTCGTGTATTACGGCACAACATTTTTGACCACCGGCCTGGTAGCTGTCCTGTTCAGCAGCATTGTGTTGACCAATGCGGTTTTTGAGCGACTGTTTTTCGGCGTTCCTATCGACTTGCGTTTACTGCTTGCCTCATTATTTGGCATCACCGGTATTTCGATGATCTTCTGGCCTGAAGTCTCTGTTCTCAGCCTTGCAGACGATACCGTCTTCGGCATTGCCATGGTTTTGGTCGCCGTAGTCATCGCCTCTCTGGGAAACATGGCTGCGGTTGTCAACACTCGTCATTCGCTGCCCGTTGTTGCGGTCAATGCACATGGCATGGCCTGGGCGGCGTTCCTGGCTGCTTGCATATCCGCCTGGATGGGGCATGCATTTAATTTCGATACCCGCCCGGGCTACATCGCCTCGCTCGTCTATCTCGCGGTGTTCGGATCGGCCATCGCGTTTGGCTGTTATCTCGCTTTGATTCGCCGCATTGGCGCGGCTCGAGCCGCCTACAGTTCAGTGCTGTTCCCGATCGTAGCGCTGGTCCTGTCCTCATTCTTCGAAGATTTTCGCTGGACATTGATGTCAGCGGGCGGCATCGTGCTTACCCTCGTCGGCAACTGGCTTGCAGCCACACGCGACCGACCGAGAACGAAACCAAAATTAGAAAATTCTGAAGGAATAATCGAATGACAAATATGAGCCTCCCCGACTTCGGGATCAACTGGAATGAACAGCTTGCGATCGTGCAAAGCAACGGTCTGGAGTTCGCCAAGAATATCGCGGTCGCACTGGCAATCTTTTACATCGGTCGTCTTGTTGTGCGACTGGTCACAAAAATGTTGCGCAAAGGAATGAAAAAGCAAGGGGTCGACAAGACGCTTGAGACCTTTATATGCAATCTGATGAGTTCAATATTGATGGCGTTTGTCGTCATCGCTGCGATCAGCCAGGTCGGCATACAGACGACATCGCTCATCGCCTTGGTCGGTGCCGCTGGCCTCGCTGTCGGTTTGGCGCTGCAGGGTTCGCTATCGAACTTTGCTTCTGGCGTACTCATCGTACTGTTTCGGCCTTACAAGGTCGGTGATTTCATTGAAGGCGCCGGAATTGCAGGATCAGTTGAGGAAGTTCAGATACTCACCACCGTTCTGAAGACCGGAGACAACAAGCGGGTCATCGTGCCGAACAGCCAGATAATGGACAGCATCATCACCAACTATTCGGCGAACGACAAACGACGCGTCGATATGGTTGTTGGCGTCAGCTATGAAGACAATCTCGATACCGTCCGCAAGACGCTCGAGGAACTCGTCGCAGCTGACGAGCGGATTCTGAAGGATCCGGCCTGCACGATCGCTGTTTCGGAATTGGCAGACAGCAGCGTCAATTTCGTGCTGCGCCCGTGGGTTGCCACCGCTGACTACTGGGGCGTTAAGTTTGATCTGACAGAGGCCATCAAGAAGCGTTTCGACGAGGTCGGTATTTCGTTCCCGTTCCCGCAACAGGACGTGCATCTTTATCCGACGTCAAACGACTAGGTATTTGTCATCTCGACGTATCAGTCGGTGACGTCAGGTTCGATGAATACCCACTTGAGTTTCGACACGCGCTCTTTGAGTTCGCGTTCCATCGCATTGATACTATGAACGGCCGCTTCGATGCTGATTTGCGGACGCATTTTGACTTTGACAGCCAACATCGTATCCGGACCAAACTGAATCGTGATCGTATTGAATACCATCACGACATCGGCCTGATCCTTGATGACTTCAGCGATAATCTTCTGAATTTCGGGGTCGGCCGAGCGACCTACGAGTAGCGATCTGACCCGCGACGCTACGAAAAGAGAGATAACCAGCAACACCACACCGATGGCGATCGATCCCATCGCGTCATACACCGGGTTACCTGTAATCGCCGCCAGAACGAGAAAACCCAGCGCAATCAAAAGGCCCAGTTGCGCGCCAACGTCCTCGCCGAGAACAACAACAAGCTCGGAATTTCGCGTGTGCTTCAGCCATTCCCTGAATGGACGATCGCCCCGTATCTTGCCAATTTCCCGCCAGGCGCCATACAACGAAGAGCCTTCGAGAAACAGCGCGAGCACCAACACGCCGATCGCCACCCAGATCATGGACAGCGGTTCCGGGTGTTGCAGCTTGTGGATGCCCTCATAGATCGAGAAAACTCCGCCCATGCTGAACAAGAGCAATGCGACGACAAAACTCCAGAAGTAACTGAGTTTGCCGTACCCGAGTGGATGTTCTGCATCGGCCGGACGTTGCGACTGCTTCAGACCGAGAAACAACAAGACCTGATTGCAGGTGTCGGCATAGGAGTGAATCGCCTCCGCCAGCATGCTGCCGGACCCGGTCAACCATGCGGCCCAGGTTTTCGCAATCGCGATTCCGAAATTTGCCAAAAAGGCATACATAATTGCCCGGGCAGTAGAATTGTGTGTATCAGAAGCCATAGAAGATTGTTCCGCGACGTCAACCATCACAATGGTGACACGTTAAATTTAGGTGGCATACTCAGAATAGCGTTGTGCCCAACGCAAACCAAGCAGTAGCTCGATCTTAATTGGTCTGCATGCTGGCTTTCTAATGCATAATCAGGGCGCCCCGCCCTTCGGAGTTGAACGAATGATCAACAACGCGACAACTAACTTTTTCTTGCTCTGCGTCGCGGCGTTTCTGGCAGGCTGTGCCGCTCATCCGGACCCAATCATTGATACCAAGGGTGTGGATATGGAGGCCTATGCAACGGATTGGGACGAGTGCGAGGTTTATACCGAGGAGATTCTGATCGCCGCAGGCGTTGTTAAAGGATCAGCGACAGGCGGTGCTGTCGGCGCAATTGACGGCGCCATTTGGGGCGACGTCGGGAAAGGCGCAGCCCGTGGCGCCTTGTGGGGCGGCACGATTTCGGGCCTCGATGCCGATAAAGAGCGGCAGAAGGTCTTCAAGCGCTGCATGAGCGGGCGCGGCTACAAGGTGCTGAACTAGCACCGAAAGCACCACTTGTGCCGTTCGCGGGCATTCCTGCAGCTTGTTTTTTGATGCCAATTTGGTACTGTATATCCATACAGTCCTGCAACAAATTCCATGGAGTCGCGAATGCCGACCCACGCACACAAAGGCCGCGGTGCCGTTTCAAGCCGTGACGGGCGCTTCGTCACACGCGCGGTAGAGCTTGATGACCAGGAAATGCACAGGCGTGCAGAAGAACCGCCCGAAACCGTTCTCAGGGCGATGCGCGCCGGGAGAATCATTAGCCACAACAACTCACCGGACGTCCCATTCGATCGCTCTATCAACCCGTACCAGGGTTGCGAACACGGCTGTATTTATTGCTACGCCCGTCCCAGCCACAGCTACCTTGATTTGTCGCCCGGTCTGGATTTCGAAACACAGATTTTCTACAAGCCAAATGCCGCGAGTCGCTTGGTCGACGAGTGGGAAAAACCAGGCTACGAGTGCAAACCGATTACCATCGGTGCCAATACAGACCCCTACCAGCCTGCTGAAAAAAACACCCGCACAACGCGCCAGTTGCTGGAAAAGTTTGTCGCGCACAACCATCCGGTCAATATCATCACCAAAGGCACTTTGATTCTCCGTGATATTGATTTGCTGGCATCACTGGCAGGACGAAAGCTGTGTTCTGTCGCGATAAGTCTGCCGACGATGGATGCGGGACTAAAGCGAATCATGGAACCACGCGTGCCTTCGGCAAGCGCACGGCTCAAGGCGATCGAGCAACTTTCGGCCGCCGGAATCCCCGTCAGCGTGTTGGTCGCGCCGATTATTCCCGTCATAAATGATGCTGAAATCGAGACCATCTTGCAGTCCGTAGCCGATTCTGGCGCTACCCAGGCAAGCTACATATTCCTGCGCTTGCCGCACGAAGTGCAGGGTCTTTTCATTGAGTGGTTGAATACACATTTTCCTGACCGCGCAGAACATGTGATGAGCCTCGTAAGGCAGGCAAGCGGCGGCAAAAATTACGATCCTCGCTTCGGCGTGCGACAAAGCGGCAAAGGCGCGTACGCTGAGATGCTCGCATCCCGCTTTCGTGCCGCGTGCCAGCGATTAGGGTTTGAGCAGAATCGGTATCAACAGAAACTGGATTGCGGTCAGTTCCAGCGCCCTGGCCCACAGCAATTTGGCCTTTGCTTTTAGCAGCTTAGCCAGCATTGCAGACAATTATGGTCGTATTGGTGCTCCGTCTGTTAGCTTGATTGTGGTCGGCTATCCCAGTAAGTCGTCAAAATGTATAGTGGTCATTGCCCTATATTTAGGACTTCGACCAGAACTTCTTGGCGCTGCCTCAGTCTTAGTACTACTCTGGAAGCTTAGCCGGTCAATGTAATAACGGATACGAGAATACGCTGCATGCTCATGATGGAAAGTGGACGACAAGCAAGACTCCTGCTCGCGACAACTTTGCTGGCAGTATCGGCCGTTGCTCAAGACGAAGATCTGATGAGCCCGCCCGATCAGGCGAATCCGGCCGCAGAAGAAGAAGTCGCGACTAACCTCGCGCCGGAAAAAGGCATCAGCGACGCTGAAACGGTGCAAGACGAGGGTGAGCCAGCGGCATTGCAGGACGAAGCAGAGTCAGCAGCATCGCAGAACCAGACGCAGTCAGAAGAAGACATGACCGACGATGTTCTGCCCAGCCCGTTGGATCAGGTCGTACCGGTCGCAGATGAGCAAACCGAAGAAGAGGAGCCAGTCGAAGACGGCAACGCCACATTCGAAGCCGTGTTGTCAGAAAACAATTCCGATCTCACTGACATAGAGCGGCTATTGATCGAGTTTGAACGCTACAAGCAACTTGTCGCAGATGGCGTATACGACGAAGCTGATACCGTCGCAAAAAGAATTGTGGGTATGGCGGCGCAAACCAGTGGCCCGCGTTCGATGGAAATGGCCAAGGCGTTGACCAATCTCGCCATCGTGCAACATCGAAACGAGGAATACGTACCCGCGCAGCAGAACTATTTGGCATCCATCGAAATTATTGAAGATGTCGACAACCGACTTAGTTCGCATCTGGTCAATCCACTCAAAGGGCTCGGCGCCGCGCAACTTGACGGCGGACGACCGGACCTTGCGCACCGCACATTCCAGCGCGCGGTGCATATCACTCACGTCAACGACGGTCCGCATAATCCGTATCAACTTGAATTGCTGCAATCGCTCGCCGAAGTCAACTTAAGGCTTGGCGAAACCGATGATGCGAAGGATTTGCAGGATCGGATGTATATGTTGAATGCCAGACAACATGATCCGGACACAATGGAGATGGTCCCGACCTTGGTGCAACGCGCAAGATGGCAGCACCGGGCAGGATTGATCATCGAAGAACGAACAACGTACCGTCGGATCATCCAGATTATTGAAAGAAACGCCGGCAAAGATAGCTTGCTGCTGGTGAAGCCACTTATTGCTTATGGAAGATCGTACTTATTTGCCGACATGAGTGGAGCAGTCGACCCACGTTCGGCCAACCTCAACACCGGCGAGATCTTTTTCAAGCGAGCACTCAGAATTACTGAGGCAAGCCCTGAATCTCAGTGGAAAATTCGCGCGACCACGAAACTCGCGCTTGGCGACTATTACATGTACATCGGATACGAAAACCGTGGACGGAAAGTATACGTTGACGCCTGGCAGGACCTGTCAATTGATGCAGCAGCTCTGGATTTTCGCAAAGAGAGTATGGAAAGCGCCATTCTACTGGATAACCCGCCGCTGCCTAAATACATTACTGGCGATTCCGATGAGAAGTCAGTAAGGAAATCTGAGGACTTATTAACAGCGAGTCTGACCATAAATTACGAAGTGAATAATCGCGGTCGAGTGTCGGCGGTCGAGCTCGTCGACGCCAGCCCACCTGATTTCACACAAATGATGCGTGCCGTGCAACGTAACTTAAGAGCTCGTGTCTACAGACCTCGCTATGAAGATGCAGTGCCAACTGTGACGCCAAACCAGGTCCTGGTACACGAGTACTTTTATCGACAGTCCGATCTTGACGATATTCGTACCCGACGAAGCGAGCGACGTACAAATTAATGCTATGCCAGTTGGCTTGCCATTACTGACGGGCTGCCTGCTTGGTCTGATATCGGTACAGACAGCGAACGCCGACTGCAGAGATCAGTGGGTCTGCATTGACGAAATAAAACGCGGCAGTGGTGTCGAACTGCTGGTAAGAAATTTGCGTGAGTTCCCGGTCACGTACACGCTGAAGATCCGAACACGTTATATGCACGTTGATGGTGCGAAAACCGTCACGCGGACACTGGCACCCAGGCAAACCGAGCAAGCCATGTCACTTCGCCAGGCCAATGAACATCGTGAAGGTGACTACCACTATTCGTTTGACTGGACTGTCGGCGATAAGAATGCCGATCATGACGATGACTATATTTACGTGCTTCCCTACTCGAGCGGCAAGTCCTATCGGGTATTGCAGGGCTATGGATCTCGATTCAGCCACACGGGGCTTGAAGAATTCTCGATCGACTTCGATATGCCAGTAGGAACATCAGTACATGCAGCCAGGGATGGTGTTGTCGCGCGTATTGAGGAATCGAATTCGGAGGGCTGTTGGGAGGATGGCTGCGGAAGTTTCGCCAATTTCATTGTCGTACTGCACTCCGACGGCACTACCGGTGAGTACTACCATCTGATGGAGAACGGTTCTTTAGTCGAAGTCGGAGATGATGTACGACAAGGCCAGCGAATCGGGATGTCGGGCAATACCGGACATACAACCATGCCGCACCTGCACTTCGCCGTGTACCGAGCGACAAAAAATGGCAAGACGCAATCAATTCCAACGCTGTTTGAAGATATTGACGGTATCATCGACCGACCGAGACGCGGTGCACGTTACCAGGCTTTATGAGCTATTGGCTATATAACTATGTTTAGCAATTTAAAAAAGATGTCACTACCTGCAACAAACGAAACATTGCCCGGCCGCAGTGAACGCGTAGCTGTCCCGGCGCAACACTTCGTCAACGGCAATGCGCTGCAAGGCCCCTTCGATGCTCACCTGCAACAAGCGGTCTTCGGCCTTGGGTGTTTCTGGGGCGCTGAGCGTCGTTTTTGGGAAACCGCAGGGGTGTATAGCACGGCTGCAGGTTATTCAGGCGGCACAACGCCGAATCCCGATTACCGCGAAGTCTGTTCCGGCATGACCGGCCACAATGAGGTGGTGCTGGTCGTATTCGATCCTGCGACCGTTAGTTACGAGGAGTTGCTGCGGGTATTTTGGGAAAATCATAATCCGACCCAGGGAATGCGGCAGGGCAATGACAGCGGCACACAGTACCGTTCGGCTATCTACACCTGCGACGACGAACAGCAACGAATTGCGAATGAGTCAGCCGCAGCCTACGGGCATGAACTCGCCAATGCGGGCTATTCGAAAATAACCACGGAGATACTGCCACTTGGTGAGTTCTATTACGCCGAAGATTATCATCAGCAGTATCTCGCCAAGAATATCGGCGGTTATTGCGGCATCGGTGGCACCGGCGTGAGCTGCCCAACGGGCCTCGGCCTGAGCGAACAGCCCGCCTGATTTCGGACAGGTACTTGCCGACTGTGTACCGGCCTGATCATTACCGGTAGTATCAATTTTGTTAATCGATACCGGGATAATCTGTTGAGTGTAAAAGCAACCAAAGGACGTAAGCCGCGCAAGCCAAGCCGTAAGCAGGCTGAGGAAGCGATCCACACATTATTGCTGTGGGCGGGAGAAGATCCTCGTCGCGAAGGGCTGCTTGATACGCCCAAGCGAGTCGCGCGCGCCTACGAGGATTGGTTCAGCGGCTACCGGGATGACCCGGTCACCTACCTTGAGCGCACCTTCGAAGAGGTCGACGGATACGATGAGATGATCGTACTCCGCGATATCACCTTTGAGTCGCATTGCGAGCACCACATGGCACCTATCATCGGCAGAGCCCACGTCGGCTATTTGCCCAGAAACAAAGTCGTTGGCATCAGCAAACTCGCGCGAGTTGTTGAAGCTTTTGCACGCCGTTTCCAGGTTCAGGAAAAGATGACTGCCCAGATCGCCAACTGCATTGAAGATGTCTTAAAGCCAAAAGGTGTTGGCGTAGTGATTGAGGCCACGCACCAGTGTATGACGACTCGCGGCGTGCACAAGTCCGGCGTATCGATGGTCACCAGTCAGATGCTTGGCGGATTCCGCAAAGACGCACGCACGCGTGCTGAGTTCCTGCGCATGATTGGTGGCGACCGATAGCGCGGCCCCCATGAGGCAATCACTGCGGACAACTGGACTGCTGCTGGGCCTCGCAATTCTCTATCTGCTGTTCTGGCCCGTACCGATCAACCCGGTAACATGGGACGCGCCGAAGAACGCAGGTTACGTCGATCCATTTGAGACCAACAATCGACTCAGGTTCGCCAGGGCCATTGAGCTGGACGACTACGTCGGACCCGAAGATGTTGCGATCGGGCGTGATGGTTACCTGTATGTACCGACACTCGATGGCACAATTCTGCGCATTCACCCGCGCGAGCATACGGTCAGTGTATTTGCCAACACCGGTGGCCGGCCGCTCGGGATAGAAGCGGACGCCGATGGTTCGTTTCTGGTGGCGAACTCCTATCTTGGCTTGCAACGCATCATGCCAGACGGAGAAGTGATCTTGTTGCTCGACGAAGTGGACGGCGAACCGCTGGTTTACCCGAACAACCTCGCGCTTGCCGATAACGGCATCGTGTATCTGTCCGAATGCAGCACACGATTTAGCCCGCATGATTTCGGCGGTACGCTGCAAGCCAGCATGCTGGATTTGATGGAGCACAATACGCAAGCGCGGATTATCCGTTACGATCCTGCAAGCGGTAACGCGGACGTGCTACTTGATGGCCTGAGCTACGCGAACGGTGTTGCGATCAGCGCGGACCAGAGCTATTTGCTCATCAATGAAACCGGCAATTACAGAGTCTTGCGTTATTGGCTGAAGGGGCCCGACGCGGGCACGAGCGACATTATCATTGATAATCTGCCCGGCTTTCCCGATAACCTCACGCGCGGCCATAATGACCGTTTCTGGATAGGCCTGATCGCTCCGCGCAATGAACTGCTCGACAAATTGTCGGACAAGCCATTTCTGCGCAAGGTCACGCAACGCTTGCCGGCGTTCCTTAGGCCGAAGGCGACCCTGTCATCACACGTTTTCGCGATCACGGGCGACGGCGTCGTATTGATGGATCTGCAGGAAACGCGGCCACGTTTTCCAATGCTGACGGGCGTCACCGAAACGGCAGATGCTTTGTATCTGACGACGCTGATTGGGTCGCAGTTGCCTGTGCTGGCGAAGCGCGACCTTTGATCGCGGGGTCTCAGGAATCTACCTGGTGCCAGTCAAAGTCGGCTCGATAGAATGGGCCCGCTCCTACAGCGTGCTGTTAAACGATCCGGTTTCGTCGTTGAGCATCGCGTGATGACCCTTCGCAAATTATCGGCACGTAACCCACGTAATGATCCCTGGGTGGAACCCCCTGTAGGAGCGCGCCATGCGCGCGATTGAAGTTTGGACCCTCGTTAACGTTGGGTTGAAAACGTTGGTTCGATTTGTGCCAAGTGACAACGTGGTTATTTCGGTGTGATGACCATTCGCGGGGTCTCAAGAATACAGCGGGTGCCAGTCGAAGACGGTTCAGTTCGATAGAATCGGCCCGCTCCTACAGGTTCTTGATCGCGGGCGTGGCCCGCGAAAACTGCTTTGCACTAGTGCGGCAGTAGCGCCTCATCCCCAACGTAATCCGCGCCCAGCATCTGCTGGCGAATCAACGGGATCGGTGGAGACCCATAGCTCAGGAACTGGTCGTGATAGGCACCCCATGCTTCCTGACCGCCGCGCCCAGTGGTCCAGTCGTCGCGCAGCTTGTTAATCATCAGCTTGCCCAGCGTGTAGTTGAGGTAGCCCGGGTCATAAGTACCCCGATTGGCCTGCTGCATAGCGTTGCCCATATCGAGAAAAGCTTTCTCCTCGAACATGGCTTTGCTTGCCTCGACCGTCATGCCTTCAGTGTGCAAACCGATAGCGGACATGTAGCGAACGTTGCGCCACAGTGCCTGCAGCAACTGTCCGATTTTGAACTCAGGATCCCCATCACCAAGCCCGGCGTCCAGCATCATTTCCTCTGTGTAGTGCGCCCAACCTTCACCGAAAGTATACGTGCCGAAATGTCGACCAATATTATTCTCGGTTCGATTCGAATGCAGGTATTGCAGAAAATGGCCGGGCCAGACTTCGTGCACCGAAACCGCCAGCAGGGCCGTCTCACCGGGCACATAGGCCAGTCGATCTTCCTCTGACCACTCAGGATCAGGCGGCGCGATGTAATACGTCGACGGCAACCCCGACTCGAACGGACCTGGAATATTGATGTAGGCGAGATTAAAGCGCCTGTGTGGCGGCGCCTCTGCGACCAGCGCGTCCTCTGTGCCCGGAATAGTCACGAGTTGATTGTCTTCCAGAAACTTGCGCAGGCTCGGTAGCTGTCGCTCCGCCCCACCAACGGGACCTTCAGGTGATTTACGATTTTGTACCTTTGCAACACAGTCTTTGGTGCTCTCACCGGGAGCAAATTCCGCGCAAGCCTCGTTGAGTGCATTCAGATTTCTGTCCAGATCCATTTGACCCGCGGCTTTCAGATCGGCCAGCGAAATATCGACACCTTCAGAGTCCTTCAGCATTTGCAGGAACAATTCCTCACCCAATGCGAAATCATTAGTCGCCGTTGCCTTCTGACCTTCCAGCCAATCGGCGGCCTGTTGGGTTGCTTCGGCAGCGGCAGTGTTCGCCTCTGCGAACTGACGCAACAGCTGCTCATCCTCTACTGCAGAAAACAACTCCGGTACTGTGTTTTCAAGATAGCCCGACAGCCCGGATAGAATCCCGTGCCCAACCTCGACATACGGTGCTGGCAGGGGCGGCTGAAGGTTGGTTTGCATCGTTTTCAGCGCAGCAGGCACTTGCGCCACGTAGGCGGTATACGCTTGGATGCGTTCTTCAATTGGCGCATATTCGCGATCGATGTAGACACTCAAACCGAATCGGGCATAGAACAGCGGATTGTTCTGTGGGAACCCGGTTTCCTTGAGATTGAACAGGTTGCCAGCAAGCGCCGCCTGCAAATAGTCTCTTTCAAATGCCTCTATGCCTTCGAGATCGTCGTAGCTGCCGGCCTCGTCTATTGTTGATTCCAGCCATGCTATCTGGTCCGTAATCGCGTCCAGGCTCAAGTCGGCCATCTGCCCATCGTACTCGTGCAAGCCGGCATCAACGGCCGACTCCGGATTTCGCCGATAGTTTTCCGTTATCACCGCGGCGGCAAACATATCCCAGGGTTGCTTCGCGTCAGTTGCCGGCGCGGCCGCCTGCTCTGCACCGCCGCCACACGCCGCCAACAAAACGACAGCCAGCAACATCATTGAAATCTCTCTCATGGTATTCCCTTATCTGCTTTTGTTATTTGATGCCGAGCTCGGCAACACCTTGATTGAATTTGATATCCACCGGAACGTTTGCATGCGTCAAGCGGTCGAGATCGCCTTGCAGTTGATCGTCGATAACACCTTTCGTCTCCAGCAGCTTCGCTGTCCCTTCGTAGTCGCCGTCACCCTGCAGCGTGAGCAACAATCGTGACAACTCAATCATTGCCGCCTGCATATTGTCGAAATCAACCTGATACTTGCCGCTTTCCGGGTTACGAACGAAAGCGCCCTGCTCCTCAAAGAAATTGAAGCGAACCATATTCGCCTTGCCGTGCGCATCGCTGGCACCAAATCGAATGGAACGGAAAATTCCCGCCATGAAGGTGACGTAGTTATCCATCAGGTCCTGCTCACCAAGCTCACCGGCCTTGTTTAGCTCGGTAATCATGTACAGGCCGAGAATGTCAGCCTTGCCTTCTTCGATGCTGGAATCAAGATCGAGCAGCGCTTCTCTGACTGTCTGTTCGCCGGCAATCGTATTCTTGATGCCAAGCCCATGCGCGACCTCATGGAACATGACATTAGCGAAAAAGGCATCAAACGTGACGTGTTTGAGTTGCTCACTAGCAATCAATTCGTCGGCTATGGGACCAAGGATCATCTCGAACTTCGCCTGCATTGCATTCTTCAATTGCAATCTGCGCGTCCCCTTCGCCAACTGAACTTCTTCATCATTCGGCAGATTGATTGCGATCGTTTTGGCGCCGGCGTTACTGTCGCCGGCGTAGTAAACGACGTCGTAGGCATTCAAATCAGAATCCGACCCCGGCGACTCCTGCTTGTATTCGTCGGGAACCGGCAATCCGGCCTGCAGTTCCGGCAAGAAGGCAGCGAATCGGCTAAGTCGCTCGCTCCATTCAAGATCCTTGATCAGGACATAGGACTCAAACGCGGCACGATATCCGTATACTTTGTCTTCGTAGGACTCGATTGGCCCAATGACCACATCGATTGGATTGTCTTTGACATCCATCCAGAACAGGTCGCTAAGTTGATATTCGCTGCTCAGGAATGCATTGGCTCGCAACTTCAGGTAGTTCGCGAAATTCTGGTTCTCAGCCAAATCCGCTGCCCGATGCAACAGCGCAGCGGCGGCCTTCAATTCTTCTGCATACTCGATATGGTAGGGAACGAGGATGAGCTCGCCGGCATCATTGCGACGCACGACGGAATACCACCCAGCCTTGCCTGGCAGGTACGCCGCGTCAAATTCTTCTTTGGTCATATCGACTGGATACAAATTCGCGCCCGGCGGCTTTGCGCCAACCCCATCAATAAAGGGCTTGTCGCCGTCGAGTCGATCCCAGGGGCCGTAATTCATTTCGGCAAAACTGCGCTCAGCATCAATACCAATTGAGGCCAGCCATTCCTGATAGTCCTCTCCGTAGGCCTGCTTCCAGAACAGGTCGTCCATAATTTGGGACGTTTCGATGAGCAGACCGATCATTTCACGCTGGTTGTCGGTGAATCCACTGAGGTCCGCGGTCAGCGTGAATTCAGCGTAAATTTCCGGCCTCGCCTCGGTACGAGCGACACCCTCCGTCGCAGCTTGCTCTGACGGCGCATCGGCCGAACAAGCCGCCAACACCATTGCCGAAACCACCATAACCAAACCGATCAATCGCGCAACAAAACTCCGGGACATTACAATTCCCCCACTCTCAAAAACCGAATCGGTGATTATTGCACAGCCGCACGCATCAACGCGCTATTGGAAACGTATCGGGAGCCGGCCCGGGAAGCCGCCTTATAGGTCGACCAGGCTTATGTCGCCGGCTGACAGATTCTGCTCAAGAAACCAACCGCCGATACGGGCGAAGCGGGTCGCTCCATCGGTTGCCATCAACTTGAGATTACCGTCCTCCTCGCGAGCACTTTCGAGGGAACTCGATTTGAGCATTTGCGCGGTGACTGTTGCCGTGGTTTGCGCTGAGTCGACGATGACTGCGTCTGAATCCAGCACCGCGGCGATCGCGTCTCGCAGCAACGGAAAATGCGTGCACCCGAGAATCACGCTAGTCGGCACGTAGTCGCCGATTTGCTCAAGATAGCGACGAATAACGGACTCCGCGATAGCGCCGCTGGTCCAGCCTTCCTCTGCAAGGGCAACCAGCACTTCGCACGGCAGTTCGTGAACGGTGGCGGTGGCGTCACGCTCGAGTATGGCGCGGCGATACGCGCCGAGCCGAACTGTCGCCGCTGTTGCCAGGACCAGATGCTGACCACCAGGGCACGCCTCAACGGCCGCTGTCGCACCCGGCTCAACCACTCCAATGACCGGCAGCGGTCGCATTTGTTGCCGCAGTGCCTCAAGCGCCACGGCAGATGCTGTATTACAGGCGACGACCAGCAATTTGATGCCCTGCAACTGCAACTGCGCGGTCGCCTGACAGGCGTAACGCGATATTGATGCTGCGCTCTTGGTTCCATATGGCAATCGGGCCGTGTCGCCAAGATAGATAAAATCTTCGTGCGGCAACGCAGTGCGCAGCGCCTTGAGAACGGTTAGACCGCCAACACCGGAATCGAACACGCCGATTGGCAGTCTGTTGATTTCGCGTGAGTTCATGCGCGTATTGTGCCCTCGCGTGGCGCCGGCCGCACCTTTAACGCCAAAAGGACGTGCTCACGACGGATCTTATTGTGGAATAATCCGCCACCCTGCAATTGTTAGTAGTTTCACAACGGAATCTCTGCATCGTGCATAAAATCCTGTACGGAATCGGCATAGCCATCGCGGTAATGATCATTATTGGTCTGGCGTTGCCACGGCACACGGTGGTCACGGTCGATGCCCATATCGATGCGCATCCGGCAACTGTCTTTGCGCTGCTAAACGACTTTCATCGCGTCGCGCTGTGGTCGCCCTGGATTGATACGGACCCCAACGTTCGCATTGTCTATTCCGGACCTGACCGGGGCGTCGATGCGACGATGACCTGGGATGGCACGATCATCGGCAGCGGCACACAGACGATTACCGAAAGCCGGCCGTACGAGCACGTCGCGAGCGTCATCAATTCTGCCGAAGCTTCCGAATCTCAGACCTGGTTTGAGCTGCAAGGCGGCAAAGACGGCAAAGACGGAACGAGCGTAACCTGGGGTTTCGATAGCGACCATGGCTACAACCTCATCGGTCGCTACTTCTCCATCATGCTGGCCGGCATCATTCGTCGCGACTATGACAAGGGTCTGGCGAACCTTAAGGCACTTGCCGAGAGTTTGCCGGCTGCAGATTTTGGCGATATAGACATCGAGCATATCGCCGTTGAAGCGAATGAGATCGCGTATTTACCGACCACCGCGTCTCGAGAGCCTGGTGCGGTTTCGGCGGCGCTTGGCGACGCGTACTTCGACGTGCTGAACTATATGGATAAGCATCAGCTGCAACTTGCCGGTGCGCCTATGTCGATTACCCGCTCCTACAATGGCGCAGAGCTGCGCTTTGATGCAGCGATACCTATTCGTGGCGCCACAGATTCAACGCCACGAGATGGGTCCAGCGTGAAACTCGGTGTGAGCTATGCCGGACAGGTGATTCGGGTCAAACATGTGGGTTCATATCGCGCATTGAGCCGAACGCACCAGAAAATCGGCGCCTATCTGGCGGCTCTGGATATCAAGAGAAACGGCGCTGCCTGGGAATCGTATGTCAGCGATCCGACCAAGGTCTCCGAAGCTGATCTGGTGACCTACGTGTATTACCCGATCCGTCAATAGATCGGTCAAACCTTGCTTGCGCCCTTGCGTAACCAGCGTAAGCCGATTCAGATTGATTTGACGAGAAACGGGGGAACGATCGGCGTTTCTTTTTGCTCCAGCGGTAGAATCGACTGGGTATCGGCGGAGTCCTTCAGCAGATCATTGTAGATCGCAACGATGGATTCTGCGCATTCGCTTGCCTCCACCGGAGACATTTTGCGCACGCTGGCACAAATCGCTCCTTCACCGTTTAAGGGCGCAACCTGATGCATCTGGCGGCGCACTGCGTCAAATGACTTGCACGTCCCGGTCGGCAAATCTTCGTCGTTCAGATCGGCGAGGTTTTCCTCAAAAGCTTTCTTAAGTCTTTGTTTTATATGGCCATGACCTGCCAGCACCAACACGGCAGCGAAAAAACGGTCCATCGGGTATGACATTACCACTCCAGCGTTTATTGTTTGTTTGGCCATTTTTTTTATAAAACGACTTCGTCTACGCTTGTAGAGCTGACTACTCCCTGCAGTCTCCGACCCTCTCAAATCGGTAAATCCATTAAGTACTCTTGATCTTTCATATACCTGCGTCCGATTTTTATAACAAACATTCGGATGCTTGTCCAAGTGTCATAAATTATTAGAATGACTCTACTCGACAACGCCCTGCTTACTGAACTCGATGGTCCAGTGATCCTCACCTAGCTCCCTATCGTCCGAATACAACGAATCCGCCTGCCCAACCGACCATTCGGTCGCCAGCGTCTCGAGCATGATGTAGGCACGGTGCTCACCGATTGCGGTTTCGACCGCTTTGCTGCCGGAAATGCCGAGCACAATCCGGTCTGAAACCTCCAGGCCAGCCTGTTTTCGCGCATCCTGCACCGAGCGCACGATCTCACGGGCCACGCCCTCGTTGATCAGCGCGTCGTTCAGAGCCGTATCGAGTGCGGTCAGATAACCGCCATCCTCAGCGCAGGAATAACCCTCAGCCGAGCTTGTCTCGACCAGAACATCTTCACCTTCGAGCGAGATATCTCCGTCCGGCAGCGACAGCGTGAAGGCCTTGCCGTGTGCCGCCGCGCTGGCAATCGCAGCGCCATCCGCGGCCTCAAGAGCAGCGCGAATTGCCGGGATCTGCTTGCCGTACTGCTTGCCGATTCGCGGCAGGTTCGGCTTGATTCGATAGCTGACAAGCCCCGCGTCACGCGCAATAAATTCAATCGATTTAACGTTGAGCTCTTCGAGCACTTGATCCTGATGTTTCTGCAGTGCACTGGCAGCACGATCATCGGGAGCACGAACCAGCAGGCGAGACAGCGGTTGGCGCGTTCGCACACCGGATTGGCCTCGAGCCGCACGCGCCAGGCCGACGACTTTCTGCACAACGTCGATATCGAACAGCAACGCGTCGTTCTTCCAACTCGCGTCTGCTTCGGGCCATTTCGCCATGTGCACGCTGATCGGTGCGCTGTCATCTACAGATCGAACCAGGTTTTGATAGATGTTCTCGGCGATGAACGGTACGAACGGCGCCATTAAGCGGTGCGCGGCATCCAGACATTGATACAGCGTCAGATAGGCCGAGTGCTGGTCATCCGCATCCGTCGATTTCCAAAAGCGGCGACGATTGCGACGCACGTACCAGTTACTGAGTTGATCAACGAATGACTCAAGCGCATCACCTGCGGTTTTAGCATCAAAATCATCCATCGCCTCGGTACAGGTGGTGATCGTCTTATGCAGCAGTGCCATCGCCCAGCGATCGATCTCGGGGCGTTCTGCAACCGGAACATCGCGACTCAGGTCAACATCGTCAAGCCGGGCGTACAGAATGAAGAAACCATAGGTATTCCAGAACGTATTGATAAACGAGCTCGCGACATCGGCAACAATCTCAACTGAAATACGTTTTGGAACATCCGGAGATAGTCGCGCGAGAAAGTACCAGCGCAATGCGTCGGCACCAACCGTGTCAAATACGTCATATGGATTGACGATATTGCCAACCGACTTCGACATTTTCTTGCCTTTCTCATCGACGATGAGATTCAGGCAAATGCAATTCTTGTACGCGACACTGTCGGATACCAGCGTCGAAATTGCGTGCAGTGTGTAGAACCAGCCACGGGTCTGGTCGATCGCTTCGCAGATGAAGTCAGCTGGAAAGTGCTGCTCGAACTTATCCTCATTTTCGAACGGGTAGTGCCATTGTGCGTACGACATTGCGCCCGAATCGAACCAGCAATCAATAACCTCAGGCACGCGCTGCCAGGTCTTGCCGTCTTTCTCGAACGTGATCTCGTCAACCGCCGGTCGGTGCAGGTCCAGCTCGGTTAGCGACTTGCCCGAGAGCTCCTCCAACTCACTAACGGACGCAATGCAATGATACTCGCCCTCGCCGTCCGTCCAGACCGGCAACGGTGTGCCCCAGAATCGTTCGCGTGACAGGGCCCAATCAACATTGTTTTCCAGCCAGTTGCCGAACCGACCGTCGCGTATGTGTTCCGGAACCCATTTGATCGACTGATTCAGCTCGGTCATGCGATCGCGGAATTTCGAGGTGCGGATGTACCAGGCATTTTTGGCGTAGTAGATAATGGGGTCGCCGGTACGCCAGCCGAACGGGTAGTTGTGCTTGATGCGTTCGGACCGGAACATGACGCCACGGTCCTTGAGAATGCGAATGAGTGGCTTGTCCGCGTCCTTGAAGAACATTCCTGCGACTGGCTCAACTGCATCGACGAACAAGCCGTCAAGGCCTACGCCATGCATGACAGGGAGGCCGTACTTTTGTCCTAAGGCAAGGTCATCAACGCCATAGGCCGGCGCCGTGTGCACGATGCCCGTTCCGTCTTCCGTGCTCACGAAATCGGCGGGCAACACTTTGAAAGCGTCAGCATCGACTGCCAGATAGTCGAAAATACGTTCATAACGCAGACCAACAAGCTCGCTGCCTTTCACGGTCTTGACCACGCTGTGCTCGAGGTCCTGTAAGACAGCCTCGCGCAGCGCTTCCGCAAGAATCAGAGTCTCATCTTCCGTCTGGCAGTAGCTGTAATCGATATCCTCACCGACGGCGAGGGCAAGATTGGACGGCAGCGTCCAGGGCGTTGTCGTCCAGACCAGGAAACTGGTGTTGTCTTCGTCTTCGAGCTTGAAACGAACCGTTATCGACGGATCTTCAACCTCCTTGTAGCCCTGCGCCAACTCGTGCGATGACAGGGTTGCACCGATGCGCGGATCGTAAGGCACTACCTTGTAGCCGCGATAGATCAGGTCTTTGCTCCAGATCTTGTTCAGCAAGCTCCAGACTGATTCGATGTAGCTGTTATTGAGCGTGTAATACGCCTCGTCGAGGTTGACCCAGAAGCCCATGCGCTCGGTCATCTTCTCCCAGTCACCGATGTAGCGCATGACGGAATCACGGCAGCGGCGATTGAACTCGGCAATGCCTACCTTTGCTTCGATTTCCTTCTTATCGAAAATGCCGAGTTCTTTCTCGACTTCATGCTCAACCGGCAGGCCGTGCGTATCCCAGCCGGCCTTGCGGGGTACATGGTAGCCGCGCATTGTTTTGTAGCGCGGAAATGCATCTTTGAAGCTCCGAGCCAGAACGTGATGAATTCCCGGCTTGCCGTTCGCTGTTGGCGGCCCTTCATTGAAACTGAAGATCGGCTGTCCCTCAGACTGCTGCAGCGTTTTTGCGAACACATCCTGCTCTTGCCAATACTTCAGCACTTCCTGTTCCAGCTCAGGCCCGTTGTAGCGGCTCGATACTTCTTTAAATCCCAACTTACTCACTCCAAAAACAAAAACGCCCCGGACGCACAATGCGTCCGGGGCGACTGATGTTCGATCGCGGTACCACCCGGTTCACGGCAGGCTCACACCTGTCGCCTCACGAGGTCCTTTGGACCTGTCGCCCTGTATCGGTGGCCAACCGGCTAGACCTACTCAGCTACTGCTTTTCGGGTAGCGACTCAGGGGTGATTTTCGGCGGATTGTTGCCCGGAGCTCTCACCATCCCCCGGTCGCTGTGGCACAAATAGCCCGCGTACTCTTCCCCTTCACTGTCGTGCACGAGACACTAGCGTTGCCCGCCCCAGAAGACAAGGCCTAATGCATGTTTCCAAAACCAAGAATTGTCGATGCCAACGGAATCCGTCTTGCGGTGCACGAACAGGGTTCTGGCCCACCTGTCATCCTGCTGCACGGCTTCCCCGAGTTGGCGTATTCCTGGCGCCACCAGCTGCCGGCGCTGGCCGCGGCCGGCTACCGAGCAATTGCACCCGACCTGCGCGGTTATGGCGCCTCAGGCAAACCGAACGGCGTCGCTGACTACACGATCCAGGAACTCATCGGCGATGTGACGGGCTTGATGGATAGTCTGGGTATTGAGAAAGCCGTCATTGTCGGACATGACTGGGGAGCGCTGCTTGCGTGGCAAATGGCGCTGCTGGTACCGAAGCGAATGTCGGGCCTGATCAATCTGAACATCCCATTCTTCCCTCGGCCGCCGATTGACCCCATCGCGTACATGCGCAGCGAGCTGGGCGAGGACTATTACATCGTCAATTTCCAGGACTCGGATCTTGCCGATCGAACCTGTGCAGCAGACCCGGGTCGCGTATTTGACGTGATGATGAGACGCGATCAGATTACGCGCGCCGAATTCGACGCGATGCCGCAAAAGATGCGGCAGTTCAGTTTGCTGGCGGCGCTATCTCGAACCGAGCTGTCCGGCGAGCCCATTTTGACACCCGCGGAACGGCGGGTATTTGTCGACGCGTTCACCGCTGGCGGTTTCACCGGGCCGATCAACTGGTATCGCAACTGGTCGCGAAATTGGGAAACGACGGCCGATGTTGAGCAAACGGTATGCGTGCCAACGCTATTCATCGGCGCAGACAATGAGGTCATCGTCTCAGTGCAACAGATTGAGGCGATGAAACCCCACGTCGAAAACCTGAAACTGCACATGCTGGCAAACTGCGGACACTGGAGCCAACAGGAGCACCCGGACAAAGTAAACGCCTTGATCCTGGACTGGCTAAGCCGCCTGTAACAATAGAACGAAAACCTAACTGCAGGAGCGCGCCCGGTCTTTCGGACTGAGATGTCTTCGACTGGCACAAACTCCATT
>CAZGVL010000045.1:0-24924 GCA_964528965.1 uncultured Woeseiaceae bacterium
CAGAAGGACTGTGTTAGCTGATTAGCTCTGGAGAGAGGTCGATAATCGACCCACCGAAGGGGAACGTGGCAGCGTCAAGCCACTGATCTCTCAGGTTTTGAAGGACAGAGGGGCGGCAGATCTAGCGATCTGCCGCCCCTTTTTTATGCGTGTTTGGCGAGGAACAGAGATGGCAGCAAAAACAGTACTGTTCGATACACACGTTGCGGCAGGCGCTCGCATGGTGGACTTTGGTGGCTGGGACATGCCCCTGCATTACGGGTCGCAAAAAGAAGAGCATCATGCTGTGCGCAGCAATGCCGGTCTGTTCGACGTCTCGCACATGACGGTTGTTGATCTGCGCGGCGAACGCGTGCGGGAATTTCTACGCCACTTGCTTGCCAATGACGTTGCGAAACTGACGCAGCCGGGCAAAGCGCTGTACAGCTGTATGCTCAATGAGGCTGGTGGCGTGATCGATGATCTGATCGTCTATTTCAATGATGAATCGTGGTTTCGTTTGATCGTTAATGCGGCGACTCGCGATAAAGACCTGGCCTGGATACGACAGTGTGCTGAGCCCTATGCAATTGACGTTGATGAGCGCGCAGAACTGGCAATGATAGCCGTGCAGGGGCCGAGCGCGCGTGAGCTTGCCGCGCCGTGCATTGCCGATGCATGGCGTGCTCAGGTCATGGCGCTGAAGCCATTCAACGGTCTGCAGGCTGGTGATTTATTCGTCGCCCGGACTGGCTATACCGGTGAGGACGGTTTCGAAATTGTGATGCCCGCTGGACAAGCCTGTGAAATCTGGGAGCAATTGGTTGCAGCGGGTGCGGCCCCATGTGGCCTGGGTGCTCGCGATACGTTGCGCCTCGAGGCCGCGATGAACCTGTACGGCACGGATATGGATGACAGCATATCGCCGCTTGAAGCCGGCCTCGCGTGGACGGTGGCGTGGGAGCCGGAAGATCGGTTATTTATTGGTCGTGGCCCAATGACGGCAAAGCGCGCAGATACGAATCGGCAACGATTTGTTGGTTTGCTGCTTGAAGACAAGGGCGTGCTGCGTAACCATCAGCGTGTGGTTGTAGAGGGTGCCGGCGACGGTGAGATCACCAGCGGCGGCTTCTCACCGACAATCGGTCGATCAATTGCGTTGGCGCGAGTGCCGGCGGGCGACCAGCAGCACGCTCAGGTGGACGTGCGTGGAAAATTATTGAAGGTGCGAATCGTCAAGACACCATTCGTGCGTAACGGAAAGATACGTATCGACCTGTAAGGTCGAGCATGCCAGATTAGAAAAACTGACAGGGGAGATTGAGAAAATGAGTGAATTACCCGGGGATTTGCTGTTTACCGATGAGCACGAGTGGTTGCGTCGCGAAGATGACGGCGGCGTTACAGTTGGCATTACAGATCACGCTCAGGCGTCATTGGGTGATCTGGTCTACGTGGAGCTGCCGGAGGTTGATCAGGCCGTGGATTCTGGCGGTGATATGGCCGTCGTCGAATCGGTCAAAGCGGCATCCGATGTCTATGCGCCTATTGATGGTGTTGTCTTAGCCGTCAATGAAGAGCTTGCTGACGATCCGGAGAAGATCAATTCTGATCCTTACGGGGATGGCTGGATCGTGAAGCTAAAGCCTAATGAGACGCTCGACGAGGCGGCATTGCTGACTCCCGATGCTTACCAAAAACTGCTCGACGAACTCGAAGACTGACAGAGTATCCACCATGCCATTCATACCGCACACCGACGATGACACTCAGGAGATGCTCGCCACAATCGGCGCGCCCGACCTCGACGCGTTGTTCGACGAAATTCCAAAGTCGCTCCTGATTGATGCTCTGGACGGCGTTCCCGATGCCCTCAGCGAAATGCAAATCTCTCGCTTGATGCACAGGCGTGCAGCAGAGGATGGCGCACCATTGTGTTTCATTGGCGCGGGTGCGTATGAGCACCATATTCCGACTGCGGTCTGGGATATTGCAACTCGCGGTGAGTTTTACAGCGCATATACGCCGTACCAGGCTGAGGCGAGTCAGGGAACGCTGCAGACCATTTACGAATACCAGACGATGATCACCGAGCTGACGGCATTGGATGTGAGCAACGCGTCACTCTATGACGGCGCATCCGGTCTTGCTGAAGCTGCGCTCATGGCGGTACGTAGCAATCGCAAAGCGAAATCCGGCCGAATCCTGCTGGCGCCGGGGGTCAATCCGACTTACCAAAAAGTCGCGACTTCGATCGCGGGTAACCAGGGAATTACTTTCGAACGTATCACGATGGACAGTGCAAGCGGCAATGCCGATTTCGCATCCTTGAGCGACGCTGATGATCCCGTTGCCGTCGTCATTCAATTGCCATCGTTCTACGGTACCCTGGATGATGTTGATCGATTGACAGACTGGGCGCACGAGCGCGGCGCAATGGTTATTGCCATTGTGAACCCGATTTCTTTGGCGCTGCTTAAGGCGCCCGGCAATTGGGGCACCGAAGGTGCCGACATCGCTTGTGGCGAGGGTCAGCCGCTCGGCATTCCGTTGTCATCAGGTGGACCGTATTTTGGTTTCATGACGTGCAAGCAGAAATACGTGCGGCAGATGCCCGGTCGTATCGTCGGTCGCACGACAGATCTCGACGACCAACCGGGTTTCGCGTTGACGTTGCAGGCCCGCGAGCAACATATCAGGCGTTCAAAAGCGACCTCAAATATATGTACAAACCAAGGCCTTATGGTGACTGCAGCAACCATATACATGTCCCTGCTGGGTTTTGTGGGCTTGTCGCGAGTAGCCGCAAAGGCGCACGGGAATACATTGCAATTGGTCGCCGGACTATGTTCGATCGATGGTGTCGAGCGTCTGTTTTCCGGCCCCCATTTTCACGAGGTGGCGCTGCGCCTGGATCGCCCTGTGGCCCCGGTTCTGGCTGCGCTGGCTGAGCAGGATATTCTTGGCGGATTCGATTTATCGACACTAATTCCTGAGCTTGGCGACGCATTGCTGGTGTGTGCCACCGAAACCAAAACCGACGAAGATATTGATGTGTTCGTAAACGCACTGAAAGAAATACTCGGCACCGAGGCAAATTGAAGTAAACAATATGGCGAGAATTGAATACGAAAACGTTGGCTATCGGACATTCGGTGATCTGCCGACAGTTGGCAGTCGCGCACCCGATGTGTCACTCGTTAATACGCGCTTGCAGAACGTGTCGCTGGCGAAGTGGCCAGGCATGAGAAAGATGATGAATATCTTTGTCAGCGTCGATTCGGCTGTTTCTGCGCAGTCAGTGATCGAGTTCGATCGTCTGGGTAAAGACCTGGATGATGTCGCCATGCTAATGGTTTCCTACGATCTGCCCTTTGCCCATGCCAGATTTCAGGAGCAACATCATCTTGAGAGAATTATTGGTTTGTCCGCTATCAGACACGCTGGATTCGGTGAGAACTACGGTGTGCAGATAGTTGATGGACCGTTGGCAGGAATGTACGCGCGCGCCATCGTCGTTCTCGACGAGAACAACACCGTAGTCCACAGCGAACATATTGAGGACATCACGGCCGAACCGGATTATCAGTCTGCGTTTCGTGCCCTCGGCGTCAACATTGATGAATGATAGTTAAAGGTAGCCATAGTTAATGAGTACATTGATTTTTGAAAAGTCACGCGCTGGTCGCCGGGCATTTGCCCAGGCACCGAGCGAGAATTCACCAGGCGAAAGCAGCGCGGGAGATATCCCTGCGGCCTTGTTGAGGCAGGATGTACCGCGTTTGCCAGAGGCCTCGGAGTTGCAGGTCGTGCGTCACTTTACGCGCCTGTCGCAAAAGAACTTTTCAATCGATACACAGTTTTATCCGCTGGGTTCGTGCACGATGAAATACAACCCGCGCGCGTGTAACGCATTGACGTTGCTGCCCGGTTTTGCCGGCAGGCACCCCCTCGGTCCGGTTAGCCATGGACAAGGGTTCCTGACCTGTATGTATGAATTGCAGGAGATGCTCAAAGCTGTGACCGGCATGCAGGGCGTGTCGTTGACGCCGATGGCCGGTGCGCAAGGCGAGTTGGCCGGCGTCGCCATGATTTGTGCCTACCATCAGGCGCGTGGCGATGTTGAGCGCAACGAGATTATCGTTCCCGATGCGGCTCACGGCACCAACCCTGCGACCGCTACGATGTGCGGCTGTGTTGTCAAAGAATTACCGACCGGACCTGATGGTGACATTGAGCTCGACGCACTGAGGGCGGCCGTAGGGCCGAAGACGGCTGGAATCATGCTCACCAACCCGTCGACCCTGGGGGTGTTTGAGCGAGGCATCGTGGAGGTTGAAAAGATCGTCCATGACGCTGGCGGCCTGTTGTACTACGATGGTGCGAATCTCAACGCGATCCTCGGCAAGGTGCGGCCGGGCGATATGGGCTTCGATGTGATTCACATGAATTTGCACAAGACATTCTCTACCCCACATGGTGGCGGCGGACCTGGTTCGGGCGCTATTGGCGTTGGTGAAAGACTGTTGCCATTCATGCCGATACCGGTCGTGAAGGCGACCGAGGATGCGGGCAAGACAGTTTATGACTGGGTTGCTGAGGAGGAATTGCCGCAGAGCATCGGTCGGCTTTCGGGTTTTATGGGCAATGCCGGAGTATTGCTGCGTGCCTATGTCTATATGCGCATGGTCGGCAATGACGGCATGCGTCGCATCGCAGAATACGCGACTCTGAATGCAAACTACCTGCAAGCGCGATTGCGAGATGCGGGCTTCGAACTGGCCTACCCTCAACGCCGTGCGAGCCATGAATTTATTATCACGCTCAAGACTGAAGCCAAGTCGGTGAACATGACGGCAATGGACATCGCCAAAGCGCTGCTTGATCACAACTATCACGCACCAACCACCTATTTCCCGCTGCTGGTTCCCGAGTGTTTGCTCATTGAACCGACGGAAACGGAAAGTAAGGAAACGCTGGACGGCTTTGTGGAAGCCATGACCACCATTGCGCGTGATGCACGGGAAAAGGGGACGAGCTACAAAGAGTCGCCGTACAACATGCCGGTCCGGCGTCTTGACGACGTTAAGGCAGCCCGCCAGCTCGATCTGGCATATCGCCCCGACTCATCCTGAGCGAATCCGTGTTCGCGCGGGGCGGCGTGCTTGCCCTATGCCGAAACAGAATGTGATCCGCGGCATCGCGGTTGGCCAACTATTCTGGTCAAATAGGGAACCGTTGCGCGCCGCCTGAGTCCAGATAACTCTGGAATCGGAAAAACGCACCCGGCGACGCCCGTAGCAACAAACCTAAGGCATTTATGAAACACACTGGATTACTGGCTACTGTTGTGGCTCTGGCCCTCGCGGGGCCTGCATTCTCGGCTGAGGATACGGAGTGGAACAACACGCTTGAGCGGATTTCGAGCGGCGTTGTATCGATTCGGGTCGATAGCACGCGTGCCTTCGACACGGAGTGGAATTCATCCAGCCAGGCGACCGGGTTTGTGGTGGATGCGGAGCTTGGGTTGATACTGACCAATCGACACGTAGTTACAGCTGGGCCAGTCGTTGCCGAGGCGGTCTTTCTGAACAATGAGGAAGTCCGCTTGACGCCTGTCTACCGCGATCCGGTCCATGACTTTGGTTTCTTCCGCTATGATCCCGCTGATCTGCGCTACATCGAGCCAGCGGAATTGCCCCTCGTTCTGGACGGGGCGAATATCGGCAACGAAATTCGGGTGATCGGCAACGATGCTGGCGAACAACTTTCTATCCTCGCGGGAACCATCGCGCGCCTGGACCGCAAAGCACCGGACTACGGTCGTGGCAACTACAACGACTTCAATACTTTCTATTTGCAGGCGGCGTCGGGAACGTCAGGCGGCTCGTCTGGCTCGCCTGTCGTCAATATCGACGGAGAAGTCGTCGCGCTGAATGCGGGCGCGAACAGTTCCGCTGCGAGCAGTTTTTTTCTGCCGCTTGATCGCATTGAACGCGTGTTGCGCCTGCTGCAGAAGGGTGAACGGGTTTCGCGAGGAACCTTGCAAACCATGTTTGAGCAAAAGCCCTATGACGAGTTGAAGCGGCTCGGTCTGTCGGAACAATCTGAGAATGTTGCCCGTTCGGCATTTCCGGAGAAAACTGGCATGTTGACCGTTGAACAGGTTATTCCCGGATCACCATCGGCTGATAAACTTCAGCCTGGCGATATTTTGTTTCGCATCAACGGCGAGCTGATTACCGAGTTCATTCCCCTCGCAGCAATTCTCGACGACAACGTCGGCAACGATATCGAAGTTGAGATTGAGCGAGGCGGGGTGCTCGTAGCGGAAGCGATTACGGTGACGAATCTGCATGGCATCACTCCGAGCGAATACCTCGAGTTTGGTGACGCATTAGTCAACAATCTTTCCTATCAGCAAGCGCGACATTACAACCTGCAGGCCGAGGGCGTTTACGTCGCGAATCCTGGCTATCTGTTATCCAAGTCGGCAATTCCACGTGGCGCGGTGATACAGGAGATCGACTCCCAGCCGATCAGCAATCTGGACGATTTTGAAAACATCCTCGACGAACTTGCAGACGGTGAGCGGGCGTTGATCCGTTACATTACTTTGGAGAACCCGAGGAACAGCGTCGTCCGATCGATGGAAATGGATCGCGCATGGTTTCCTGTCCGTCGTTGTTCTCGTGATGACGAGACTGGTCTGTGGCCGTGCGAGGAACTGGGATCTGGTCCTGCGCCGGAGCCGGAGAAGATCGGCAGCACCAGTCTCACGAAGTACGATGATCCGCTGATCGCTGCAATCTCAGCTTCGCTGGTCGTCGTGACGTTTGACTTGCCCTACACCGTCTCCGGTGTTGCAGATCGACATTACTACGGCACCGGACTGGTCGTCGACAAAGAGCGTGGCCTTGTCGTCGTGGATCGCAATACGGTTCCGGTCGCAATCGGCGACGTGACCGTAACGTTCGCCGGATCACTTGAGGTCAAAGCCAAGGTCGAACAATTGCATCCATTGCACAACCTCGCGATCGTTTCGTATGACCCGAAATCCATCGGTGATACGCCCGTTAGAGAGGCATCATTTAATACCACACCGCTTAAATCCGGCGACAAAGTAACGGTGGTGGGCATTAAGGGAGACCACCAACTCGTACATCAGGAAAGTACTGTTTCATCGGTTGATCCGCTGGTGTTGCCTCTGTCGCGGACATTGCGTTTCCGAGACTCGAATGTAGAAGGCGTGAACCTGGTCAATGCTCCACCGGATGTCGATGGCGTATTGGTTGATAAGCGTGGCCGTGTCAGTGCGCTATGGTCTAGCTTCGCAATTCAGTCGGGTGGTGACTCTGCACAGTTTAATCGTGGCGTTGGCAGCGATCTGGTCCTGGAGTTCGTTAATACTGTGCGTGAGGACAAGCCGTTCTATTCTCTCGAGGCTGAGTATGTTTACGCACCATTGTTCGCTGCCCGCAACATGGGGGTTGATGAAGAGTGGTTGGAGCGGTTGGAGAAGAACAACCCATTTTATCGCCGAGCCTTGAGCATTACGCGATTGGTCGCGGGAACGCCTGCGGCAAACAAGCTCCGCAATGGTGACATGATTCTTGCTATCGACGGTAAGGTCGTAACATCGTATCGGGCCTTGGAGAAGGCGGTGCAGAAGCCTGAAGTCAACGTCACAGTCTGGCGCGGCGGAGAAGCGACAGACGTGCTGGTAGAAACAGCGGTACTCAATGGGCGCGGCATCGACAGAGTTGTATCCTGGGCCGGCGCGCTGCTGCAGGACCCGCATCGTGCGATGGCAGTGCAGCGGGGAATAGAGCCGTATGGTGTCTATGTCGCGTTTTTCAGTTACGGTTCACCGGCAACGCGATATGGGTTGTGGGCCGGTCGACGGATAGTTGAAGTAGATGGTGAAGCGACACCTGATTTGCAGGCCTTCGTTGATTCGGTATCCGAAAAAGGTGATCAGGTTTCGGTACGACTGAAGACGGTGACCTGGAACGGTGCTGTAGAGATAATTACGCTGAAGCTGGACAATCAGTACTGGCCCACGTACGAGATTCGCCGCACAGACGATGGCTGGAGACGCTCCACAATTGGCACATGACGTCCCAAAAAACTGCTGCTGTTATGCACTGCTGGTGCTGCTGGCTATAGGCAGTGTCAACACTGCTGATGGGCAGGAGTTGTACAAGTATCGCGGTGCGGACGGGGAGTGGATTTACGCGGATCGGCCACCGGAAGATGGTGAGACGGTCGAAAAGCGGGAGTTGGAGTCGCACAGAGTAATGCCCGAGGTCACGGTGACCCATCAGGTCGTCGGCCGGGTTGTGCGACTAAAAGCCAACAATCAATTCTATGTGCCGGTCGAACTGGTTCTCGATATCCGGGAAATCAGCGGGCTGGAGTATCCCGATCCCGATCCCGATCAGGAGTTGCGCTGGATGCTGCCGCCACGAAGCGATACGACGTTGGTCAGTCTGAATTCACTTGAGAACGGAGACGCGCCGTTCATTCAATTTCAGTTTACGTACCTACCCGGTGATCCAGAGGCAGAACATCGTCCAACAGAGCCCTATCGGGTTCCGTTTGCGATCGCGAATGATTACCGGGTAAGTCAGGCTTATCCTGCTGCTGCAACACACACGTCGCTGGACAGTCAGTACGCCGTGGACATAGCGATGCCGATTGGCACTGATGTTTTCGCGGCCCGGAGTGGCATCGTATTTGATGTGGCCAGTGATAATTATCGCGCAGGTCTGGATTTCGCGCGCGATGGCCCCGCCGCAAATGTCGTTCGAATTCTGCACGACGATGGTACGTACGCAATCTATGCGCATCTCAACTGGAACACGATTCGTGTATGGCCTGGACAGCGTGTATCTCGTGGCGAGTACATTGCCGACTCGGGAAATACAGGGTTCTCAACTGGCCCGCACCTGCATTTCGCTGTGGTGCAGAACACAGGCATGCGCATTGAATCTCTGCCGGTCGAGTTTCAGGGCAGCAACGCCAACCCTGTTTCGCCAGCGACCGGAGCGATCCTTACGGCTTACTAGCCGTTATTTTTTTGCCGCTTCTTTCTTCGGCGTCGGCACCAGGTTTACACGTCCACGTTTGCCAAAGCGCCGCTCGTTCATCTGAATGACGATTTCGTCAACGGCTGCAGTGACCGTCTTCAGATTGCCTTGTCGGCAACCATTAATCGAATGCGTGCCCAGAGCGATTTCGTAGTCATACCAGTCAGTACCTGTGCCGCCTTCAGGTGTTTCTGCACGCTTGATTGATACGACTTCGTAGGGTTGGCCCATTATTGATGTGTCATTGTCCATGCTTGTTCACTTGTCGGTGGTTGGCCCTCTCAAGAAGGGCTGAGCCGCATGTGCTGTCATTCGATCGAAACTGCTGCGCAGCGGAATCTAATGGCGGTGCCGTTTGGCGGCCGTGTTTGCTTGCTGAGCAGAACGTCGTTTCAAGAATCGAGATCTGATTTGCAAGAGGGCGAACATTGTAGCCTGATTTCGATAAATCCGCTTGGAAAAGGCATATCAGACATAATCGCCGCAGCCAATAGTATGCCCATTCTGTAGTCTGTTTTCGCAGATAGAAGATGCCGCAAGCCTTGGCCCGTGGTCGTTTCAGCGAATCCGACTCGTCCTCAAGCGACCGACGTCTGTTTTGCATCTCTCGCCAATCACTGCAAATCGCTCAACTGTCGGGGTGCGTTTGTTGCGACCACAGAGCAATCATCAGGAAATCATCAGACCCTAATAAGGTCGTCGTCAGGCTCTCGTCGCGATATATGGCGACTATTAGCATCAGATGGCACCGAAGCAACAGGGAAACTGAAATGCGAACCGACGAACATCCATCAGGCGTCAGAATCTTCGATCTCATTGGCATAATGCTGCTAGTCGCAGCCTGTGATGATGAAAGCGATAAGAAGCAGCAAGCAGAGGAGCCTGATGTGTTTAGCATCGGCGACTACGTGATGAACCAATGCGCGATCTACTACGACCCATTCAATGGCTGGAACCAATGTCGCGAAGCGGAGCAGTGGTCGCTGCATCCCAATCAACCCGTGTTTACCGCGCTGAGTGATAGCCTGATTGCCAAAGGCCATGAGCAAGATCACGATCCACTAATCTGGGATGACTCCATGGAAGATCGCGACCGTGGCTATGCCGACCCGGTCGTGTGCTCTGTTGTACAAGGAGGTCTGCAATGAACTACCTGAAGCTAGCAAGTACATTCATTTTGCTGTTTGTTCTGACAGGCTGCGGCGGTACCAAGTTAATCAAGGAGCCGGATCCACTCATCGTTACACAGCCACTGGTGACTGATGCGAACGAGAGTCTGTCTGTGACCTTGGACTGGGTCATTTACCGGGATGGTCCCTGTACCTGGGCCAAGAATGTTGACTGGGATGAATACCTGATTCGAGTCGAAAATGTGGGCGGCGAGGATATTCAGATCAAGAGTATTTTCGTCGTAGACTCACTCGACACCTTGATTGCTCCTGGCGCTACCCGCAAAGAGCTGGTCAAGGCGGCGAAGCAAGCAAAGAAGCGTTACGGCGACCAGGGCCTGAAAGTCAAAGCGGGCGCGAGTGCAGGTGTATTGTTGGCTGCCGGTGCTGTTACGGCTGTGAGTGCGGCTAGCGCTGGAGCCGCGGTAATGTATGGTGGCACGGCATTAGCAGCAGGAGCTGCGACCGGAGTACTGCTTGTACCAGTGCTTGCTGTTGGCGGCATTGCCCGCGGAGTCAATAACAGCAAGGTCAACAACGAAATCGAGATCAGGCGAACACATCTGCCAATGGATGTGTTGGTTGGAGAGGAAAAATCTCTCGACATATTCTATCCGCTGGCGCCATCGCCAAAGCAAATAGAACTGACCTACATTGACTCAAGTGGCGAGCACAAAATTATTATCGATACCACGAAACCGCTTGATGGATTGCATCTGACTAACCGTAAAGCGGGCTGAGCGGTGCCCGGCAGATCGTCTAGGTACCTGTTGTGGCGCTTTCATCCTCGCCCAGATGCCTGCGACGTTTCAAGAATAGGTAGATAGGCGCAGAAATCAGAATGAGTAATACGCCGTACGCCGTAGACTCAGGGCTCGTAACCGCAACGTACAATGCGACTGCGACCCATCCCGTCGCGCAAATAAATCCGCTAATCGGAAACGCCCAGGCGCGGAATGTCCGTTCGGTAGCAGGCTCTTGCTTGCGCAGGCGGAAGACACCGATGATGAGTGACACGTACATGACGACGAAGAGTATGGCCGTTAGATTCAATAGAAATTCGAACTGCCCAACCAGAATCAAGGCAACGATGGTCAGCCAACTTAATATGACAGCGATTGAAGGCGTGCCCAGGTCACTAACGGCAGTTGCCCGGCGATTGCCAAGGCCGTCAACCGACAGCGAGTAGAGTATTCGGGAAGCCATCATGTATTGAAGGTTTTGGTGCGCAAGCAAGACGAACACGGCGACGAAAACAATCAGCATTCCGGTGCCGGCTCCAAACACATAGTCAACGGCACCAGCCAGCGCAAGATCATGTCCCTGCAGTTCGCCAAGCGGCACGCTCAGGACCAGTGAGAGGTTCAGCAACAAGTACACAGCGATCACGATCAGAGTGCCCTGAACGCTGCCTATGGCGACCGCGCGACCGCCGCCTTTCACTTCACCGCCAAAATAGCTCGCTGCGTACCAACCATCGTAGGTGTATACGACCGCCGCAACCACCAGCCCGTAGCCCGCAACGCCGATAAGATCGGTTCCATAGTTGGCTGCAGGAGCAACGGGAGCGCCGTTCACAAAAAAGCCGTAAAAAAGCGCACAGGCTACTACCAACATAGTGAATGCGATTGTCGCTGATGCAGTCTGCATGATGCCCGCACCAAGGCGTGATCCGCCTAACTGGAGCATGGCGAAACAACTCGTGATAAATACAGCGCCTACAGTCTGGTAGTCAGAAATTGACGGCGCGAACATCGAAATATATTCAAGTAGCACGACTGATTTCAGTGCGGCGGAGGCACAGTTCGCAGCCCAGTCAGTCCAGCCGATGAGAAATCCGGGGTAGGGGCCGTAGGCATGTTTGACCAGAGCATAGATGCCACCTGATCGCGGCGTCATAGCGATCAGTTCAGCGACGATGAGAATGCTCAGGAGAACGAACATACCGCCACCGATCCAGAGTGCCATGTAGGGAACAGGCGCGCTGACAGTGGTAGCGATTTCACCCGGTGTTCGCATGATGCCAAGGCCGATGACAATGCCCACGCAAGATGCGATCGAAACCCCTTTTCCCAGAACCCGATTCAGACTGTGACCGGACATGCACTGCTCCTGTGTGGTGCGCTGAGTGTACGCATTCATAATGACTAAGTCTGTGGTCGCTGTGCTTCGTGAGCGGCGGATTAACTGGCGCTCGGCGTGCCGTCAGCAACTGAAAATTTACGTTCGATATCCGCTTTCGCCCAATCTTAAATGCCTGCTTTAATCTGATTCGAATGAGGATCAGCCAATGAGCCCTCACTTTGACAGGTTGGGGTGCCATGTCTCAATCACGTTGGTAGATGGCTCTTGGCAATGGTCGCGTCTGGCCATACTATTGAACGACAAGCACTGATGGTCAGTTCTTGGTCACAGGAGCGAAACCTGATAATGCGACTTCGGAAAGACAGCTAATGCCGACATGCTGGGTGAAACGTGCCGCTTTTCTCATTGTTTGCGCCTGGGTATTGCCTGTAGAAATCGTCAATGCGCAGGATATTGAGCCGCGGCGATGGACACCAATGCCTATCGGTCTGAACGTGATCGGAGCCGCGTACGTCTATACGCAGGGAGACATCGGACTCGATCCGGTATTACTGTTGGAAGATGTTAAGCAAAGTTCGCATGGCATGGGCGTGAGTTATGCTCGTTCTGTATCTGTATTCGGACGCTCAGCCCGGATTGATGCGATTGTTCCGGTGGCCAGCGTACACTGGAAAGGTCTGCTCGACGGATCTTCTGCGAGCACCTCGCGCAAGGGCCTTGTCGATCCATCGCTACGATTTTCGATCAATCTCTACGGTGCCCCGGCGATGAATTTCGAGGAGTTCAAGCAGCGATCGGTATCTCTGCCCGTGAATACCGTGATTGGTGCTGCGTTGATTGTCAGAATGCCGCTCGGTAATTACGATGAGGACAAGTTGCTAAATCTTGGTCAGAATCGATTCATGCTCCGGCCACAAATCGGTGTGCTGCATACGCACGGGAAGTGGTCATATGAATTTACAGCTTCGGCTTTCATCTATTCTGATAATGACGAATTTTTCGGGGGAAACACGCGCAAGCAAGACCCGATGTTAGCGGCGCAGGGGCATGTGATTCGGGTATTTGATCGAGGCTACTGGGTGTCGCTCAGTGCCGCTTATGGTTGGGATGGCGAGTCATTCATCAATGAAGTTCCGAAGGATGATGGAGCTCGAAACATCGTCGGCGCATTGTCTTTCGGCGTGCCGCTGAACAAGACTCAGGGCCTTAAATTTACTTATCTGGCGCGTCGCACCAATACGAACACAGGCGCTGATCTCAATTCATTCGGCGTGGGCTGGTCCAAGCGGTTTTAGCGTCGTGCTTTAAAAGGGCCGGAGTGGCGCCGTCGGTACTTTTGAGCTCACGGGATGAGTTGACGATGGTTGGCGGGACAAGTTGCCCGGCGTCGATACCGCAATAACTCCCTCCCTGATTTCAACGCTCTAGTCACGCAGTTGCTTAATTAGCTTTGACCATTCAGTAACCGGCAACTCACAATGTGTGCCGAGGCACCGATACGCGACTGTTTCGCCAGGCAGCGGTTCACGCAGTGCCAGCGCGCCCGGCAAGTCGCTTGCCGCCTCATCAATCGAAAACACCATCCGGCCAGGGGCATAAAGTTTGGTCGCATCGCTGCGCCAGCGGTCAATGGCGTCTGGCTTGCCGCGAATGATAATGATCTCGGGCGACGCCAGATATTCATCGAGCGCAGATAGCAGGCTTACGTGTCCATGCGGGTATTCATCCATTGCCTGCCACGCGCTTTTGAGTGTGCGCTCAGCAGCGATGATGTAGCGCGACTCTCCAATCAAGTGGCCGAGCCGCTGCAACGCAATAGCCGCGACTCCGTTGCCCGACGGCATGGCATCATCTGCGAGGGCCTTCGGTCGATGCATGAGCTGCTCGTGGTCATTGGCGGTAAAGAAGAAGCCGCCATGCTCACTATCCTCGAACTGATTGAGCAACAGGTCTGCGATCTCAATTGCGAAGCTCAAATGCGTTGTGTCCCATCGTGCCTGCAGCAATTCGAGCAGCGCGTCGAGAAGAAATGCGTGGTCGTCGAGGTAGGCAGGGAAACGAGCTTCGCCATCCTTGAAGTTCGCCAGCAAGCGGCCGTCGACCATCAGCTTGTTGCGAATGAATTTGACTGCCGTGGACGCGGCATCAACGAATTCATCCCGTTGTAGAATTCGTCCGGCTATGGCAAGACCGCGAATAGCGAGTGCGTTCCACGATGCCAGTTGTTTTTCATCTCGACCCGGGGCAATTCGCGTGGCGCGCTCAGCCAGCAGGGCTTGTCGGCTGCGTTCAATCGCCGCCGTTACATCGTCGCTGTCGAGGTCCAGCTCCTCGGCAATGTCATCCAGTGATTCGCGCACTGACAGGTGCCAGTGACCCTCGAAATTGGCCTCACTATCAAGGCCGAAACGACGGGCAAATACCGGGTAGTCTCGCGCCTCGATAAGAGCGGCGACCTGTTCCGGAGTCCACACGTAATAGCGGCCTTCTTCGCCCTCAGAGTCGGCATCGCGTGTGGCATAGAAGCTGCCGTCGGGTGAGCGCATATCAGACAACATCCACTCGGCAGTCTGCGTTGCTGTGATCGCAAACTGCTGCTCGCCAGTCGCGAGAAACGCCTGCGCGTACAATGCTAGTAACGGCCCGTTGTCGTACAGCATTTTCTCAAAATGAGGGATTTGCCAAAAGCGGTCGACTGAGTAACGGCAGAATCCGCCGCCCAGGTGATCGTACAAGCCGCCTTCGGCCATGCGAGTCAAGGTCAGCGTTGCCATGAATAAGGCGTCGATATCGGGTTCGGAAGAACTCGCTGTTGCTCGCCAATGGCGAAGCATTCGTTCGATTGTGCCCGGGTGCGGAAACTTCGGCGCGCCTCCGAAGCCGCCAAACTCGCGATCAAATGACTGTTCAAGTCGGTCACGGACCTTCTGCAACGGTGCCGCAGTCAATTCTGTACCGGGGGATGCGGGTTCGGGCTCGATCTGCTGGAACACGTCGCTCAGCCTTTCGCCCTGTTCGCGGATATCATCCGTATGATCGTCGTAATAGGCCGCGACTTTTGTGAGCAAATCCCGAAAAGCGGGCATGCCATGACGAGGCTCGTCCGGAAAGTAGGTGCCACCGAAATAAGGCTTTTGGTTCTCGCTATCGAGGAACATCGTCAGCGGCCAGCCGCCGCCGCGTTGGGTCAACAATTGATGAGCGGTCTGGTAGATCTTGTCGATGTCCGGCCGTTCTTCGCGATCGAGCTTGATGTTCACGAACAGGCGGTTCATCAGCGCTGCCGTATCGTCATTCTCGAACGATTCATGCGCCATGACGTGACACCAATGGCATGCCGAGTAACCAATTGATAGCAATACAGGTTTTCCTGACTCGCGTGCGAGAGCGAATGCTTCCGGTCCCCACGGATACCAATCCACCGGGTTATCGGCATGCTGTAGCAGGTACGGACTTGTTTCGGACGCGAGCCGGTTTGCCATCGATTTATTCCGTGCTTAATTGGCCAGCCACTATAGCGTATCGGCGGCCAATGGTAGACTTGCCCGCATGTTCACATTCCCTGAGATCGACCCGATCATATTTGGCATCGGGCCATTAAAAATTCGCTGGTACGGTTTGATGTATGTCATGGGCTTTCTCGCTGCCTGGTGGCTTGCAAAACGGCGCAGCCAGCGACCTGATACTCCCGCCAATAGCGAGCAGGTCGATGACCTGATTTTTTACGCGATGCTGGGTGTAATCCTGGGTGGTCGTGTTGGCTACAGTATCGTCTATGGCTGGAGCGAATTTATTTCGGATCCTCTGTACTTGTTCAAGATAACCGAAGGTGGGATGTCTTTTCACGGCGGCCTCGCAGGCGTGTTGATCGCGATGTGGTTATACGGCCGTAAGCTGGGCAAGACGATGTGGCAAATGACGGATTTCATGGCGCCATTTGTGCCTATCGGTCTGGGTCTTGGTCGTGTCGGCAACTTCATCAACGGTGAACTTTGGGGCAAACCTACAGACGTACCGTGGGGTGTGATTTACCGTGGCGAGGTGCTGCACCCGTCACAGTTGTATGAGGCGCTGCTTGAAGGCCTGGTACTGTTCCTGATCCTGTATATCTACTCTGCAAAACGGCGTCCGTACATGGCTGTCTCCGGTGCATTCCTGTTGTTCTACGGAATTTTCCGTTTCTACATCGAGTTCTATCGGGTGCCGGATGACCATCTGGATTATCTTGCGCTGGACTGGGTCACGATGGGACAGATACTCAGCGCGCCGATGATTATTATCGGCGGCATCATGATGATCATGGCGTATCGAGCAGAGAAGACGCGGGCGGCATCAGCCTGATATGCATCAGTACCTCTCACTAATGCAGCATGTGCGCGATACAGGCGTACGTAAGGGAGACAGGACGGGCACGGGTACGCTCAGTGTTTTCGGTCACCAAATGCGCTTCAATCTCAGCGAGGGGTTTCCGCTGGTCACAACCAAGAAGCTGCACTTGCGCTCGATTATTCACGAATTACTTTGGTTCTTGAGCGGCGACAGCAACATCAAATATCTCAAGGACAACGGTGTTTCGATCTGGGATGCGTGGGCGGGTGAGGACGGCGACCTCGGCCCGGTCTATGGGGTGCAGTGGCGCAGTTGGCCGACGCCAAGTGGCGAGAACGTTGATCAGATCAGCCAAGTCGTTCAGCAGATACGTGAAACACCGGATTCGAGGCGCATTATTGTCAGCGCGTGGAATGTTAGTGAAATTGAGAACATGGCGTTGCCGCCGTGCCATTGCCTGTTTCAGTTTTACGTCGCCGATGGCAAGTTGTCCTGCCAGCTATACCAGCGCAGTTGCGATATCTTTCTGGGCGTGCCTTTTAATATCGCATCCTACGCATTGCTGACACACATGATTGCCCAGCAAACGGATTTGGGTGTGGGTGATTTTGTCTGGACCGGTGGCGATTGCCACTTGTATTCAAATCACCTCGAACAAACGGACGAACAATTGCAGAGAGAGCCGCTGCCGTTGCCGCGTCTCGCGATCAAGCGACGGCCGGATAGTTTGTTCGACTACAAGTTTGACGACTTCGAAATTCTCAACTACGAATCGCATCCGCACATTCGCGGTGCAATTGCAGTATAGCGAGACCTCTGCATGATCAGCATCATCGTCGCGGCGTCGACGAACAATGTTATTGGCACACAGGGGAACCTACCCTGGCGCTTGTCGGATGACCTTAAGCGCTTCAAGAAAATCACCATGGGCAAGCCGATCATCATGGGTCGTTTGACGTATGAGTCAATTGGGCGCCCACTGCCTGGACGACAAAACATCGTTATAACGCGGCAGCGTGACTATGTTGCTGAGGGTTGCGAGGTTGTCGAATCAGCTGCTGCAGCACTTGCCGTTGCAGGCGAGGCGAGCGAGATCATGATCATCGGCGGTGGTGAGATCTATTCGCTTTTCTTGCCGCTGGCGAACCGTATCTACCTGACCCGCGTGCTTGCTGACGTGCAAGGCGATGCGTATTTCCCTGCGCTTAACTCCGACGAGTGGAACCTGTCCGTTCACGAACAGCGCGAAGCTGATGAGTCCAACGCCTTCGATTTCTCATTCGAAACATGGGACAGGGTCAGTCGCGACTGAGCGGAGCAATTCCGACAAACACCGTGTCGTTTCCGAAGCGGAAGCAAATTGCTGCACAGTTATAGTTGCGTATACTCAAGCTCACCTAACGCCGGAGTTTGCCAATGAAATTCTCTTTGTTGCTAGTCGCCCTCAGCACTGTACTGCTCGCATGTACGCTGGACACTTCGTCACAAAATACCGATTCTGCAGATTACTTTGATAATACTGGCCGCGATGATGTGATCAGCGGTGGTATCAGGATGATCCCGATTGAAACGCCCAAGGGCACCTTCAATGTATGGACGAAGCGGACCGGCAATAATCCCACAATGAAGGTCTTGCTCTTACACGGCGGTCCGGGTGGCACGCATGAGTTCTTTGCAGCGTTTGATAGTTTCTTCCCCGCGGCAAACATTGAGTACTACTATTATGATCAGCTGGGTTCTCTGTTCAGTGATCAACCCGATGATCCGTCGCTGTGGAACATACCGCGCTTTGTAGAAGAGGTTGAGCAGGTCCGCCAGGCACTCGGGCTGGGACCGGATAATTTTTATCTGTTCGGGCATTCCTGGGGCGGCATTCTTGCCGTCGAGTACGCGCTGAAGTATCAGCAGCACCTCAAGGGCATGATCATCTCAAACATGATGATGAGCATACCGGCGTACAACGAATACGCCAGCACCGTGCTGTTCCCACAAATGGACCAGGAGATTCTCGCTGAGATCAGAGCATTCGAAGCAGCGGAAGATTACGCCAATCCGAAGTACTTCGAGCTGTTGGTCGAGAATTACTATGTTGATCACATCCTTCGCATGCCCTTCGCCGAGTGGCCGGAGCCAGCCGTGCGTGGCTTCGAACACCTGAATCCAGACATCTACGTGCTGATGCAGGGCCCCAGCGAACTCGGTGCCAGTGGCTTGCTCGCCGAATGGGACCGCATGGCCGACCTGGATAAAGTGAAAATGCCAACACTCGTGATCGGCGCAGAACACGACACCATGGACCCGAAGCACATGGAGTGGATGGCGGGCGAGTTTCCTGACGGTCACTATCTGTATTGCCCCGATGGTACCCACCTGGCCATGTACGATGATCAGGAGCGCTATTTCGAGGGTCTGATAAAATTCATCAAGGATGTCGACGCGAGGGACTAGGTACCTTACCTGCCAGTGAAAGACTGTAATCAATGCGGTAAATGCTGCATCCGCTACGGCGGCGGTGGCCTGACGGCTACTGCCGGTGAAATCGACTGGTGGGAAAACCATCGGCCGGATATTTTCGCGCTTGTCGGTGATGGTGAAATCTGGGTAGACCCGAATACCGGCAAGCAGATGGCGCAATGTCCGTGGCTTGGGAAAGAAACCGGCACGGAAAAATACACTTGCAGTATCTATTTTGATCGTCCGGATGAGTGCAAACACTATCCGGTGACCATCGAAGAAATGGTGCGCGATGGCTGCGAAATGATTGAAGCTCGCGACCTCAAAAACCCGCAGAAAGCGCAACGTGATATCGACCAAATCATGTCGGACAGCAGGCCGCCGGTCAGCAAGCCGTAATCGCGGCTATTCGGCGTTTTCCAGGGTTTCGCTGGCCTCCATCCACTTGCTCTCAAGCGCTTCTGTTTCGGCTTTGAGTGAGGTTTGATCGCGGACCAGCTCGGCAAGCTCAGCCTGCCTCTCTGAATCTGTGTAGATCGTTTCATCGGCCAGAGATTGTTCGACGGAATCCAGTTTCCCCTTACAGACCTCCAGGTCTTTCTCTGCCTTGCGAACAATCGCATACAAAGGCTTCAGGCGCTCACGACGCTGTGCCTGTTGTTGGCGCAGCTGCTTCTTACTGAGTTGTTTGGGCGCAGGAGCTTCACTGGACGTTTCTTCGGCCTGACCAACTCGCGCATCCTGTTCCTTGAGCCAGGCAGGGTATTCGTCAAGGCTGCGGGAGAAACGGTCAACGATGCCGTCATGAACGATCAGCAGTTCATCGCAAACGCTGCGCAGCAAGTGACGATCGTGCGAGATGACCACGAGTGCACCGCTGTATTCGATCAGCGCGACGCTGAGCGCCTGACGCATCTCCAGATCCAGGTGATTGGTTGGCTCGTCGAGCAATAACAGATTGGGTTGCTGTCGAATCATCAGCGCCAACACGAGTCTTGCCTTTTCACCGCCAGAAAACGGTGCGACAGGTTCGAAAATTCGTTCCCCACCGAAGCCAAATCGACCCAAATAATTACGAAGTTCCGATTCACGGTCATTGGGTGCGACCAGGCGAAGATGGTCGAACGGGCTTTGATCCGGTCGGAGCAACTCAAGCTGGTGCTGTGCGAAGTAACCGATTTTGGTGTCTTTACTCAGCAGCCGCTCGCCGTCGAGAATCGTACTGCCGGTGGACAGTGCCTTGACCAGGGTCGATTTGCCTGCACCGTTCACACCGAGCAAACCAATTCGGTCGCCAGCCGAGAGATGTATGTCGACGTTCTGCAGCACGGGCCCATCTCCACTACCTTCATAGCCGAGCACGCCGTCAGTCAGTCCAAGCAAATTCTGTGGTTGTTTCTTTGGCTCAATGAAGTGAAAGCGAAACGGTGAATCTACGTGCGCAGGCGCAATAAGTGTCATGCGCTCCAGCATTTTTAGCCGACTTTGAGCCTGCCGGGCTTTGGATGCCTTGTAGCGAAACCGGTCAACATAGCTTTGAATGTGCTTAATATCTTTCTGCTGGCGCGAGTGCATTGCTTGCTGCTGTGCGAGCTGCTCGGCTCGCATAGCCTCGAACAGACTGTAGTTGCCGGTATACAGATTAATCTCGTTATTCTCGATGTGCGCAATGCGCGTACACACTTCATCCAGAAAATCACGATCGTGCGAGATAACCAGCAGTATGCCTTCGTATCGCTTGAGCCAGCGCTCCAGCCACAGAATAGCGGGTAGATCGAGGTGATTGGTCGGCTCATCCAGCAGCAGAATATCGGATCGGCACATCAAGGCCCGCGCGAGGTTTAGCCGCATGCGCCAACCACCGGAGAATTCAGATACACCATTGGTAATGCTGTCGTCCGCGAAACCGAGGCCGTGCAGTAATCGCGCAGCTCGCGCTTCGGCGGTGAAGCCGTCGATGTTCTCCATACGCTCGTAAAGAACGTGCAGGGCAGCATCGTCCCGTTTTTCGCGGGCTTCGCCTTCGGCTATTGCCGATTGCGTCTTGCGCAGCTCGATATCGCCGTCGATGACGTGATCAATCGCAGAGCGCGTGCCGCTTGGGCTTTCCTGTGCGACATGCGCGATCACATCCTTTACGTGTATGCCCAGCTCACCGTCGTCAGGCTCAAGTTCGCCCAGCAGCATCGCGAACAGTGACGACTTGCCGCTGCCATTTGCACCGATAAGACCCATGCGCTGCCCTGCGTGCAGCTGGAAACTGACGTTCTGCAAGAGCAATTGCCGCCCACGGCGGATGCTGATTTGATTGAGACTTAGCACGGTCTGGATCTATCTGTTGCTGGCTGGAGCGCGATTATAGCGATTCCGAGACATCAGGTAGCGATGATTTTCGTGGCTGGTGGCGCGGGGTGGTGCAGCCAATTCCCGGCACATTCCTGACGCGACTATGCCAACATCGGCGGATCAGCTCGAGAGTTGCGGTTCGGCGTTACGTTGGGCCGGAAAACGCATGCTCCTGCGCATGGCGCCCCTTGTCTTCCGGTGGCGATGTTGCCGCGGGTATGCCTCACAACAAGGATCATCCAATGTATGTTGGTCACTATGCTGTAAGCCTGGCGCTGAAGAAATTTGAAAAGCGGGCATCACTTGGCGTCTTGTTTCTGGCCGTCCAATTCGTCGACATTCTGTTCTTTCCGCTGGTCGTACTCGGCTTTGAGCGGATGAACCTGGTCGAGAACTTCACACAGTCGACGCATTTTGAACTGGTTTATATGCCTTATTCACACAGCCTGGTCGCAGCACTGCTATGGTCGGCATTGGCCTATGCCTTGTTTCGATGGCTGATCGTGCAGAACAACTCCGTCGCATTGGTCGTTGCCCTGGCCGTCTTTTCCCACTGGTTGCTTGACCTGATTGTGCACACACCAGATTTGCCGCTCTTGGGTGACACGTCGCTGAAGCTCGGCTTCGGCTTGTGGAATAACGCGATCGCGACTTACGTTCTTGAAGCCATACTCCTCGTGTCCGCGCTTTGGCTCTACCTCAAGTCGACCACCGCCTTGTCGTGGGGTGGGAAATACGGCATGGGCATATTCGTGGTTTTCCTGTTGTTGATTAACATCCTGAATATATTCGGGCCCTTCGGAAATGAGGGTCAATTGGCGCTTGCAGTATCTGCGGTTGCGTCTTACTTGCTGTTCGCAGCAATAGCGTTCTGGCTCGACCGAAAGCGTAGCTGAGAGCGACAGTCTGGTTTGGAGCTCGAACAGGATGAGATTATGAATAAAATACGACGTCGCGCGACCAAGCAATTACCGTCAGTCCTGTTGACGCTGCTTAGCATTATCCAGGCGATAGCAATAGAGTCGCTATGGGAACGCACGATGCAGCATCCCGAGTTCTTCAACGCATCCTGGATTGCGCTCATTGGCTGGTTGCAGGTCGGCATTACACTCGCAGTTATTGTGCTGATTTGGCTTATCTACGTTGCACTTGTCATGCGATTCCGCTGGACGCCGGCATTCGCCGACTCGGCCTTGCCGTTCGTTGTTGGGATTGCTCAGTTCTTGCTGATAGAACTCACTATTCCAAGCAGACTCGGCGTCTGGTGTATGGGCCTGGGCATGCTTTCAATAATTGCCATGGCGATTGACTATCGCTTTGTGAAGCGCGCCAGAAGTGACCCGCGCAACAGTGAATTCTTCAGTGTCGTACTGCCAGCGACGTGGCGAGACTTTGCACCGCAAGTCTCATTCGCGGTGCTCGCTATGGTTGCCGGCACGGTTATTCACGTTACGGGGCACAACGGTTGGTTTGCGATATCGACGCTAATATTGGCGATCGCAGCACTTATCTACAACCTGTGGTTGCAGGCGCACTTTTGGAACAAGTCGATGGGCCAGGTCGATGAGCCGTCAGCAGCGTCTCAATAATACTGACACTGATTCACGACAAGGCACGCCGATGGGCAGAGGCGATCATGGCGCCGCTTCATCCTGAAAGATTTCCTCTATCGACAAATCGAAGAGACGTGCCGCCCTGAATGCCAAGGGCAGACTCGGGTCGAATTTGCCCTTTTCGATGGCGTTGATCGTCTGTCTCGACACGTCCAACTCGATAGCCAGCTGGGCCTGAGTCCAGTCGCGTTCAGCACGTAGCACCTTCAGGCGGTTCTTCATTGGTATTTCCTGCGGCCAATGACAATCCCGACGCCGTAAGTCAGCCCAATCAGGAAGACGAGGTGTGAAATCTCTGCACGAACGCTGCCCACATGCGACACATCCAGCATTGAATAGCCGAGGCCAACAACCACGGCGACGCCAAGCGCCAACGCCATGGCCTCAAGCTGAATCTTCTGCTGCAGTTCATCAAGTCCTTGGAGCTGCCGCTTGTTGGCGACGATCGTTCCAAAGCCGACACCTATGTTGATAAGGATCGCGATAACGGTCAGCATCGATGTAGATTCCCAAATAAACATTGGCCCAAATGTTGCTGCTGCCATCGTCATAATCCAGCCGGCTGTCCAGTAACCCAGTCGGGCGGTGTTTCTGGTGTTGGTCGTGGCCCAATGACTTGTCGAAGTATTATTATCACTCATGTCTAGCTCCTTTGTCTTAATGTCAATTTAACTTGACACTATGGTAAAGGTGCTTACTCAAAAAGTAAAGTCTTATTTACAAAAAGATTAGTTAACTAGACAGGTTGGAATGCCGAAACAAGGCATAAAATGCGCCCAGCGCAGCGCAATAGCCACTCAAAGAGGCTCGGCGCTGGTTCTCCGTAGTAAGGTTACGAATGACCTAATAAAGTTGCAGATAAATCGTCGGCCGAAAAGATTAAAGTTACGAACGGTGAGCTCTCAACAGCTTACGTCCCAAGCGTAGAAATCGATTTGGAAGATATCGCGATGGTTTCACAGATGGGAAGTCACGGCCAATACGTGCCGCTTGCAATACCTGGTATCTATCCAAAACTTGCCACTGGCGAGTGGCTGCTATGCTCCGAAAGCAGCCGCTCAAATGCTAGTATTGAGCGTAGTCTGAGGGGCTGCTACTGACCCAAAGCAGCCATTGGAAAAACGCTGCACCATGTAGAATTTCAACTGTCTCCGGTACGTAAATCATCATTGAGCAGAACATGAGAAACTGGAAATGATCAGGCTTCTGGCACGTATTTCAGTATGGCGGTTCTCGATTGCTGTCCTCTGTTTGGTTGCTGGTCTATTGTTTGGGTACAACATAATCGACTACTTTTTTACTGGCGAACTGACGTTCATCAGCCGGAAGCATGGAATTGTCTTTAGTGGAGTCGCCGCACTAATGGTCAATGGAATGTTCTTCGCTATAAGCATACTTCTCGCAGTATATTTTTTTCGTCCGCCGCTCAATGAGTCAGATTGAATCCAATGGCCGTAGACCAACGTAATGACCTCGACTGACTGCTTGTGGCCGACACCAGCCGCCCAGGTGGTAAACTGCCGAGAGGCTGCTGCTGACCCAAAGCAGCCGCTCGCTGAATGGTCAATTTCGGCCAATAGTTGTCGTTCGCGATAGAACCCGATTCAGGCGGGTAGAATATGACCGGAGACGGGCATTCTCAATGTTACCAGCAGGTTTGAATCGTTAGGAGGGACCACCATGGCAAAACACCTAATCTACTGGCCTTTGCTGGCGCTTATTTTGATTCCGATTTTAGTATTGTTGCTGAACGGCAAACGCAAAAATGATGCAGTGAAGACCGGTGGTTTTGATCGGGAGAGAGCGGCGATGGACAACGAAGCCTGGAGCAAGCCGGTCGTACTAACCTCGAAAAAT
>CAZGVL010000046.1:0-24654 GCA_964528965.1 uncultured Woeseiaceae bacterium
CCCCTCAAGACAGCGTGTCTACCAATTCCACCACCAGAGCGATAACTCTAATTACAGAGGTTTGATTCTCGGGCCTGAAGATTCCTCTTCAGTCTTATTGGGTCTCTTCGTCCGCGGCGGCCTCTTCATCAAGCGTCGGCAACTCAGCTTCTCCGGTTGCAGCATCGATCGCTGGCAGGTCCGGCTCACCCTCGGTCGCTTCCATCGTCGGCAAATCCGACAAATCCAGGTCATCACCAGTGGTCGGCACGTCGCCAGCAGGTGTGCTTATGACCTCTGCGCCATCGAGCAAGCTGCTTGGACCTGAGGAGCGCTGGCTGCTCATGTAGGCCAGCGTGAGACTGCTGACGAAAAATGCGGTCGCCAATACCGCGGTAGCACGTGAAAAGAAGCTCGACGATCCTTTGGATCCAAATACGGTGCCTGATGCGCCTGCGCCGAAAGCGGCCCCGGCATCAGCCCCTTTTCCTCGTTGCATCAGCACCAGGGCAATAATCCCCAGAGCGATCAACGTATGTGCGATAAGCACACTCTTTTGCATTGTATCCATCAGTTCCTCAACCAAAATCTCAAATTAAATATTACAGACCGGCGGCCGCATCAGCGATAGCCAGAAAATTATCGGCCTTGAGCGACGCACCGCCGATCAAGCCTCCATCAATGTCCGACATCGTAAACAAACCTGCCGCATTGTCGCCTTTCACACTGCCGCCGTACAGGATTTGCACCCCTTGTGCGACGTCCGAATTCTGCTCAGCCAAGCGTGCCCGGATAAAAGCGTGTACGTCCTGCGCCTGCTCGGGGCTCGCGGTCATGCCTGTTCCAATGGCCCAGACCGGCTCATACGCGACCACAGCCTTAGCGAAAGCATCGATACCGGCAGCATCCAGCACAGCGTCCAACTGCTCGCTTATCACCGACTGCGTGCTCCCGGCTTCTCGTTCAGCCAGCGTCTCGCCTACACAAAGAATCGGCAACAACCCCGCCTTCTGCGCCGCCACGAACTTGTCAGCCACCTGCTTGCTTGACTCGCCGTACAGCGCCCTTCTTTCTGAATGGCCCACAATGACATATTGACATGCAAGCTCACGTAACATTCCCGGAGATACCTCTCCGGTATGAGCCCCGGACTCGTGTTCAGATACTGTCTGCGCACCCAACAAGACAGCACTTCCCTGAACGTCGCCAGCTACCGCTGCCAAATATGGAAAAGGCGGACAAATCAATACCTTGACTCTGTCAGAGTCAGGCATACCGGCGATAATCCCGGCCACCAATTCTGCATTGGCCGTCGCATCACCATTCATCTTCCAGTTTCCTGCAACAAGAAAATCGCGCATCGTGTGAGTACTCGGAGGTGTAAAAGGCGCGCAAGGATACCGAGGCTAACCCGCCAAAGCAACGCACAAACCGAAGACAGGCGTTTGCCGGTCAATATAATCGGGAATTGCCGGCGTTTTCTTCATGGCAATTCTTCGTCCTGGCTTTCGCAGCGCCGTCTATTGTCAGGCGGCCGCCTCTGCAACGATGTCCGCCAGACTCTTCGCCAGCCTGACCACCTGCGTCTCATCTTCACCTTCGACCATCACCCGGATCACGGGTTCGGTGCCAGAAGCCCTGAGGACCACGCGGCCAGAATTTCCCAATTCTGCCTCAGCAGCAGCAACCCCGTCGTTGATGGCCGCCGATGTGCCGGGGTCCAGACGCTGCTTCGTTCTAACGTTAATCATGGTCTGCGGGTATTTCGCCATGCCTGACGCGAGTTCGGAGAGCGATTTGCCGGTTTTTTTCATGATCGCCAGTATTTGCAGCGCACATACCAGGCCATCTCCGGTGGTCGTTTGATCAAGTACGATCATGTGGCCCGACGTCTCGCCACCGATAATACCGCCAGATTCCCGCAATGCCTCAAGCACATACCGGTCACCGACACTGGCCCGCAGGAATTCGATGTCACGGGCCTTTAGCGCGTGCTCAAGGCCGAGATTGGTCATGACCGTACCGACAACCGGGCCGTTGAGCGTTCCCTCATCATGCCGAGCGGTCGCCAGAATATAGAGCAGCTGATCACCATCGATCAGATTGCCCGCCTCGTCCACCATAACTACGCGATCGCCATCCCCATCGAGGGCAACGCCGACATCTGCGCGCAGTGCCGGGACAGTTAGCTGTAATAACTCAGGGTGAGTGGTTCCACAGCCATCGTTAATATTGCGGCCGTTTGGCGAACAGCCGATGGGTATCACATCAGCACCAAGGTGCCCAAGAGTTCGTGGCCCCACTTTGTAGCCGGCACCATTCGCTCCATCAAATACGACCTTAATACCATCCAGATTCAAATCGGACGGAAAGGTTGATTCGCAAAACTCCTGATATCGGACCCGGGCAGTGTCAATTCGCTTCGCCTTGCCAAGCGAGCCGGAATCCAGCGTTACCGCGGCTTCACCCAAAAGGGCCTCAATGGCGAGCTCTATTTGGTCCGTCAGCTTGGAGCCTTTGCCATCAAAGAACTTGATGCCGTTGTCAGAATAAGCATTGTGTGAAGCACTGATAACAACGCCAAGGTCTGCTTTGAAGTGCTGCGTCAACTGGGCAATACCGGGCGTGGGCAACGGCCCGAGTAACAACACATCAGCACCAGCGGCTACAAAACCGGCCTCCAACGCAGATTCAAACATGTAGCCCGATAAGCGTGTGTCCTTGCCGATCAATACTGTGCCACCGGTAGGTACAAGAACTCTCGCGGCAGCGCTCGCAAGGCGCATCGCAAAATCAGCGGTCATTGGCTCACTGCCCACAGCCCCTCGAACGCCATCTGTGCCAAAAAATTGCTTCTTCATTGGGTCCCTTTCGAATTCATAACTGCGCTGAAAATTTTCAACGCATCGATTGTTTCTGCGACGTCGTGCACGCGCACAATATCAGCCCCATGCGCGACAGCTAAGACAGCCGCCGTAATACTGGCTGGCATTAACTCGTCGACGCCCCGATTCGTCAACTTTGCCAACGTCGACTTGCGTGATAATCCAGCCAATACGGGTCGGCCGATGCTCTCCAATTTGCGCAAGCCAGCGAGCAATTCCAGGTTGTGTTCAACGGTTTTGCCAAAACCAAAGCCTGGATCAACAACGATAAGCTCTTCTGGCAAGCCTGCGGCCTTGCATTGTGCCACGCGCTCTTGCAAGAACCCTGTGACGTCCGCCACAACGTCGTCATAGACAGGCTCATCCTGCATCGTACGTGGCTTACCCAGCATGTGCATCAGGCACACAGGCATTTGCAATTCGACAGCTGCCGCCATCGCTCCTGCATATTGCAGGGCTCGAACGTCATTGATCAGCACTGCGCCAGCGGCGACAGCGGCGCGCATGACGTTTGGTTTACTGGTATCAACGGAAACGTATACATCGAATTCTCCGCATATCGCACTGATTACGGGAACAACGCGCTCAAGCTCTTCTTGCTCGCCAACATCATCAGCTCCGGGGCGTGTTGATTCACCACCAACGTCAATGAATGCAGCGCCCGCCACGACCATTCGTTCAGCTTGCCGAATCGCAGCGTCAGGATCCGCAAACAGCCCCCCATCGGAGAACGAGTCAGGAGTGACGTTCAACACCCCCATCACGGCTGGGGATCTAAATTCGAGGGGTCCTAAACGTAGCATCATCGAATTGTCGCAGTAATTTGCTGGTCAGGAAAATGCGGTGGCAGTTCATGGCCAAAAATCATGTCCAAAAATAACAGGCCATAACAAAAAGGCCGACACTGCGATAGGCAGTATCGGCCTGATAGTAGCGCCACTGAATACGCTGGCGTTAGCTAGTGCTCACTAGCGGTACCACCGATCGTGCCTTTCGCTTCAGGCTTTGGAGACTTCGGGCCTTCTGCTGTCGCAGAGTCAGCTGAATCTTCCCAGTCCTCCGGAGGCCGTGGATCCTTGCCTTCCATAATGTCTTTGATCTGATCGGCACCGATCGTTTCATACTTCATCAAGGCGTCTGCCATCGCGTGCAACTTATCAATATGCTCTTCGAGGATCTGCTTGGCTCGCGCATAATTACCATCGATAATTCGACGAACTTCCTCGTCAATGGCGTGTGCCGTGTCATCAGACACCTGCTTGCGCTGCGCAACAGAATGGCCGAGGAATACTTCGCCATCATCTTCGCTGTAAGTCAGCGGACCAAGGCGCTCAGAAAGCCCCCACTTGGTCACCATGTTGCGAGCAATTTCTGTCGCACGCTCAATATCGTTCGACGCACCTGTGGTGACGCCACCGGCTCCGAGAATCATCTCTTCAGCAATACGTCCGCCAAACAGGCTTGATAAGCGACTTTCAAGCTGCTCTTTCGACGTGCTGTAGCGATCTTCTTCAGGCAGGTACATGGTTACGCCCAGAGCGCGGCCACGCGGGATAATTGTTACTTTGTAGACAGGGTCATGATCTGGCATGAACCAACCTACAATGGCATGCCCTGCTTCATGGTAAGCCGTATTGAGCTTTTCCTTTTCGCTCATGACCATTGACCGGCGCTCCGCACCCATCATGATTTTGTCTTTCGCTTTTTCGAACTGCTCCATTTTGACGACGCGCTGATTCGCGCGTGCGGCAAAAAGTGCAGCTTCATTCACGAGATTCGCCAGATCAGCACCGGAAAAGCCCGGCGTTCCGCGCGCGATCAATCCAGGCTTCACATCATCGTCAAGCGGCACTTTGCGCATATGAACCTTCAGAATTTGTTCGCGTCCCCGTATATCCGGCAACGGAACGACGACTTGTCGGTCAAATCGGCCTGGTCGAAGCAATGCGGGATCCAGTACGTCAGGTCGATTCGTTGCAGCGATAACAATAATGCCCTCACTACCTTCAAACCCATCCATTTCGACCAGCATCTGATTCAGCGTCTGCTCACGTTCATCGTGACCACCGCCAAGACCCGCGCCTCGATGGCGACCAACGGCATCCAGCTCGTCGATAAAGATAATGCACGGCGCCTGTTTCTTCGCCTGCTCAAACATGTCGCGAACGCGTGATGCGCCGACACCGACAAACATTTCGACAAAATCCGAACCGGAAATAGTGAAAAACGGGACCTTCGCCTCACCTGCAATAGCTCTCGCGAGCAAGGTTTTACCCGTACCAGGCGCGCCAACCATCAGAACACCCTTCGGAATCTTTCCGCCGAGCCGCTGAAACTTACTGGGATCTTTAAGAAACTCGACGACCTCGGACACTTCTTGCTTGGCTTCTTCGATGCCGGCGACGTCTGCAAAGGTCACACCAACCTGATCTTCACCCAACAATCGAGCCTTGCTCTTGCCAAACGACATCGCTCCTCGGCCACCACCGCCGCCCTGCATTTGCCGCATGAAGTAAATCCAGACACCAATCAACAGCAGTATTGGAAATGCATTGATCAGCAACTGGCCGATTAAACTGGGGGATTTGGGTTCGGACGCCGAAATACGCACGCTATTTTTTTCCAGAAGCCCAATCAACGCGGTGGTGTCTGTCTCCGGGCTTATCGTGTAATAACGCATCGGCACCGGCGGTCGGCCATCGCCAAAGTGGATTCTTTGCCCTTCGAACTCAACGACCGCTATGCCGCCGGATCTCACCTGCTTGAGAAATTCGGAGTACTCCGCCGACTGGGGTTGACTGTTATTGGCCGTCGAAAGCGTCTGTACAACAGAAAGCAGTACGACGATAATTACGACGAAGACAAGTATATTTTTGGTCAGATCATTCACATTCAAAATCCGCTGTGGAAGACGATAGCAACACTGTTCGTTTAGACAGGTTCTAATGGTTAGACATTACTACAACTGATAGTTTCTTGCTACCAAGTACACCTCACGGCTACCCGCTCTGGAAGCCTTGGGTTTGAACACTTTCACTCGCTCAAAAGAACGCCGGGATTCCTCAATAAACGCGTCACAGCCCTCTCCCTGAAATAGCTTACAGACGAAATCGCCACGGCGCTTGAGAATCTCCTTGCAGGCGTCCAGCGCCAGCTCGACTAAATACATCGATCTGGGTTGGTCAATTGCACGAGTTCCGCTGATATTGGGGGCCATATCAGACATTACAAGGTCCGCCTTCGTCCCCCCGAGGGCCTGCAACAATTCAGCCAGAACACTGTCTTCTGTAAAGTCTCCCAGAATAAACTCAACTGACGGCAAACCATCCATGGGCAACAGGTCCACAGCGACAATTTTCACCCGGTCCTTGAGTTTTTCGGTTGCGTACTGGCTCCAGCTACCCGGCGCCGAACCCAAATCAACGCAAGTCATATCGGGCCTGAGGATACGTTCCTTCTGATCGATCTGCTCAAGCTTGTACACAGCCCTGGAGCGCCATCCATCTCTTCGCGCCTGCTGCACGTAGGGGTCGCGTTCCTGTCGTTCGCGCCAACTTCCACTGCCTCTTTTGGGCCCACTCATGCGGCAACTCCAACATGAGCCAGAATCTGCGGCTGCGCACTGGTACACTCGCAGCCCATGAATCTGAGCGAACCACAAAAGAAGTACTTGCGCGGCCTTGGCCATGCGCTCAAACCGCTGATTATGGTTGGCGACGCAGGCCTTTCCGATGCATTACTCGCCGAATTCGAGTCGACGCTTGCGCACCACGAACTCATAAAAGTACGCATCAAGGCAGGTGACCGGGAATCGCGCGATAAGATGGTCGATGAACTGTGTTCGACCAGTGGCGCAGATCTCGTACAACGTGTGGGCAACATGGCATTGTTGTTTCGCAGCAATCCTGAAAAGAAGAAACGAATACTGATACCAAATCGTTAATACAAACAAATGGCCTCAATCGCTGAATCAGATGTAGAGGACCTCGAGTATTTCGTAGTACTTTTCTCCGCCCGGCGCCGAGAATGCGATTTCGTCGCCTTCGGTTTTCCCAATCATGGCACGCGCAATGGGTGACGTGCATGAGATCAACCCGGTCTTGATATTGGCCTCATCTTCCCCGACGATTTTGTAGGTGATCTCTTTCTCGGTCGCGTCATCAAGCATCTTTACGGTTGCGCCAAAAATAATCTTGCCTCTCGCGTCAATCGAAGTAACGTCAATCACCTGCAAATTGGAGAGCTTACCCTCAATATCCTTGATTCGGCCTTCGATGAAGCCTTGTTGCTCTTTGGCGGCATGGTACTCGGCATTTTCCTTGAGATCGCCGTGCGCGCGCGCTTCGGATATGGCTTGAATAACAGCCGGCCTTTGTACCCGCTTAAGCTCGTGTAGCTCCGCTTGCAAAAGCTCGTGCCCCCGCACCGTCATTGGCACCTTACTCATACTGCTACCTCTTTATGTAAATCCTGCAACCGATTAACGTCACTGTTATCCAGGTGTTCAATCGCAATACAGGTGGCGATCGCTGCTCCCAACGTCGTGTAGTACGTAACACCTTTTCGAACAGCGGCGGCGCGTATCGATAATGACTCATTGATCGCCTGCTTGCCTTCAGTAGTATTGACGATCAAATCGATCTCGCTGTTTTTAATCATGTCCACAATATGTGGCCGCCCTTCGCGAACCTTGTTCGCCCTGCGGCAGGACACGCCGGCAGTCGCGAGACTTTGGGCTGTGCCATGTGTCGCAATCAGATCGAAACCGCGCTCAATAAGAATCTTCGCAAGCTTGATTGCGCCTTCTTTGTCTCGATCACGCACGCTCAACAGAGCCACGCCCTGGCGCGGCAACACCACACCTGATGCCAACTGGGCTTTTGCATAGGCCTCACCAAACGAGCGCCCTATTCCCATTACCTCGCCCGTCGACTTCATTTCCGGGCCCAGAATCGGATCGGCGCCCGGGAATTTCACAAATGGGAATACCGCTTCCTTAACTGAAAAATACTCCGGAACCCTCTGATTCACGAAACCTTGTTTCGCCAGCGACTCGCCAACCATAACTTTGGCCGCGATCTTAGCCAGTGGCACACCAATCGCTTTCGACACAAATGGAATGGTTCGCGATGCACGAGGATTGACCTCCAGCAGATAAACGATGTTGTTCTGTATTGCGAACTGCGTATTCATCAGGCCAATCACATTCAGGCCTTTCGCTAACTTGACAACCTGGGCATGCATTTCTTTCTGCAGCTCCTGCGACAAGGAAAATGGCGGCAGCGAGCAACCTGAATCTCCTGAATGCACGCCAGCCTGCTCGATATGCTCCATCACTCCGCCGATCAAAACGCGTTCACCATCACAAACACAGTCAACATCAACCTCGATGGCAAGATCCAGAAACCGATCCAGGAGGACAGGGCTGTCATTGGACACGTTTATCGCCGCATCCATGTAGATGGCAAGATCCTCTACGTTGTGAACAACTTCCATCGCTCGCCCGCCCAGTACATAGGACGGCCTGACCACGAGCGGAAATCCGACTTCCGCACCCAATCGAACCGCTTCAGTCTTATCGCGGGCAGTGCGATTTGCAGGCTGCTTAAGCTCCAGAGACTCAACAAGTTGTTGAAATCGCTCCCTGTCTTCGGCCAGATCGATCGAGTCCGGCGATGTGCCGATAATTGGCGCACCCGCCGCTTCGAGCTCACGCGCCAACTTCAATGGGGTTTGCCCACCGTACTGCACGATAACGCCGCGCGGCTGTTCCTTCTCAATAACTTCCATCACGTCTTCGAAAGTCAGCGATTCAAAATAGAGCCGATCAGAGGTGTCGTAATCGGTCGATACGGTTTCCGGATTACAATTAACCATGATCGTTTCATAGCCGAGCTCTTTGAGCGCGAATGCCGCGTGCACGCAACAGTAGTCAAATTCAATGCCCTGGCCAATGCGATTTGGACCGCCGCCGAGGATCATGATTTTTGGATTGTCCGATGGCTCTGATTCGCACTCATCTTCGTATGTTGAATAGAGGTAGGCTGTCGAAGTTGCGAACTCTCCGCCACAGGTATCCACTCGCTTGAATACAGGGCGAATGCCCAGAGAAATACGCTTTTGACGAATGACCTTTTCCGCAACACCCAAGAGCATCGCGATTCGCGCATCGGCAAACCCTTTTCGCTTCAGCGACCTGAATACCGTTGCATCCAGAGCCGCGAGAGAACCGGCCCGAACCTGCGCTTCGACGTTCAAGAGATCTTCAATCTGGGCAAGAAACCATGGATCGATTCCAGATAATTTCGCAACTTCGTCAAACGTAAAGCCCTGTCGCATGGCGTCAGCGACATACCAGATACGATGTGCACCTGGCATTCGCAGTTCCTGCCGTAGCTGATCCCTGTCTGTTTCGGTGACGATCGGCCCGGCCAACTCGTCAAGACCCGCGACACCTATTTCGAGACCACGCAGTGCTTTCTGCAGCGACTCCTGAAAGGTACGCCCGATAGCCATAACTTCGCCGACTGACTTCATTTGCGTTGTCAGTCTGTCGCTTGTTCCCGGAAACTTTTCAAACGTGAAGCGGGGAATCTTGGTAACAACGTAGTCTATCGTCGGCTCAAACGAGGCCGGCGTAGCGCCGCCGGTAATATCGTTTTTGAGCTCATCGAGTGTGTAGCCAATCGCCAATTTGGCCGCCACTTTGGCAATCGGAAACCCGGTTGCCTTCGACGCCAATGCCGATGACCTCGAAACCCTCGGGTTCATCTCAATGATCAGAACTCGGCCATCTTCCGGATTGATCGCAAATTGCACGTTTGAGCCACCCGTTTCGACGCCGATCTTGCGCAGCACGTCGATCGAAGCATTGCGTAAACGCTGATATTCTTTGTCCGTCAGTGTTTGTGCGGGTGCAACGGTAATCGAATCACCGGTGTGCACCCCCATCGGATCGAAGTTTTCGATCGCACAGACAATGATGCAATTATCATTGCGGTCCCGAACGACCTCCATTTCAAATTCTTTCCAACCGATTACCGATTCCTCTAAGAGAACCTCGGTCGTTGGGGACATTTCCAGACCATGGGAAACAATCGTCTCGAATTCATCCCGGTTGTAGGCAATTCCACCGCCACTTCCGCCCATCGTGAATGACGGCCTGATGATGGTCGGATAGCCAACAACTTGTTGCTTCTCCAGCGCTTCTTCGAGCGTATGTGCGATCTCCGCTTGTGGACATTCCAGGCCAATGTCAGCCATAGCCTTGCGGAACAGATCTCGATCCTCCGCCATATCGATGGCTTCGCGGGAGGCTGCGATCATCTCAACGTTGTACTTGGCCAATACACCTTCGCGAACAAGGTCGAGCGCGCAATTCAATGCCGTTTGTCCACCCATTGTCGGCAACAATGCGTCCGGACGTTCCTTTGCTATGATTTGCTCCACAGCGGTCCAGTGAATGGGCTCAATGTAAATCGCGTCTGCCGTTCCCGGATCCGTCATGATGGTCGCCGGATTTGAGTTAACCAGAATGACCCGGTAACCCTCCTCCTTAAGCGCCTTACAAGCCTGCGCCCCCGAATAATCGAACTCGCACGCCTGGCCAATTACAATGGGTCCGGCACCGATAATCAGGACACTGTCTATGTCTGTACGTTTTGGCATGAATAGGTTACGCGACTAATTTACGAAGAATTGACATTAACTAACTTCTTTAGTTAATTGTTTTATATAGTTAATCATGTTGATAGAACAGTGCGCGTCGTCGAACGCTTTTGGTCATCCATGGCCTGGATAAACCCCTCGAACAGCGGCATGACATCGTGTGGGCCCGGGCTTGCTTCGGGATGCCCTTGAAATCCGAATGCAGGTCTTTCCTTGAATGCGATGCCCTGCAAAGTGCCATCGAACAACGACCGGTGAGTCGTCTCAACGTTATCAGGCAAACTGGTCTCGTCCACAGCGAAGCCGTGATTTTGACTTGTGATCATCACCTGCCCGGTCGCGAGATTCTGCACCGGATGGTTAGCACCGTGGTGGCCGAACTTCATTTTCTCAGTCTGCGCACCTGCGGCCAGCGATAACAGCTGATGCCCCAGGCAAATCCCGAAAATCGGTATGCCCGCGCCGAGAAAATCCTGGATAGCCGCAATTGCGTAGTCGCAAGGTTCAGGATCGCCTGGGCCATTGGATAGAAATATGCCATCCGGAGCATGCGCCAACGCCTCCTCCGCAGTCGTCCTGGCCGGTACAACGGTCATGCGGCAATCGAGATCCGACAGCAGGCGAAGAATATTTCGTTTGATTCCAAAGTCGTAGGCCACCACATGGTAGGGGGCGATTCTGCGACTGAGAATGCTGGCGCGGCGACCAAAAGTCGTACCCTGACACCACTGGTAGGGTTGCTTGGTTGACACGAATTTAGCGAGATCCACGCCGGCAATCCCCGGGAACTTGCGGGCGTGTTTGATGGCCGTTTCGGCGCTCGCATCACCGGTCATGATGCAACCGGACTGAGCCCCTTTTTCGCGAATTATCCGCGTCAGCTTGCGGGTATCGATATCGGCTATCGCAACGGTACTCGATTGCCGCAGAAATTCTGCCAGAGTCCTTTCAGATCGATAATTGCTGGCAACGCCGGAACTGTCTCTGATTATCAGGCCCGATGCGTGCACATTTGAGGACTCCATGTCTTCGCTGTTTGTGCCGGTATTACCGACATGGGGATAGGTCAAGGTCACCAGTTGGCGGCAGTAGGACGGGTCGGTCAGGATCTCTTGATAACCTGACATTGCCGTATTGAACACCACTTCCCCAATCGTCTGGCCTTCAGCACCGACTGAGATTCCGCGAAATGTCGTTCCGTCTTGAAGTGCCAAAATTGCAGGCGTTTCCAATTGCGATCCTCGATAATGTGAACATCCAAGATCGCCAGCCGATCAGCGTGATCGCCGCTCTGCGCCACAGACACTGCTGTCTCGATGGTGCAGATGCACAAAAGCGGAAGGTTGGCGCCTTCCGCTCGTGAATTCGCTGACCGCTCAGCGATCCGGACTAGTTTACTGAAGCGAACCTTGTCGCGCCAGACTCCACCCTGCTTTTTTCTCGCCTATTTGTCGTTATTTGCCGAAAAGGACGTCCCTCATCGAATAGCGGCCGGCATTCTTATCGGCAATCCATCGGGCCGCACGCAGCGCACCGGCGGCAAACACATCCCTGCTGCTTACACTGTGCGTCAATGTCAGCTCTTCCGCGGCTGAACGAAAACTCGCCGTATGATCTCCCGGAACCTCTCCACGTCGCTCAACCTCGAATCGAATGTCGCCATCGGCAATCTCCCTTGCCCCGGCATCTGGCGCATACCAGGCAACATCCTGAAAATTCTGCCCCCTCGCCTGAGCGATCGCCTCACCAAGCTTTAGTGCCGTTCCCGATGGCGCGTCTTGCTTGTGAACGTGATGGGTCTCTTGTATCTCAACGGCGAACGACGTTCCCAGCGACACAGCAGCCAATCGAACCAGTTCATCAAGCACGGCGACGCCAATGCTCATGTTGCGGTCATACACGACAGGTATCTGTCTGGCAGCATCGTCCAGCATCGCCATTTGCTCAACACCGTAACCACTCACGCCACAGACAATCGGTTTGTTGTGATTAACAGCGGCATTCAATATTTGTGCAGACGCTTCCGGCAAACTGAAATCGACAAGCACACTCGCAATCGACGCAATTTGGTCGATATCACTGCTGATATGATCGTCTGCAAATGGGAGATCAACACAACTCTGTTTATTTCGAACCCATATACAGGCCAGCGAGAGATCTTCTTGAGCCGCAATTGATTGTGCGACCGCTTGCCCCATACGACCCGCGCCGAGAATACCAATACTGAGTGGCTTAATGAGCAGCGCCCTTTGTGAAATGCACGTGCCGCAAGACTACGGCAGACCGTCAGCTAATTAAACAGCTATTTGTCGGCTGCGCCAGCTAGCTGATTCGGTCGAAGAACCGTTTCACACTGTCGAGCCAGCCACCGGCTCGAGGGCTGTGTTTTTCACCGCCGGCTTGAATGGACGCTTCAAACTTTTGCAGAAGCTCTTTCTGCTCTGCGGTGAGACTAACCGGCGTCTCTACAGCAACTTTTGCGAACAGGTCACCTTTGCGCGGATCACGGACCGTAATCACACCCTTGCCACGCAACCGAAACACCTTGCCCGACTGCGTGCCCGCGGGCACCTTCAGCGAAACATTGCCATTCAAAGTCGGTAGCTCTACATCGCCACCAAGAGTAGCTGTTGCCATGCTCACCGGCACCTCGCAAGCCAGGTCGGCGTGTTCGCGAGTAAATATCTTGTGTTCGTTGACCCGGATCTCTACATAGAGATCACCGGCCGGACCGCCGCTGCGTCCCGCCTCACCCTCACCGGTCAAGCGAATTCGATCGCCATCGTCAACGCCAGCCGGCACTTTGACTGACAGGGTCTTGGTTTTTCTGACGCGCCCGCGACCGTGACAATCTGCGCAAGGATCTGAAATGACTGTTCCGGCTCCCTTACACGCCGGGCAGGCCTGCTGAATCGAAAAGAAGCCCTGCTGCATCCGTACCTGCCCAACACCGCCACAGGTAGTGCAGCTCTCGGGCTTCGAGCCCTTCTTGGCGCCGCTTCCATCACAGGGCTCACAAGCTACCTGCGTTGGAACATCAATGGTTACAGATTCGCCCTTAACGGCTTTTTCCAGGTCCAGGCGTAATTCGTAGCCCAGGTCAGCGCCCCTGAATACCTGACTGCTGCCGCCACGGCGGCCGCCGGCCCCAAATATATCGCCGAAAACATCACCAAAGATGTCGCCAAAGCCTTCTGCGCCTCCACCAAATCCGCCCGCACCGCCCTGACCAGCACTCAAGCCATCGTGACCGAAACGATCATAGGTCTCCCGCTTTTCGGCAGCGTTCAAGACTTCGTAGGCTTCCTTCGCCTCCTTGAACTTCGCCTCAGCGCTTTCGTCATCCTTGTTTCGATCCGGATGATGCTTCATAGCAAGACGGCGATACGCCTTCTTAATCTCGGCAGTAGTGGCAGTCTTAGAGACACCAAGTACTTCGTAATAATCGCGTTTTGCCATAGCGTTTTTAGCTTCTTAAAAACCGGGCGCCGCATGCGGCGCCCAGTATGTCCAACATTTAGCAGGGTTTAGTCAGATTTCGTTGATTTGTCGTTGTCTTCACTATCGACTTCTTCAAATTCCGCATCAACGACATCATCACCTGAAGAGCCGGTGTCGGAACCCTCTGCCCCGGCTTCGGCCTGCTCAGCATAGAGCCGCTGCGCAAGAGTACCCGATGTCTCAGCAAGGGCTGCTGATTTGGCCTCAATAGCCTCCTTGTCATCCGACTCGAGCGCCGCCTTCAGATCCGATACCGCGTTCTCAACGCTTAATCGCTCCTCACCGGTCGCCTTCTCGCCAAGCTCTTCCAATGTCTTCTCAGACGCATGGATCAATGCATCAGCCTGGTTTCTAACATCAACCAGTTCTCTGAACTTTCGATCGTCCTCGGCATGACTTTCTGCATCGGCAACCATCTTTTCAACTTCTTCATCTGAAAGACCGCTTGACGCCTTGATCACGATCGTCTGAGTCTTGCCAGTGGCCTTGTCTTTTGCCGAAACATTGAGAATGCCGTTTGCGTCGATATCGAATGTCACCTCGATCTGTGGCATACCACGTCGTGCCGGTGGGATGTCAGCAAGATCGAAACGACCGAGCGACTTGTTGTCAAGCGCACGCTCACGTTCGCCCTGCAGGACGTGAATCGTTACAGCAGTCTGTTGGTCGTCAGCCGTCGAGAATACTTGTTCAGCATTCGCAGGAACCGTCGTGTTCTTCTCGATCAACTTGGTCATAACGCCACCAAGCGTCTCAATTCCCAGCGACAGCGGCGTAACGTCGAGTAACAGTACGTCCTTGACGTCACCTGCCAGAACACCACCTTGTATCGCTGCGCCTAATGCAACAGCCTCATCCGGATTCACGTCACGACGCGGCTCCTTACCGAAGAAATTCTGCACTTCCTCCTGAACCTTCGGCATACGCGTCTGGCCGCCGACAAGAATCACATCATCAATCTCATTGACCTTGAGACCCGCATCCTTAAGCGCAATCTTGCACGGCTCCAGCGTCCGCTCGATCAGAGATTCAACGAGTGACTCCAGTTTTGCCCGCGTAAGCTTGATAATGAGATGCTTCGGACCGCTTGCGTCAGCGGTAATGTACGGCAGGTTAATCTCAGTCTGCTGCTGCGAAGACAGCTCAATCTTGGCCTTCTCTGACGCTTCCTTCAGGCGCTGCATCGCCAGCGGATCCTTCTTGATATCCACACCGCTCTCACGCTCAAATTCAGCCGCCAAATATTCGATGATGTGCATGTCGAAATCTTCGCCACCAAGGAACGTATCGCCGTTGGTCGCGAGCACTTCGAACTGATGCTCGCCATCAACTTCGGCTATCTCAATAATCGAGACATCGAAAGTACCGCCGCCGAGATCAAATACCGCGATCTTCGCGTCACCGCGTTTCTTGTCCATGCCGTAAGCAAGGGCTGCCGCAGTCGGCTCATTAATGATGCGCTTAACGTCCAGACCAGCAATCTTGCCTGCGTCTTTAGTCGCTTGCCGCTGCGAGTCATTGAAGTAGGCAGGAACCGTCACCACGGCTTCTGTCACTGCCTCGCCAAGATAGTCTTCGGCGGTCTTCTTCATTTTCATCAGCACGCGAGCTGAAATCTCAGGGGGCGCCATCTTTTTACCCAGCGCCTCTACCCACGCATCGCCATTGTCGGCTTTTGCAATAGTGTAAGAGACCATATCCATATCACGCTGTACGACGTCGTCTTCAAAGCGACGTCCAATCAGGCGTTTTACGGCGAACAGCGTATTGGTCGGGTTTGTCACCGACTGGCGTTTTGCCGACTGTCCGACGAGCACTTGATCATCTTTAGTAAACGCAACAACCGACGGGGTAGTACGGTCGCCCTCGCTGTTTTCGATGACCTTGGGCACACCACCCTCCATTACTGCTACGCAAGAGTTGGTGGTACCCAGATCGATACCAATGACTTTACCCATAATCCATTTACTCCAAATTCTTTAAATAGTTACTACGAAACTTGCTGATAAGTGGGGCCTACGCCACGCGTTTCAAGCCAAAATCCATTATTTCCTTGCTATCGACAGTCAGGCTCTATACCTCATCTGCCGCAACGATCACGCACGCTGGCCGCAACAATCGCCCATTTAGCGAGTAGCCTTTTTGCACAACCTGCAAGACTGACCCAGCCTCCGCATCGGCAGCTGGCTGCATGCTTATGGCCTCGTGCCATTCGGGATTGAAGGGTTCACCCTCTGGATCAATCACCGCCAGGCCAAATCGCTCAAGGGTGGTTCGCAGCAGCTTCAGCGTCGCTTCGCTGCCCTGCTTCAGGGTATCTACGCCCGCATCTTCGGCCGCAGCGGCCGCCAGCCCCATCTCCAGACTGTCCACTACTGCAAGCATGTCGCGGCCAAACCCCTCCAACGCGTACTTTCTGGCGTGCTCAACATCACGTTGCGCACGCTTGCGCGTATTTTCGGCTTCGGCAACTGCTCGCAAGTACAGATTCCAGTTCTCATCAGCCTTGGCCTGCCAGTCTTCAATGGTTACACCTTGCTCGGCAGGGTCCTGATCTGGCTGCTCCGAGACCGAGTCCTCCTGGCCTGACACTTCATCCATGGCATCCAATTCGACCTCAGGGTGATCGGGCTGTCCGTTCATACTTTCGAGCTCCACATGCTGTCAGGCCACGACTCTCGCGGTTCCTGCTAAAAAGATGTTCGGAGAGTGGGGTTCCGGGAAGAAATATCAAGAGCAGATGGGAGATTTCTGCTGATATGCGGCCAGATGGCCCGATTGACGCCTCGCTACAGGTCGAGGGATCTGCCTAACAATCGCGCTGTAATATCCACAATGGGCACAACGCGGTCATAGGCCATTCGTGTGGGCCCGATTACCCCCAGTACGCCGATAGTATCGTCGTCAAGATGGTACGGCGCAGTTACCACGCTGCAATCGTCAAGAATTCCGTAGCCCGACTCGCCGCCTATAAAGATCTGAACCCCATCTGCGTTGATGCTGCGATCAAGCAAATCGAGCACCACTCGCTTCTTGGAAAAGGTATCAAACAGCCTTCGAAGAGTGTCAATGTCGGATAACTCTGCAAAATTCATGAGTTTGGTTTCACCGGCCATGATGAACTCGCCACCAGGGTTTGCCGCCTCATCCACCGCAGTATGCGCGACCGCGATGATGTCGTGCATTGTCTGGTTCATGGAGTCTCGAGTACTTTCGAGGTCCTCAAGAATGCGGTCCCGAACCTGCGACAAGTCGATACCGGTGTAGTGCTCATTGATGAAATTGGCACCGTGTTGCAATTCAGATGCGGTGTAGTCTCGGTCGACATGCAATATTCGGTTCTGCACTTCGCGGTCATTAATAACAAGGATCGCAAGAATTCGCTTGTCCGACAGTGGCAAGAATTCGATCTGCCGCAAGGTCGCATGCTGCCCTCGTGGAACCGTAATTACACCGGCAAGACTCGTGAATTCGGACAACATGCTGGATACGGAATTGATAAGCGCATCAGAATCATCGCAATTTTCACGTAGCTCGCTGCGTAGCTTCTGCAGATCGACGTTTTTCGGCTGACGATAGCGAACCAAAGTATCGACGAACATTCGATACCCTTTCGCCGTTGGAATTCGACCCGCAGAGGTATGCGGTGCAGAGACTAACCCCATTCCCTCAAGATCTGACAGAACGTGGCGAATCGTGGCCGGGCTCAGGTCCAAACCCGAGTCCTTGAGCAAGGTCTGTGAACCGACCGGATGGCCTTCTGCGATATAGCGCTGCACAAGCGCGCGCAACAGGTGTTGGGCACGATCATTGGGAAGCTTGTTGACTACTTCTGCAGACATTCGCTAGAAACGCAAAAAAGTTGGGAGTAGCTGACTGTGATAATGTACAAGCAGACACGCTAGCAATGGCTTGGCGGTCGGTCAAGGGTTTGTCACAATCATTCTTTGCGTACCCATATGCTGCTGACCCTGGCATCGAAACCTTGAGGCAAGCAAACGAACAATGGTCATCAATTTCAAGAAAGTCGCGATCCTCGGCCGATATGAAGATTCTCGTGTCGCTGAAGCGATGTCGATACTCGTCGACTATTTAACAAAAAGTGGTATTGAAGTTCTCGCCGTTGATGACTTAACACTCGATATCGCTGTAACCCGGGTCGCCGAATCGAAACTGGCCGCCGACGCCGATCTCATCATAGCAATCGGTGGTGACGGCACATTGCTGTATGCCGGGCGCCATGCAAGAGAGAGCGGCACACCATTGCTTGGTGTCAACAGAGGCCGCCTTGGCTTCCTTGCCGATGTCACTCCCGACGAAATGCTGGCGAGCGTCGAGCACATATTGAAAGGCAACTACTCGCTTGACCAACGACTACTCCTGCAAGCGGATCTGATCGACCACAGTGGGAACGTGACAACAGATACAGCATTTAATGATGTCGTTCTGCAACGATGCAATACAGGCCGCATGGTTGATTTTGAAACCCGGGTTGGTGGCACTTATGTGAACACGCACTCCGGAGACGGGCTGATTGTTGCTACGCCGACCGGATCGACGGCCTATGCACTGAGCTGCGGCGGCCCCATTATCGAACCGCAATTGGAAGCCTTCGTCGTTGTGCCGATTTGCTCGCACACGCTGACAGACCGACCTGTTGTGGTATCTGCTGGCAACCCGATAGAAGTGCGCATGCTTGAGCGTGAAGAGACCAGCGCAGAGGTCGTCATCGACGGCCGATCACTGGGACCGATTGGACCAGAGGATAGGCTGGTCATTAGCGCATCGGAGAGCAAGATCACACTCATTCACCCGCCTGGTTATGATTCCTATGAAATTCTAAGGTCAAAACTATTCTGGGGTCGGGATAGCCGGGTGCGCGATAACCTGCCCCGAACCGACTAGATCATGCTTATCAACTTACAAGTTCGTGACTTCGCAATTGTTGACCAGATATCGGTCGAATTGCTGCCTGGAATGACCGTACTCACCGGAGAAACTGGCGCTGGCAAATCCATTCTGGTCGACGCGGTTGGGCTCGTCCTTGGCGAGCGCGGAGGAAGCCAGTTGGTCCGCAGCGGCGCGAAACGAGCAGAATTCAGTGCGGAATTCGATATTTCCGGTCTACCGGATGTCCGAAAATGGCTTGCAGAGCACGCCCTGGACCAGGATGACGAATGCCTTCTGCGCCGTGTTATCGCTGCCGATGGACGATCGCGCGCTTTCATAAATGGCAATTCCACGCCGCTCCAGCAATTGAAGACGCTCGGGGAATTGTTGCTGGATATTCACGGACAGCATTTCCACCAGTCGCTGGGACGCAAGAGCATTCAACGCGATCTCCTCGACAAATTTGGTGGTCTATTGCCGCAACGGGCAAAGACCGAACTGGCGTTTCAGACCTGGCACGATCTGCGCGAACGATTGGAACAACTACAAAATGCAGATGCCGATCGTGATTCACGCCTCGATCTATTGGCGTTTCAGTTACAGGAACTGCAGTCACTCAACGTTGCTGATGATGAGATCGCCTCACTACAGGCCGAACGGCAGAAGCTGCAGAATAGCGGTCGGCTGGCGGAGGGGATTTCCAGTGCACTGAACAGCCTCGATGAAGATGATGCGGGCAATGTCAATCAGTCGCTGGCAGACGCATCGCGGGCAATCAGCAATTTGGTCGAATATGACGACGAACTGAGGTCCTCTCTCGAGATGCTCGAATCAGCTAGCATTCAAGCCAGTGAAGCGACTGATTCTCTGCGACGCTACAGCGAGTCTGTGGATATGGATCCTGCCCGCCGAGACTGGATTGAGGAACGACTGGATGCCATCACAGCGGTCGCTCGAAAACACCGAGTGGAAGCAAGTGCACTGGCCGAACTTCGTGAGCGGCTCAATGCTGAGCATGAAGAAATCACCCATGCTGATGAGCGCAGCAAGGAACTGGAAGAACAAGTAGCAACGTCAGAAGCCAGCTACCGGCGGCTCGCCTCTGCCCTGTCCAAGAGTCGCGGCAAGACAGCTCGCAAATTCTCCGCAGCGGTGACCGATGCAATGTCTGGACTGGGTATGCCAGATGGGCAGTTTTCGATTGCGGTATCTGCTCGAGCTGAAGACGATTGCCGCCCGTGGGGCATGGACAATATCGAATTCCTGATCAGTGCGAACCCCGGCCAACCACTAATGCCATTGTCTCGCATCGCCTCTGGAGGCGAATTATCTCGAATGAGCCTGTCGATACAAGTCATCGCCAGCAATTGCAGCGCTATTCCTACGATGATATTCGATGAAGTGGATAGTGGAGTTGGTGGTGGCGTCGCCGAAATGGTCGGACGTCGTTTGCGCGAAATCGGACATGACCGGCAGGTCTTGTGCGTGACCCACTTGCCTCAAGTCGCGAGTCTCGCCGATCAGCACTTTCGTATCAGCAAAGTATCCGATGGCAAGGCAACGCGAACCGGCGTAAATGCGCTTAGCCGGGAAGAACGCATCGATGAATTGGCTCGCATGCTGGGCGGCGTCGAAATCACCCAGAAGACCATTGAACACGCAACAGAGATGCTCGCCGGAGCATCGAGAAAGAGCGCCTGATTCGCTAGTCGTCAGGCTGTTCGGTTGAGCGCTTCACATACAGAACAAGACTGTGGTCCAGGAGTTCGTAGCCGTACTCCTTCGCTATTTCGTGTTGCAAGCGCTCGATGTCCTCACTGACAAACTCAATAACCTCGCCGCTATCAACGCACACCATATGGTCGTGGTGACCGCCATCATCAAGTTCAAATACCGAGTGGCCACCTTCAAAATTATGCCGCGTAACCAGACCTGCCGACTCGAATTGGGTCAAAACCCGGTAAACGGTCGCGAGGCCAATATCCTCTCCGCTATCGAGCAATTCCCTGTACAGGTCCTCAGCACTGAGATGCCGCATACTCGATTGTTCGAGGATTTCCAGTATTTTCAGGCGTGGCAGCGTAATTTTCAGCCCAGCCTTGCGTAATTCGTTGCGCTGCTCCATGGGTACTCTCTGGTTGCGTAAGAGCCAAAATAATTCGGCTATCGTGTCGTTGGGCAAGAAGGTATGATTCGCGCCTATTATGACGCAGATGACAGCCCGGCTCTAGCGGCTGACCGATTTTGTGTCACGGAATTAATTACAGCGATGAACGTCCAACACCTAGCTATGCGCAAACTATTACCCCTAATACTCCTGGCATTTGTCAGCATGACGGTTACCAGCGGCTGCGTCTACCGTCAGAATATCTCTCAAGGCAACCTCATCAAGCAGGAAGACCTTGATCAGGCGGAAGTCGGGATGACACGAAACCAGATTCGATTTCTGCTCGGTACGCCTATGATTGACGATCCATTTCACACCGACCGGTGGGACTACGCCTACTACTTCAGAATCGGACGCGAGGATGTGACATTTACGCGCTGGGTCTCAATCATTTTTGAGGGCGAAAAGGTCATCGAAATTCGAAAGGATCAGCCACTCAACCCTGACATGTAGACAGGTCGCAGAGCCTACGGGCGTAAGTTGCGCCCTATTCTGAAATCGGCCGTCCTGCAGATTCGCCCATCGTTCGACCCACTTCGGCCAGCTGACGGCGCGCTTCGCGCGGATCAATTTCCAATAGCCGATAGATTTCTATCCGGTCACCGTGCTGGACAAGTCTGTCTCGAGCTACCGGGCGCCCCCATATTCCGACCGGCAAGTCTCGAAGCTCAACATCCGCAAACAGAGCGTAGATACCTGATCGTTCGAGCGCGTCGGCGACGCTCGTGCCCGACTCCACGTTGCACTCGATTAGAGATTGAGTCTCTGGCGTTGCAAAGACGACTTCTACGACGATCTCGTTGCCGCTCATGTCGAATCGCTATCTGCTGATCGGGCACGCCCGTAAATCTCGTCAGCGCGTCGCGTAAACGCGTCAACTAACGAATTGCAGCTATCTTCCAGATAGGAACCGAACAGAAAGTCACTGCTGCGGCTCTTGAACTCGAAATCCATCTCCAACTTGACTTTGCTGCCTGAATCCCCCAACGGGGAAAAGCGCCAGCCACCAGACAGGCTTTTGAACGGCCCCCCTATCAGGGCAATTTCGATAGAGTCGTTTTCACGCAGAACATTTCTTGTGCGAAAGCTTCTGCGAATGCCGCCTTTATGCAATTCGAGCGTCGCTTCCACAATTTCGCCTTCACGAGAATGAATCTCGGCACCACTACACCACGGCAGAAAACCCGGATAGGACTCGACATCTGCTGCCAGCGCATACATGTCGCTTGCTGAATATGGCACCAGCGCACTGCGGCTGACCTTTCGCATCTCGCGCAACCCCTCGTTGCGAATATAACTCCCGCCTACTGCGCGAGCTCTATCAGATAGTCGAGAAGACCTATGGCTTTCAAGAATACGAACAAGATTCCAATAGGCGCCACAAAGCGCGCCAGGAATCGCCACAGTTTGTACATCCCTCCAGCGCCACCCAGCTCATCAGCGGTAGAGTTTCGACACATCACCCAGCCCGCAAAAATAGTGATAAACACGCCACCGAGCGGCAGCATGATATTACTGGTCAGAAAATCAACATTATCAAAGAACGTACCTTTGAAGAAAACCGCGTCTGACCAAACATTGAAGGACAGGACAGATCCAACGCCCAAAAACCAGATCGAGCCGCCTACGATGACCGCAGCCTGAGAACGTGTGCGATTAAAGTGCTCAACCATCCACGCAACTGCAGGTTCCATGAGACCGATAGCTGATGTCCATGCCGCAAACGCGAGTAACACAAAAAACACGGTGGAGAAGAACGCGCCGCCCGTCATTTGCCCAAACGCCAGTGGCAAAGTATCGAATACCAGACCCGGTCCGTCCGCCGGGTCCAGTCCGTTCGCAAAAACCAACGGAAAAATTACCAGACCAGCCAGCATCGCGATGCCCGTGTCTGCAGCGACCACCGCAGTCGACGCGCCCATAATCGACGTTTCTTCAGGAAGGTAGGCACCGTACGCCATGATCGCGCCCATGCCGATACTCAACGAGAAAAACGCCTGACCCATTGCCGCAAGAACGCTGTCCCAGGTTAGTTTGCTGAAATCCGGGGTAAACATGAACTCAAGTCCCGCACCGAAATATCCCGAATTCAATGAATAGCCGAGTAGCGCAAGCATGAGCAACAAGAGCGCCGGAACCATGAACCGAACTGCCTGCTCCAGTCCCCGCTCAACACCCCGTGCCACAACAACGATTGTCAGACTCATGAACAAGGTGTGGCAGAGCAGGGTCAATTTCCAGTCACTGACAAAACTGCTGAACTGGGAGCTGATTGCTTCAGCGCTGGCGCCACTGAATGCGCCACTTGCGCTCTTCACTACATACGCCAGCGTCCATCCCGCTATCACGCTGTAGTACGACAGAATAAGAATTCCGGCGACGACGCCCAGCATGCCGACGAGAAGCCAATTTCCGGAGCTGCCCTCTTCCTTGCCCAACAGCTCCATTGTCGCTATCGGATTGCGCCGGCCACGTCGGCCGATGAGAATTTCGGACATCATGACCGGCATGCCGATCGCAACGACACAAATCAAATAGACGATGACAAATGCGCCGCCGCCGTTTTGGCCCGCGACGTACGGAAACTTCCAGATATTGCCCAGACCGACCGCAGAACCGGTGACCGCCAGAATGAACGCCATTCGGGACGACCAATGACCGTGAAGGGACGTTCGCTTCGACTCGCCAGCAGCCTGATTTTTTTGCATTGTTATTCTCTGAGGGCAACGAAAGCCGGGATTCTCGTACAATTCCGGGAGGCTTACAACAGTTCGGCTATTCGGTGCTCAGTACGAAAAGCCATGAAACTTGCTGCGGAGACCTTATAATCGCGGCGCACACCGCCAACCCTTGCCCCGCCCCAGTCCCTGAAGATCAGATCCCATGAGCAACAGCAAATCAAAGAAACCCGCTGACAACGTCATTGCCGTCAATCGCAAGGCCAGGCACGACTATTTCATCGAAAACACCGTTGAGGCAGGTCTCGCCCTCGAGGGATGGGAAGTTAAGAGTATGCGTGCCGGCAGAGCGCAGATCACCGAAGGCTATGTGCAGATCTACAAAAGTGAGGCCTGGCTGGTCGGCGCACACTTTTCTCCACTGACATCGACTTCGACGCACGTGCATGCTGATCCGACACGCAATCGAAAGCTGTTGCTGCATCGATTGGAACTCGATCGCATGATCGGAGCGGTCGATCGCAAGGGCTATACACTAGTGCCCTTGAATCTGCATTGGGTTAAAGGACGCGCCAAACTCGACATCGGCCTGGCAAAAGGTAAGAAGCAGCATGACAAACGCGCCAGCGACAAGGACCGAGATTGGCAGCGACAAAAAGAACGAATGTTAAAAACTTAACGTTTTATTACAGATAGTTATATACGTTAGTTAATGTCATTTATCTCGTTTGTACAGTCCCCGAATAATGCTTAAGTGTGTTTAATGTGCGGCAGCCACATTGTTTTTGCTCGATTAGTCCCTACACTTAAGGAACACAGGGGGTGACATGGCTTCGACGTGGGTCACGAAACTCTGAGTGCATGCCGAGGGACAGATTACCTCGTT
>CAZGVL010000047.1:0-23965 GCA_964528965.1 uncultured Woeseiaceae bacterium
TTTTACGTTGGGCCGTCCGCGGCGTCCGAGCCGTGGTGCGACGCCAGCGCGCTTTACATTGGACAGCTTGAGTGCCCGGTCAAACGGATTCTGGTAGTTCGTCAATCGTGTGCAGTGTCGATACAGGGACCGCGACCGTGAATCATCCGCTGCCATCGATGCTGCGGATACATCGGCGGCAACAAAGCAAACTTGCGATACGGTCCAGTTGCTTGCCGCAATGGCCGGCCGATCATCGGCGTCGTCGAAAGCATCGCGAACAACATAGGCGCCCATCGAGTGAGCGACAATGTGTAGATTGTATTTACAACCTCGAAACTGGGTTGCGGCGAGCAGGGCGATACAATCGTCAACCATGCGCAGTGCGGTGTGCTTCGCATCGCTGCGATCCTCGAGGTAATTGATTGCGCGATCATCACTCGGCCAGTCATAGCTGACTAACACAAACTTGTAGCTCGTAGCCGCAAGGTCCTTCTTCAGCTGTCGGTGCCTTCGAGCTACCGCAGCTGGCGACGTGTTGTAGCCATGCACGAAGACCACGATCTCGCCGCAATCGTCGCCGGTGTGACTGTCCTGGCCGGTGTGCCCGTGAGCCATGACGTCACTGAGTCATTCGCTGCGCTTGATAGCGTGGTCCGGCCGCGGTTTTCGATTGGATGGCACTTTCAAAAACCGGGTCGGTCCTGGTTCGGCACCGAATTCGCCACGCCTCACGTTTCTGGCGGTAATGATGTAGTCCGTCACGTCAATTGGCCGGCGGGTAAGTAGCAAAAACCGGTATTTCGGAGGCGTCGCAACTCCAGTCAGTTTTCGAGTCCTGAAATATTCTCGCGCTCGGTCCAATTCCGGGATCATTGTCCAATGTACCGGCCGGGACCACGGCGACGCTCATGTCGGGCGCAACACGTGGCATCGAGCTTCCGCATCGGTTGCAAAATACGGTCGCGAATCGCTTCGCATCGGGTACTTTGAACTGGGTCAACAACTCTTCACCTGCGGTCCAGGTGACATTGTCGGGTCGCATGATGATGTTGCTGGCGTGACCTGTACCGGTCGCTTTACGGCAGCGTTGGCAATGACAATGAAAAAAGTGCATGGAGTCGCCGCTGATTGCATAGACCACCGAACCGCACAGACAGCTTCCGGATAAATTCAATTGGCTCATCTCGCCTCCTGCTGACCAGAAGAGATCATATCGCATGTCACGCTCAAGCCGCCAAACGACTTTTGCGTGGTTCGAACTGACTGCGGGCGTGCAGCGGCGCCAACGTCCATTGCCGCGTAGATGACGACAAGAGGGTCTATCACGCGGCTGAATGCCATCGCATGACATCTTGCCGGTGTGGGTTGGTTCTGGACGTCGTCAGGACTGGCGGGTATGCAGAAAGTGGCGGGCTTCGTGTAGCCAGGCGCAAGCCTGACAATGACATTTTCGTGGGTGTTGATTTCTCGATTCAACGTATCGAATGCTCGACTTCAGAGCGGTCATGAGGTCGTCCAGAGCTGGCTGCCGTGAAACTGGCGCTGAGTTCTGTCGCAGCCATTGGCATCCGTCACCAAACCGGCAGCTTGCGCAGTTTTCAATCGACTCATCATATGCGCCGTCTTGATGGCAGTCGGTAAAATCAACGTCGCGCTCAATCAGCCACTGCGGATACTCGAGCAAAGTAGCGGCATAGCCTGTAAGCGTGCGCGAATTTCTACTCGTAGGAGTGGTCATCTCGTCGCCTTGGCTGACTCTTGTGAAACAGCACCGCGTCATTATCTGCGCAGGGTACACGCGCCACAATTCGGGCTAGTACCTAGTGGGCCGCTTGCTAAATAAGGTAACGCTGCACTGGCGGCTGTCCTGCCTGCTGAGCGGGTCTGTACGGCCGCCGTCACCGGCGTTGCGCTGCTTGCCAAGGACTGGGCCATTGGCTTCGCACCGCGCCTTGTTGACGGCGCGGCCGTAGAGACTGAGTGTCACCTTATTTAGCAAGCGGCCCACTAATACATCTGGTCAATGTGTTTGTGAAGAATATGAGAAGCACGTGGTATAAGCTCTGCCGCATTATCGGCATGATCGGTCTGCTATGGATACTGCAACAATAGAAAGCGAAACTGCCGGGCAGTCGCCCAATAGCAGGAACGACACGATCTATGGATTGGTGTTGTTTCTTGCTGCTGCGGTTGCGCTCTATTGGCTGGTGTCAAAGCAGGGCTTTCTTGGCGGAGATTACGGGCCGGGCACGGCGATATTCTTCCTCGCGTTCGGCTTGTTCACTATCATGATGGGTTATCCGCACCCGTACTTCGGACATGTGTCTTTTGATCGGGTTGCCCAGGTTGCGAGTATTCTGGTGCTTGGCCCGGTCGACGCGGCGCTAATCAATGGCCTTGCATCGCTGATTTATCCCTGGCACAGGCTCAGCAAGGGTGAGCCCCTGCGATCCGTCCTGACTGCATCCATGGTGAATTCCGGAATGATGGTATTCGTCATTCTGTTCGGTGGATTTCTCTATACGTACCTCGGCGGTCAGGTACCACTCGCCGTGCTGGACTTGCGGACCGCCGGGCTGGTGTTATTGCTAATGTTTGGCATGCAAATGATGAATGATGCCTGCATGCTGGCGTTGTTATTACTACGCGGGGACGACCCGGCTAAACTACTAACCCTTTTCTCTACCGCCATAGAAATGGCATCGGTCCTGATCGCCGTTGTTGTTGCGTTGGTGTTCGTGAGAATGGAGCTGCCTGTATTCGCATTACTGCTACTAGTGCTCAGTGTCGGCATGTTTGTCATCAAGCGCTTCGCAGAGATGCGACTGAAGCTGAAGACACTCGTTGCCGAGCGAACCCACGAATTACAACTCAAGACCATCGAACTGGAACGGCAGGCAACACATGACACGCTAACTGGAATCTTCAATCGACGCTATGCCGACGATTACCTGCAACGCGAAGTCGAGGCGACGCAGCGACATGGCAGACCAATGGCCATTGCGCTTGCAGATATTGACTATTTCAAGCAAATCAACGACCGCTACTCGCACGCAGTCGGCGACGAAGTACTGCGTCGCGTCGCAACGCTTCTGGTAGATCGTTGTCGCAAGACGGATGTCGTGGCGCGATACGGTGGAGAGGAGTTTCTGCTCTGCTTTCCGGACACAAGCTCAGATTTCGCCGAACAAATTTGTGGTCAGATTCGACAGGCTATAGAGACTACAGATTGGTCGTCACTCTTCGATGAGGTTCCCTGTCACAACACGAAACCCTTAAGAATTACGCTCAGTTTTGGGGTGGCAGACGTCGGTCAAGACTCACGGCGAACGACGATTCTAAGCGCCGCAGATACGCGGCTCTATAAAGCCAAAAACAGCGGTCGCAACAGGGTTGTTGCCTGATTCGACTGCCTTGCAGCCGCAGGCAGGGCTAGTCGAGGCGCGCGTTGTGCATACTGCGTTTTTCACTGATGAAAGCGATCCACGAGTCGGCATTGCGCCGATCATCCGCGTCACCTTTTGTGCGAACCTCGCCAAAAATGCGCGTAGCGTCTCCCAGCTTGCCGAGCTCCGAATAGGCTGAGCCTTGCAACATCAATGCATCGATGTCGTTCTTGATACCGCCATCAAGTGCCTTGTCTGCATTGTCTATCACCTTTTGCCACTCGCCGGTCTCGCTGTAGATTTGTGCCGCTTGCAAGAAATACTGACCGTCGTCGGCGTACTTGCCAAGGCGGTTTATGATATCTACAGCGCGGTCATATTCGCGCGCAGATAACCAGGCCTGCAGGAGCAGTTTCAGGGTGGATTCGTCTTCCTCTAGTAGCCCGTCAGTGATAGCGTCCTCGAGGATGACTCCTGCTGTGTACGGAGTATCACGCATCAGATTGAGTTGGGCCGCTGCGCGGATTCGAATTGGTTTGGTTAGCATGCCGTTACTGTATGACACCATCATCGTGTCCAAAGCGCGCTTGTCGTCCTCGAGTTCAAGATAGCATCCGGACAGCATTTCCCAATAGCGAACATTGTCAGGCCAGAACTGCAACATGGTTACCAGCACATCGGCTGCCGCTGAGAAGTTTGACTCCTGAAAATGTATTGCCAGCGCAAGCATGTACCAGTTTTCGCGCGGTTTATCTGCTTTTTCAATCGCTTTCAGTACGTAGGGAAGCGCCTTTTGAAATTCCTGCATTTCACTAAATGACGATCCGATCAACATGTAGGCATCTGGGACTGGATCCGCTTCGTAGCGAAACCAGTCGCGCACAGCGTCGATGCTCTGTTGATAGTTTTGCTCCGCCAGAAGCAGTCCGGCAAGCGAATACAGCATTCCCTGATGTGCTGTTGCGGGCAAGGCTTCCGATGCGAGGCTTTGCTGGAATCTCTTGATTGCCTCAACCTCGTTTCCCTGCTGCGCGTAAATGAAACCGAACGTCTGCTGCACGAGTGCCTTTTCGTAGCGACTCAGGTTCTGGCCTTCCAGTTTCGTCAGCCCCTTGATCGCGTCGTCAAGCTTGTCCTCGCCCATTTGTTCGTGCACAACCGTCAGCCGCCTGTAGACAATCTCGGACATGGCGCCGCTTGTTTCTGATCGCTTCAAAATCTCGCGGTTGTCGTTGAGCTCTTCCTGACCGAAACACAGGATCGGAAGAAGCGAAATTAGTAGGAAAATCGTAGTTCTCATGATTCGATCACTGCACGGCCACGTTAAATTCGAGTCGCTGAGTTGCCCGCCGCGCGACCGGTTTGCCATCGACTATACGGGGCTTGAATTTCCATTTGTATATCGCACGAATTGCATTGCGATCAAACATACGCCGTGGTTGCGAATCGATGATTTTTGGGTCGGATACTGAACCATCCGGCTCTATAGTGAATTCTATTTCAACAAAGCCACTGATGCCTTCGATCAGGGCCTCGCGTGGAAACTGCGGCTCTATGCGTACGATTGGAATGACATCGCCTTCCGCGGTTGGATCTCCAGCGGACCAGCTACCAAGATATGGCCCCGCGCCGGCGGCCAGACCCGCGTTTATCCGCGGCATATCAATGCGTGGCATGTCCTGTTGCGGCCGATCCTGATTTTGAATTTCGAGCTTGGGTGGCGGCGGCGGTTCTTTCGGCGGCTCCGGCTTGGGTGGCTTGCGCCGCTCGCGAATGTTTTCCAGCTCATCCTGATCAACCTGAATAAAGTCGAGACGCAGGGCCTGTTCACGGTTACGATCGACGCTCGGGTCGCCGGAAATCAGCCGGTTCATTAGCAGAAACAGCGCGATAGCGACTGCGACTCCAAGCAAGGATGATGTAAACAAGCGCATCAGGTCGACTCCGGCTCGGCTGCGACCGCGATATCGATGACACCGCCCAGGCGCACCTGATCCATCACTTCGATAACCACGCCAGTAGCCGAACTCTCGTCGGCGATGATGATGGCAGAGCTTTCAGGATTCTGATTGACCGCGTCTTCAACCATCTGGCGAATCTGACCAAGTTCGACACGTTGTTTGTTAACCCAGATATAACCATCGATATCAACACCAATCAGGATGTTGCCGCGCGGTTTTGAGACTGCTGTCTGTGCCGAAGGTCGAATCGGATCGATACCTGTTTCTTTGACGAATGACGTCGTCACGATGAAGAAAATCAACATGATGAACACAATGTCGAGCATCGGCGTTACGTTGATGTCGCTTTCTTCCTCAACTCGTTGTCGTCTGCGCTGTGACATGCCTACTCCGAGAGCGAAACCAGCGACACTTGCTGGGCTCCTGCGACACGTGCCTGATCCACTACTCTGACGAGAATACCGACGTCAGCATTCCTCGCCGCAGCAACGACGACAGAGGCGTCCGGCTTCTGTGCCAGTCCGCTGACGATGTTGGCCTTTACCGCGCGTATATCTGTCAGTCGGTCGCGGACAAATACCTCACCGTTGTTGTTTATGCGAACAAAGATGACGTCGGACAGCTTTTCCGTCTTCGGCGGTTCGTTCGACGGCCGACTCATATCGACCGCAAACTCTTTGACAAACGAAGTTGTCACGATGAAGAAGATCAACAGGATGAACACGATGTCGAGCATCGGTGTAATGTTGATGATGGCCTCGTCGGCTTCTTGACGCTTACGTCGCATCAGACGTCCTCATCCGACAAAGTGTCGGCAATCTGGTAGGTCGCCTTTTGAGCACGCCGCTTTAGATACACGGCGAGGTACAAACCCGAGAGCGCTGCGACAAGACCTGCCATTGTGGGAATGGTCGCGGCAGAGACGCCACCTGCCATGAGCCTTGCATTACTCGTTCCGGCCAGCGCCATAACGTTGAAGACGCGGATCATTCCAGTCACCGTGCCAAGCAAGCCCAACAGCGGCAGGATCGCCATGAGGACCTGAATCGTGCCGACATTGTGATGTGCGGCGATGGATATTTCAGAAATCAATTGCCGCCGAATTTGTCGCGATGCCCAGGACGACTTGTCCGGCCGTTCAAGCCACTCGCGGTTCGCGGCCGCCATTATTGGAGGCAGTGCGGTGCGCATGAACCAGATTCGTTCGATGATGAGCGTCCACATGATAATCGTGGCGACGAAAATGGCCCACAGCACATCCCCGCCAGCCTCGAAAAAGCTGCGAATGGCGATCCAGGGTGCGGCGAGGTCGATCATCGGTTTTCAGTAGCTCGTGCAACCATGCCCGCGCTTTGCTCCTCCAGAATCTCGATGAGTTCTTTGCTTCTCCCGGATATCAGCGAGTGCAGAAATACCAGCGGAATCGCAACGATCAAACCTTCTACCGTCGTAATCAATGCCTGCGAAATACCATCGGCCATTAGCTTTGGATCGCCCGTGCCGAACAGGGTGATGGTCTGGAAGGTCTTGATCATGCCGACCACGGTACCCAGCAGTCCCATCAGCGGCGCGACGCCGGCGATGACTTTCAGCAGCGGTTGGAAACGTTCCAGTTTCGGCGTCTCACGCATGATCGCTTCATCGAGTTTTGGTTCCAGCACCTCAGGCGTTGCATTCGGGTTCGCTTCGAGCACTGCGTAGATCTTGCCCAGCGGATTATCCATCGATGGTGTCGTCGTTTTGGTTTGTGCCCGCACTCGTTTCGCCGTGATCTGCAGTGTGACCAGGCGCATCAAGGCAATGATGAGCCCGATCGCACCCATCGCAAGAATGGTATAGCCGACCCCACCGCCAAAACTGATCTGCTCCAGCAGACTTGGGGATTGAATAACCAAACTGAGCAGGTTGCCCCGAGTCGGGTCGATGGCCATCGAAACGGTGCCGGAGATTGCTTCGAAATAGTCAGAAGCCGCAGAGACATAGCGGCGTGCTGGCTGACGCGGCAATTCACTCAGACTTCCGTCGCCTGGGTTGTGCGCCAGAAAACCAGTGTCAGCGATGACATTGAATACGCCCACGCGAATGACGGGCCGCGTCGCAGTGACACCGGCTGCATCTTCTACTTCTGTCTGGAAACGGACGATCTTGCCTGACTCGATCATTTCTTCGAGCAACAGCGCTTGCAGAGCACGAAGATCGTCGATTGAGGGCAATGCGGTGGCCGCAGCGAGACGGGTTGCGACATCGCTACGTTGAAGTTGTGCAGAAATCAAAGAGCCATCAATCGTCGCTTTGGTTTCGCTGGCAACCTGACGCACGATGCCGAACATCTCGCCCATGTCGCCAACGCGAATTCGCAGTGTTTCATTGAGGTCTTCGAGTTCCTGTTCGTTGGTATCGAACGTCGTTTTCAGTCGTTCGCTCTTCGCCTGCTCAGCACGCAGCTGCGCCAGTGTGGCGTCAAGCATACTTTTCTGTTGATCTCGATTCTGGCGAAACTCTCGCTCTCGTGCCTGATTTTCGCTGGTTATCTGCTGACCCTGGGTGCGAACTTCGTTAAGCAACTCCTCGAGGGTCTTAACGGCGTCCTGAGCGGTGGAGGGTGCACTAAATGACAGTGCAGCGAGTATCGAAATGGTGCTGAGTCTGGTTATTAGTCGATTCATTGCGCCGTCTCCGCTGCGGGCAGTGGCAGCTCAAGCAGCGATGGTGCGGCTTGCTTGCGTGCGATCCTCAGACCATCTGTGATTGCGCGGCGAAACGAACTATCGAGCTCTTGCCAGGAGTTCGTGCCCGTATCCCAAAAACCGGTCTGAGAAAGGTCCGGCGTCTGATAGGCGAGCAGAATTCGTCCTACCCGCAAGAGATCGACTTTGCGATCCACGCCGTCGATCGGCAGGGACCCAATGTAGGCTTCGATGTTACGACCGTAGGTCGTTTCTATCTGGTAGGCCTCCATAATCTGGCGGTACTTTTCCGATACGGTCAGATCAGCGCGATCAATATTGACTGCAAGTCGGTCAACTCGGCTGTGACGCTCAACTTGCGAGAACGGCATATCCAGGCCAACGAGCTTTTCAAGCGCAGCGATCATGTCGTACATCAGCGGCACAATGCCTTGTTCCATATCGCCAAAATCATTGAGCTGATGGTCAATTGAGGCCTTTTCTGCCTCCTGGTCCGCAATCAGGTTCTCAAGATTGCCGTTGTAGATGCGGAGCCGCTCGAGCTGCTGCAATGCGACGCGAAACTCGCCAAAATACTCACTCGCCTGCTCATCAAGCTGCGCGACGCGGATTTGCGACTGCTGGGAGCCAGTATCGACGCTAGCCTGCTCGTCAATTGTTTGCGCCAGCAATTGTTCGGCTGATTGCGCGAATGAGGTTCCAGTCAATAATGTCGTTGTCAGGCAGGCGATAGTCGAAAATCGCCGCGCCAGCCGACGCCGGGCGGATATAGAGCCGCAAACCATGCAAATCCCCTTATGCTTAATATATTAGGTGCTGATATCGCACCTTTAATAATAGTCTCGCTCACAAAAAATAGCAGACAGACTGGTCTAAAGGAAGCGCCCTGACGTCGATTGATCCATGCTCGCCAACAATCCGTGTTGCCCATTCAACATAAACCGGCCATATCCGGAATTATTCAGGTAACGGCCGGGACTCAGCTGTTGCGCAGCCACAACATAATTACTTTTCATTGTTAGACATGTACAAAAGCCACTGATAAGATGCCGGCAAGGTCTGTCGTAACTTGGCAACATCCGTAGATTACCGGCTTTTGCATCAGGTTTTGATCGACTCAAATTCGATAATACGATTTCGGGACGCGGCTAGCTTTGTTCACTTGGCAATACGTAAGTGCTCAAACAGTGACAGACGTCTCCGAGCAGTAGTGAAGCATAAGGGAGATACAAACATGAACAGGTCTATAGACTGGTTACAGTCGAAATCTGTGTGTGCCTGCGTAACCGCAGTGACAGCATTGATTTTTGCAACACCGACTCTTGCACAAGATGAAGATCAAGCTGCCGGAGACGGCCCTGAGACACAAGGCGCGGCCGATCTTGGCAAATTAGAGATCACCGGTTCGCGCATTAGTCGAACAGACGTCGAAGGGCCATCGCCCGTCGTCGTTATCACTCGCGAAGATATTGAAAAACGCGGTTTCTCCACGGTTTACGAGGCGCTTGAAAATCTGACCCAGAACACGGGTACTATTCAGACAGAAGCCTTTACGAATCAGTTCACGCCAAATGCACAGTCATTGAACCTCAGAAATCTGGGTGGCGGACGAACGCTGACACTGCTCAATGGTCGACGCGTCGCTGATTACCCTCAGCCATACAACAGTACAAGCAACTTCTTTAACTACGCGACCATTCCTGCAGCGGCAGTAGAGCGTATCGAAGTCCTGACCGGTAGTGCATCAGCTGTCTACGGTTCAGACGCTGTTGCTGGTGTTGTCAACATTATCCTGCGCGAAGATATCGTCGCACCAACGGTGACCGCCCGATTAGGCACAACCAAAGACGGTGGTGGCGACTCGACCATGCTCAATTTTGTGTGGGGTAAGCAATGGGATCGTGCATCATTGACGGTCGCGGCAGAGTATCAGGATATCGACGCGATTAATGGTAGAGACCGAGATTACCTTGATTCGGTTGAAGACGCGCCGCAGAGTGCGGGAAAAGTGCCGTTCACACGATCTACCCTGATACTTTCTCAATTCAACGGCGCACCAACGCCAGACGACTGGGAAGGCCCTGACCCCTATCCGGGCAACTACTATGATCCGGGTGCGGCAGCTTGCGACGGCTTGCAATCTGAAGGCGTTCCTTATGAATACGTATTTCGTGAAGGCAGTGGTCTGTATTGCGGGCGCGATGACTTTGGTGACGAGACCATACAGAATCAGCGCGAACGCTCCTCTGCGTATGTGAATTTCAAGTACGATCTCACCGATTCAACGACGTTCTATACAGACATGATGTACTGGGACAGCTCGGCCAGCAATGAAGGCTTCCACATGTTTTGGGGCGGCGATCAATTCGATGCGGATATTGTCAATGCCTCAGGTGGGACGGGCGACTGGATCTACAAGCAGCGCGTTTTTCACCCGAACGAGACCGGCGCACAGGACACCGTGTATGAAGAATCGGCAGCTCATATAACATTGGGTCTTGAAGGTTCTTTCTCGAATTTCTGGAACTGGGATGCTGGTTTTTCCTATAGCACCAACGATTTCCACTCGGAGCAGGATCGCTTCAAGGAAGAAGTTGCCGACGCCATGTTCGGTGGCACAGCGATGATCGATGTTTGTGACGGTTTGTTCGGACCCGGAAATGGTCCTTGCTTCGACGTGTTTGACGCAAGTACCGCGTCGTTCGATACCTACGATGTTCTGACGCAAGCCGATATAGATGCGGTTATGGGTCGTTCAATTACTGATTCCGACGCGTCCGTATGGTCGGCTTACGGCCAGGTTGACGGCGATTTGATGGAAATGAAGCACGGCGCATTGCAATTCTCCGCAATACTTGAGTACTCGAGTCAGGAATATCAGATCACACCTGACTCTCGTCTCCTGAATCAGGATGGCGCAGGTTGGTGGGGACGCAGTGGCACTGGTGGTGGCGGTGATCGTGACCGTTATGCTGTCGGTCTCGAGTTTATCGTTCCACTGCTTGAGCAGCTGGAAATGGACTTCGCTGTACGTTACGACCAATATGACGATGAATCTGATGTTGACGGAGCGCCAACCTACGGCGTTGGGATTAAATATCGCCCAACTGATTCCTGGCTGTTACGTGCCAGTTACAACACTAGTTTCCGCGCGCCAGATATGCATTACCTGTTCGCGGATGAGAGCGGTTACTTTGGACAGGCCGACGATATTTATCAGTGCCGACAGGACGCGATTGATAATGGCGTTGAATACAATGAGCTGGACTGCGAATTGTCTCAATTCGCCGGCATCCGGGAAGGTAATATTGGCCTTGAGGAAGAAGAAGGTAATAGCCTGACCGTTGGGTTTGTCTATAGCCCGGGCAGTAACTTCTCTATTCAGGTTGACTACTACGAAATCGAGCTGGAAAACGCAGTTAATGACATTGGTACTCAACAGTTGCTGAGAGATGAGGCTGACTGTCAGTTCGGCGAGGATACGAACGGCGGCACAGTCGACCCAAGTTCCCAACTTTGTCTGGATTCATTTGCTCGGGTAGCACGTAACCCAGCTGGCCCTGGCGGCGGCATTCCTGACCTCGATGTAATAACAACCGGCGGAATCAATCAGGCCTATCGCAAGCAGGACGGTATTGATATGAACATGGACTGGGCCTACGAGACCCAAAGTGCCGGCGACTGGTCTCTGAACCTCGGCTACACGCATGTTCTAAGCGACGCACGTCAGGAGTTCAGCTTCGATGAGATCGACGAAACCTATCGTGACGACAAGCAGAACTTCAACTCACGCAGTGTTGTCAACGCGACTCTGGGTTGGAACATCAAGAAGTTCAGCACAGTCCTGTACGCGCATCGCCTGGGATCACTGCCGAACTGGCAGGAGACAGCACGTCTTGGAACATGGACGACATACAACATGTCGGCTGCGTACCGATTCCTGGACGATAAGCTCATAGCGTCAATGGCCATCAATAATCTGACGGACAAGCGTCCGCCGGTTGACTCTGGTTTCACGACATGGCCGTTCTTCTGGCGTGGGCAGTACAACGCTTACGGCCGGCAGGTCTTTGCACAACTTAGCTACACGTTCGAATAAAGTTTCAAGCGTAGCTTAGGTAAAATCAAGGCCCGGTCGCTAGTTTAGCGACCGGGCTTTTTTTTATTCGCTACTGGCTGAGCCGCTACTGGCAGAGCCAATGTTGCGATCGAGAAACCCCAGTAACTCATTGGCGTAATGAATGCGATTCTCCTGCTTGTAGAAACCATGACCTTCCTTTTCTACCAGCAATTGCTCATAAGGAATGCCTTCCTCATCGAGGCGTTCACGCAGGGCGTAAAAGTTATCAATATGGGCCCTGTTGTCTTCTTTGCCGTGAGCTATGTAGAGCGGTGCCTTAATGTTGGCGACATGGTTGATCGGTGAGCGTGCTTTCAGGTCAGCCTTGTCGGTGCCCAGCGCCGCATCAAGAAAGGTGCGGCCTGATTTTCTGTCCTTAATGTCACCGCGCTTGTGCATGAGCTCAAGGTCATACACACCGACAAACGCGAAGCCGCAGGCATACAAGTCCGGTTCCTTGGTGAGGCCTGCGAGGGTTGCAAAACCGCCATAACTGGCGCCGTAAATACAGATATTATCTTCGTCCGCGATGCCCTGTTCGATGGCCCAATTTGTGGCATCCGTGATGTCGTCCTGCATCTCGTTGTACCACTTCCTGTACCCGGTCTCCTCAAACGTAACGCCGAAACCACCTGAGCCTCGATAATTGGGTTGGATGACTGCGTAACCACGACTTGCCAGCATTTGAGTCTCTGCCTGATAGGCCCACTCGTCGCGAGGCCCGTGCGGGCCGCCGTGGATGTACATGATGGTAGGCAGCGGCGCATCGCCGGCATCTTTCGGTTTGGTCACGTAGAGCTGGAAGTTGAGGTCATCACGCGCGGTAATCCAGTGCGACTCGGTAGGTGCGATAAGCTCCGGGTCGATCTGCGGGTAGGCGGATACGAGGTACTGCAGCTTGCTGTTAGCGATGTCATAGTAATACCAGGTCGTTGGCTGCTGGTCGCTAGTAGTCGCTATGATTACGACGTTGTTGTCGCTGGTTACCGAGGTCATTCTCACCTGCATGCCTTCGAAGGTTGAGAGTAGTCCTTCCCAGGTAGCTCGGTCTTCGTGCAGGTCGTTGACGAAGCGAACCTCCGGCAAACCAGGTAGAAATTCGACGCCGATCAATTCACTTCCGTCGCGCGACCAGAGCAGTGAATTCGCTTCTACATGCGTATGAATTGCAACCGGGTCCACCACGCCAGTTTCAAGATCCAGAGCATGAACTCCCAATCGATCGTCAGCGTCTGAGGCGACAAAAACAGTGTGATCATCGTTGGACATACGAAGCGGTATGACATCGCCCTCTAGCGGATTCTCATAAGTCGTCCACGGACCATCCGGTTCCTTTCGATAGGCGGCACGCATTTCAAGGTCATCGTCCTGACCAATAGCGAAGCGAATGTTCTGATCGTTGTCGAGCAGCACACCGCCACGATTCAGCGGACTAATACCAATACGATTACTTTTGCCCGAATAGACGTTGAGTCGCTCAACGATCGGCTTCTGACGATTCCTGCCCGAATGCGATATGACGACATAGTTATCATCATCGTCGATCGTATCTATCACGCGTGCAAACGTTCCATTATTCTGAATGCTCCATAGCTGCTTTCGTTTGGAGCCGTCATAATTGGTGGCAGAGAGCTGACCGGTACTTCGCGGAATTTCGAGCGCACCCTGAATGACGCTGGTTTCATAAATGACTCGTTCATCGTTCACCCAGACAACGGACGAAATTTCCTGGTCTCCGGTTGCTGCGAGCAAGCCGACCCGGACTGGATTGTCTATGTCAGTGATATCCAGAAAAACCAGGTGATTGAGGCCCTCAACAGGAGCGATGACGGCAAGGTGGCGGCCGTCCGGCGAGATTTGCAAGTTGCGGTATTTTGGAAAAGCGACGAAGTCTTCGACGGATATTTCGTCAGCGGCAATTGCGGGGTCGAACGTTAGTGTGAGTGTCAGAACTGCACAGGTGAACCATTTCATCGCTTGCTCCATTAGAATTCTCTCGGCGATTCTAATGGAATTCTTTATCACTTGTCTTGCGCTGCGGGAGTCGCAAGGGCGAAAAGCATCTATCTGGACGTGTGAGCGTTGGTCTTGAGGGTCATTGCTGCAAGTGAAGTGGACGCAATTAAGCTAAGCGCTAAAACATCTCGCTGGGACCCGGTGTGTCGTCGCTGGGTTCGTCACGGCTGGTGATATAGTCGCCGGTAATCATCTTGCTGTAGCTCTGCCCGGGTCCGACCATCGGATAGACGCCGGCGTCAGGGTCAATGATCACTTCAAGAAACGCCGGGCCGTCGAACTCCATGAATTCCCGCACAACTCTGGCGAGGTCTTCGTTGCGGTCCAGTTTCTTCGCAAATTCAAAACCATCAGCTTCCGCCGCCTTGACGAAGTCCTTGCGATGCAATGACTTATCGCTGCCGGACATGCGGCTGTCGTAATACAGCTTCTGCCATTGCCGCACCATGCCATCACCGAAATTGTTCAATACAACCACCTTTACAGGCAGTTTGTAGGTTGTGGCGGTCTCGAGCTCACCGATATTCATTCGAATGCTGGCATCACCGTCGATATCGATAACAACGCGGTCAGGCTGCGCGAACTGGGCACCGATAGCTGCCGGCAGTCCAAAGCCCATGGTGCCCATGCTGCCTGACGTAAGCCAGAGGCGTGGTTCTCGGTAGTCAAAATACTGTGCTGCCCACATCTGGTGCTGGCCGACGCCAGTAGAAATAATCGCCTCACCTTTCGTGTGACGGTTGATTTCCTCAATAACAGCGTAGGGTTGAATAAGGTCACTGTCGCGGTCAAAATTCAAACAGTGCTTGCTCTTTAATGCGGCGAGTTCCTCATGCCAAACATCGAACGTTTTCGAAAACTCGATGCGTCTGCCGTACGCAAGCAGATCCTCAAGATCCTTGCTGAGCACCCCGACGTGATGCCAGTTCACTCGCTTAACTTTGCCAACTTCCGCGATATCGACATCAAACTGGGCAATGTGCTTCGCATTAGGCGCGAAATTCTTCGGGTCGCCGGCAACGCGATCATCAAACCGGGCGCCGATTGCGATCAGAAAATCGCAGTCTTCTACTGCGTAGTTGGCGGATGCAACGCCGTGCATACCCAGCATGTGCAGAGCAAGTGGATGCGTTGTATCGCTGGCGCCCAGCGCCATAAGCGTGGTTGTGACCGGGATTCCATACTGCGCGGCAAACCTTCGCATTTGCTTCGCGGCGTTGCCGTTGATCACGCCGCCGCCGGCGTAAATCAGTGGCCGGTCGGACTTTGCGAGCATGGCGTAAAAGCTCTCGCAGCGAACATCCTGCAGGCGGTTGTTAATCACGGCTGCGAGTCGCGCCCGATAGCCAGGCAACGGTAACTCTCCTGAACCTTTGAAGGTTCCCTCCCAGTTCTGTACATCCTTTGGGATGTCGATAACAACGGGGCCGGGGCGTCCGGTGCGCGCCAATTCAAATGCGCTGCGAACGGTATCTTCGAGCTGGCTAGCGTCCGTGACCAGAAGAATGTGTTTGGCCACAGCGCCCATGATTGCCGACACAGGTGCTTCCTGAAACGCATCGGTGCCGATGGCTGCTGTGGGCACCTGACCGCAAATTACGACAATCGGTACGGAGTCCGCCATGCAGTCGCGGACTGGCGTCACGGTGTTGGTTGCGCCTGGCCCTGATGTGACCATGACCACTCCGACCTTGCCACTCGCTCGGGCATAGCCTGCTGCCATGAATCCCGCACCCTGTTCGTTGGCGGGTACGATCAGTGGCATTGCCGAGCTGCCATCTGCTCGCTTATGTTCGCGGTTGTAGCGAAACACTGCATCGTAAGTTGGCAAAATGGCGCCGCCGCTGTAGCCAAAGATCGTATCTACGCCCTCATCGGCGAGCACCTGAACGACAATATCGGCGCCGGTCATGGGATTGCCCGAGAGAGGGTGTGGCGTGGGTGCTGCTGCTTTTGCCTGATCGTTCACGATTACTCAGAATTTGACGTAAGTGCTGGATTTCAGGCGAGTGTTTACTAATTTTTATTGCATTGCAATACTCGAATAACTGCGCCACCATCCTGTGGCAGGACGCAGCTCTGTGGCGTCTGGATGGTTTCATACGTATTCATTTTTTCAAGCGGGAATTGGCTAGCAATGCGGCACGTAATATCGGTCCTTTTGCAAAATGAAGTCGGCGCGCTAACGCGAATGGCCGGCATGTTTTCGTCGCGGGGCTACAACATCGACTCGTTGAATGTTGCACCGACCAACGACCCGACTGTGTCTCGCGTGACGATTGTGGCAGCCGGTTCTGATGACGCGATCTCACAGCTCAATTCACAGCTCGCAAAGCTGGTGGACGTGGTCAATATTCATGACATGACCCTGGGCGAACACTTCGAGCGCGAACTGGTCATCGTCAAGATCAAACTGGCGACAGGCGGCCTTGCGCGGGTAATGACCTTAGCGAAGAAATTCGGTGCGGAGATACTGGATGATGCGCAAGTGAGTTGTACGGTTCAGCTCACCGGGCGAATCAGCGAAGTCGATGCGTTTTTAGCGGCGGCCAGTGAAATTGGTGAATTGTCGGCTGTCGCGCGCGGTGGCAGCGTGGCTGTGTCGAAAGGGGAAGTAACGTTGTCGTCATATGACAGGCACAATTTGCTTTCCGCCTGAACCATGTCCGGTTTCGAACTTTCCAAGTATCACCGCCTTGTTATCAAGGTGGGTTCATCATTGCTGATCGATGCAGATGGACACGTTAATCTTCGCTGGCTTGGTGGTTTGGCGACCGACATTGCAGACCTGCAGGAAAGTGGACATGAAGTGCTGGTGGTCTCATCCGGCGCTATCGCTATCGGTAGCACGATCCTCGGTATGAACAAACGCAAAGCGCGACTCGACCACTTACAGGCCGCAGCCGCAGCAGGTCAGGCACAATTGGTTAACGCCTATCAGAGTGCGTTTGCCGCGCACCAGATAAATGTAGCGCAGATTTTGTTGACGCCCGACGATACGGAGAATCGCCGCAGGTTCCTGAACGCGCGTGGAACTCTGTCACGGCTTCTGGAGCATTCAGTGGTGCCGATCATCAATGAGAATGACACGGTGGCAACGGAAGAAATTCGCTACGGAGACAATGATCGGCTCGCTGCGCGCGTCGCACAATTGGTGCTTGCCGATGCGCTGATCCTGCTGTCGGACGTCGACGGCCTTTATACCGAAGACCCAAACATGAATTCATCGGCGGAGCACATACCCGAAGTTCGCAGTATTACGGACGATGTCACGCGAATGGCGAGTGAAACACGCTCAGATATCGGAAGTGGCGGCATGGCGACGAAAGTCCAGGCTGCCAGAATCGCTACACACGCCGGTTGTTCAACCGTTGTCATGAGCGGGGCGATCATGCGCCCACTCGAGGCATTAGCTGCCGGCGGTCGGTGCACTGTGTTTCGGGCTGAAGGTACGCCGGCAGCGGCGCGCAAACAGTGGCTGGCCGGTGTACTCGAGGTGAGTGGCGAATTGAGACTGGATGACGGCGCCGCGCGGGCGCTGTTGGATGGAGGTAGCCTGTTGCCTGTCGGTTTGGTTGAGGTTGTCGGGAGCTTTCGGCGTGGCGATGTTGTTACCTTGATTAATGCAGCGGGTGCTGAAATCGGGCGCGGTCTGGCTGAATACTCAAATACTGAGGCGACTCAACTTATAGGCTGCCATTCGGAGAATATAGAAGCGCGGTTGGGCTACCGTGGTCGTACCGTCATGATACATCGGGATCAGCTAGTGATATTTGGCCATGAAGACTGAAGTGACGTCGTCAGAAAAGATCGCCACGACGATGGACGCCATCGGCGTTGCGGCACGCGATGCGGCGGCAATGCTCGCCGCATCTTGCAACGATGAGCGCAACAGTGCTTTGCAAGCCGCTGCCAATGCGATACGCGGCCAAATGGACAACATCCTCGCCGCGAATACCCTCGATATAGAGATCGGCAAGAACAAGAAATTGAGTGCAGCGATGCTCGACCGCTTGCTGCTGGACGCCGATCGGATCGAAGCAATGGCCGCAGGCATTGAGGCGATCGCTGAATTGCCAGACCCGCTTGGGCGCTCGCTAGCGGACTGGAAACGACCGAACGGTTTGCACATACAACGCGTTTCGGTACCGCTGGGTGTCATCGGCATTATTTATGAAAGCAGACCGAACGTAACCGCTGACGCGGCTGCTCTGTGTATCAAGTCCGGCAATGCCGTCATATTGCGCGGTGGGTCGGAGAGTTTTAACTCCAGCCAGGCAATTTACGCGTGCCTTCGGGAGGGTATGCAGACAACAGGCATGCACCCGAATGCGGTGCAGATGGTGCCGACGAAGGATCGAGCGGCTGTCGGCCACATGTTGTCTTCCATGTCCCGTTGGATCGATGTCGTTGTTCCGCGGGGTGGCAAGAGCCTTATCAAGAGAGTGCAGGACGATGCAAGAGTACCTGTCATCGGGCACCTTGATGGTATCTGTCATGTCTATGTGCATGCCGACGCTGATGCCCGCATGGCAACAGAAATCGTGCTGAACGCGAAGATGCGTCGAACCGGAATCTGTGGAGCGGCCGAAACCTTGCTGGTCGACAAGAGCGTCGCACAGCAGCTGCTGCCCGGTATTATCGATGCACTGACTGCCGCCGGATGCGAAGTAAGAGGCGACTCCATGGCGCTGCAAATCGCATCAAAGGTAGTAGCGGCCAATGAATCGGACTGGTCAACGGAATACCTTGACGCAATTATATCTGTACGTGTCGTCGACGATATTGAGCAGGCAATTACGCATATTCAGGAATTCGGTTCTGCACACACTGAGAGTATTGTGACTGAGAGCATGGCCGCGGCAGAACAGTTCTTCCGTGACGTTGATAGCGCGATCGTATTGCACAACGCATCGACTCAATTTGCGGATGGCGGTGAGTTTGGAATGGGTGCTGAGATCGGTATAGCGACCGGTCGCGTGCATGCTCGGGGGCCAGTTGGTGCTGATCAATTGACCAGCTACAAGTACATTGTTCGCGGTAGTGGGCAGGTGCGACCCTGATGTCGGATGATCCGCAATCGTTTGACCTTGCGGTCATTGGCGCAGGGATCAATGGAGCCGGTATAGCTCGAGACGCGGCTCTACGCGGTCTGCGCGTAATCGTTCTTGAGCAAAATGACCTTTGCAGCGGCACATCTGCCATTTCCAGTCGCCTCGTCCACGGCGGATTGCGCTATCTTGAATATGCCGAGATACCGTTGGTATTCGAATCCTTGCGCGAACGGCGAGCCTTACGACGAATTGCGCCTCACCTCGTACAACCATTGCGGATCAGCATTCCGATTTATGCGTCAGCCAAGCGTGGTCCGCTGCTGATCCGGCTCGGCATGCTGGCCTACGATATATTGTCCTTCGGCAAGTACATGCCCCGTCATGAAATGCTGAGTCGCGATGAGATGTTAGGTATTGAACCCGGTCTTCGTGCCGATGGTCTGCGTGCAGCAGCTCGATACTTCGATGCGCAGATAACCTTCGCGGAACGGCTTGTTCTTGAAAACCTGTTGGCAGCCCGTGCAGCGGGCGCGAGTATTCGAACCTACAGCACCGTAACGCGCATCAATGTGGCCGGCGGCAGCGTTTCGTCAATCGAGGTCACGGACACACGGACGGGCGAACAGTCACAAGTCAAGGCCACGGTAGTCGTCAATGCAGCCGGACCCTGGGTCGATCGAGTCATAGGGACTGCGGCGGACAACATGCCGCGTCTGATCGGGGGCACGAAAGGCAGTCATATTGTTGTCGACAAATTCGATGGCGCGCCCGCTGATGCGTTCTATGTTGAAGCGGCAGCTGATGGCCGACCGTTTTTCATTATTCCGTGGAATGGCCAATACCTGATCGGCACAACTGACATACGCTTCACCGGAGATCTGGCGTCGATTCGTGCCAGCAAAGCAGAGATCAGCTACCTGTTGGATGAAACAAACCGCGTATTCCCGAGCGCCGGGCTTGGCGTCGACGACGTGAATTTCGCGTACGCCGGCGTGCGGCCGCTGCCGCACCGCACCAAGGGTCCGGAGTCGGCGATCACGCGCAAACACATCATCAAGAAGAACAGCAAGATCGCCAAGGGGCTGATTTCAATCATCGGCGGAAAGTTGACCACCTATCGAAACCTCGCTGAACAGGTTGTTGATAGTGTCGGTAAATACCTTGGTCGAAAACTCCCCGAATGCCGCAGCAATGACACTTTGCTACCGGGCGCGTATCGGCTCGACGAGGCGCGTGCATTGTTGCAGTCAACGGCTGCAGTATCGGAGCAAGGCGTCGCACGCCTGCTAGGGATTTACGGCGGTCGAGCCATCGAACTCACAGAGCTCAAAGCGAGCATGCCGGAGCTCGGCGACTGTATTGATTCTGAGCGCACGGTTCTTGCGGTGGAAGTAATCTTCGCGATTCGCGAAGAAATGGCTGCGACGCTAAGCGACATTGTGCACCGCCGATTAATGATTGGCCTCAATGCGACGCAGGGCAGGGAGTTGTATGACGCCATCGCCATACTAGCGGCGAACGAAAATGGCTGGGATGATGACCGACGCGAGTCAGAGCTGGCAACGCTTGTAAGCTACAGCGACTCGTTTCTCATAAAGCGGTGATTCGGTAAGAGCCGACAAACCACCGCTGCCCAAGACATCGCGGGCATGGCCCGCTCCCACAGCCGCTAATCGATCCGACGTAGGAGCGGGCCATGCCCGCGAGCGACAGCAGCGGTCGCCAGACCGCAAACGATCAAAAGAACCCCGGCCGGGGTTCGCAAGAACGAAACAAGCCGCAGACCCAAGACATCGCGGGCATGGCCCGCCCCCACAGCTGCAAATCGATCCGACGTAGGAGCGGGCCATGCCCGCGAGCGACAGCAGCGGTCGCCAGACCGCAAAGGACCAAAAGAACCCCGGCCGGGGTTCGCAAGAACGAAACAAGCCGCAGACCCAAGACATCGCGGGCATGGCCCGCCCCCACAGCTGCAAATCGATCCGACGTAGGAGCGGGCCATGCCCGCGAGCGACAGCAGCGGTCGCCAGACCGCAAAGGACGAATTACCGGGACTGCATTGGCGTGAATCGCAATTCGGCAAAGAACTCTCGCCCTCGGCCGGGGAAGTAGCGGTAATTCCCGAACGCGTAGTCGGCACGATCAGCAAGGTCTGTATCGAGGATGTTTTTCGCCCGTAGAATCAAGTTGAATTGCGGTGTGAGCCGAAACCCGACGCGAAGGTTGAGCAGGTTGTGGCCCGGATAGGTGTATTGATTTTCCGCATCAAGAAAGTACTTCGCGATGCCGGTCCACTGCATTGCCAGACTCATGGTATCCCCCGCATCGTAAGTGAGCTCGATACTGGCTAGCCACCGCGGAGACGTATCGACATCTCGACCTGCAATAAAAGTTTCGCCACGTGCTGCGACCTTGTTGAAATCATAGGTGTGCTGAGCCACAGTCGCATCGACGGCAAGCATCCAGTTGCTTTGAAATTGCCAATCCAGATCCACCTCTAGGCCCTGATGCTTGCTCGCGCCGCCACTAACGTTGTAGCCATCAGCGTCGCGAAATACGCTGTCATCCTTGTGCATGGAGAAAGCTACGATTTCGGCTGCCCAGACGTTGCGACTGGTACGAAACCCTGCTTCCAGGCTCGTGACGTTCTCTGAACCCAGGTCGGCGATCTCCTGGCCACTTTGTAAGCGATACAGTTCCGTCATCTGGGGTGCGCGAAAACCTCGTGTTAAATTGGCGAACAACGTTGTGGCCGAACCCAAGCGAAAACTGACAGCGAGATTGGGCGCCAGATTCGTAAAGCTGTCGCTACGATCCGCCGGACGTGTGTACAGGCAGCCGCCAAAGCCGCAAGCAGTGCCGTCGTCACGAGTGTTGCCGTCCAGCATGCGATTCTCATAGTCATAATGGATGTACTCGACGCGCAGCCCCGTTCCGACGGTCAGTCTTTCGGTCACAGGAATCTCTACTTGCACAAATGCTGCGGCGCTGGTTCCAGTCGCCTCGAAGTCGTAGTGTTTTCCTTCCGGGCGTGTCTCCACGATGAAATCTGAACCTTCGGCCGGTCCGAACTGGGTTTCCTGCAAGTACACATCGCTCCATTCCATGTCCAGACCAACCGTAGTTTGATGCGTGGCGCGATCGAACGTCGCTGCGGTCAGCACCCCGGCACTCACCTGGCCGTTTTCCTCCAGAGGCTGACCGGGCAAAAAATGTTGCAGGAATTCCATCTCCGAATAGCGTAAGTAAGGTCGAATATCCAGCTCGAACTTATCCGTCTCTTTAGTCCAGATTGCATACAGGCGCAGGCTGGTCGCATTGCGAAAGGCCTCCGGGTTCGGATTGCTTCGATTGAGCTCCGGGTCTTTGTAGGAATCTTCACCAACAATGAACCCTGCAGTTTCCTGTTGTAGTTCGGTTGCCGTTAGAGCGGCTGTAAACTCTCCGTCATCACGCAACCAGCTTCTCTTTAGATGGATTTTTCCCTGTGAATAGCCAGACTCGTCTCGAAACCCGCCGTCATCGGCATACACAATAGAGGCCAGATAGGGTGCTGCCGAGTTGAACGGCAATTCCGCCCGGGCCCGCACGAAATTATTGGAGCCCAGTTCCAGCCCAAGCAAGGGTTCGCCTCTTTGGTCGGGAGCAGGCATGATCACATTCATTACACCGTGCAGAGCATTCGAGCCAAACAAGGCGTTGCCAGGACCACGGATGACTTCGACTCTCTGTGCTTGTTCGGTGTTGATCTCAAAGAGCTGATTGACGTTGCAAAAACCTGCGGGTCGTATCGGGATGCTGTCTTCGAGAAACAGGAATCCGCCGCAGGACCCGGCCCCGGTGAGGACGGGCGATCGAATTGCCGTCAGATGCTCCTGGCCGCTGCCACGGCTTACCCAGGTTCCCGGGATGCGTGTCAGCAGCTCATGAATATGTTGTTGTTGGGCTTGCCGAATCGTCATCGAATCGAGCTGCGAAATATTGCTCATCTGAGACTGCAGCGGCTGCTCACGGCGATGGCTGGTCACGACGATCTCGGCGATTTGATGACTATCTTTGCCGTCGTCCTCTCCGGCGTGCACAGTTGACACGCTGTACAGAACAGCAGAGGCCAGCAGAGTCGCGCCCAGTTGTGCATTAATTCGTCGCATTTTTCCCTCGTGGCGGCGTGGGCATTATAATCGGTCGCCGATAGAACGTCTTTTCAAATTTGAGTCTTCGATAATGCACCGAGTGATGGGTACGAGTGGCAAGTGGGCCTTGACGGCGCTTTTATGTGTGCAGCTATCGGTGACGGTAGCCGCGCCGCAGAGCAGCGAATCAGAACCGGCCACCGACAGGCCTAGTATCGGACTGGTACTCGGTGGTGGTGGCGCCAGAGGCGCAGCACATATAGGCGTACTGCGTGAGCTGGAGCGGTTGCGAATTCCGATTGACGCGATCGCGGGTACCAGTATGGGTGCCATCGTGGGTGGATTGTATGCCTCGGGCATGAGCTCAGCAGACCTTGAAGATATCGTCCGGACGCTCGATTGGGCCGACGCCATATCGGACGCACCGCGCCGAGAGGACTTGAGTTTTCGTCGCAAGCAGGACGATGAAGATTTTCCGATTGATTTTCGAGTTGGTATAAGCGGCGGTAAGTTTTCGTTGCCAAAAGGACTGGTCCAGGGACAAAAACTGGACCTGCTACTGCGCGAATTGACGATTGGTGTATCGCACATTGACGATTTCGATGATCTGGATATTCCTTTCCGAG
>CAZGVL010000048.1:0-23940 GCA_964528965.1 uncultured Woeseiaceae bacterium
TCTATTCACCAGCAGAGAAGTTCGCTGAATGTGTTGCATCGACCGGTTGAGGTCATGACCCAAGGCGGCCCTTGATGTCCGCATACGATTCTCGAAACTTCTGTCAGGCAATAAGATAGATATGCTGAGCATGAACGCATTGTGGGAGATTCTTAAGCAGGTCGTAAGTGGAGTTCTTGTTTTCGCTATTTGGTATTTCGCACTAGCGATGCCAGCGGGCATTTCCGCCCTGCTAGATGCCTGGGGTGACGAATTAGGGCCGGAAGCACTTAGCCTTTTGCTGGTCCCGTTCTTCTTCTACTACATCGCAACCAATTTCAAACGGTCTGTAACGGGAGAGAAAGTGCAAATTGGCGATTTCGTTGCCAAGGTCGCAATACCACTTATTCTGTTCATTGGGATGGTGATAACTATCATCGCAACGTCATTTTGAGGGTCCGCAGTGTCATCAATATCGTGGGAGGTTCAATCCACTCGATAGCAGACATTGAGCTGGAATTACAGAAAGGGGCTGCTTGTGACCCAAAGCAGAGGCCTAAAACGCAGTCTATACTCTACTAGAAGGAATACAGAAAGCTTGCTCTAGGCGTATGTCCTGGCAATCGAACTGACTCGACTCCACATTCGAGGGTGAGTCTGAGTGAAATCGGAAATTATCTCTCACAGAGGAGTGGAATCATGGCAAAGTCTTTCATGCAGATGGCCGAAGAAGCGATGTCGGACGTAGATGGGTTAAGTGCCGAAGAGGCTCATCGACAGCTGAATGGAGATTCAGAAGCATTACTCATCGATGTACGTGACGCTGCCGACATACCGTCAACCGGCGTACCTGCTGGCGGGGCAAACATCTCGCTCGGAATGCTCCCGGTTCGCGCCGATTTGGAACTACCCGAGGACTGGCGTGATACGAGACTGCAAGATCGGTCACGTCGAATTATCACCACCTGCCCGCTTGGTCCAAATGGTGCGAGAGGGGCAAAGCTTTTAAAGGACATGGGCTTCACGAACGTCTCCTATATGGAAGGTGGAATGGACGCTTGGAACAGGGCTGACCTTCCGACCGACTGAATCTGACTGCCGATATTCACTGAGCAATTTCATCGTGACGCGAGCGGCTGCTATTGGTGAAAGCAGACATCACAAGTGTTACTTCTTAGTCGCGCTCAACCAGATTAAGACATGCCTTTAGCAATGCGCTCAATTCTGTACTTCCCATGGTGTTCATCAGCTTGATGTTGCGTATCGGTATTTGCTCGGCGTATTCGGTAGATTCAAGAACCCGGTCGAGGCTCTCTTCACGGAGCAGGTGCAAAACAGGATAGGGCGATCGATTGGTGTAGTTCTCGGCATCATCAGGTTCGGTCCCGCCGAATTGATAGTCCGGATGGAAACTCGCGATCTGGTAGACGCCATCGAGCTTCATTTGCTGTAACAGGCCCTCTGCGTAATCAAGGAACTGGTTGTAATCGGAAAACGTCTCCAGCACTCGGGGATGAATTAACAACGTGGTCGCGATAGAAACATCCTTCTCGAGCAAGACGAGCTCTGCTTCGAGGTCCACCAGCAAGCCCTGTTCGGTTATGGCGTCGGATACGACGAATCGCACCCGGTCTTTGTCCAGTTCACGCTTGGCGAACGGGCACAGGTTAAGGCCGACAACGACGGTATCAACCCACTGCCGAACGGCAGCTGCTACCTGATTGTTATTTGGCAATCTCAACTCCCGTTTCTGACCAGTTTTTTTCAGCGCCAATGTTCGCTTCTGGCCGAAAGCCGCCGGTCACCACTTCCCTAAAGCAGACCTTCAACCTGAATGACCAGTAAGGGTCATGAATCTCCATTCGTAACATCATTACGGAGAACCAGGCGCCGCACATTTCGCATCATTGCCAAATCGTGCGGCGAACGTCTCTGGTGGCCAGTTGTGGTCAGGACATCCACGACGAATGGCCATGCAGATATGTAGGCTGCAGTCAGCCGTCTAGTGGCGCGGTTCAGGTTTCGTATTGGGTGGCAGTTTTTCATGCAGAAAGTCGGTCATCAGTCCGTACAGGTGTCGCTTGGTATTTTCTTTTTCATTGATCGAGTGACTACGGTCCGGATAGATCATCACGTCGAAGGTCTTATCGAGTTCGATGAACTTATCGACGAGCTGCTCTGTGCTTTGATAATGAACATTGTCGTCGCCCGTGCCGTGAATGATCAGCAGGTCACCCTCGAGACCCGCGGCGTGCGTGATAGGGGACCCAAGGCGGTAGCCTTCTTCGTTGTCCGCAGGCAACCCCATGTAGCGTTCTTGATAGATGGTGTCATACAGGCGCTGATCGCTGACAAAGGCGATGGCAATTCCGGCACGATAAGTTTCGGGATAGCGGAACATCGCGTTGAGTGTCATCTGTCCGCCGCCACTCCAGCCCCAACTGCCAACTCGCTCACGATCCAGATACGGTCTTTCGTCGAGCAGGGCTTTAACAGCCGCTACCTGGTCGGCTGGAGACTGAATGCCGATCTGGCGATAGATAGATTTTCGCCATGCACGTCCCCTGGGGGCCGGCGTTCCGCGGCTGTCGACGCTGGCCACGATGTAGCCTTGCTGAGTCAACATCAGGTGCCAAAGATTGCGGTCACTATTCCATTGCTGGATGACCGTCTGATTCCACGGTTCGCCGTAGACAAAGATGAGCAGCGGATACGATTGCTGCGGGTCGAAATCGGGCGGCTTCATCATCCAGCCGTCGAGCTCGATGTCGTCACCGATGTCGATCGTGAAAAACTCGGTTTCTCCACGCGGCGTCGCCTCCACCAGTGCTGCTACGTTGTCATTCTCGACGATGTTGCGTTGCCTGGTGTGGCTCGGCAGCGACACCAGGTCGATGGTCGGCGGCTTCCCGAGTGTCGAAAACGTATGCAATGCCCAATCGGAGTCAGGCGATATTTCGTATTTGTTAAATCCGGATTCGCCAGCCGGTGTTAGCCGCTCCATTGTGGGTTCGCCCTGCAAGGGTGAGCGATACAGGTAGCGCGCGGCGTTGTCATTCGGCGATGCGATGTAATACACCCAGCCGGCGACGGTATCGATACTCTCAATGCGAATGATGTCGAACTCACCTGGAGTGATGAGTTTGATGTCTTTACCGTCGCGTGAGATTCGGTACAGGTGCCGCCAGCCATCGCGCTCGCTGAGCCAGGTGAAATACTTGCCGTTATCGAACCACTTCAAATCCTCATTAACGTCCAGCCACGCATCATCCTCGTCGGTGAAGATTCCCTGCGTCGAGCCGTCGTTGGCGTTGGCCAGAATGACCCTGTTACGATTCTGCAGTCGGTTGACGTATTGAATAATGACTTGCTCGGAATTATCTGCCCAGCTCATCTGCGGCACGTAGTTCTGTCGCGGGTCACCGTCGAGTTTCACCCAGGCGGTTTCGGCCGTTTCGATATCGACAACACCCACGCGAGTCGCTGAATTGGTCGTGCCGGCCTTGGGATACTGCAACGGTATTGGTTGTGAGTAGACATCATCGGTATTTTTCATCATGTAGAAAGTGCCGACGCCTTCAGTGTCAAACTGCCAGTAGCAGAGTTTTCTGGAATCGGGGCTCCACTTGAAACCGTCGCGCAAGTAGAACTCCTCTTCATTCACCCAATCGCCGGTGCCATTGACGATCAGCTCCGAGCCATCGACCGTCATCGCCTTGACCGTGTTGCCGTCAATACTCTCGACGTAAATATTGTTCGCAACCATGTATGCGATGTACTCGCTATCCGGCGAGAATTTCGCGTACATCAGGGTCGATGCTTCAGCGGCCATGCCGATTTGCCGCAGCTTCCAGTCGTTCAGGTCAAGCAACCAGTAGTCGCTGAGCGGCTCGTAGCGGCGAAACTTGACCGTGTTTGTACTGATTAGCAGGAACTGTCCGTCCTCAGACCATGAGTAGTCCTTTATCTCCAGTGGGGTTTCGGCGTTATCGGGCACCAGTCGACTCGCATCAACCAGAATCTTTTCGTCGCCCGTGGCCGAATCGTGCTGCACGATGTCGAATCCGTCCGCTATCGATAGCGACTTCTCTATCGTTGTATAACTTGCGCCACCGGCCAGCCACTTACTCGGTACAGCCTTATTGAGTTCAAATTCATTGTCGTGAAATATTCTGTCGATGCTCAATGGCCGCGCCGCGTCCGTTGCCGCGTCCACGGTGCCCAAGGCTGCGACGCAACCGATGATGGAAATGCTCGCCCATTGTCGGTAGTTCACGTTCATGAAGTGTGCTCCGCAACCGCCGCTCCCAGAACCTCGCTGTTTGGCGATATTCCCAGCCCTGGCTCGTCAGATGCCGCCATATGGCCCGCGACTCGGGTTGGAGCTCCGCTGGCATTCTGCACGGTGACATAGCTGTTGAAGTCTGTCGCCGAAAAGCGCAGTGACTCGGGCGTCGAGTGCGCCAGATGCGCGATTGCCGCCGTAATGATATCTCCACCCCAGCTATCTTCAATCGTCATCGGAATATTCAGCGCGACGCACAGGTCGCGAATTTGCCGCGCCTTCGTCAAGCCACCAACCTTGGATATTTTCAGGTTGATAGCGTCCATTGCGCCATCGTGGTGAGCGCGCAGTAGCGCATCGATACCGTCGATGTTCTCGTCAAGAATAAAAGGCAACGAGGTTCGGCGTCGAATCGTCAGGCAGTGATCGTAACTTCGGCAGGGCTGCTCAATATAGACGTCGCAATCCCGAACCGCGTTCACCACGCGTATCGCATCGTCTACACGCCAACCGGTGTTCGCATCGGCTACCAGCACTTCGCCATCGTTGAGTGTCTCCGCGACCGCGTGAATTCGTGCAATGTCATCGGTTGCGCTACCGCCGACTTTGAGTTGAAATTTGGTGTAGCCGTCGGCCCGATGAGCAGCGACATTTTCCGCCATTTCATCCGCTGGTCGTTGGCTAATTGCCCGATACAAGGCCACGCTGTCGCCAAACTTTCCGCCCAGCAAATCACAGACGGACATCCCACTTTTCTTGCCGAGCAAGTCCCAACACGCCATATCGATGGCGGACTTCACGTACGGATGACCCAGCAACGCTGTATCCATCAGGCGGTTAACAGGACCGATCGCCGTGGGATCTGCCCCCATTAATGTCGGTGCAAGCTCCGCGATACCAGCTCTCGCGCCGGCACCGAAGGCGGGCAGATAGAAAGGACCAAGCGGACAAACTTCGCCGAACCCCGAGCGCCCATCGTCCGTAATCAGTTCCACGACGGTGCTGTCAAACACCTCGACAAACTTGCCCTCAGACCACGAATAGCGACCTTCCACAAGCGGCAAGTCAACCTGATATACCCGAATTGCTGAAATCTTCACGTCTTCCCCTTACAGATTGTTCTTATGAAATCGTCCGTCTTTCATGATGGCCAGGTAATGTTCACCGTGTCCGGCGAGCAAACCGATGTTCTCCAGCGGGTTGCCGTCGACGACTAAAATATCGGCGATGGCGCCCGGAACAATGCAGCCCAACTGGCCTTCCCGGCGCAACACTTCGGCCCCGATTCGAGTGGCCGACGCGATGACCTCATGCGTTGGTAGTACCTCGGCGCGCAACAGGAATTCCTGCGCGTGCATGTCCTGGGCACCGATAATGTCCGTGCCAAAACCCATCTTTACTCCGGCTGCTGTGCAAATCTCGAGAGAGCGCAATCCGAAATCGCGTACTTTGTCCAATTTCCTCAACATCTCCGCTGAATAGCCGGCTCCCGCCGCACGTTTTGCCTGCGCTTCGTAAGCGACCAGCGTTGGTACGACATACGCTCCTTTTTGCGCCGCTAGTTCAGCCGCCGGGGCGTCAATCAGGTTTGCATGTTCGATCGTTCGAACGCCCGCCGATAGCGCCCTCGTTATGGCTTCCGCAGAATAGGCGTGTGCCAGTACATAGGTCCCGGCACGGGTCGCCTCGTCTACCGCAGCTTCGATTTCGGGGATCGAAAACTGGCAACCTTCGAGCGGATCGAACGGCGATGACACACCGCCCGACACCATAATCTTGATTTGATTCGCACCCTTGCGAAGTTCGTCGCGGACCGCATGCCGGATCTGATCTACACCATCAGCAATGCGCGACGTCAGATGCAACGCGCTGCTGCAGGAACAGCCGATTGAATCGTCGGTGCGGCGACGGAAATCACCGTGGCCACCGGTCTGGCTGATCGCCCTGCCCGAAATGAACAGGCGAGGGCCCGCGATGAGTCCGTCGTCGACGGCTTGCTGCAATCCCCAGTCACCTCCCGCGGCATCGCGAATGGTTGTGAAGCCACGGTCCAGCAACGCCTCAAGTACCACGCTGGCCTGTGCCGTCACGAGGGATACCGGAGTATCTTCGAGCCGCATCAAATTCATATCGGTCAGGAACGGGTGTATGTGAAGATCAATCAGGCCGGGCATGATTGTTTGACCGCCAAGATCGTACTCGTCGGCGCTCTTTGCACTGATTCGAGTCTCGGAGACCTCTTTGATTATGCCGTCGGCCACCAGGACATCGACAACGCCGGTGGCCTCCGGGCCGGAGCCGTCAATCAGCAACGCATTGTGAAAGACAACGGTTGGTGGTGAATTATTATTCATCGTGGGCAGACTCCAATGGGCAAGAACGCGCGCAGTTTTCACTGTCATACAAGACTCGAGTCCGTATCACTGGTGTTGGCGCGGGCCAGGATTCGAGGCGTTGGTATTCGTTTATGGCCGACCGAATCAAAATCGTGCCGGTGAAAATGCGGCTGTATCAATATGCGGTGTTTGCCGTTGCACGATTTCTGCAATGAGCCTGCCTGTAACGGCGGCAAGACTTACTCCCAGCATGTTGTGCCCGGTGGCAAGGTAAGCGTTCTCAAGTCGTGGCACGCGACCGATGATCGGCAAACTGTCCCAGGTCATCGGTCGCCAGCCATACCAGGTCTCCTGCACCGGGTCGGTGTAGGGCTCGACCAGGTAAGGCGTTGCGGAATCTTTCAATTGTTGAATCCTGCGGTCGGCTATTGATGAATCATAACCCGCGAACTCCATCATCGAGCCCAATCTGTAACCCTCATCGAAAGGCGTTACGCCAACATGATGTTCCAGCAGTAACATGGGATAACGTGGGCAGGATTTGGGCCGCTGCATGGTCACGGAATAGCCCTTGCCCGGCTCGATGGGAATGCGGCAGCCAAAGTGTTTGGCGAGCTTGGTACTCCAGGCGCCAGCTGCAATGACGAAGTGATCGGCACGCAGGGTTCCGGAAGATGTCTTGAGCAACGACACATTGGTGCCGGTTTTCTCAAGTGACTGCATGGTGCAATTTTCAATAAATGTGACGCCAGCTTCCTTGAGCTTCTCGGCCCAGTTCACCGCGAGGCGATCGGGCCGCAAAAATGCGTCGCTCTCAAAATGGAATGCGCCGGCCAGGCCAGTTCTCAGTGCAGGATCGAATTCGGGGAGTTCCTCGCCGCTCAGCTGGCGTGCCTCAACACCGAAATGCTCATTCAGTAGCCGCTCAGATTTCGCAAACGACCGCATTCCCGATGCCGATTGCAGCACGTAGAGCAAGCCGCTTTCCTGCCATTCGCAATCCAGCGATTGCTCGCTCATGAGCTGCTGAAATTCGGTCATCGAAGAATCCAGCAGGGACTTCAGGTGAGCGCCGGCCACCAGCATTTGACGCTGATTACAGCGTCTTGCGAACTGCCACATCCAGTTCCAGAATGCCGGACTCCAGCGCGGCTTGACACGAAATGCTGCCCGCGGCGTGAAGAAAGAGGCGATCGCTTTTCGAACGGCTCCGGGTTCGGTCAATGGAAGAATATGGCTGGGGCAGATATAGCCACAATTACCGTATGAGCAGGCGCTGGCAATCGTTCCCTGATCGATGACCGTGACTTTAAATCCGGCACGCGACAGGTAGTGCGCGCATGCAATGCCAATGATGCCGGCACCAACTACCACTACGGACTCGTCTTGTGAGGAATTATCCATGGATGCCGTGAACGAATGGATCGCCATCCTGTTGCACCAGGGTCGTCTCACCACAAACGTAGGCATGTCCGGTGACACTTGGAATTACCTGGCCTTCGCCATCCACTCGATAGTGCGCAATGAACCGACTGCCGATGATGCTCTCCTGAATCCAGGTGTCGCCTGGCTCAAGTTTGCCGACTGCAGCAAGGCAGGCCAGTTTGGCGCTAGTGCCCGTACCACAGGGAGATCGGTCGTAAGCACCGCCAGGACACAGCACGAAATTGCGGCTGTTGGCATCGGCTGACTGAGGTGGGCCAAAGAGTTCGATATGATCGATTTCCTCGCCGTTTGCTCCGGTGATGTCCTGCGCTGTCAGCGCACGCTGAATTTTCTGCGTGATATCCGTAAGAGCTCGTACGTTGTCGAGTGTCAACGATACGGTCGTGTCGTCGACCAGAAAGAACCAGTTGCCGCCCCAGGCGACCTGTCCCGATACGCTTCCCAGCCCGTCGACGTTAATGGTGATGTCGCGCAGGTAACAATAGCTCGCAACGTTTTCGATACGCACTTCATTGGGACCCAGAAGCTCGATCTCAACGATGCCGACCGGTGTTTCAACCTTGTGGCAACCTGCACTGATGCGACCAAGGTAGGCGAGAGTGACGGCGACGCCGATCAGGCCATGGCCACACATACCCAGGTAGCCAGCGTTGTTGAAGAATATAACGCCGGCGATACAGCTGGCGTCATTCGGCTCGCACAAGAGCGCGCCGACCAGAGCATCGGAGCCGCGCGGCTCGAGAATCAATGTTGTGCGAAACGCGTCGAATTTATCGGCAAGCAAAGCTGTGCGATCGGCTAGTGAGCCGCTCCCCAAATCGGGACCGCCATCGATTACTACCCGCGTTGGTTCACCTTCCGTGTGCGAATCAACGACGCGCAGCACGGCGCTCACTGCGACCTAGCACCGGACCAGTTGCTCCACCATTTGCGAAACAGTTGCCATTGATCATGCAGAAACGCACGCTGGCTCGGGCTCAGTGCGTCCGAGGAATTGAAGTGATTTGCATATTCTTTGCTGCCCTCAAGCACCATCAGATACTTGTAGTACAGCACCAGATCGGGGCCTTCATCGAAACTTGCCAGCACCGCAAGCGCTGCATCCAACTCCTTTGCCAGTCGGCGAGCTTCAACATTGCCGTCGGCCGCCAACTCGCAAAGCTCAACCAGGCGCAATACTTCACGCGGCAGCGCGTTGCCGACACCGGTAATCGCGCCCGTGGCGCCACAGTTTACGAAGCCGTGAAACACCTGCGTGTCGACACCTACCATCAACGTAAGAGCAGAATTTCCAGCAGTAATATTCTCTGCGGCATAGGTCAGCGACTCAGCTCCGCCGAACTCCTTGAAGCCGACGAGGTTGGGATGATCGGCCTGCAAGTCAAAAAACAGATCTGCCTTGGTCTCAAACCCGTAGTAAGGGCTGTTGTAAATAACAGCGGGCAGTTCGCCAGCGGCGACTAGGATTTCGGCAAAGTGAGCGCGTTGCGCCGCAGCTGATGTACCACGAGACAACACCCGCGGAATCAGCATTAGACCCGTTGCACCTACCGCTGCCGCGTGTGCTGCATGCGCCACCGCGCAGTGCGTGTTTTGCGCGCCTGTGCCAACCACTACCGGTACCCTGGCTTCGGTCAACTGGCGCACACCTTCCTGCCGTTGTGCATCCGTGAGCAATGGCCAGTCACCCATTGAGCCGCAGTAAACCACGGCACTCATTCCCAGCCCGGTAAGCTCCTGACCTTTGGCCACCAGGGATGCAAAGTCCGGCGTGCTGTCGGCATTGCAGGGCGTCATTAATGCGGGCATGCAGCCGCTAAACACTGATTTGTTGCTCTTCATGGATAATTCCTGCCGTGCAAGTGATGGCCGAGTTCGCTGGCCGAGTACCAATTGGACTCAGATTCTAGCAATCGATACTGCAATCGTCTTGCCTAATTCAAGACAATAGACTTGATTTTCTGCATAATTTGCCGATGAGCAAAGCATCCATCCTGACCGATATGTTGCAGCAACTCGGGCAACCGTTCACCGCGGAGGCACTGTTTGACTGTCTGCCTGACGTGGTCTTTTTTATAAAGGACACAGAGGGTCGCTATGCGGCAGTTAATCACACCCTCGTGGGGCGTTGCGGTCTGCGGGACAAAGCCCAGCTGATTGGGCATACCCCATCGGAATTCCAGGGCGCGCTGCTGGGCATGGACTCTGAGGCGCAAGACAAGCGGGTATTGACGAACGGTCAGGCGATTACCAAGCAACTGGAGTTGCATATCTATCCGAATCAGAAGGTCGGGTGGTGCTTAACGACGAAAATACCTTTGTTCGACGCCGATGATGGGATCGTCGGCCTGGTCGGAGTGTCACAGGACCTGCGACTACCCGACATGACTACTGCCGATTATGAACAGGTTGCGGTCGCGGTTCGGTATGCAAAAAGCAATATCGCAGCGGCGCCGACGGTCAGGATGCTCGCCGATGCTGCGTCGATGTCGCCCTATTGCCTGGACCGTCGCATGCAACGTGTGTTTGGGTTAACGACGGGGCAGTGGATGCTTCAGCTGCGGCTTGATATTGCGCGCCGGCAACTAGTCGAGTCGGATTTGCCCATTGCGGCGGTGGCTTTGAACGTTGGCTACTCTGATCAAAGCGCTTTCACTCGTCAGTTTTGTCGTGCGACCGGGCTTTCACCCTCGAAATTTCGCGTTGCCCGGAGTGGCGATCTTTAAGGCGAGACGATTTGCCATCTGCGCCCAAGTTGCTCAACGAGGTATCGAACAGGTTCATGCTGCAGCAAGCGTGATGAACTAGGCCAAGGCGGGTGACTTGATGACCGCCATTTTGTTGACCTGCATGTCATCAATCGTATATGGAATGCCTCCCGTACCGAGACCGGACGTGCGCAATCCCGCGAACGGCATTACATCGTCCCGAAAGGCTGTGTGGTCGTTGATCATCACGGCCGATGCGTCGAGTTCTCGATAGAGCTTCATCGCCAGATCTATGTCATTGCTAAAGACGGCTGCCTGAAACGCAACGGGCAAGGCATTGGCACGCAATACGGCGTCGTCAAGATCATCGTACGAGTAGACGCAAACGACAGGACCAAACACTTCATTCTGACTAATCAACGCATCGTCGTCTGGGTTGTACAAAACCGTACAGGCATAAGTAGTAGCGGACAGCGCTTTGCCACCGCTTAGCAGTTTCGCGCCACCTTTTACTGCAGCGGTTACCCACTCATCGACGCGCTTGACTTCTTGTGGTCGGATCAGTGGACCGACTTCAGTGGTATCGAGCGCCGGATCTCCAATCACCAGCTTCGACGCACCTTCCGCCAATTCTTTGGCGAAGGACTCGGCGATGGCGGCGGGTGCGTACACGCGTTGTACGGATACGCATACTTGTCCTGCATGATAAAAACCGCCTTTCAGAATGGAAGCGATCGCCAGTTTGCGATCGAAATCATCGCCAAGAATTACCGGCGCTGCACCGCCGTGTTCCAGTGCGCATCGAGTGCCGGGCGCTAATTTCGCGCGCAGCATCCAGCCAATTTTTGCGCTGCCAATAAAGCTAAAAAACGCGACGCGGCTGTCAGTGACCAGTGCCTCGGCACTTGCATTGCTGTCTGTGACGATAGCCTGACACCATTCATCTGGCAGTCCGGCGTCTCTGAGAATGCTGACAAATTTCAAGCAGGAGAGCGGCGTATCCGCGGCAGGTTTGACGATGACCGGGCAACCCGTCGCTACTGCTGGCGCGACCTGATGCACAATCAGGTTGAGCGGGTGATTAAATGCACTGACTGCAACGACAACACCGATCGGTACTTTTTGGGTAAAGGCGACTCTGCCGCTGGTGGCGGGTGTTGAGCCAATTGGGATGACCTCGCCTGAGTGAGCGCGCATCGTCTCGATGCAAATATGCATGCCGTCAATGGCGCGCTTCACTTCTACGATCGAATCGGGCAGCGGCTTGCCACCTTCAAGTGTTGCCAGCAGTGCCAAATCTTCAGCCTGTTGTTGCATGCTATGCGCGGCGCGTTCGAGGATGGCCAGTCGTTCATGCAGGGGGAGGCCATTACGATTTTGCAGGTGCGTCGCGTGCGCCACCGCCAGTGCCGCTTCAACGTGCTTCTTGCCACCTGTTTCGACTTCGGCGATTACATTCTGGTCGAACGCGGCATTCACTGCCAGACGGCCGACGGGCGGCATTTTATCCGCCACCATCAGCGGCTGCTGCAGCGTGAAAGCGCCACTTAAATGGTGCACGAAATCTCTCCGAGTCGCTTCGAGAGCAGCATGTTCTCACGATAATCAATGGGCACTATAACGAGGCTGGGTCCTTCCTCGTTGAAGGCCGCTTCGAGAACGCCTTCAAGAAGGGTGCTGTCTTCGACGACATGTCCGTGCCAGCCAAATGCCTGCGCGAGCAGCGACCAGTCAGGATTGCCGAATGACAAGTCAGTATGGTGGCCAAAGTGTCCTTCCTGCTTCCAGGCGATCAGGCCGTATTCGTGATCTTCCCAGACCATGACCACGATGTTGCTGTTGATGCGGCGCGCAGTTTCCATTTCCTGACTATTCATCAGGAAGCCGGCATCGCCGGCAATAGCAAGTACGCGACGATCTGGATGCACAATGCTTGCAGCGATGGCTCCAGGCAGCGCGAAGCCCATGGAACAGAAGCCGTTCGGAATCAGGCAAGTGTTCGGTTCGTGGCAATGATAGTGCCGCGCGATCCACATCTTGTGTGCGCCAACATCGGAAAGCAGGATATCGTTTGGTCCCATCACCTTACGTGCATCCCACAGAACCTTCTGTGGACGAATGCTGCCGATCGTCGCGTCGTTCGCGTGCTCCGCGAATTCCTCAGTCATCTGCGCGCGCAATTTACGTTGTTTTGCCAGATCGAAATTCAGTTCGTCGGCAGCTGCGAGCCGCTCATTGAGCATCCACAATGTGTGTGCGAGGTCGCCGACGAGCTCTGTGTCCGGGTGATAGTGTGAATCGATTTCAGCGGGAAGAAAATCTGCATGCAGGATAACTTTGTCGCGGTTCTCATTCCAAAGCTGAGGGTGGTACTCCACCATGTCGAAGCCGAGCGTTATAACGAGGTCTGCATCATCTACTGCCAGCGAAATCCTGTCTCTGCTGCCGAGCCCGATCGTGTACAGGCAGTACTCGGCGTCCATGTCGACACAACCTTTCGCCATGAACGTGCTAATGACGCCAATGCCTGTTTGTTCGCAAAATTGACGTAGCTGCTTACTGGCGCGACGACGGATACAGCCGTTACCGGCAATAATTACTGGCCGCTTGGCCTCGCTAATCATCTCGAATGCCCGGTCGATGATCTTGCTGTCCGTTACAGAACGTCGGAAACGTTTCGGCACCATTGGCACAGCTGAAGATTCCTCTGCAGCGACGTCTTCCGGTAATTCAATATGCACCGCACCGGGTTTCTCGGTGCGCGCGATTCGCACGGCCTTGCGGACGATCTCCGGAATGGTATCCGGATTCAGGATCGTTGTTGCCCACTTGGTAACAGGTTTGAACATGCTGACAACGTCCATGATCTGATGCGATTCTTTGTGCAGTCGATCCGTAGACCCTTGTCCGGTCAGCACCAGCATCGGCGATCGATCCATGTTGGAATCAGCGACGCCAGTGATCAGGTTGGTAGCGCCCGGGCCAAGTGTGCCAAGGCAGCCGGCGGGGTTGCCGGTTAGTCTGCCGTAGATTTCAGCCATGAAGGCGGCACCCTGCTCGTGCCGCGTCAGGACGAAGCGAATTTTGTCCGACTGTTCCAAAGATATGATGAAGTCGGCGTTCTCCTCACCTGGTACACCGAAGATATACTCTATGCCTTCTTCTTCAAGGCACTTTACGAACAGGTCACTGGCTTTCATGTGTTCTCCCGGGAACAATCAATAGCTTGCAAACAAGACCGCCGTTGGCCTGTTTTTATTTCAGGTAATGAAACACTCTGGCCAGCTCTATACGCTGTCAAACGCTTCCTGCAGCCGTTCTGCAAATTCGAACACGTCCGAAAAGTTGTTGTACAGCGGTGCTGGGGCGATCCGAATGACGTCGGGTTCCCGCCAGTCACCGATAACGTTCAGCTCGCACAGGCGATCGAACAGGGCCTTTGCGTCGACGTTCTGGTCAATGACCGTTAGAGAAAGCTGGCAGCCGCGCGCTTTCGCTGGCGTAATTGTGCCAATGCGGCCTGCAAATCGTCTTTCGATAAGCCAATCGAGAAAAGCGGTAAGTTGCTCAGACTTGTTGATCAACGCGCTTAGTCCGACTTCCTGAAACATCTGTAGCGAGGCGACGATAGGCGCAATTGCCAATAGCGGCGGGGTGCTCATCTGCCACAGGTCAGCTCCCTCGGCCGGTGTGAAAGTCTTCGCCATTTCAAATCGGGTCGCCTCATCGTGGCCCCACCATCCATGCAGCTGGTCTATATTGTCTTCTGCAAAATGCTGTTCGTGAACAAAAGCGCCACCGATCGCACCGGGGCCACTGTTCAAATATTTGTAGGTACACCATGCTGCGAAGTCAGGTGCCCATTCGTGCAACTTGAGCTCTACGTTGCCAATCGCGTGTGCTAAATCCAGCCCAACGGTGCAGCCGGCATGACGCGCAAGCTCGCAGATCGCCGCCATATCCAGTACTTGCCCTGTGTAATACTGCACGCCGGGCAGTAGAACGAGAGCAATGCTGTCGCTGTGCTGCTGCAACAGCTTCTCGAGATCTTCTGTCCGCAGCTGCGATTCACCATCGCGTGGCGACCACTCGATGAGACTGTCTTCAGGGTCGAATCCGTGCAAGCGAATTTGCGACGCGACGGCATAGCGGTCAGACGGGAATGCTTGTGACTCGATGAGGATCTTGTGTTTCTTGTTGTCCGGTCTGTAAAAGCTCGCCATCAGCACATGCAGATTGACCGTCAAGGTGTTCATTGCGACGACCTCGGCCGGCAGTGCTCCGAGCAGTTCCGCAAACCCGGCCTTGGCACGAGCGGGATACGAGATCCATCGTGTATCCGGATGAAAATGTCCCTCGACCGCGTAGTCGGCCCAGTGCTCCAATTCATCACAGACGAATTTCCTGGTGCTCTTGGGCTGCAACCCCAAAGAGTTGCCGCAAAGGTAAACACACGATCGACCATTTACTGTGCGTGGAAAATGAAATTTATCGCGATAAGCTGCAAGCGCATCCTGCTGGTCCAGTGCTGCTGCGAATTCGCGATTGTCTTCGTATTGCACGTCTATTGACCTTGCACTTGAATTACACGCGGAATTTTTTTGTCGAGCCGGACGGCAGTGAGCTGTCGCCCCCATACGCAACCCGTGTCGAGGCTGATGATCTCGGGTAGTACGATGAGACCCAACGCCGACCAGTGTCCGAACACAATTCGTGTTCCGGCCCATTTCGGATTCTCGAAGTGAAACCAGGGCACCAGATTGTGCCGGGTACTCCACGGCGTTCCGCTGTGCGTGAAATTCAATTTGCTGTCCCTGGACAGCATGCGCATGCGGGTCAGACAGTTCATGATAAATCGCAGTCGTCGGTAGCCGGACAGGTCGTCGGACCACTTTGTTGGCGTGTTGCCGTACATTCTCTTGAGCAGTCTCTTGTCGTTCTTGCCAGTGAGCTCAGCTTCAACTTCAGCGGCCCGCGCGAGCGTTTGTTCTACGCTCCAGTCAGGATGTGTGCCTGCATGGACAAGCATGGAACCGAGTGACTTGTCGTAATGCGCCAATGGACGAGTTCGCAACCACGACGCTATTTCATCGAGGTCCGGGGCGTCGAGCAGTTTCTTGAGACTATCAAAACGAGGACTGTAGTCGATCGCACCGCGTGCCAGTGCGAGCAAGTGCAGGTCGTGATTGCCAAGTACGGAAATCGCCGCGTCTCCAAGTGACATCACGAAGCGCAGCGTCTTTAGTGATTTGGGGCCTCGATTGACGAGATCGCCGCAAAGCCAGAGTGTGTCTTCGGCCGGGTCAAACTTGAGTTCATCGAGCAGATTGCGGAACGGGTCGAAGCAGCCCTGCAAATCCCCTATCGCATAAACCGCCATGATCTGTGTGGTTGCCTAATGCAAAACGCCGGGCATCGCCAGTGTGAAGGGCGCAATCGGTGCATCGAAATTAACACCGTTGTCGGCCTCCATACGATACAAGCCCTGCATGGCACCGACCGGTGTCTCCAGAACAGCACCACTTGAATAGCGGAATTGCTCGCCGGGATTAAGATGCGGTTGCTCGCCGACCACGCCGTCACCGGTTACTTCCTGGACCTTGCCGTTTGCATCGGTAATCACCCAATGCCGGCTTAGCAGACGCGCAGGCACGTTGCCTTTGTTGGAAATCGTAATCGTATACGCGAATACGTAGCGGCTATCCTCGGGCTCGGATTGCTCGTCGACATAGTTGGTTGCGACGTGGATTCGAATTTCGCAGTTCTTAGTGGTCATAAGGTCGCAGTATTCACAGGGCCTTTGTAGTTTCAGGGATTGGCTGACAGGTAAGCATCGATTCGATCTTCATGGCAGCGAAGCATAGTCCACAGATTGATGACTCATTCTAACGTAAGGGAGCGGGAGGCGGGCGTACATTTTACGCCCGCAGTAATCGATTGCTCAAATCCACGTAGGCCGAGACAGGGACCGTTTCCGGCCGTGTTCCAGGGTCGATACCCACGGCTTCGAGATCCTGCTCACTTGCATGCTGGCGCAGTGAGTTGCGAATCGTCTTGCGACGTTGGCTGAACGCGGCAGCGACCAGGCGGGACAAGTGTGTTTCGTCATCAATTCGATAGGTGCCGCTCGGCAACGGAACAAGTCGAACGACGGCAGAGGTGACTTGCGGCGGAGGGTCAAAGGCGAGGCGGTCGACATCGAACAGGGCGTCGATCTGAAATTGACAGCCGAGCATGATGCTCAACCGCCCATAAGTCTTGCTGCCGGGGCCTGCAGCCATTCGGTCGACCACTTCCTTCTGCAGCATGAAGTGCATGTCCTGAATCTTCTCGCGGTATTTGAGCAAGTGAAACAATAGTGGCGTAGAGATGTTGTAAGGCAGGTTGCCTACTACTCTCAGATCAGCGCCGAGCGAGCCGAAATCAAAATTGAGCGCGTCTTCCTGGTGAATGCTCACGTGTGCGACGTCTTTGAACTGCACTCGCAGTTGCGCCGCAAGATCACGGTCAAGTTCGACGGTGTGCAAAGTGCCCGCTGACGCAGCGAGCAAATTGGTGATTGCACCCTGACCGGGACCAATCTCCACGACAACATCGCTGGCCGACGCGCTGATCGAGCCGACGATTGCATCGATTACGCCCGGATCAATCAGAAAATGCTGGCCGAATCGCTTGCGTGCTCTATGTGCCACTAGCGTAATCTCGCCGCAAGTTCGAGTGCCTTGAGCATGCTGCCCGGATTCGCGGTTCCACTGCCCGCCAGATCAAGCGCGGTACCATGGTCTACGGAAGTCCTGATGATAGGAAGTCCCAGAGTGACATTCACGCCGTGGCCGAAACTCGCGTATTTCAGGACCGGAAGCCCCTGGTCGTGGTACATCGCAAGCACGGCATCTTTGTGGCCCGCAGCCGGAATAAAAGCAGTATCCGCTGGCAACGGGCCGCGAACGTTTAGACCACGCGCTGCGAACTCTGCAACAACCGGTGCGATAGTTTCCGCATCCTCGCTACCGAGATGACCGCCTTCGCCAGCATGCGGGTTCAGGCCGCAGACGACAATCTCCGGGCGCTCGATGCCAAACCGTGATCGCAGTCCGTCATGCAGAACCTGCAACACGATGCGCAGCCGATCCTGAGTCAAATAAGCGGCAACTTCGCGCAGCGGTATATGCGTGCTTGCGAGGGCGACTCGCAGGTCGTCAGCGACAAGCAACATGACCGGGTGTTCAACGTTGGTGAGTTTCGCGAGAAATTCAGTGTGTCCGGAAAACGAAATGCCGGCGTCATTGATGATGCTCTTCTGCAGTGGCGCTGTTACGAGCGCCTTAAATCTTCCGTCGAGGCAACCGTCAACAGCAACGCGCAACCCATCGAGCAGCGCCTGAGCGTTACTCGCGTCCAATCGGCCACAAATAGTTTCCGCGGGAAATCGTTGTGCAATGACACGCAACTCGCCAGGCTTTGCCTCGCCAGCTCCGGCATCGTCAGCACTAATCTCGGTTACCTTGACATCAAGACCAACCATTGCTGCCCGCGCACGCAGCATATCGGGGTCGGAGACGACCACAATATCAGCATGATGGACGGAATGGCTCAGCATGAGGCAGAGCTCAGGCCCGATGCCTGCCGGCTCTCCGGCGGTGACCACCAGTGGTTTACGCGCCTTCATTGCAGCGTCTTAGAATTGCGTCGCTCAAATACGAATATCGATGAAGGCTTCATCCCGTAGCCGACGCGACCATGCCTGCGTCTCTTCATCCATTTTGCTATTACGGATCTGCATATCGCAGTCGGTTTTCTTCAGGTCTTCGGTGTTGTCGTAAGTTCGTCGACCGAGTACCTCAACAATATGCCAGCCAAAGCGACTTTTAAACGGCTGGCTGATCGTGCCCATCTCAGTTGTTTCGACGACGTTGTCGAATTCGGCGACAAACGTACCTGGGCCAGTCCAGCCCATATCGCCGCCACTATTGACCGAGCCCGGGTCGTCGGACAGCAGTTTAGCGAGCTCACCAAATTCTTCGCCAGCTTCAATTTTCTCGATAGCTTCCTCGAGTTTTTGCTTGGCGGTTTCGTCGTCGATGATTTCATTCGGCGTCACGAGGATGTGGCGTACCAGAACCTGCTCGATTTCGCTACGCTCGTCGGCGCTGCGCAATTCATTGACTATGACGATATGAAAACTGCTTGATGAACGAAACGGTGCCGATACCTCTCCGACTTCCAGTCCAACGACAACGTCAGAGTAAATAGTCGGAATCTGCGAGCCAACCAACCAGCCAAGTGTTCCGCCTTGTAGTGATGATGTCTGGTGATCAGAATGGCGTACCGCCATCTCACCGAAGTTCGCGCCGTCCCTGATGTCGAGATAAACCTGTTGCGCAAGCGCTTCGGTCTCAGCTATTTGATCGGCATCAGCGGCCTCGGGGATTTCGATCAGAATGTGCGACAGGTTGTATTCCGAGTTAATAGCGACACTGCCGTCCAGATCAGCGAGGCATTGGTCTAACTCGCGCGGTGACACGGAGATGCGCTGGCCGACATCAATACGTCTGAGTTGATCGAGCGTCAGCTCTTCACGAAGGCTGCTCCGAAAATCCTGGTACGACACGCCATCTTCGGCGAGCACCGCCGGCATGTCTTCGAATTTGACGTTATTTGCGCCCGCGATTCGACCAATAGAATCGTTCAACATCTGGTCCGATATCTGTAGACCGATCAAGCCGGCGCGCTGCATCTGTACTTCAGTGACAATCAGTCGCTCAAGAACCTGCTCTTCCAAAATGTCCGCGGGTGGCAACTGCAATTGTTCATTGCGGGCGCGTACCTGAATTGCTGCGACTTCGGACCTCAACTTGCTCTTTAATACGACACCGTCGTTCACAATGGCGGCGATGCCATCGATGAACTCGCCAGTGTCGGAGAGCTCATCAGCTACTGTGAGTGGCGCAGCCGCTAACAACGCGGAAACACATAAATATTTGATTTTTAACACTATTTCTTACCAATAGTCGGCCGAATAGCCAAGAATACCACGTTCTAACATTTTGTCAGCCGAGGTGCCGACGCTCGACATACCCTTCAACACTAATTGCAGACCGAAAGAAGTATCCTGAGTTCCGTCACGCGTTGAGATGTACTCTCTCGCGATGAAGCGAATGCCCCAGCAGCAACTCTCATATTCGAGGCCGTAGAACTGCTCCAGTACCTCTTTGTCGCGGAATGAATAATTGTAACGGCCAACCAGGTTCCAGCTCTTGCCGACTGGCCAGGACATGGAGACATCACCCGTTTCAAGCGCGTCACGACGGAAGCGATATGCGAGGTTCACAATCTTGTTTCCGGAAGGGCGGTATTGCAGTCGTGCTTCGGATTGCGTTGCACTGGAATTCTTCGAGTTCCACTGATGACCGAGATCGAAATTCAGGTGGTCGTACAACAGAAAGCGCAACTCTGTTACGTAGTCGGATGTTGAATCTGTCGGCGCAGATTCACCGGGCAGCGTGACGCCACTCGAACTCAAATACCGGACCTGTCCGATTGTTACCGACAACAGCTCTTCGCCAGAATCAAGATCAAGAATGCGGGATGTTATGCCGAGGCTCGCCTGATCGGTGTCACTGATGCGGTCGACGCCGAGGAAGCGATTCTTGCGAAACAGCTGTACGAGATTCAAATCAGGAACAAGGGTATCGAAGACGGGTAGATCGTCCTGATCCTCAAAGGGAACGTGGACGAATAGAAGTCGCGGTTCGAGCGTCTGAATCCGGTTGCCCTTGCCCGACTTCATGGCGCGCTCCAGGATCATTCCCGTATCGATACTACTTATTGGCAATGTTCGGCTCGGGCTTGACGGTTGATCGAGTCCAGTGTTGCTGAGCTCGTAGCTCGTATAGTCCAATGCGACGGCCGGTTTGATAAACCAGCCTGCTCCCGTGATCGGCAAGTCAACTTCCGGCACCACATTTAAACGCCACCCTGTTACTCCGATTGCGCGATCGAAGTTAACCAGTTCTCCCTCAAGGCCATAATGTAAGCCGAGAGCACGGTCTGGCCATGAGCCGGATGCGAAAAGTTGTGGTAGCCGCCGGTATGGCTTGTCGATTGGTGCGATCGCGTCATCCAGGGTCTGAAAATCCTGAACCTGACCGAAGAAGGACCACGTATCAGTGTGGTAGTCGAAGCTCACATGCCGATCGAGTTGCGTGATACTGGCGGTGCTGAGGCTGCCACCAAGGTCTTCGAAGTACTGGTTATCGGAGACATCAACTATGTTGATGAGGTTTCTCCAGCCTCTTGCGAAGAGCATCTTCTGCTGCATGCTCAGCAGCGTGCGAGCCTCGTTGGTCTGATCGTCATTGGCCAGATAGTCGACGTTCAGTTCACCCTCGATACTTTCAGTGAGATAGCGAAACTCAGTGAGCAACTGCAGACCGCGATCCGACATCAGGTTAGGTGTGAACGTTGCGTCGTAGTTCGGCGCAATATTCCAATAGTATGGAATTCGAATTTCTGTGCCGCTGCGGCTCGAGCTACCGATCTCCGGAGTGAGGACGCCCGTCTTGCGTGCATCGCTTATGGGAAATGACAGCTTCGGTACCCAAAGAATAGGTACACCCTGAAATCTCAGTTTGACGCCACGGGCTGTGCCGACGCCTGTGCCTGTATCGAGGTCGATGTCGCTGGCTTCGAGCAACCAGTCGTTCGATCCCGGGGGGCAGGTCGTATAGCTGACTTCATCGAGTTCGATGCGCCCGTTTTGATTGATTTCAAATGCCGCGGCCTGGCCACGCGAATTATTACCTCCCAAAAAGAATTCTGCGCCTTCAAATCGAATGCGACCGGTCGCGTATGCGAACTCTGCAGAGTCGGATGCGATCAGCGTGCCCAGCTCTTCGTAGCGAACGCTGCCCTCCATAAACAGCGCCTTTTCCACGGGATCGTAGCGTGCGCTGTCAGCGCCGGCCAGCTTGTCGCCCTGACGTAGCACGACGCCACCGGTCATGGATGCGGATGGCTCGGGATTGAGCTGCGCCGTTAGTTCGCCAGCCTCTAACTGAATAGTCTGTGTGTCTCGCAATGATGAGTCGAAACTATTGCCCGAAAATGTTGATAACGGGGAATCCACGGACATCGGTTGCAGAGATGCCTCGCACGAAGACGCTTCCGTGCCGTGCGCATGGGGCATAAGCAGCAGACAGCCGGCGAATATAAGAGTTTTGGAATACAAAATATTTTTCGGGTAACCGGTTGGACCGAAATCGATAAGGCATGCAATAGTAGCATCTGGTACCTTCGCATAGTTTTGCAGGCTCTTCAATGTGATACGGAGATCTCCAATTAGCCACCCAAACATCCAAGCTGACGAGCGGCTGGCAGCATTGCGAGCCTGGTTACAAGGTATCGAGGCCGTTGCCGATGCCGAGTTGGTGCCGGCATCAGTCGATGCCAGCTTTCGCCGTTACTTTCGATTGCAATCAGGGGCTAAAAGTTTCATTGCGATGGATGCACCTCCGGGGCAGGAAGACTGCGTGCCGTTCATCCGCGTTGCAGGGTACCTTGAGGCCATGCAGCTGCATGCTCCTCGGATTATCGATGTCAATCTGGACGAAGGGTTTCTGCTATTAACCGACCTCGGTGAGACGCAGTACTTTGATCGCCTGAGCACCTCACCAGATGCAGCTGCCGATCTGTATGCGGATGCGGTAGCCGCCTTGCGTCAAATGCAAGATCGTGGCACGGCATTCCAGTCGACGTTGCCACCTTATGATCGTAAATTGTTGCAACTCGAGTTATCGCTGTTTCATGATTGGCTTTGTGAAAAGCATCTTGGAATAGAATTCAGCGAGGCCGACGAAACGAACTGGTTGTCGCTTTGCGAGTGGCTGATCTATAACGCGCTGGATCAGCCGCAGGTGTTTGTGCATCGCGACTACCATTCACGGAACCTGATGGTCGGCGATGAGGATAATCCTGGCATTCTCGATTTTCAGGATGCCGTCGAAGGCCCGCTAACCTACGACCTCGTATCGTTACTCAAGGATTGCTACCTGCGCTGGCCCGCTGTACAAGTGCGTGATTGGGCGTTGGCATTTCATGCGCAGCTTGAAGAGGGTATGCGCGAGAAACTCGATGCAGAGTATTTCCTGCGCTACTTCCATCTCATGGGTGTGCAGCGGCATCTCAAGGCCGCAGGGATTTTCGCCCGGCTGAATCGCCGTGACGGCAAGCCTGATTACATGGGCGATGTGCCGCGCACATTACAGTACATCGTCGATCTTGAACCTGAGTTTGAAGAGCTCGGTTTCCTGATACGTTTGATCAGGGAACGTTGCTTGCCAGCGCTACAAGAGCACACATGATCGCGATGATACTGGCGGCCGGTCGCGGGGAGCGACTGCGACCCATAACCGAGAACATCCCCAAAGCATTAGTGGAAGTACGAGGCGAATGCCTCATTGAGCGGCACCTTTCGAATGTCAGGGAGGCCGGTGTTGAAACTGTCGTCATTAATCTCGGCTGGCTCGGTGAGAAAATTGTTGACCGTGTTGGGTCCGGTTCAAAATACGGGCTTAATGTTGTCTACAGCCCTGAAGGTGAGAACATACTTGAGACAGGTGGCGGCGTTTTCCGTGCCCTGCCGATGCTTGGTGCGGATCCTTTTCTGGTAATAAATTCGGACATCTACAGTGACATGCCGTTGCCGTCCGTCGAGCTTGGCAGCAGCGATATGGGCCAGCTGATGTTGGTGCCAAAGCCTGCGTACAGAAGCCGGGGTGATTTCGACCTCGTGGATACTCGCGTACGCGCTTCTGACGATCCAAAATTGACGTTCGCCGGAGTCGCGGTCTACCGACCCGAGTTCTTCTCAGCTTGCACACCGGGCCGGTTTTCATTGGCTCCGATGATGTTCGCAGCCGCAGATCAGGGGAGCTTGCGCGGTGAAATATATCGCGGCCTGTGGGAAGACGTTGGCACGCCTGAACGACTAGCGGCGCTTAATGCGTAAGCTCAGGCAGCACGCCGGCTGCATTGACCAAAGTCGCATCCGTTAGCCGTAAGTGCTTTAACAAGTACGGCAGCAGTGCATCACGAACCCGAATAAGCTCTGATTCGGCGCCTAGTCGGGAAAAATCAGTGATCTCGAGATTCGAAAATCCGCAAGGATTGATGCGCGAGAACGGTT
>CAZGVL010000049.1:0-23435 GCA_964528965.1 uncultured Woeseiaceae bacterium
ATGTGTTAGGCATGCCGCCAGCGTTCAATCTGAGCCAGGATCAAACTCTTCAGTTAAAAGCTTTGAGCTTTATATCCAAAGACGTAATCCCCAACCTCAATTACTAAAAATTAAACTTGGTTCTCACGTTTGATTTTGCCAATGCAAAATTCCAACGCGAGCACCCACACAAATTATCTGATTATCTTGTTAAAGAACGGGCCTCGCTTGCGCGAGGCAGCCCACAATTATACAAGTGATCGGAGACTAATTGATAGCCCTCAGGCACCTGCTGTTTTCTAATTGGGAGCTTGCTGAAGCACACCTTGTCCTCAGCGAGCGGGGCATTATAGCGGTCAATCACTTTCCGTCAACTACTATTTGAAAGTATTTTGAAATTAGCTGCCGGGCACGCCTCATAACGCCTGTACAGGGTTCCGGCGACAACCAAAAAGTGTCATTTTCCCCGGGAAAAAGCTCTGCTTTCGGCAATTGATCCGTAACCCTGACGATACGCCTTTGTGCCTCGGATAAGGCTTACTTCTGCAGCCCATTTCCTGGCGTGGCGCAATATTGCAGAGAAAATCCCGCTGTGCCGAGCAGCAACGGACATATATTACAGGCCTCACTGCCCGAAGCAGCGCTTATCGGCGACCAAAACAGTCGCCACCGGGCGGAATCGCGCCACGACTCAGCCGCGCTGATATTCGGGACGAGTCACGATCAGGGCCCTAAAGGCCGGCAATAGCTGCTCGAAAACTCAGGAATTTCGACATTGGCGGGGTCAGTCACTCTCTGCTCGCGACCCAGCCTTTGTATTCGTCGGATGCCAGCAGCCCTTCAAACCCCTTTTGGCCCTGCAATTCTTCGGGGCCGAGCGTATGCCCAAACTGCTGCTCCAGGTTTTGCAGGGCTTCTACCGCACGTTCGTATTGCGACAAGGCCAGCCGCGCTCGCAGCGCGGACCACCAGCCGAGCTCCAACCCAGGCTCACGCTCCACGGCCTGGTCGGCATAGCGGTTGGCGCTGTCCGCATCGGCCATAACCAGCGCTGCCGCCGACAATCTCGCATCCATCGCCGCATCGTCTACATCCAGTCGCTGTTGCAGTTGCAGTAACGACTGTTTGGCTTCTTCATACTTCCGGGAGGGAAAGTAGTAATCCAGCAACATCAGCGAATACAAGGGCTCGTCCGGGAAGTACTTTGCCATAGCGACAAGCGCTGAACGCATCTTGCGGCGATCGCGGGCCGCTTTGGTCAACTGAACTGCGGATAAAACGACTATTCGCTGGCCCTGCATTCGGTCGTCAAGATCGGCATAGACTTCAAAATACTTGTCTAGCCGACGATCACGTACCGCCTTCAATAGCTCCGTCAGTTGGAATACCTCTCGTTCACTGGGGTTCCTGAAGTCAACGAGTTTTCGAACAGCCGATTTGCTGGGCAGCGCCATCACCAGACTGATACCAATGCCATCCGTGATGCGCTCGCCTTCCAAAAAGTCGATCCAGTCAACAATGATCAGTCGACCCTGGTCGTCCAGACGCAAATCGTATTCGTGATAATTAAACTGAAAGCCGGGATAGTCGTAGCGCACTACCGCGCGCCCCCTGTTGCCTCTGGACGCAAATCCCAACATGGTCGCCCTTACGTTGCCTTCAGTATCGGCAACACTCGACCTAACCATGCCTGGCAGACTCGTCAGCAGGCTTTCCTGAAACTGCTTTTTGACTTTCGGCTCGATCAGTCGCAGGCCATAAATTCGATCAAGAAAGTCCTCTTTGTCGATTGCGGCTGCAAAGCGGTCAAAGGACCCAAGATTCATCGACTGGACGATTGTCGCGAAGCTGTTGCCGAACGCTTCATGCGCGGCAGCCTCTGCTTCTGCTTCTGCTTGCGCCACAACGGCCGATGCGTGCAGCACCAGCATAACTAACAGGCTAATTCGCCGAACTACTTTCATCGCAAAACCCTTTTGGGAAAGACGCTGTAAATTAAGTTGATTGGACAGGCGATATGGCTGGAGATTCCCAAACTAGGTAATGCGTACTCTGGAAAACTTGCGCTTGCCAACCTGATAGACACAATTGCTACCCGCATCAATCTGCAGCGACCTGTCCTCGACACGCTCCCCGTCAATGCGCACGGCGCCCTGCTTGATCATCCGGAACGCTTCGGACGTGCTGCTAACCAGCCCGGCAGCTTTAAGCAAGTGAGCAATACCCAGACTTCCATCGTTGCCCTGCAGCGATAGCTCCGGGATTTCGTCCGGCATTGCGCCTTGCTGAAAACGCGACACGAACTCGTTCTTGGCCGCATCAGCAGCGGCGGAGTCGTGAAAGCGAGCTACAATCTCAAGCGCGAGCTCGAACTTGGCATCACGTGGATTCAGGCCGTCATCGACTTTCTTGCGCAGCGCGCCTATGTCGCTCAGTCCGCGGAAGCTGAGCACGTCAAAGTAGCGCCACATCAGCTCATCTGAAATCGACATTATCTTGCCGAACATCTCGCCTGGCGCGTCTGTGATACCAATGTAGTTGCCCAGCGACTTGGACATTTTTTGTACGCCGTCCAGCCCTTCCAGCAACGGCGTCGTCATCACGATCTGCGGTTTCTGGCCGTAATCCTGCTGCAGTTGTCGCCCGACCAACAGATTGAATTTCTGATCAGTGCCACCCAGCTCCACATCAGCTTTCAGCGCGACAGAGTCATAGCCCTGAACAATCGGGTAGAGAAACTCGTGAATCGAAATAGGCAGTCCGCCTTTGTAGCGCTTGTTGAAGTCGTCACGCTCGAGCATCCGCGCCACCGTATGGTGCGATGCCAGTTTAATCAGTCCGGCCGCATCCATCGGCCCCATCCAGCTCGAATTGAATTCGACACGGGTTCTTTTCTGATCGAGAATCTTGAATATCTGCGACGAGTAGGTATCTGCGTTCGCCTTGATCTCATCTGGCGACAATGGCGGCCTGGTGGCGTTCTTGCCGGACGGATCCCCAATCATCCCGGTAAAGTCCCCGATCAGGAACACGACATCGTGGCCCAACTCCTGAAACTGCCGCATTTTGTTGATGAGTACGGTATGCCCGATATGAAGATCCGGAGCGGTCGGATCAAACCCCGCCTTTACGATCAGCGGGCGGTCCAACTTAAGCTTTTTCTCAAGGCCTCCTTGCGGAAGAACTTCATCGGTACCGCGGGTTAGCTCCGCAATTTGCTCGGTAATGCTTGTCATGGTTCTAATTGGCACTCTAATTATGGCAGCGGAACTGTAGCACTCTCGGCGCGCGATAAAAGCCCGGCAACGGTATTTGTTGCCCCTTGATCTATGCAGCTTGCGAACGTGTTTGCCCAGATCAGGAGAGCCTCGAACCCGCTGAAAACCTGATCTTCAGATCAACTTGCACCTACTCTCGTTAACACTATGACTTTTAACACTTTCTTTGACCTGCCCCGACGGTCACGGTAAAGTACCGAATTCCAGACTTGTGGGGACGAATTTTGCAGCGCCCAGTTAGTCCGCTACTACACGATTACAAACCGTCGGCGGCAGAAAATCCGAAGAAACTCAAGGCTCTGCAGTATTTTGCAGTTGGCTTGGGGCTTCCACTTCTGGGCCTCGCTCTGTTCAATGGACTAACGACCTCCAGCGATTCGCCGGTCACGCCGAACACGTCGGCGACGCCATCGATGGTTGCGGCTCAGGACGATGCTGCAATCTCTGCCATCGACGTTACGATTCCGCTGGATGCGTCGGCAGAGTCGATTATTGCCGAGGTCATCGCTCCCGTAGAACCAGAGTACGAAATCCTCACGCTAACCATTCGATCCGGCGACACGCTGGACAAGATTTTTCGTGCTAACAAACTGGATCTCGGTCACCTTGCTGTTATCGCCCGCCTCGACGAGGCCAAAGCGCGATTCCGGAAGATCAAACCCGGCGATGTCTTCGAAATAACCCACGATGAGGGCCAACTAGTCAGCATGTACACATCGCTGAGCCTGACCAGCGCCTTGAATATTGAGCGCAACAAGGACGGGTTTACCGCTGAAATTGTCGACAAGCCCATAGAGAGGCGTAAACGGTACGCCTACGGCGTCATCGAAAACTCGCTTTACGAGAGTGCCGCATCGGCCGGCCTGTCTGACAAATTAATAATGAACATTGCCGGCATCTTCGCCTGGGACGTTGATTTTGTGCTCGACATTCGCAGCGGCGACAACTACTACGTTCAATACGAAGAAATCTGGCAAGACGGCGAGTACGTCACCGACGGTGAAATCATTGTCGCCGAATTTAACAACAATGGACGCGAGAGCCGGGCCGTTCGATTCATCGACGACTCCGGGCGGTCCGACTATTTCACGCCCGACGGACACAGCGTACGCAAGGCGTTCCTGCGGTCGCCAGTGGATTTTCGAGTTAGCTCTTCGTTCAACCCCAACCGGCGCCACCCGGTACTCAAGACGGTGCGGCCGCATCGGGGTACTGACTACGCGGCACCCGCCGGGACGCCGATAAAAGCCTCGGGCGATGGCAAGGTCATTTTTCGCGGTGTGAAATCGGGCTACGGCAATGTGGTCATTCTGCAGCACGGCGGCAACATCACAACGCTGTACGCGCACATGTCGAGATTCTCGTCCAACGCGCGGCTTGCTACGCGAGTGCGCCAGGGCCAGACGATAGGCTACGTGGGCAAAACCGGGCTCGTCACAGGCGTGCATCTGCATTACGAATATCGGCTGAACGGCGTGCACCGGAACTCGAGAACCGTCAAACTTCCTCAGGCTGACCCGATTCAGAACAAATACAAAGAGCAGTTTCTGGCGGACGCGAAACCTATTCTGCAGGGTCTCGCGCAGTACAAGCGAACCCAGGTTGCCTCGATTGCGTACAGTGATTAGCGGCTTGTCTGACTGATCCTGTGCAATGACGGATTACTACATCGGTCTGATTTCCGGCACCAGCATGGACGGCATAGACGCGGCGCTCGTTAGCTTTGAAAGCGCTACCGCCGAACTGCACGAAACCCATGAATTCCAATATCCCGCCGAGCTGCGAACTCGCCTGCTAAACGCTATTCGCAAGCCACAACAATGCAGCGTGGATGACGTTGGCGATCTGGACCAACAAGTCGCAGCCTGTTTTCTGGAGGCCTCGATAGCGCTCGCTCAAAAGGCCGGCATTGACCTGGCGGAAATACGCGCTATTGGTAGCCACGGGCAAACACTGCGGCATCAGCCAGATGCAGCCCACCCATTCACACTACAAATCGGCGACCCGAGCGTGATCGCGGCCGGCACCGGCGTCACGACCGTCGCGGATTTTCGGCGCGCAGACATGGCCCGCGGCGGACAAGGTGCTCCACTTGCCCCCGTCTTTCATGAGTTCCTGTTTCGCGCGCAGGGTACGCACCGAGTGGTGTTGAATATTGGCGGCATCGGCAACATCACCGTTTTACCAGCCGACGAATCGAATACAACCGGCTTTGATACCGGGCCGGGCAACACACTGCTGGATGCGTGGATTGGCAGACACCGGGGCGATGCGTACGACAGAGGTGGCACGTGGGGGAGCAGCGGCACAGCAAACGAGCCGCTATTGCGTCGCCTGCTAGCCGATCCGTATTTCAAGAAGGTTCCTCCAAAGAGCACCGGGTTTGAGTACTTCAATCTCGACTGGCTCGATGCAGCAGGTGCCGCAGCACTTGAACCGGCTGACGTACAGGCTACTTTATGTGCCTTGACCGCAGCCAGCATTGCGAACGCGATACGCGACGCCGCGTCCAGCACATCAGAGGTCTTTGTTTGCGGCGGCGGCGTCCACAACGATGCGCTCATGCAAAGCCTCGAAGCCGCCATGCCGGAAATCGCGATCGCGTCGACCGCCAAATCGGGAATGGAACCGGATTGGGTCGAGGCAGCAACGTTCGCGTGGCTCGCAATGCGCACGCTAGACGGGCAAGCAGGAAATCTGCCCGCGGTGACTGGAGCGAGCAGTGCAGCGATCCTCGGTGCTGTTTATCCCTGCTAGTAAATAACAGGCACTCGCTAACATTTTCGTAACACCAACATTGGTATACTCGCCGGCCGAATAATATCGAGAAGATCGTGGACGCCCCTGCCCTGCCGACATCAGACCTGCACATTAATCGCGAGCTCAGCCAGCTTGAGTTCAATAAGCGCGTGCTGGAGCAGGCGCAAGATCCGAGTGTACCGTTGCTCGAACGATTGCGATTCTTGTGTATAACCTGCACCAACCTGGATGAGTTTGTCGAAATCAGAGTGGCTGCGTTAAAGCAGCGTATTGAAATTGACGCTCCTGCCAAGGGCACAGAGCAGCATTCTCCGAAGCAAATATTTGCTGCGCTACGCCATCAGATGATTGGCCTGATTCAAAGACAATATGAACTGCTGAACAATGAACTCTTGCCGGAGCTCGCAAAATCGGGAATTCATTTCCTGCGCAGCGCTGAGTGGTCGCCTGAACAGGAAGCCTGGCTTAGAGAGCACTTTCTGCAGCAGGTCGTTCCCGTCCTTACGCCGCTAACCTTCGATCCGTCACGTCCATTTCCGCGCGTGTTGAATAAGAGTCTCAATTTTATTGTGCGGCTGAGCGGCAAAGACGCTTTTGGCCGCCAGCGGCATCGAGGCATGGTGCAGGCTCCCCGATCCTTACCCAGAATCATCCAGCTACCGGAGCACCTTGGCGAGCCAGGTGAGCACAATTTCGTTTTCCTGTCGTCAATCATTCGCAAGCATGTTGATTCGCTCTATGAAGGATTGCGGGTAGAAGGCTGTCATCAGTTCCGGGTAACGCGAAACAGCAACCTTTACGTTGACGACGAGGAAATCAGTGACCTGGTCGACGCCCTCGAAGGTCAACTCCGGGCCAGTCGTTATGGTGATGCCGTGCGCCTCGAGTTGAGTCACGAATGCCCGGAAGACCTGCAGACATTCTTGCTCGATCATTTTGGACTGCACAAACACGAGATGTACCTTGTTGATGGACCCGTTAACCTGAATCGGCTGTCCACGGTCTGCGATATCGAGGGCCGATCTGAACTCAAGTACAAGCCGTTTGCGCCGGGCGTCCCTGCTGAGCTTCGTGGTGACGCCAATATATTCTCGGTGCTGGCGAGCCAGAACGTTCTGCTACATCACCCTTACCAGTCGTTCGCCCCGGTCATTCATTTTATTGCCAGCGCGGCATCTGATCCGGATGTTCTGGCGATCAAGCAGACCTTGTATCGCACGGGAGCAGACTCACCGATCGTCGATCTTCTGGTTGGCGCGGCACGTGATGGCAAGGAGGTCACGGTCATTATTGAGTTAATGGCACGGTTTGACGAGGCCGCCAATATAGCGCTCGCGAATCGCTTGCAGGAGGCGGGCGCGCACGTCGTTTACGGTTTGATCGGCTACAAGACGCACGCAAAAATGACGCTGGTCGTGCGACGTGAAGCTGGGGAACTGGTCCGCTATGTGCATCTTGGAACCGGCAACTATCACCACGCCACCACACGGGTGTACACAGATTACGGTTACATGAGCAGTAGCAAGCGCCTCGGTGAGGATGTGCACAAGATGTTCATGCAGCTAACCAGTCTTACCGAAGCCCGGGACCTGTCCCGAATGCTTGCATCACCGTTCAGTCTCTATGATGCGCTGATCGCAAAGATCGGGCGGGAAGCAGACAATGCTCGCGCCGGCAGCGCCGCCCACATTATTGTGAAGGTCAATTCACTGGAGGAATCTGGCATCATCGCCGCGCTGTACGATGCGTCAACAGCCGGTGTTCGCATTGATTTGATTGTGCGGGGTATTTGTACCCTGCGGCCTGGAGTCGCGGGGCTATCTGAAAACATTCATGTGCGATCCATCATCGGTCGGTTTCTCGAGCACTCGCGTGTCTACTACTTCCTGAATAAAGGAAGTGAAGAGTTCTACTGCTCCAGCGCCGACTGGATGAACCGGAATCTATTTCATCGCAACGAATCCTGTTTCGCCATCAAACAAAAACACATGACGGATCGAATTCGCAAGGACCTGGAATTATTTCTTGCTGACAACTGCCAGTCATGGATCTTGCAAAGTGATGGCAGCTACGAACGCCTGATAGCAGGAGCTGAAGAGCGAGTATCTGCCCAGGAAGAATTCCTGCAACAGCTCGCAGCGAGCTCCTGAACGACCATCATGCAGCGCTGCAAGTCAGCGGATGTTCAGCAGATAGCCGGAGTCTTGCAGGAAAACGCGTTCGCGTTCGAGATCGGCGACAGTAAGTGGGTTTTCTTCTAACCAGACAGGATCGAAGTGCAGAGTGAGCACCTCACTGGTAACGTCCAATCCGATCGCTGGCAAATCAACATTGCTACGACTTCGATTCAGCAACACGGCAAGCCTTAGCAGCAGGGCAAGTCGCAAAGCGCTTTCCCGCCAGGCTCGAGGAAGTTTTTGTTGAGAACGTGCACTAATCTGGTTGCGCTGACTGCCAATTAGAAACGCAAGAAAACGCTGCTCGGCCTGGGGAAAACCGGGCATATCTGCGTGCTCCGCAATGTAGGCACCATGACGATCGGAGTTGCTGTGCGAAATATCCAATCCGATTTCGTGCAATTGCGCCGACCAACTGAGAATCTTCGAGAACAGGGGGTTACCAAGCTGCCATGGCTGCGTGCACTGCTGGAGCAATGCAGCAGCAGTTGCAGCAACTCTTGCAGATTGCGCGGCATCAACATTGTACCGCCCACTCATTGCCTGAACGGTTCGTTCACGGGCGTCTTCTTCCTGGACACGGCCAAGCAAGTCATACAACAAGCCCTCGCGTAACGCGCCATTTGATATCTGCAGATCCTTGATGTGTAAAACACTCAGGAGCTCCGCCAGAATCGCGAGCCCGCCTGGCCAGACTTGTGATCTGCGTTCAGACAGGCCGGGCAAAGACAAGGCGGAGATCAGACCAAATTCGAGTACGCGCTCTATCAATTGCTCGACCGCCGCAAGCGTCAAATGCTGAGACTCTCCGAGCTGCAACTCACGCGCTACTTTTTGCGTGGAAATAATGGTCCCCGAAGTACCGATGGCTTCGACGTCCTCCGCATCACGAAAAAATGCCTTGATCGGTCGCAGTTCCAGCCTCGCCGCAACTCGAGCCCGTGCGAAGGCATCGCGAGTGATGTGACCATCAGGAAAAAAACGCTCTGTCATTGACACGCAGCCGAGATGCAAACTCTCAAGTGCAGTCGGTCGCTGACCCTGGCCGAGTATCAGTTCGGTACTACCGCCACCGATATCAAGCACCAGCCGCAGGCCATCATTGAGCGGCATGCTGTTCGTTGCTCCACTATAAATGAGGCGTGCTTCCTCAAGACCCGAAATTACGTCGATGGGGTGTCCCAATGCCTCTTCGGCCTCGACCATGAAGGTCGAATCTTCTCGCGCCCGGCGAATCGTGCTGGTACCCGCGGCCCGCACATTGTCAGCGTGCATATCGCGTAGTCGCTCGCCAAATCGTGACAGGCAGTCTAGCGCTCGATGCCTTGCCTCATTGGACAAATCGCCCTCATCAGACAGTCCCTCCGCAAGACGCACTGTTTCGCGCAAGCGATCAAGGATGACGAGCTGCCCATAGCGCAGCTCGCCAACGATCATGTGGAAACTATTGGAGCCGAGGTCTACGGCCGCCATAACCTCGGGATTGGCGTCGGAAGGTGAAATCTTGTCAGCGGGTTCTTCGATCAATGTGTTCGTGCTTTGGTCCTGAAACCGTGTCGAGCCAGACAGCAGCTCCGCCATTCAAAAAACAAACTACTAGACCGTGAAGGAACTACCACAGCCACAGGTTGTTGCAGCATTCGGGTTACGAATGATGAACTGCGCACCCTGTAAATCATCTTTGTAGTCGATTTCCGCACCCATCAGATACTGAACGCTCATGGGATCAACAAGCAGCGTAACACCCTGATTCTCAATCTGGCTGTCACCTTCTTCGATACCCTCATCGAACGTGAAGCCGTATTGAAAACCTGAACAACCACCACCGGAGACGAAAACCCTGAGCTTGAGATTCGGGTTCTCTTCTTCTTGAATCAACTCGCCGACCTTGTTCGCTGCCGCGTCGGTAAAAACGATCGGCGTCGGCGGCGCTGAGCTACCTATAACGGGTGTAATAGTTTGCATACCTGGAAATCCTGTATTCGATTCGTTAGCCCAATCAGGACTCTTGCGCCACTGCCGCAGACTCATCGATACGCGTCGTCTGTTCCAGAAGTGGCACCTGACCCTCGGGCTGGTGCACTAGTTTACCGTTTATTTCAGCACCAATGGCCATTTCGATCAAGTTGTAATACACGTTGCCTATGACCCGCGCCGTTGGCCCGAGTTCCACGCGCTGGCTCGCGAAGACATCGCCGCGGACGATGCCGTGTAATACAACAAAAGGAACCGTTACGCCGCCCTCAACATTTCCGTCTTCACTTACGCTAAGTGCGGAATCGCTCTCGGAATCTGCGCTGACATTGCCTTTTACAGTGCCGTCGACATGGCATCCTCCGGCGAAATGCAGATCCCCGTTAACCCTTGTATTGGCGCCGACCAATGAATCCACGATCGTGTGCCTGCGTTGTTTTCGACCAAACATCTATACCTCCGCGGTGCCGTCGCCGGCAGTCGATGAAATTGCCTAGCTGAGACTCGTCGTCCAGGAATAACTTGCTTCAATACTCGAAATCGATTTTGTCTTCGAATTCACTTCAATTTTGATTCGTTCCGGCGTAAATCCGTCCGGCAACATGAGCTGGCGCTCGAAGTCCTGGAAATAGCGAAACGAATAGATCCAGGCCTTGTCGTCTGAAGCGGGCTGCAATTGCGCAAAAGAGTAGCTTGTTGCTATGCCGTCCTGGCTGCCTTCAATGCTGAGGCTAACATCGCCGGACACTTTGCGGTCATGCTTCTTGGACTGCACCAACACAACCCGAAGATTGTAGGCACGCTCCTCACTGCCACGCGTTAGATGCAGGTCCTGCACTCGTAATCCCGACTTGCCATCTTGCGGCGAAACGATGCCACGATAGAAAGCGATGGCATCTTGCTGCTCCTGAATCTTGACCTGCAGCGTCGTCAAGCTCATCTCGACTTCCCGGTAAGCTTCACGATCAATATCCCGATGTGTCTCAAGCAAAGCAACCTCCTGCTTGAGAACGAGAATCTCAGTTTCAAGTTCGGCAATCTGGGTCTCATACTCTTGCCGTTCAGAAGCGGCATCGGCGATATTGTAATCGGCCTGAATCCGGCCAAACTCAAATATCAAATAGCCGCAAACCGCGATCATCGCGACACCGATGACGCGCGTCATTACGGTGCGACCCGTACTGTGCAGCTGTAATGATGAATGTTTGGCCACGCGACCTGCCGATATGAGCAAAGACGTTATGTTACGCGGTGCCCAGAACAAACAGAAGTGCAGCAGGTCACGGATTCACGAACAGCTACGCGACCTGAATCACATTCGCAGCGAAATCAGGCTGATTTGCCGGCGTCATCAACTACGGCCGCATCATTCCCTACAGAAAGCTTCCATCGCTTCGGCCACCATCTCGGCTGCAATGGCAATTCCAGCGGATAAACGGTGGATCCGAGTTCGTAGAGCGCGCTCGCGTAAACTTGCCGTTTGAAGTAGATCACTTCATTAACTGGTCGCCAGAAATTAACCCAACGAATGCGGTCGAACTCGGGTTTATCACTTAGGTCAAAACGCACGTTGTCGTCCGACGTCAGGAGTCGGAGCATAAACCAACGCTGCTTTTGACCAATACAGCGTTGCGCGCTATTACGACGAATGAACTTGTCTGGCAGGCGATAGCGCAGCCAGTCTCGCGTTACTCCGAGGATCTCTACGTCGTCCTTGCCAAGACCGACTTCCTCCTCTAACTCGCGATACATAGCCTGCTCGGTTTCCTCGCCGTCCAATATGCCACCCTGCGGAAACTGCCAGCCTTTGCTGCCAACTCGGCCGGCCAGCATCAGTCGACCTTCCTCGTTCGTCAGGATGATTCCGACATTAGCGCGAAACCCTTCTTCGTCTATCCAGTCGTTGCCCATTACAACCGATGTAAATTATTAATTGCCCCCAACTCTACACCAAATTCCGCCGCAGTCCTGCCGACTGTGTTTAATACGCTCGAAAGAGTGCAGATCGCTTGTGGTGCCGTGTACCTTTGATTAGCCTGAGCTCAAATTGAACTCGCAATTACCGGAGTACCTCGTTGATCAAAGGCCATAACGCAGCCTTACTCGCCAGCCTGACTGCCATCACCGGCGTCGTTCTATTGGCCGCGCTTGCTTCGGGCAGTGCTGACATCAGCATTGCCGATACTCTTGCTGCGATTCAAGGGAAAGCGACCGAGCAGACTCACGCTCTGGTGATGGATTTGCGACTGCCGCGGGCCCTGACCGCATTTGCCGTTGGCGGTCTTCTTGCGGTAGCCGGAGTGTTAATGCAGGTACTGTTGCGGAATCCACTTGCCGAACCCTACATCCTTGGCAGCTCCGGCGGGGCCGCCGTCGCGGCCTTGTTGGCGATCATGTTTGGCCTGGGAAGCATGCTGGTCGATCTGGCCGCTTTTGGTGGTGCGATGGCGGCCACACTGCTCGTCTTTTCAATTGCGCATGGCACAGGCAGCTGGACCCCCACCCGACTGTTGCTTACCGGTGTCGTACTTGCTGCCGGATTCAGTGCCGTAACGACATTGCTGCTTGCGCTAAGTCCGGACCAGAATCTGCGCGGCATGCTGTTCTGGCTCATGGGTGATCTGAGCTTCGCCTATGAACCCGCTCGCTGCCTGTGGTTACTCGCATTCCTGACCGCTGGCGCGGCACTTGCAGCACGCCACCTGAACGTACTGGCCAGAGGCGAGTTACAGGCAGCGATCGTTGGCGTTCCGGTTGTGGGATTCCGCTATCTCATTTTCGGCGCTGCGGCTCTGGCCACCGCTGTTTCCGTAACCACCGTCGGAGTTATCGGTTTTGTCGGACTGGTCGTGCCACACCTCGTGCGCCTGGTCGCCGGTAGCGATCACCGCATTGTTGTGCCGGCATCCGCACTCGCTGGGGGCATACTGCTGGTTATCGCCGATACTCTCGCTCGCACGATATTGGCGCCGCGACAATTGCCGGTAGGGGCGCTAACGGCGGCCATCGGCGTTCCACTATTCCTTGTATTGATGAGCCAGAGCCGCAGCAAGGGAAAATGACGGTGCCGGTGCCGACAAGCAGGCCGTCGATCGTCCGTCGCAGTGCCTATCGGTAAGCCGCTCGTTCCGCCAGCAATGCAGCATCCGCATCTCGCCAACCTGCAACCGAAACATGGGTATGCTCGACCAGACCATGCGCTTTGGAATCGGCCACGGGATATGAAGACGTTTTTTCCGCGTGAACTGCCTGTGCCGAATCGGACAACATCCACTCGATTAACACCGCAGCACCCTCAGGGTTTCTGGCGTGCCGCGTGATCCCGACGCCCTCCGCGTTCGCATACAACGCGGTGAAGGCGGCGCGGCGCACCGCCGCATCAGCGTTCTTCATCAGTTTCTGAAAATTATCGCTGGAAACAATCGCCATCGGACACTGCCCGGATTCAACCGCCTCCAGGAGCTCACTCTCAAACTCGAACACCGACGCTGCGAGATTCTGCATCCAGCCGCGCACAACAATTTCGGCTGGCCGCACGCCCAGCTCTTCAATCAGCATCGCGATGACGGTTCTATTGGTCGCTGCGGACGATGAAGAGAGACACAATTTGCCGCGATAGCGGGGATCGGCCAAATCCTGGTAGCTCTGCGGTTGCTCAATGGCTGCAGCAGTAGAACCAAGTACAAGTACCGACGTCCGCATGCTAAACGCTACCCAATAGCCATCAGGATCGCGCAACCATTGCGGCACCAACGCCTGCAATCGCTCCGATCCGAGCGGCCGCAATGCGCCCTCCTCGGTAGCCCGCCAGATTCCACTGACATCCGGGGTCAGCAGCACATCAGCCGGCGGTGATCCGTGGTCGGCGATAACGTCATCAACAGCGCCTCGAAAATTTCGAACAACGACGCGAATTCCGCTAACTTGCGTGAATGCCTGGAAATACTCAGGCAAATAGTTCTGATCATTGTAAGACGCGTATACGACCACCGGTTTCAGACTTTGCTCAAGCATTGGCGTTTCGACAGCAGGCTCGCAAGCGGCCAAATACAACACGGACGACAAGGCGAGCAACGAAGCAGCACGGCGCATCACGACTGATCTACCGCGATCTGATCCCTGCCAGCGGACTTAGCCCTGTACAACGCAACATCCGCACGGGCAATCAATGAGTCGCCGAGGGTCTTCAAGTCTTCAACTTCAGGCTCCGGTCGAATCCCGGCAATGCCGATCGAAACAGTAACCGCAACGGTTTCACCGCCAGGCAGCTTAAACGGCGATTCGGCAATCGACTTGCGTATTCGCTCAGCGAGCAGGACACCGAATTCATTTTCGGTGTCTGGCAGCAGCACCACGAATTCTTCTCCGCCGTATCTCGCCGCAACATCGCTCGCTCGAACCTGAGTATCGATGCGCATCGCAAGCTCTTGCAGCACCGCATCACCCGCCGCATGGCCCCATGTGTCGTTCACCGACTTGAAATGATCGACGTCGAACATCAGACACGCCAAATGGCCGCCATCCCTGCGCGCTCTTGCCAGCTCCTCATTCAACCGCACCTGCAGGTAACGGCGGTTGTGCCAGCCGGTCAGCACATCAGTAAAACCACTGCGCAATAACCTCGCACGATTGATCGTGTTTTCAATGCAGAATGATGCGATGACGCCGAGGTGTTGTAGAAAATCTGTGGCGTGTGCACGAGTAAAGCGCGTAATTTCAGCACTTCCGAAGTTAATACTGCCGATCAGCTTTCCCCGATGCAGCAATGGAATCATGGCGACGCTGGCAAGTCTTGGTGCACCCCGAAAAGCCATTTGATGGTCGCAGCCCGAATACTGCCCGAGCCACGGCCTGCGAAAACCCATGTATTGCGGCGCCAAGCCGCTCAGAGACTCGACCACCAGCAGATTCTCGAAGCCTTCGACGGGACTGCCGCCGGCGAGCAGCAAGTGGCGAAGTTCATGCTCGGGGTCGCAAATAACCAGACTGACGTACTGCAAGCCATAACTCGATTGCAGACCACTCAGCAGTTCCTGCAATAGAGACTGCAGATCTGTTGCTTGCAGCAGGCGCAACTCGCGCTGTTGTGAGCGACGCATCTTGTCGTCATTGCGTGCAACTTCTGCTGTCAGCTCTTCGAGCTGACGCTTATACGATTTCAACTGCCCGTCTGATTGTGCGGTGAGTGCCGCGTCTTGAATTTTTTCAGAGTGCATTCGCCGGGACCCCTCCTTCGATTGCTGCTCCTTTTACCAGAAAGTTCCGCCGGCGTCGCACGAGTGATTCTCGAATCCGCCGCGTCAGCTCCGAGCCTTTCAAAAAGGGACAGTAGCTGCGGTGGCTAAGCAGATATTGGCCAGCGTCAGTAAGCTCTATTCGCCGCGCAATGCCAGATATTCTTTGCCTTTGCGCATCAATTCGACGAAGCCATCCTCATCACCGGCCGCGACGACTTCACGAATTCGCTGTGATGCATCGCAAAGAGCATCTAACGGGTCCAGGCCGAATTTATTGAGACTCTGAATTTCGAAATAGAGGCGCGGGTTATCCTGAGCAACCGCAGCCGACACCAGCAATTGAGAGTCAAAAGTCGTTGATGACATTTTCGCGAGCTTGGGTGCAGCTTCACCGCTTTCGGCGAGTGCGGTAAAGAATGCGATGTTCAGCGCGTGCGACAAGCCAAGAACGTATGAAATTACTCGATCATGATCCACCAACCCCATGTCGAGCTGCTCCACCATGGTCGCTGCAAACAGGTCTTTTGCCGCCGCCGTAGCCTCTTCTGAGCCGACATCGCAGAAAATGAGGTGACGCCCGGATAGCAGACGCGTATCGGGCCCATACATCGGATGTATTGAAGTCACCAGACAACCTGCCTTGTGCAACTCCTGCAAGCCATCAAGCAAAGGCGTCTTCAATGATCCAATATCGAATATCAAACCTCTGGGCTTGAGTACCGCAAGCTGCGCCAGGATTCTTCCGGATACCGCCAGCGGCGCAGCGACAACGATGACGTCATAGTCGACACCCGCATCTGTCCAATCCTGATAACGACCCGGTCCATCTGCAACGCCAGGATCCGCTACGGTCGTCACAAATCCCTGTGTTGCAAAAAATTCGGCAAACCAGCGACCCATCTTGCCGGCACCACCGATCACCAATACGCTGCGGCCATCGCCCTTGCCTTCTGCGACAACTCGGTCTCGTTCCTGACTCGTCAGCGAAGAGCGAATAAGCTGACGCAGAATATTCTCGGCGAGATCAGCATCGATTCCAAGCTCGGTCGCCTGGGCCCGCCCCATGTCGAGCACGTCTTTTTCTCGTGCGTAGTCGCGCGTACCGGTGCCCGAGCCCTGCTTTGAGCGGCCGATCTCGCCGACCAGGCGTTGTCGTTCTGCGACCAGTTCCAGTAATTGTTTATCAACTGCTGATAGATTCTTGCGTAAATCGTCGAGGCTCATTAGATCCGGCTTGCTTATTCGTGGGGTGACAAGCCTACAGTTTGCAGGAGACAGGCAAGAATGAGCAAGCCGGCTATCGTAATCGGCCGGCTTGCAACTCCTGACTGTCGGGCTTCCTCTACCTGCGCCGCTTTCGAGCATCGCGGTCATGGTTGTCATTGCGGGCAAAGTAGCGAGACCGGGCATCCCTGGGCAATCTGCTCTGCCAATGGCGTCGATACCAGGCATCGCTGTGTCTTCTGTACGCCTTCTCAGAATATCGGGTTCTGTAATGGCGCTCCCACCTGTAGACGTCGTACAGCTCCACCCAATTCAGGTGCCTGTTTCTTTTCAAGGGTGAGTGCTTGTACCACCACTTGAATGACTCATCTCTTTTCAACCATGCCGGCGCGCTCTTGCCGCGTTTCTGCTGCGTCCGAAACTGATACGGCTGGTGGTAGACGTTGCGAGCGCCGTCGTGCGCGATGGCGGGCGTGACATCAACCAGCAGCAAACTGCCGGCGATGAGAATCGTAGTAATAACTTGTTTCATGATGATCTCCCGTTGTTTCAGTTTCGACTCCAGACTAGAGCCTGCACGGTGAACTCAATATGAATGCAAGTAGTTGTTTTATCGGGTTTTGTGAACCTCACATGAATACACCGCGCGCCGCGCCGCGGCAATGGACTGTCGCCGGTCGGCCAATCGTGCGAACATTCGCCGTCAGTTCGAATAGCAACGATCAACGGAGCCTGAATGCAATGAAGACACGTGCCGCAGTCGCCTGGGAAGCAGGCAAACCACTCGAAATTGAGATGCTTGATCTGGACGGCCCAAAGGCCGGCGAGGTGTTGCTTCGCAATGTCGCGACCGGTGTTTGTCATACCGATGCCTTTACGCTTTCTGGCGAAGACCCGGAAGGTATTTTTCCAGCGGTACTGGGACATGAAGGTGGCGCGATCGTCGAGGAAATCGGCCCCGGCGTAACGTCATTAAAGGTCGGCGATCACGTCATTCCCCTGTACACACCCGAATGCGGCGAATGTAACTTCTGCACTTCAGGCAAGACCAATCTTTGTCAGGCGATTCGCGCGACCCAGGGCCAGGGCCTTATGCCAGATGGCACCTCCCGTTTCTCCTTGAATGGCAAGACCGTTTACCACTACATGGGAACATCTACATTCAGCGAATACACCGTCCTGCCCGAAATAGCCGTTGCCAAAGTCAATTCGGCAGCGCCATTGGAGAAAGTCTGTTTGCTTGGCTGTGGCATCACAACCGGTATTGGCGCAGTACTCAATACCGCGAAAGTGCAGCCGGGCGACACTGTCGCAATATTCGGCCTTGGTGGTGTTGGCCTTAGCGCGATTCAAGGTGCCGCGATGGCAAAGGCGGGCCGCATAATCGCGATCGACATCAACCCGGGCAAATTCGAGCTCGCGACTCAATTGGGCGCAACCGATACGGTTAATCCGAAAGACCACGACGGCTCGATTCAGGACGTCATTGTCGAGTTGACGGGTGGTGGTGTCGATTTCTCATTTGAATGTGCTGGCAATGTCAATTTGATGCGGTCGGCTCTTGAGTGTTGCCATAAGGGCTGGGGCGAGTCGATCATCGTCGGCGTCGCTGGGGCCGGGCAGGAAATCTCGACCCGACCTTTTCAACTGGTAACCGGACGCGTCTGGCGTGGCACGGCTTTCGGTGGCTGCAAAGGTCGCTCGCAATTACCCGACATGGTCGATCAGTACATGAACGGCGAGATCAAGATCGACGAATTCATCACCTATACGATGCCACTCGAAGACATCAACAAAGCGTTCGACTTGATGCACGAAGGCAAGAGCATTCGCACGGTCATTCATTTTTGATCCGGAGAGCGTGTCCCGTGGGGCCAGTACCACATAGTTATGCAGCGACATCGTGACCAAGGTAGCGGTCGCGACCACTTCGCAACTGGCAGCCGAGGCCGCAGCTGAAGTCGCCGCATCAGGCGGCAATGCCGTTGACTGTGCGCTTGCGGCGTCATTGCTCACGATGAATACGGAACCCGGCGTCTGCGCGCTGGCTGGCAGTGCGTTCATCACTATCTGGGCACCAGGAAAAGACCCGGTAACGATCGACGGTAACGTTACGGTGCCCGGTAGCGGCCTGCCGAAGGCGTCGCGCGGCAAAGGTGCCTACACGGTAAAGCTGGACTACGGCGGCGGAATCGAAACACTGGTCGGCCCTGGATCTGTTTCGGTTCCTGGTTCGCTGGCCGCACTTGACGAAGCCTGGACCAAATACGGGCGCGCCAGCTGGTCAGAAATCTTCGCGCCGACGATTCGGGCAACCCGAAACGGTTTTCCGCTGCCTGCCGCGTGCCACTATTATCTTCAGTATTCAGGCGACTGCATCTTCGGCCGCAGTGTTGACGGTCATTCTGCACTGCATGACGAACATGGACAGTTGCGCGCTCCCGGAAGCAACATCGTTGTTCCGCATCTTGCCGACACCATGGCGCAAATTGCCGAGGAAGGTGCCCGCTCGTTCTACGCAGGCGACCTGGCGAGAAAGATGGTGACACATGTTCACGACGGTGGCGGCATGTTGACCCTCGACGATCTCAGGAATTATCACGCCATCGAACGAGCTTGCCTCAGCGTCCAGATCGGCCCGTGGACCATTGCGACTAATCCACCACCGGCGGTCGGCGGTGCCGTACTCGCAGCCATGCTGCTCGCCTGCGCTGAGCTGCCCGCAAAAAGCTGGTGCAGCGAATCACTTGCATTGCTCGTGAGAGCACAACGGGCGGCATTGGGATATCGCAAACGAAATCTCGATCTCGCTGATGACGTCGGTCTCGAAGCGGAAAAACTTCTCGAGCTCGCGCGCGGCGGAGAGCTGGTCTCACAATGGGCGTCCGCGTCGACCGTCCACACGTCGGCGGTTGACGATGAGGGCTTCGGTTGTGCAATCACTGCGTCGTCCGGCTACGGCTCAGGTGAAATGCCTGCAGATACCGGGCTGTGGCTGAACAACTGCCTCGGTGAGCTGGAGCTGAATCGCCGCGGGCTGCAGGCCGGACCGCCGGGTGCGCGCTTGCCATCCAACATGGCGCCCAGCATTGCGCGCAGTGGCGACAAGGTGATGGCGATTGGCTCACCGGGTGCTGACCGCATAACCACCGCATTACACCAGTTTTTGGTCAATAACCTGCAAATGGACATGCCTCTGGCGCAAGCGGTATCGCACCCGCGCGTGCACATTGACACCGGCGGCGAGGTTGATCGTTTAATGGCCGAATCCGGTCTCGATTTGCCGCAGCTGGACATTCCTGTGCAGATCTATCCGGAACTCAATATGTACTTTGGTGGGGTTGGCGCCGCCAGTTACGATGCGCAGTCCGGTTTCGACGTGGCTGCCGATCCCCGTCGCGAAGGCGGTATCCACGTCTGCCGCGGATGATCCTTTGCTGTCCCTTTGATAGTCTCCGCAATACGCTATCGTGAAAATCACAAACTGCGTTCGGAGCCCACAGTGAAAAACTCGTATTTAGAATCAAGACTGCCTCGAGTATTGCCGACCGACCCGATGCACTGGGCGCAGGCGTGGCTTGAAGAGGCGACGCGCCAGGGCGTCCGGCGAAACCCGAACTCGATGACTTTCGTGACCACCAACCTGGACGCACAGCCGTCCGCCCGGGTCGTACTGTGCAAGGAATTTATCGCCGACCCCGGGTATATCGTGTGCTACACGAACTACAAGTCAGACAAAGCGAGTGACATTGCACAAAATCCGAAGGTAGCACTGTTGTTTCACTGGGATGGAATGGGTCGTCAAGTTCGCATTGAAGGTGATGCAGTGCTTTCCCCGGATGCCGAAAGTGATGCCTATTTTGCAAGCCGCGACTGGGGTAGCCAACTCGGTGCCTGGGGCAGCGATCAAAGTGCGCCACTGGAATCCCGCGCAGCGCTAATCACGCAGGTCAGCAGGCGCGCTATTAAACTGGGTATCAATGTCGCCGCAAACCTGAAATCCGTCGCGGGCAAAGACCGACCAATTATTGTTCGACCACCGCACTGGGGTGGCATCCGAATCTGGGCGCGACGCGTCGAACTGTGGGTAGAAGGCTCGGACCGAATTCACGATCGTGCGCGCTGGGAACGTGACCTTGCGCAACAATCAGACGGTTCATTTACAACCGGCGCCTGGACGGGCACTCGCCTGCAGCCTTGAACCGGACATTGCGGATATGAGTCAATGGCTTCCCGAACGACGAATCAGTTGCCCGTTTTGCGGCGAACAGATCATTATTGTCATCGACACTTCCGCCGACTCGCAGTCGTATATCGAGGATTGCCAGGTTTGCTGCCAGCCAATGCAAGTTTCGGTGGCTATCGAAGATGGTGAATTGCAGTCAGTGCATGTTGATTGCTAGACCAGCCGCGCAGTGGACAGCCCGGTTCGCAGTTGCCGGGCTGCTGCTGCTGGGCAACGCCGCAAGCGCTCAGGTTACGCTTACCCAAGGAACGAATCTTTCCGTTGATGCGGCCAGCGACGGCCGCCTTGCGATCGATTTGCTCGGTGGTATTTGGGTAATCCCGCCGTCCGGTGGCTCAGGAAAAGCGATATCCAGCGGCCTGTTGCCGGCATCGCGGCCAAAATGGGCACCGGATACAAGCTCCATTGTGTATCAGGCTCGCGCGGGCAGTCAGGAACAGCTGTGGCTGTACGACTTTGCGGCCGGCTCTGCGGCAACGATCAGCAATGGGCAATTCTACGATCAACAACCTGACTGGCATCCGGATGGCGAGCGGATCGTGTTCTCATCAGATCGTGCAGACAGTGGCTTCGACCTTTGGGAAATCGACCTGCCATCGCAACTGAGTTGGCGAGTAACGCATCAACCCGGCGACGAAACTGAGCCGGTCTGGTCAGCCGATGGGCGGGACCTGGTTTATGTGCATCAACTGGATAGTCAATGGTCGCTGATGTTGCGACGTCAAGGACTGCCCGACGAAGCCCTTGTAACATCGTCAACGCGACTATCATCACCGTCGTGGCGACCCGATGGCAGCTTGGTGACCTTTTTGCGACATGGCGAGCTCGGTCTCACGGTCGACATGATCATATTCTCCGAGCCAACTCTGATCCGCACGCTGATCAACGGTGAGGACTTTTTCATCGCTCCGGTCACCTGGCGGGATCGGCAGCAAATGGTCTACGCAGCAAACGGCGTCATCCGAAAGCGTGACTTTAACTCGTGGACATCGAGCACGGTGCCGTTTCGCGCCACCGTGCATAAGAAGGAATCAGCACCGGTGACTCCCCGGCCCCCACGCAGTCTGCCAAAGATCGACGAACCCAACGCTCGACTCGCAATTCGAGTTGGGCGCGTATTCGATGGCCTGAGTGCAACGTATCGCCTCAATCAGGATATCGTCATCGAAGGTGGCCATATTGTCGCCATCGAAGACCAGCAAGATCGGCCGGGCACCGTTATTCTCAATTTTGGCGGCTTGACTGCTCTCCCAGGCTATATCGACAGCTACTCAGATCTTCCGCAAACTTCCGGCCCCGCACTCGGCCCACTAATTCTCTCCTACGGCATAACAACAATGGTCGCAGAGCATGCGAACGCTGCGGCCCTCAATAAGCTCTGGTCAGGCGAAGACATGCCGGGGCCACGATTGCTGCTGGCAGAGAAAATCGGCGCGGAAAAAGATGATGCAAAGCAGCCGTGGCTGATAACCATCGGCGGAGATATGACCGCCGGCACGCAGCAGCGTGATGCAGTGGGTGTATGGCAATCAAGCGGAGTGCCCGTTCTCGCGGAAAACTGGCAAGTCGGGATTGGTTCCGGCGCCTCGTTGCTGTTAGGCGCCGACTCCATTCCGGCTTCTCCTGCTGGTCAGAGCTATAGCGACATACGTTTGGCCAATGGTTCACCTATCGCTATCGTCATTTCCGGTTTAGCGGATGCTCGAACACCGGGCCTCGACAGACTGATGCGTTCCAGGCAGGCGCCGTCGTTACTACCTTACGGCCCCGGGGTCCGTCGTTTTGCTGTTCAACCACAATTGGCCAGGTCGACGGCAACTGTCGTGCTGGGCAGCAAGCCCAACGGATTGCCGCCAGGCATCGCGTTGCATGCGGAGTTTCGCGCACTTGCACAAGCAGGTCTCAAGCCGGCTCAGGTGCTACGAACGGCCGGAGTGAATGCGTCTAACGCTCTGGGCATCGGCATGCAGATTGGTCGTATTGTGATCGGTGGCAAGGCGGACCTTGTACTCGTCAGCGGGGATCCGCTGGCCAACATTGATGACACGCGGAAAATTGCCGGTGTCGTGCGAAACGGTCGGTTCCACAGCGTCATCGGGCTCATCGAGCGAGCCGAAAAGGCGGACGAATAGCCCTGATTAGGATGAAATAGCGCGGTCAGCCGGCACAATCGTCGGATATTTTGACAAACTGCCCAATAATCGAGCTAAAAAAATCGGAAATTCAGCGATTGGACATAATAATTCCAGATCTGACACAGCATGATGTTCACCCGAAACGATGCGAGTGGAAAATTATTCTTTAATAACAAGATCTTATTTCGATTAGAGCCAAAAATCGGGCGATCTGAACGACAACGATTATGTCGAATATTTTTACAATGGTGGACATTCGGCAAGGCAATCCCAACTTTACCTGACGCTAAATCTTTGAATTTACGGTGGCTTGTTGCCCGTTGGCACAGGTCTTGCTTTTGTAATACTGCCCAAGCGAAGTGTAACTGCTCTCGATAGCGCAAAAAGGATACTTACAGGATTTAGACGCCAGAAGAATAATAACT
>CAZGVL010000050.1:0-23371 GCA_964528965.1 uncultured Woeseiaceae bacterium
CGTACTGAACCTGACGATGGATCCTGCGGGCGTTGATGCCAACGCACACCCGGCAAAGCATGAAGTTCGTTTTCGTGATAGCCGGCGCGTTCATGGCGTCGTATCACAGGCGCTGGAAGTCGCGCTGCGGGACACACGACCTGGCGGTCACACGGTCGCGAATACCTCATTCAGCGATCATGCTGGCTTCAGCCAGGGCTCGATGCCATTGCCGTCAAGTTACCGGCCGGGCAGTGGAGCGGTGCGTGAATCACTGGCGGGCTACAGCGCGTTGAGCGGTGCTGTGATGCCGCAGCAGCAGGGTCGGGAAAATACAGCAGGAGAAGACGTTCCGCCGCTGGGATTTGCTATTGCGCAACTGGCTGGAGTGTATGTTCTGGCTGAGAACAAAGACGGTCTCATTATTGTGGATATGCACGCAGCGCATGAGCGCATCGTCTACGAGAAGCTAAAGCGAGGATTCGACGATACGGCCGTTGTTCGCCAACCATTACTGGTACCGACGACGATTGCTGTCGCGGAGAATGAAGCCAGCATTGTCGAACAATCCAGTGAAATACTGATCAGTATCGGCCTGGTCGTCGATCGATCAGGCCCAGGCAGTCTGGTTATTCGAGAAGTGCCCGCATTGCTCAGAGACGCCGATGCCGAAGCGCTGCTTCGAGATGTTCTTGCCGATTTTGCGGAGGCGGGCCAAAGCAGTCGTGTAGCCGACATGTGCCACGACTATCTCGCGACCATGGCATGCCATACGTCTGTCAGAGCGAATCGATTGTTAACGCTGGATGAAATGAACGCGCTGCTGCGCGAGATGGAAGTTACCGAGAGAGCTGATCAGTGCAATCATGGCCGGCCCACCTGGACAGCCGTCACTATGCAGGAACTTGATCGGCTCTTTTTGCGCGGCCAGTAATGAAAACTGCAATTTTGTTAATGGGGCCGACCGCTGCGGGCAAGACAGACGTCGCGATCAGTCTGTGTAAGCGATTTCCGTGTGACATTGTGAGCGTCGATTCAGCACTGGTTTACCGCGGCATGGACATTGGCACCGCTAAGCCGGACGCAGATACGCTACAACGCGCGCCGCATCGACTCATTGATATTCGGGATCCGGAGGAGAGCTATTCAGCGGGCGACTTCGTTCGCGACGCGCGCCGGGAAATAGAAGAGATATTTGCACGCGGACGCATTCCACTACTGGTGGGCGGCACCATGATGTATTTCCGTGCGCTGACCGAAGGTTTTGCGGAGTTACCGGCAGCAAACCCGGAAATTCGCGCAAATATCGATGCGGAAGCCGCCAAAACCGGCTGGCCGGCAATGCACGCGAAGTTACAACAGGTTGATCCGGTGGCCGCAGATCGAATCAACCCAAACGACAGTCAGCGTATCCAGCGTGCGCTTGAGGTGCACCGGATCAGTGGCAAGTCTTTGAGTGACTGGCACGCCGACGATAAGGGCGCTGTGCCGTTGCCGGGTGTTGGTTTTATAAAGGTCGCTCTGCAAACGCCGACGCGTAAGGACTTGCATGAGCGCATCGAAGCTCGGTTAAAAGTCATGATAAACAATGGTTTCGCAGATGAAGTTCGAATGCTCCAGAAGAGGGTGGGCCTGCATCCGGGTAGCTCGTCGATGCGCGCTGTCGGCTATCGCCAATTCTGGCCCTACGCTGCTGGCGAGTGTTCTCTTGAAGAAGCCGCGACAAAAGCGCTGGTCGCAACGCGACAACTCGCGAAACGCCAGCTGACGTGGCTGCGCAGCGAATCGTCAGTTACTTCCTTTGACCCTCTTGAAGCTGGCGCGATCGATGCCATATCCGCGCATCTGGCATTACGCCTGAAATGAAATGCACATGGTCGCCGTGGTGGCCTGTGATAAACTTTTTTGCACGCTTAGGCTGAAGTTCGTATATGGGCACCGGCGCCACCGGGATGCGAACTTCGTCAAAATTTACAAGAATAAGGAGACCCGACATGGCTAAAGGGCAATCACTGCAAGACCCATTCCTGAACATACTGCGCAAAGAAAAAGTGCCTGTATCGATTTACCTTGTTAACGGCATCAAGTTGCAGGGTCAGGTGGATTCATTTGATCAGTTCGTCGTGTTGTTGAAGAACAGCGTTAACCAGATGGTCTATAAACACGCTATTTCAACCGTCGTTCCTTCACGCAATGTTCGTCTTCCGTTACCGGATGACGAGGCCGGAGACGACAGCGAACAAGATTAATTCAGCTCAAGTAGCGGAGGTCGTGTTTGTTTGAGCGACCGCAGAGCGGCGAAAGGGCGATTCTCGTCCACGCGAGCATCTTAGGTGGTGCTCCCGACGAATCCGAGATTGAAGAATTTGTTGAACTTGCTCGCTCGGCAGGTGCGGTCGTGGCCGATCAAATCATCAGCACACGCCGCCGCCCTGACCCGCGTTTCTTCATCGGCAAAGGTAAACTTGAGGAGGTTCGTGCCAGCATGGAAGAGCACTGCGCCGAGTTAGTGATTTCTTCAGCGGCGCTGTCGCCAAGCCAGGAACGTAATCTTGAAAGTCAGTTGCAGTGTCGCGTGCTGGATCGGGCAGGTCTAATCCTCGATATATTTGCGCAACGGGCGCGAAGTTTCGAAGGGCAGTTACAAGTTGAGCTGGCACAATTGAGGCACCTGTCAACACGACTTGTGCGCGGCTGGACCCACCTGGAGAGGCAAAAAGGCGGTATCGGGCTGCGTGGTCCTGGTGAAACACAGCTCGAAACGGATCGGCGTTTGATCGGAGCGCGTATTCGACAATTGCGCTCAAGGCTTGAGCAAGTTGACGCGCGACGCACGATGAATCGACGTAATCGAGTGCGCGCGGAAGTGCCAACCGTGGCGTTGGTCGGCTATACGAATGCTGGAAAATCGACATTATTCAATGCGCTGACAAATGCCGGCGTGTACGTCAAAGACCAGTTATTTGCGACGCTGGACCCCACTGTACGGCGGATGACTCTGCCCGGTGGAGGGCGTGTCGTAATGGCCGACACTGTTGGTTTCGTTCGCGATCTGCCGCATGAGTTGATAGCGGCTTTTCGCTCGACCTTGCAGGAGGCTCGCGAGGCTGACCTGATTCTGCATCTGATTGATGCCAGCGATCCTAATCGGTGGCAACGCGTCAGGCAGGTCAACACCGTGCTAAAGCAGTTAGAAGCTGACCGCGTGCCGCAGATACGGGTGTACAATAAGATTGATAAGCTGGATCGAACTCCCCGAGTTGCCAATAATCAGCAAGGGCAGGGCCGAGCGGTCTGGTTGTCCGCTGCGACGGGCGACGGTATTCCCTTGTTGCTTGATGCGATCGATTCCCGAGTCACTGGCAAGACGATGCATGGGGTTATTCGCCTGCAATCATCGCAGGGAAGGCAGCGAGCTAAACTTTTTGAGATAGGTGCGGTCGTCAATGAGGAATTATCAGAAGACGGAAGCTGGAAAATCGAACTAAAAATGGCCGAGAGGGACTTGCTTCGTTTCCTGAAGCACGAGAACCTTGCGGCTGACCTTTTGGAACCGTCAGCGGTGCAAGCACCGTGATCGGTATTAACTTGGAATAGACAGAAATACTATGGCCTGGAATGACTCTGGAAATGGAAAGAATCCCTGGAATCGGGATGATCAGGAGCCAAACGACATCGATCAAATGGTGCGTAACTGGCAACGAAACTTTAGCAAAATTCTCGGCGGTGGCGGCGGAGGAGGAGGATCGTCAGCGGGCGCGGGCGGTACTATCGCGCTGATTGTCATGTTGCTGATCGGCTGGGGTCTCACTGGTATCTACAAAGTGGATCAGGCCGAACGCGGCGTTGTGCAGCGCTTCGGTGCCTACACGATTACTGCCGAGCCAGGACTTCGCTGGCACATGCCTTACCCCATCGAAACCGTTGATATCGTCAATGTATTTTCGGTAAATGACTATCGCTTCTCCAATGAGATGCTGACGGCCGACGAGCAATACGTTCTGATCGATATGGTTGTTCAATATCGACGCACGGATCCGGTAAAGTTCAGTTTCGAAGTTGAAGATCCTGAAGTAACGCTGGAAGACCTGACAGAAAGTGCGTTGCGCAGCGTGGTTGGTACGAGTTCTCTCGAATCGCTAATTGGTGAGCGCCGCGCGGAAATTCCTACGCGAACAATGGCAGAACTGCAGGAAACTCTGACAGCGTATGGCGCCGGTATCACGGTCACTTCGATCAACCTGAACGACGTCGATTATCCGACGAATGTGCAGGTTGCAGTCGACGACACGCAAAAAGCACGCAACGACAAGGAGCGCTACGCATTGGAAGCGACCACCTATGCAAACGGAATCATTCCGAGAGCGCGTGGTGCTGCTCAGCGAGTTCTACAGGATTCTGAAGCTTACCGCGACAGGGTCATAGCGGATGCCGAGGGTGAGTCTGCACGATTTGTTGCCTTGCTATATGAGTATCAAAAAGCGCCGCGTGTAACTCGCGACCGCCTGTACCTGGAAGCGATTGAGGAAGTATATTCCAACTCAAACAAGGTCATTCTGGATGCAGAAGGCAGCGGCAACATGCTGTACCTGCCAATCGATCAATTGATGAAACGTAGTACGTCGACATCCGATAGCCAGTCAAATCGCGCGGCCGACTCACAGGTTCCGGCAGCCTCTACACAGAGGTCGGAAGAATACGATACTAACCGCGAACGGAGGATCCGCGAATGAATAACGGACGCTTTGGATTATTCGTACTGGTCGGGCTGGGAATCGTCGCGCTCGGACTATCAACATTCACGGTCAATGAGCGCGAGCTTGCGATCAAGTTGCAGGTTGGTGAAGTTGTGCAGGCTTCCTACGAGCCGGGCTTGAACTTTAAGATTCCGGTGTTGCAGACGGTGCGCAAGTTTCCCAGCCGAATTCTGAAGATCGACGACGCTCCGCAACGGGTGTTTACGCTTGAAAGAACCGCGATGACGGTCGACTACTTCGTAAAATGGCGCATCGTCGACGAGGTGCCGTTCTACACATCCACAGGTGGATCGCAGTTTGTCGCCATGGAGCGTTTGCGAGAGATCCTGAAGAACTCGATTGTGACAGAGTTTGGTAAGCGGTCGGTTCAGCAAGCAATCTCTGTTGAGCGAGTTGAACTCATGCAAGACATAATGACGACCGCGGCTACGACGGCACAAGGTCTGGGTATTGAACTCGTCGATTTTCGCATTAAACAAGTAGAGTTTGTCGAGCAGGTAAGAGATTCGGTGTACAACCAGATGCGCGAGGAACGAGCGCGTGTGGCTGAAGAAATTCGTGCCGAAGGTCGAGAGAATGCTGAACTTATCAAGTCAACCGCCGATAAGGATCGAACCATCCTGCTCGCTAATGCTTATCGTGACGGGCAGATCATTCGCGGTGAGGGCGATGCACGCGCTGCTGATATTTACGCGGCGGCTTATACTCAGGATCCCGAGTTTTACGCCTTCTATCGCAGCATCGATGCCTATCGAAAATCGGTAGGCAAACAGGGCGACGTGCTGGTTATTGATCCTAATAACGAGTTCTTCCGCTATCTGAACGACTCCAGCGGCGGGCGCTAAGAATTCGATAGCGTCAATTCGCCCGAGATAACAAGAAATATTGAGACAGCAGCGTGCCCTGGACAGAAATACTGACTGCCGTTGCGCTGGTGCTCGTTATCGAGGGCATGCTGCCGTTCATCGGGCCGGACAAGTACCGGCGGCTGGTATTACAAATGATTCAGTTGAGCGACAATCAGCTTCGCACTATCGGACTGACCACTATGATCAGTGGTCTGCTGGTGCTGCTTATCGTCCGCAGTTGATCAGTTAATTACGCACATTGAATAACGGAACAGCAATGGGAAAAAACGTAGTTGTCATAGGCACCCAATGGGGTGATGAGGGCAAGGGAAAGATCGTCGATCTGTTGACGGATCGGGCGGCCGCGGTAGCGCGCTTTCAAGGTGGCCATAATGCTGGCCACACCCTTGTCATTGATGGGGAAAAGACGGTACTGCACCTGATCCCATCTGGAATCATGCGTGAGAATGTGAGCTGTCTGATCGGCAACGGCGTCGTGCTGTCGCTGGAGGCATTGATCGAGGAAGCCAACGCGTTAGTGGAAAGCGGCGTTCCTGTTTTTGATCGACTCAGGGTCAGTCCAGGATGTCCGTTGATTCTTGCTTCGCATGTGGCACTGGATGTTGCGCGTGAAAAAGCACGTGGTGCCTCTGCGATTGGCACAACGGGTCGCGGCATCGGTCCGGCATACGAAGACAAAGTTGCTCGAAGGGCTCTCAGAGTCTCCGATTTATTTGTGCGTGAAAAGTTTGCGGCCAAACTCGGCGAAGTTCTCGACTACCACAACTTTATCTTGAAGAATTACTTCCGGGCAGAGCCGGTCGATTTCAACCAAACGCTCGATGATGCAATGCAGGCGGCTGAAATTATTGCCCCGATTACGGTAGACGTCACTCAGGTATTGCAGGACCTGGCTGACGCGGGCGAGAGTATTCTGTTTGAAGGTGCTCAGGGCACGTTCCTGGATATTGATCACGGTACGTACCCGTATGTCACTTCGTCGAATACCGTCGCAGCTGCTGCGAGCACGGGCACAGGCATCGGGCCGCGTAACCTGGGCTATATTCTTGGCATTGTTAAGGCATATACCACGCGAGTTGGGGCGGGTCCTTTTCCGACCGAATTGTTCGATGACATGGGCGAGCATCTGGCTACGGTTGGCGCCGAGTTCGGCGCGACAACCGGCCGCCCGCGACGCTGTGGCTGGTTCGATGCCGTTGCATTGCGGCGTTCCATCATTAACAGCAGCGTTTCTGGTTTGTGTGTCACGAAACTGGATGTTCTCGATGATCTGGAGACGATTCAGATCTGTGTGGGCTATGAAATAGACGGCGAAGCGATAGCCGGATTGCCTGTTGTCGTTGATCGGTTCGCGGAGTGCAAGCCAGTTTATGAAGAGTGGCCGGGTTGGCAGGCGTCGACCGTCGGTGTGACCGCGTACGATGAGCTACCAGAGAATGCGCGCAACTATTTGAATCGGATTGAGGAGTTGGCGGGCGTGCCAGTCGATATTATTTCAACTGGCCCAGGTCGCGATCAAACCATTATCCGGCAACATCCTTTCGAATAAGCGACCACCGGCTCAATCCAAGCGCTGCGAGCAAAGCGAGCAGCAAGCCACCTGTTGAACCACCGCCTTTCCTGGTCGTTGTGGCAGCGCCACCGCTCCTGCTGACCGTGACTGAGGTCATCGACGTGTTACTAAGACCGCCAGCGTCCGTAACGCTCAACTCGAAACGAAACAACGTATCCGAGGTGACCGTGGGTGCCGTGAAGCCCGCGTTGGCCATGTCGGCGCTATTCAGGGTTATCGCAGTACCTGCAGTCTGGATCCACGCATAAGTGATTGCGTCGCCATCGGGATCATTCGACTGGCTTCCATTGAGTGTCACCTGAGCGCCTGATGCCACAGTCTGGCTCGCGCCGGATACCGAGTTTGGCGAATTGTTGATACCTGTGCCATCGCCGATGTTGACGCGCAGCGTGGCATTCGATCCAAGGCTTGCACCAGTGGCATTGCTAAGAGTCAATTCGAAATACTCGTTAGCCTCTCCGCTGCCATCATCGACGATGTCGAATTCGACCCATTTTGGATCGGCGTCGCCATCGGCCCAGCTAATTGTGCCGCTCGTCGCACCCTGAAAATCGATGCCAGCATCTGCATCGCCTGCGCCAAGAGAGTAGCTCATACTTGCCGCGCCAACGGCACTGCCACTGCGCTCAAATACAGCAACCGCGGTAGCAAAGCCTCGCTCTGCTGTGGCTATTGATGATTGGCTGAACTGCAGCATCGAAGCAGTAGCGGCGTCACCGCCATATAAGCTGGCGAAGTTCCCCGGGCCTAAGGTCGCGCCGCCAGACGGGGAGTGCAGTCTGATCAACGCACGCTCAAGTGATTCTGTGTTTGTGTCAGTTACTACGTCGAGCGTGATGATTTTATCGGCGGTATCGCCGTCGGCCCAACTGAGAGCGCCGCTGCTAGTTGAGAAGTCCGCAGCATTGGCGGTTGCGGGGACGAGGTTATAGGCGACGCTAATACTTCCGGAGGATCCACCGACACGCTGCACAATGACGCTAAGTTGATCACCTTCTGCAGCACCGTATGCCGGTGTCGAAAATGACAAGCTGCCAGCTGCAACTTCGAGCGTTCTGTCTTTGGCGAGATACAGGCCACTGTCGATGTCACTGATGGCAATCGTGCCGCTATTAAAATACGGAAACACGCCCCAGGCACCTGGGAAACCGACGCCCTCGGAGAACGGATACGTGTCCAGACGTCCAACAAACTCCGGGTTCGGCGCGTCGGTGATGTCCAGAATGGTCAGGCCACGGCTGTAATTTGACATGTAATAGCGATTACCCCGAACGAAGCCGTTGTGATCGATCGCATTCGTCGGCCCGGTCCAGCCACCAACTTCGCTGGGTGCTCTGAGGTCATTCAGCGAAAATACCCGGACAGTCGTGTTCAGACCGAAATCGCGTTCATCCAGCTCGTCATGCACGAAAAGAAATTGACCGTCCTCGGTTGGCCATCCTGAGTGGTTATAGGCAACGTTCGGATAATTTTTGCTATTGAGTCGGACCGGGTTGTTTCGGTCGGTTACATCCCAGGTATTGAAATTGAGTTCATTGAAGTCGAATAGAATTTCGCAGTAGCTGCCTGCATTGACGCACTGCGAGTCCTTGCGCGAGTCAGTGATCGTCATTGACGCGGCATCGTGCATGTAGTCATCCCGCCCCTGACCAGGCATGGCCGCAAAATCCGGTGCCTGGGGATCCGTCAGCGTGTATGCGCGATAAGGGCCACTGGAATTATTTGATCCGGCAACAATCAGCGTTGGGAGATTGCCCGCCAGCGGCAGCCCGGTTGCGTAATCCGTATTGGTAATGAAGACATTGTGCGCCGCCGAGAAATCACCCGCGTAGTTGACCCGCTTGATTTGGTGGGGCAAGCCGGTCAGATCAATGACGAACAACGCGTCGCTTGACCCGTCAGTCGATATGTACGCCATGGCATCCCAGCGATTGTCCGCTGTATTCCAGGATTGATACACCTTAACGTCACGCCAACCGGTTCTTTGTCCGTCAATGAAACCGACTTCGCGCGGACTTTCAGGGTCCGTGACGTCAAAAACACCGGTGCCGGTGTTGTAGCCGACAATGGCGTATTCGCGATTCGTATTCAGATCGAGAAAACCCCAGACGTCTGCTCCGGCGGTAGGAGTAGCGCTGACTTCGCCCAACGGTAGATGTGCGAGTAAATCGACTTTCTCGCAATCGAGGTTGTTCGCTTTGCCACCGGCGCATGCCGCTGCTGGCATACTCGACCGCATGTTTTGTTGCAGTGCCAACAAGCTGCGTGTCCTGGAATGGCCTGCTTCGTCAATGCCCTTGCGATCCGCGAGCACATTGAAGCCTCGCTGGCTCATGTTGCTGCTGTATTCCTGCGGTATACCGACGAGGGTCGTCGAATTTTGCCTTGAGGGTGCCGCGAAATTGTCGCCGGTAGCATAGCCGCCGCGGATATCCACTGACTGACTTGCAAGGTGAAACACATCTTCAATATCACTCAGAGTATAGGTTCCGGACGCGACGCGAATCTGGCTACCTTTGCCCGCGTAGTCAAGGGCGTAGCCAATCGTCTTGCAGGGCGACGTGGCATCCAGGCAAAGGCCTGTATCTGTGCCACTCGTCGCGACGAACAAGGGGTTGTCGGCATCGCCGTGTGCGAATACAGTGCTCGCTGACAGGACGGCAGCAATAGCCATTAACGTGTAAGTTGACGGGAGCTTCATTGGCGGCATCTTTAAGTGTTCCTCAGCGTCACGTGCATAGTATCAACTGCAGTCTGGTGGCATCCGCACTTTCAACATAACAGCTTTGGGCACGCGCACGATGAGACTCGCTTCACAGATGAATAATCGACACGATTTCAAGGGTTTAGTTCCGCGCTCGGGATACAGCAGTTGTCCGCTGGCGAGCTTATCCGATCGCCTCATAATTGTTCACGTGCTGACCTGAATTAACGATGTCCTCAACACTGACTATTCAAGCGGGACAGGGTGCCTACGATGCGATACGTAAACACGGTTTTGACGCGGCACAAATCGGTACCATCGCTGGCGCATCGGGTGGCGCGAAATGGCTGGTACTGAGTCAGCTTGATCGAGTTGTCCTGCAAAACCTGGTGCCCAAACTGGTTGGACCCATTCACCTGATTGGTACGTCAATCGGCGCCTGGCGATTCAGTTGTTATGCACAGACCGACCCGGTTGCCGCCATAGAACGATTTGAAGACGCGTACATCGAGCAAAGCTACAGCGCAGCTCCGGATGTTCACGAAATTACCGCCAAGAGCCGAGAGATCATTGGCATCATATTGGGTGAAAACGGGGTCGACGATATTCTCAGTCACCCGTTATTTCGCACCCACGTGATGACGGTGCGCTGTCGACATCTGGCAGCCAGCGAGCAGCGTGCGGTACTGGCAGCAACTTTGTTGACGGCGGCAACACTCAATATCATCAGCCGCAAGACGCTGGCCGCTTTTTTCGAGAGGGCGCTGTTTTACGATGCGCGGGACTTGCCGCCATTCTACGCAATGCCTGGGTACTCAATACAGCGCGTGCCAATGAGCCCGTCGAATCTGGAAGACGTCGTCGTCGCTACCGGTTCGATTCCGCTGGTTTTGTCCGGCGTACGTGATATCGCCGGTGCGAAGGAGGGGGTCTATCGAGATGGCGGAATTATTGACTATCATCTCGACTTGCCGCAAAGCGAGCCAGATCGCTTCACGCTTTTTCCCCATTTCTACCCGCACATGACGCCCGGCTGGTTTGACAAAAAGCTCAAATGGCGCAAACCTGACCCGGTAAATGTTGATAGAACCATTCTAATCAGTCCGTCGGCTGAGTTCGTTGCCCGGCTGCCCAACGGCAAGATTCCGGACCGAACGGACTTTACGTCTTTTACGCCGGCCGAGCGTGTTCGCATCTGGCGTACCGTTGTCGCCGCATGCGAGGAAATGGCGGACGAATTCAATGACGTGCTGCAGCAGGATCAGCTGGCGGCAAGACTGAAGCTGCTGTGATAGTCTCTGCATAAAATAAAAAGGGGTTTTGACTTGAAGCAGTTACAGATCTCGCTGGCATCAACTGCCAGCACCAAATGCGGGGGCATATCATGATTGGCAAAGACGTGATCGGCAATGGCGGCGTCGAAAAACCGTATCCGGAGTTAACCTGGGTTGCAGTCAGCGTCGGCTGGTTTCTCGGAATCATCATCTCCGTCTCCATTGGTTACGCAGCATTGATCCTTGGTTTTTCAATTGAAGGTTCGGAGCTGGCTGCGATACTTGGCTTCGGGATACTGCGCGGCATCCTGGGGCGCAGGAGTATCGTCGAGAACAACATCGTTCAGACGATCGCGAGTGGCGTAAATGGTGCTTCGTCAGGAATGATGTTTTCAGTACCGGCGATTTTTCTGCTCGGCTACAGCGACCGTTTTGATCCTGTCGTTCTGACTTTTGGTTGTATTGCTGGTGCATTTCTTGGCATCGCGTTTATCATTCCACTGCGCAAGCACATGATTGATTTTGAGCGCTTGACGTTTCCCGGTGGCGTCGCGGTTGCAACGATTCTGAAGTCACCCGGTGCCGGAGTTCAAAAAGCAGTGTTATTGCTCGGCGCGGCACTGGTTAGCGCGACAGTGCATATGATTACGATCAAAACCGGCGTCGCAAACTGGGATCTCGGCGCGAAACTGGGCATGCCCGAATACATGAACAGCATCTGGTATCTGTCGCTGATGACTATCGGTGTTGGGTATATCGCCGGCCGCGGAGGCGTGGCATTTATTATCGGCGGCTTTGTCGCCTACTGGTTCCTGTCTCCTTTGCTGGCACTGGGTGACAGCTTTCCAATGAGCGCTGCGGGTGAGCTGGTCAATTCGCCAGGGTTACTGCGGACCGAGCTGTTTCGGCCGCTCGGCATTGGTATGTTGATCGGTGGTGCGATCATGGGCGTCATTCTTGCGTTCCCATTGATCCTCAGCGCCATTCGGTCTATGCAGAAAGCCGCGAGTACGTCGTCTGAAGCATCCGGTGATGAATTGCCGATCAAGATGCTGTATTTCGCCATATTTGGCGCCGTGATCCTGCTATGTATCATGGCGGTAACGTCAGTCGAATCGGTGGGAATTGTTCGCGGCATAATTATGGCGCTGCTCGGTACGTTGTGGATATGGATGTCGGGAATAATCCTGTCTGAGGCGATTGGTCGAACTAACTGGTCGCCGTTGTCGGGTATGACATTGGTCGGCATCACGATATTGATCATTGCCACACAGGGCCTGGAGCGGGGAGATTCGATCGTTGCCGCAATCATGGTTGGCGCTGCAACCTGCGTTGCGATGTCTCAGGCGACAGACTTGATGTTGGATCTAAAGACCGGCTATCTCGTTGGTGCAACGCCACGCATGCAGCAAATTGGACAATTTGTCGGAGCGTGGCTTGGGCCAATTGTTGTCATTTTCGTTATTTTCGCGCTGAACGACGCCTACACATTGGGCAGCGAGCGGCTGCCAGCACCACAGGCGCAAGCGCTCGCAAGTACGATCGACGGCATCATGGGCGGCGACGTACCCTCACAAAAATACGCAGCCGGCGCGTTTCTTGGAGGGATATTGTCGGCTGTGATAGGTGGGCTGGGCATAACCGTCGGTCTCGGCTTCTATTTACCGTTTAATATTGTGCTTACGTACTCACTTGGCACGCTGGGACGAGAACTTGCGAACCGTTTCAAGGGAAATACCTGGAGTGAGCAAGTCGGTATTCCAGTCGCAGCAGGCTTTATCGTCGGTGAAGCATTGGTTGGGGTAGGTGACGCGGTGCGCCATGTATTGGCGGCAACATGATTTGGAGTAAACCATGAAGGTCTTAAGTATTGTTTTACTTTGCGCTGGCTTTCTTGCGGGCGCTTACGCAACGGTCCTGGACGTGCAGCAAGTCTCGTGGAATTTGTTTGCCGTGGCAGTCGTCGCAGCGATAGCTGGTCTGGTCATCATGAAGAGGGAGGCGAGTTCCGCTTCACGTTCTGACTCTGTCCTTGAGCTTAATCGCGGCGAGCTGCTGGATTCGATCAGTAATGTTGTGCGCGACCTGCGCGGTTTGCCGGTCGAAGTTTCTTCGCAGGGCGACAAGCTTCGCGACTGGATTGATGACAAGCTACGCAATGACCTGCGCCGATTTGCGGATGCTCGTGAGAGCATGGTGCACTTGTTCGGTCTGCAGGCTTATGCCGACATCATGAGCAGCTTTGCGGCGGGTGAGCGGTATATCAATCGTGTCTGGTCAGCATCTGCTGATGGCTATGACCAGGAAGCGGCACGGTATCTGGATAAGGCGGCGGTCCAATTCGCCGGCACGCAGGAACAACTCGCCGCAGCGAGTTCACAGGCGTCGTCCTGAATCGTCAGGCGGAAGTATTATTTTTGGGGGACTACGCTGGCCATCCGACAACGAGATGTGAGTTGCTCATGAATCGCATCGACATCCTCGTTCATTAGATAGTCCGCTTTGTCTTTCCAGCCAAGCAGCATTGGCAGGTTGTTCTCATTCACTACCAGGTGATTCTCGCTGGTTTGTTCTTTGACCTGCCAGCCGGGGACGGCGATCACCGATCGAATCTTGATGCGATGCTCTAGCAAGGCGCTCAGTTCCCGCTCGAGCCGCGACGTCTTGGCGACGGTGTCGACGATGCTGATGTCCTTGTCTCCCGGAAGGAGTTGCAAATCGTTGTCTTGAATTGCGACTTCACCATTTTTGACAGCTCGGCAGGCGAAAACATTGATCGCATACACGCCGCTTCGCCCAACGATAACGTGATCTACGACGCCGTTGGCGGTTTCGACGTCGTGGTAGACACGGCCGAAGCCTGCAGCGACACGCTGCAATTGATGACCAATCGCAATATTGGAATCGCGGAGCAGTTTTACCTGATGCCGTGCAATGACGGTTTTGGTAAGTCGATAGAAAGTAAACAAGGCAGCGGCGGCGAGAGTCGCGAGCACCAGGTACAGCTGCCATACCGGGTAGTCGACGAACAGTCGCTCGGCGTTCAGCACGTACGCGGCACTGTAGAGAACGACGAAAACGAGGCTCGCACTCAGATAGGTAGATTGCGAACAGCTGAGCCGTTCGAACTCATCTCGAAAACGCTGCGCGGCCTCATGCATGATGCTGTTCGCGAAGCGGGTGTTTGAATCGACGCTGCGAGAAATAATTTGCCAGGATTTTGCGACCAATATAAAAACCAGCGTGCTGGCGAGCGCCACTGTCGCTGCGCCACTGATTGCCTCAATATCCATCTCGTCCGTCCCTGGCCGTTGGTTGTATAAAGCAGGTTAGCTTGCCAGCCGTTATGCCTCTGTGACCTGGATCACATTGAGATAGTAACAATGGCGTGTCACTGCCCGATTTTCAGCATCCGTTCAGGCGATATGGCGTATTTGTGAAGGTCGTCACCGCAGCTAGCTGGTTTGGGCTGCTAGTTTCGGCGGCAATTGGCGCAGTTCTAATGCATTTGAAGGGGTTCGAAATGAACAGAAAGTGGGCAGTAATCTGGGTAGCACTATCGGTCATTACCGTTAGTGGTTGCGCTTCGATGAGTAGCGAAGAGTGCGCCAACAGCGACTGGACCGCCATAGGCTATGAGGATGGCTCGCGTGGCTATACGTCTGATAGTTTCGGCAATCGGCGCAAGGCTTGTGCCAAGCACGGAATGACTGCTGATTTTCAGGCTTACCAGGATGGCCGGGATCAGGGTTTGATCGAGTATTGCCGGCCGGGCCGAGGGTTCAACGTTGGCGAGAGTGGCGGGTCATACAACGGCGTCTGCTCTGCAGCCCTTGAACAAGATTTTGTTGATGCCTACAACGTTGGTCGCCAGCTCTATAACCTGCGCTCGAACGTCAACAATGCCGCATCGCGAATCAGTAGCAAAGAAGGCGAACTCGATAGTCTCAAAGATAGCATTCGTCGACGAGAAGCGGCATTGATCGCTCCTGAAACCTCGACGGAGGATCGCATAATGTTGCTTGCGGACATCAAGGATATGTCGGAACGCACCGGAGAGCTGGAAGAAGAAATTCAGTTACTGATTGCGGATCGCGCTCGCTATCGAACCGAATTACAGGATTACGAGCAACACGTCGCTATGGCTGGTTACTAGTTCGCTGTCTACTGGTCCGATCAACTAAGACTAGAATTCAAAGTCATCATCGGTGCGACGCTCTTCCCTGTCGCGGCGTTCCTTCTTGAAACTGCCGGTTCCATCCGTTGAGATAGATGTCGCAAATGGGCTGCGTCTATCCTTTCTTGTGCGGCGATCATCGTAGTGCGCAAATTGACACTCACATTTCGAGACATCGCACTCGGGAAGCGGTAACGTTGGCGCTTTGTTGGCAAGAAATCGTCGCCCCGCAAGAGCCTTCGCGGCGGCGCATCCGTTCTGAGAGAACTTTATCGCTACCGCATGATAAGCGGTGCTCTTCTTTGCCCTTGGCCGCACTTTCTTGACTGTTGCAGTGGAGCTCTTTTCTTGTCGCTGTCGCATATACCACCAGACGATGAGCAGAAGAACCAGAATCAAAATAATCACGACCGGGTCCATTGGCATCTCCTTCTCTGGTGCTTACTGAGCATACTCTAAACTGATTTCGTCAATTTCGCACCTTATTGCTGGTTGGAATCGGCTACCGAAGCTCATCAACGATGACCTCTGCCAGCGTTGCCGTCATCGTAGTTTCAGCTGGCTTATCCGATTCCAGTCAGATCATCCTGTCTGGCAGAAATACACGGTAAACCCGTGTTCTTGCAGTGTTGGGATTGGATCTCGTCTGGCAAACAGCCGCGATAAAACCAGTCGCTCGGATACGTCCGAGATCGGCAGAGTTGCGCGGTCTATTCGGCGGGGGCCTCTCGTTTCGTGGCCATATGTTCAATTACTGGCTCGAATACCTGTTGGTTCTTCAGAGCTTCGAATTGCCCGAGAATTTCGAGGTACTTTTGCGCCAGAGCCGGGTTGCTTTCCATCAACTCTGCAATGTTGGATTTGTAGCTATTGAGCGCTTCTTCATCTATCAGTGAACTATTGAACGCCGTTTGGGCCATCAAATAGGTGTTTACGGAGTGCCAGGCCAGCCCATCAATCTGTACCAGGTCCGTGGCGGTTAACAAGTGACTCTCCGGGCTTTTCGTTTTGGCATAGAGCTTTGCGAAGTCGGCATTTGTGGCCAATTCCAGATTCAGTTGGTTATGCAATTCTGAGATTCTCAGCTCGATTTCGGCTCTGGCGATCTGGTTGGATTGCCTGACTTCTGACGCTAGCAGGAGCACGGCTGCGACGATGCTGAGAACACCGATAATTTCGACCATCTCACGCCAATGTCTTTGCTTCATTAGGAGTTATCCAACTAAAACTGAATCGGCGCAACGCCGAATAAGGTTTGGTGAAAATACAGGAAAACGCCAAAGCCGATTGCGCCTGCCGCTGCGGTGACCAGATCACTGCTAACAGCGACCGGACCCGATTTCTGCCATGCGCCATCGCGCCGATTGCAAAATAACATTGTCGCTATCGACCACAGCGTCATGCCACCAAATAGAACCACGGAGCGGCTGTCGCCATTGGTCAGCAAATGAGCGACACCCCAAGTCGCAATGCCGGTCAGTTGCGGGTGGCGGATGAAGCGTTTGAGATTGCTGGGTCGTTGGGCAGCGACGAACAGTATGAATGCAACCAAAATCAACGCTGCTGGCAATTTGCTGCCAGCAAGTGGCGGCATATAAATACTGCTTGGAACTGCGGACTTCCAGCCGAATACGATCATCACCAGCGATGCGATAATGACCACCGAGAACAACGCCCGGTAGGCATTATTGCCGATACGGGTAATGAGTATTGCGCGCGCATTGCGCATCGCCGATGGAAGCAGATGTGCGAGGCTCCAGACCAGAATGCCGGCAATCAGAAGGGTCATAGCAGTGCTCCAACTTTCACTGGGTATGGCGCAGTATAACGATTTGTAGCTCTCGAAGCGGCCACGGTGGTGCATTCATGGTACATTTCGGCATCGCGAATTGTTGGAGTTTGTCGTGTCTGCTGATGGAAGACTCATGGATATGCTGACGGGCTATGCGGCTGCGCATCAGCATCCATTCAATGTGTTTGTTCACATGATCGGCATACCGACAATCATGTTTGGGGTATTGATTCCGCTTTCCTGGTTCGGCATCGATCTCGGCGGTGTAACGGTGAACCTCGCACACGTCTTGATACTTGGTTTTTTCGCATTTTACATGACTCTCGATAAGCCTTTCGCACTCGTGTTCCTGGTATTTTCGGTGCTGATCGCCTTGCTGGCCGGACGTGTGGGCGAAATGCCGATTGCGACATCGGGAACAGTTGCAGCGGTAGCATTCTTCGGCGGCTACGCTGCGCAGTTCATTGGTCACGCTGTTGAGAAGTCGATGCCGGTGCTGGTCAAGCACCCGATACAGGCAAATCTCGCCGCACCGTTCTTCACAGTGGTTGAGATGTTCAAGATACTGGGTCTGCGGAACGAGCTTTTCAATGAGGTGCAACAACAACTTGCATCGCGACGAGGCACCGAAACAGCGGTTTCCTGAGTTGGTACAGGGCCTGAATCGGCATGGGAAGAGCCAATCGCGACAGTAAATACGAATAACAAGACGAATAATAATAAGGGGAATGGCATGAAAAAATATGCAGCGGAATTTATCGGGACATTTTGGCTGGTTCTGGGTGGTTGTGGCAGCGCCGTTCTTGCAGCGGGATTTCCGGAGGTTGGAATTGGCCTGCTCGGTGTTTCCTTGGCGTTCGGTCTGACCGTCGTCACGATGGCATATGCTATCGGCCATATCTCCGGTTGCCATTTGAACCCGGCGGTTTCTATTGGTCTGTGGGCGGGTGGTCGATTTCCCGGCGGGCAACTCGCGCCGTACATCGTTGCACAGGTCGCCGGTGCGATCGTGGCGGGCGGCATTTTGTTCGTCATCGCCAGCGGCCAACCAGCATTCGATGTGTCGTCTGGTTTTGCAGCAAATGGTTTCGGTGCGCATTCGCCAGGTGGCTACACAATGGTGGCAGCGCTGGTAACCGAAGTCGTAATGACAATGATGTTCCTCGTGATCATCCTTGGCGCAACAGATGCCCGCGCTCCAGCGGGGTTCGCGCCGTTGGCCATTGGACTCGGGCTTACATTAATTCACCTGATCAGCATTCCGGTTACCAATACTTCAGTTAACCCGGCCCGTTCAACCGGTGTTGCACTGTATGTCGGCGATTGGGCCACGTCACAACTTTGGCTGTTCTGGGCAGCGCCAATTGTCGGTGCGATTATTGGTGCCGCTTTGTATCGTTTTATCGCTGGAGATCAAGAAAGCGCTGGCTAGTTAAGGCCAGCGTACGGGGAGCATGTACTTTTCAAGTCCAGATAAAGCGTGTCGTGCTGATACGTGGGGAAAGTCACGGGCCGTTCGACTGCTGACTCTTGGTGCTATCGCCATTGCTGCGTCGAACGGGCTTGCGCAAGAGTCCGATGCGAAGGGCGACGACAGTCGCTTCAGCTATGGTAGCAAGGGGCTCCAGTATCTAAGCGCTGACGAGAACAATTTTTTATGGTTCGGCGTACGTTTACAGACTCGGTACACCAACTATGAAGACGACGTAGACAATCTACCGGGTGAATCGACTGAGGAAAAAAGTGAGCTCAAGCTTAATCGCGGCCGCCTGAAACTGGGCGGGCATCTGCTAACGCCGAAATTTACGGTCTACACAGAGTATGATTTTTCCAAAAGTCAGTTGCTGGACCTCCGTGTGACTTACGAATTCGCACCTTGGCTAAGTGTGCGTGCAGGCCAATGGAAGTCGGAATACAATCGCGAACGCATTGACTCATCGGGTGCTCAGCAATTCGTCGACCGCTCCATCGCTACTCCCTGGTTTACGGTCGATCGTCAAAAAGGAGTGGTTGCTTCCGGTCACTTTGGTGCGGGCACGCCGCATGACTCGAGTTACTGGTTCGGACGTTTAAGTGCCGCCGGCAGAGGCGGCGACATTGACGATACCGATGGTTTCTGGATGGGCCGCTACCAGTGGAATTTTACGCGACGAGTATTAGCCTTCAGCCAAAGCGACCTGGGCCGTCGCAAACAAGCGGCAGGTTCTATAGCGATTGCAGCAGTGTCGGGAGACAGCAAGTACACCGCGTTTTCAGGTTCTGGTGGCGGGCAACTGCCCGGCTACGCCGAAGGCGAGCCAGACCAATATCATATCGAGCAGGCGTTGTTTGAATCCGCGTGGCAGCTCCGGGGTTTTTCCTGGCAGCAGGAACTGCATTGGAAACAAGTCAAAGATTCGATTGCTGGAACAGAGCAGAGTTGGACTGGCGGCTATGTTCAGGCAGGCATGTTTTTTTCCGAAGTCTGGAGTTCAGTTCCCGAACCGCTGGAATTTGCGATTCGATTCGCATCTGTTGAGTCGGGCGATGATGTCGCGGATGAAAAAGAGTACGTTCTGGCAGCAAACTGGTTCTTCAAGGGACATCGAAATAAGCTGACAACCGATATTTCACGAAGAACCATTCGGGGCGCCGGCGGTACTGATCGTGAGAGTCGCCTGCGACTGCAATGGGACGTATCGTTCTGAGTACCTGATTCGATTGCAGCGCGCACCGTCTGCCCTTAGTCCGGAGAATGCGTGAACAATTCCCATGACACTGCTACGATTCATCGCTAATTTCATGACAGGACTAATTCCCATGCGTAGAACGAATCGCTCACTTTTTCTGGTTTCTTGTCTATTGTTCTCTGGTGTCGCTTGCGCGGACTGGATTGAGGACAGCGACAAGAACGCCATGCTGGTGCTGGAAAGTCAGGCCAGTTTCCAGCCCGAATCTGTAGCTGATTACGGCCTGACGGAGTTCGATGGGAATGTGTTCGACCTGAAGGCGGACTATGTCGAACGACAGAACGCCAATGATCGCGAGTTGCTAGTCGAACTGAAAGCAAGGCTCGGCGACGAGGAAAATAAAAAAGTCAGACAGGACCTGGAAATTCTGATTCAGTCGCTCAACGACGAAATCGAATCGCGTCGAATTGCGACCAAGTACATGCTGCCGTACTTCAACATGCATCGAGTCATGTTTAGCAGTTTCAATTCACTACTGGATCCGCGCAATGACAAAGAGCGTTACGCGAAGGCGTTAGACAGGCTTCGAAAATATACCGGCTCCGAGGACGGCTTCACGCCAATGACGGAACTGGCTATAGCACGGTCAAGTGAACGGTTTTCCGTAGCAGGTTTGGTCGGCCCATACCAGGGTGAACTGGAGAAAGATCTTGGCGATGCACCGCGCTATATAGCCGGCGTAAAGGCGATGTTTGAACGTGTCGAGTTAGAAGGCTGGGAAGAGGATTTTGCCGTACTTGAATCGCAACTCTCCGACTACGCTGTCTGGCTGACGGAGGAAATGCTGCCACGTACCCGGCCAAACAATCAGCTTCCTGCCGAGGTTTATGCAAACAATCTGAAGAACTATGGTGTGCGTGCAACTCCCGAAGAATTGATCGCGGAAGCGCAATACGGATATCAGTTTATTCGTAGTGAAATGAAGGCAGTGGCTTTTCATATTGCTGAGCGCCGTGGTTGGGAGGATAAACGCCTCGTTCCGGTCATGCGAAAATTAAAAGAAGAACAGATTCCGCAAGATCAACTACTTGCCGTTTACGTTGATCGTCTGGCGCAAATAGAAGAGATCATCCGTCGCGAGGACATCATTTCGCTGCCGGAGCGCGATGCGGTTATCCGTATGGCGACCGAAGCGGAATCTGCTGCTATACCGGCCTCGTTCATGAGTCCGCCGCAATTGATCAACAATACCGGGCAGTACGGTGAGTTCGTGCTGGTGCAGAGCAACCCGGCTATGGGTGACGATGCCGTCATGGACGACTGGAGCCATGATGCGATTACGTGGGCCCTTACGGTCCATGAAGCCCGGCCCGGTCACGAGCTGCAGTTTTCGAGCCTGGTCGAGAACGGTACATCGCTGGCTCGCGCGATTTTCGCATTCAACAGCGCGAACGCCGAGGGGTGGGGTCTCTATGCAGAAGCAATAATGCATGAATACCTGCCTGAGGAAGCGCAGCTGTTCAATCTCTTTACGCGTCTAATGCGGGCAGCTCGCATGTTCATGGATCCGATGATCAATACCGGGCAGTTGACGCCAGAACAGGCGGTTGATTTTATGGTCGAGCAAATCGCATTATCATCGCCCATGGCGAATTCAGAGGCGGACCGCTATTCGTTTCGAGCTCCGGGGCAGGCGACTTCCTATTATTTCGGTTATATGAACCTGATGCGATTACGTACTGAAGTTGAAGTCGTGTTGGGCGACGATTTTAATCAACGCGAGTTTCATGATTTTATATTAGAACAGGGCTTGTTGCCGCCGGATATTCTGCGCGAGGCAGTGTTGGAACGATTTGTTCAATAAACCTGGACAATACCTGGCCCGGTTTCCAGTTTGTGGAAATCGGGCGTGCTTATATCAGGCAGAAAATCGGAAGCCACGTTAGCAAGCGTTAGCTGCTAATAGTTTGTTCAATGTGAAGTGTTTTGGAGGGCAGGGCGAGAGTTGTGCCGGCCTTTGCTACCGTCTGCAGAATCCGCATATTCAGATCCTCCGATAGTTCCAGGTATTCAGCCCAGTCCTGCGTGTTGAAGAACGCGTAGACTTCGACTAACAGCGCATCGTCTGCAAATTCCTTGAAGCGAGCTCGATGGTTTTCTTGCAGAACTCTATCGTGATCTGCGAGCAATTGTCGTATCCCGTCAAGAATGTTCTGCAGTTGTTCGGGCGATGTATCGTATTTGAGTCGCAGGGTCGGTCGATACAAAATCTTGCTGCGCGCAGAGATATTGTCGATAGGTTCGTTGGCCAGCCGGGCGTTGGGTATTGCGATAAGTGTATTGGCAATGGTGCGTAGACGCGTGGTTCGCAGACCGATTTCCTCGATAGTGCCGGTATACTTGCCAACTTGGCAGAAGTCGCCGACGCGCACCGGTTGCTGTGTGTACAACGTGAGTGCGCCAAACACGTCTTCCATCGGCTTCTGCAGAGCCAGTGCGACGGCAACGCCGCCGACACCCAGACCAGCCAGCACGGTCGTGATGTTAACGCCAATCCCATCAAGGTAGACCAGAAACGCACCTACAGCGATCAACAACTTGGTTGCGGTGGTGACAGGACGCAGCAAGACCGCAGCCCCGGGTCGGTCACGTTGCTGCAGGTGCGCGGCATAAAGATCCCGCAGCAGATTCATGCCAGCAAACAGCATCCACAGAGTTATCAGGGTCGGGATCGGCGAGAACTGTTGTACTGCCTCGGCCGTGATGCCCCTGCCAAGCGTGGAGGCCGATGCGTTTACTGACATGATGACAACCCATGTCCCGAAAGGTCTCGTCAGGAAGGTGTAAATGCGGCGGCTGCGGAGGGACTCGGGGTTGCCGACCACGCGTCGAACAATGAGTGCCATCAGAAAAACTGCCACGTAGGCGAGCAGGCCAACTGAGAGAGTCGCGACCCACTTGAATAATTCGAATCCCAGGAACACGACGTGCGGCAGGCTACGCCGCAGATCCTCAATAATCTCTGGATAGCCATAGGTCGTATAAAGCGATGGAATTAGTGAAACCGTGGCATTGGAAATCTTCCAGATGGATACTCCATCGCCGCGAGGCACTTTCTGCATGAACAACTGGTGTTCTTTGTCGCCATCCAAAATAATGCCGATCGAATCTCGGTAACTTGGCAAGTTGTCGTTTTTGCGGCCGGCCGGGTCGTCGATCAGGTCAGCGACGTCGAGCCAGTCGGCTCGGTTAATAATGACGACGAAACGTCGCGCGAGCTGCGCGCCCGTCAATTTATTGGCCTCGCCTCGAAGGTTACGGAGATCCATATACTCAGCCGCGGCTTCGTAGTCACCCTCATCGACTACTGCGAGAAATCCCTCTCCACTACGTTTTGGAGAGCCACGATCAAGCGCGTCGGCGACGATAGGTGCTGGTTCTTCTGCGACGGGCGGAGCGGCGTCTTGAGCGATTGCTTGCGAACTGACAATGACAAGTAGGAAGAATATTCGGCAGAGGTGTTTGTATTTCATCGTAGTTCCGGTTGGTCCCGATCCCAAGCGGCGCGCGGTCAGCG
>CAZGVL010000051.1:0-23184 GCA_964528965.1 uncultured Woeseiaceae bacterium
GATCGCGCGCTGGGGCGCGCTCCTACAGGGGGTTCTCGCAAACTTGGGAGAACGTACTGCGGGTTGATGATCGCGCTGGGGCGCGCTCCTGCAGATTGCTCTCGAACTTGGGAGAACTTCCTGTAGGAGCGCGCCCCAGCGCGCGATTCAACTATTTCTTTTTTGGACCGAACGCACTGCTCATGAGTGCCGGCGAAAAATCACGACCTTCAGTTCGGCCTGGCACGTCACTCGCGTAGCGATACAGGGCAGCGCCGTAAATCGCTTGCAAGGTTGCATGGGTTAGCGCAAGCAATACCATTCCCAGGACCGCGATAAAAAATACACTGCCACCGAGAATTGATCCCAGGTTCCCGTCAGATACAGCCGCACTCGCAAAGGTGTCCCCAAAAGAAAATACGGCAAGGGCGACCAATGGTATGTACAGAATAACGAACAGGAAACCCATCCCGGCATTCGCAATGATGTTCTCGCCCCAGGTCTTCTTCAGCAGCGATGCGCTTTCTTTGACTGCCTCCATTGGACCCACATCTCGATGTACGAGCACTGGCACTACGAGGAATGTGGTCACTGACCAGGCCATTCCGATCAATCCGATAACGATTTGGCCGATGAAACCAAGCCGTTCTTCGAGCGCTTTGAGAATCATGCCAACAGTTGCGGCGATAATCGCATAGCCAATGATGGTTCCGACCTTGGACCAGGCCGCACCAAGCCCAAAGCTAACCGTTGCTTCGCCACCATCGAGGTAGTTTGCTACGGACGCAACCAGCGCTGAGTTAAAGAAAAAGATAACCGTGTAGATCGCCACATACATCGCAAACATGATCAGAAGTTCGACATTACCCATCTGTTCACCAGAATTCGGGTTGTCAAAGTCGGCAAACAACATGAATCCGGGGACGAAACTCGCAATGACGATCACCACTGCTATTGACGACAACAACGGAAAAATCAGCAAACGCTTATTGTCCGCAAGAACGGCTGCGCTGGATTTGAAAATTTCCCAACTACGAGAGAATCGACCTGCCATATGCTTTCCTCTTGTCTACTGTTTGCACGAGTGGCGGTTGCTCATCGGCATCACTGCTGAATCGTGATATCCCTGATTCCGCCCTGCTCGTTCGCCAAACAAACGATCTTCGAATTTGTACCACGCACCAAACTCACTGATACCTTAACAGTGTAACCATTGCTGTTCTCTTCTACTGCGTAGGTGTTCACACTTGTTGTATCGAAGCGGCCTCTGATCGCATCAACGCAAGCCTGCTCCGCATACGCGCCCAAGTCACCGTTATTCTGCTTCTGGTCCAGGTAGCCGTACTTCACCAGCGCATAGATGCAGCCGAGAATGACCACAAGTTTGATAGTGCTGCCTACAATGCCGCTCTGTTTCAAGCACCCTACTCAACGTTGATAATGATCTTCCCGCGAGCATGACCTTCTTCGGATTTCGCGATCGCCGCCGGAACATCGCTTAGCGAAAAGCGACTGTCAATATTTGTCCTCAGGTTTCCTGCGGCCATCATGTCACCGAGAACAGACAGATCATCCCGGTCCATATCTGCAAAGATCATGGTGAGTTCCTGGTCGACAAATGGTGACATGAGCATCGCCTTAATCGGCGTGATCATCGGACCCAGCCAGTTACCTTTGCCACCGCCGACGATAACCATCTTGCCGTTCGGCTTCAGTGCTCGCCGATTAGCCGTTAACGAGTGATTGCTGACCATGTCCAGAATCAGGTCGTATTGCTTGTCCTTCTCGGTGTAGTTCTCTTTTTTGTAGTCGAGAATGTAATCCGCACCCAGCGACTTAACCATGTCCACATTTCGTGTGCTGCAGACGCCAGTCACTTCCGCTCCCATCGATTTCGCGATCTGAACAGCGTAGGTTCCGACACCACCGGACGCACCGTTAATAAGGACAGATTGACCCGCCTCGAGCTTGCCTATGTCCCGCAATGACTGAAGCGCCGTGATTGCCGCAATAGGTACCGCAGCCGCCTGTTCGAAGCTAACCTGTGGAGGCTTCGCGACGATTGTTCCGTTCTCGCTCGCTAGCATGAACTCGGAGTATGCCCAGTCGCCGCCGCCGAATACTTCATCGCCGGGCTCAAAAAGCGTGACCGCGCTGCCTACAGACTCAACGACGCCGGAATAGTCCACGCCCAGGCCAGGAAAATCTGGCGCGTCGAGGCCGGTTATCAGCCGCAGAAAATAGGGGGTGCCGCGCACGAAATGCCAGTCGAGGGGATTGACGCCCGCAGCGACTATCCTGACCAGCACCTGGTTCTTTTCCGGGACCGGCTTCGCGACTTTCTCGTAGGAAAGATCCTCTGGAGAGCCGTAACAACGCTGCACAATCGCGTTCATAGTCGGCGTGCCATCGGCCAGCGCAGGCGCTGGCTCGCAAGCAGAACTATGACTTAGCCTGATTGCGATTGCTGCAATTGCGATGCTAAACAGGATAAGAACTCCGTTCAGTATTTTGTAGCGTAATTTCATGGTCGATACCCGGGCAGATTATTGAAAATGGACGACAGAGTATGTCGGAAGAGAACAGCCTACAGAGTGCAGGATTAGCGGTTGCAGCTTACCAGAACAATGAGGGGCGATCGCGCGCTGGGGCGCGCTCCTACAATTCACCGTATACGGGTAGCAAGGACGTGCTGCATAGGCTAGCTCGCGAGTTCCCCCATGTTCGCTGATTAGAACCATGCTCAAAGCCCTCGCATCGGTCGCCACTTTGCTGTTTGGCGTCGCAATTCTTGTTTCAGGCCAGAGCATGCAATTTTATTGTAGAATGCCAGCTCTTTTTCGGCCCTTACAATTTCGGTCCTTACAATTTTTTCACCAGCAATTTTTCACCAGCAACGCTCAACAGGAGCTAAAGATGGCAACATATAAGTGTGACAAATGCGATATGAGCGTGAACGCGACCTGCGGTCACTGCGACGCACCACTGGAAAATGACTCGCTGACTCTTGATGGCGGCGCAACAGTGCAGATTTCAAAATGCCCGAATGGGCACGGCAAAATCAAGTCGCCACTGTGCTGTGGGCAAGACATGAGCTGTTCAATCTAGCCTGATAGTTCGCTGCCGGGCTGCCCTTACACAGGGGTGGCCCGGCAAACTTCAATCCTTGAAGTCTGCGATCCCCTTCTCCGGATCGTCAAAACAAATTTGGTCATCATTGTCTCGAAGGCGAACGCACTCGAGTATCAACTGCTGCGCCTCAGTGAGCTCCGGTCGCTCCGGCACGGCGGCTAGCTCGGGCAACTCCGGCACATCGATCTTGCCGCCATATTGCAGGCGCTTGACCTCGTCTTTTAGAACACGCACCTCAGTTTCCAGCCGTCGCACTTTATCGCTAAGCATGCTGAGCTCACGTTTGAGTTCCGCAATGTCGTAACTGGTTTGCGCAGCTACGGGAAATGAAGCAACAACTACAAGCAGGATCAATAGCGATTTCATAGCCATCTCCAGGGACTTCGCTCATCAAATACGAATGCGGCGCTGCCGAGCGCGGCAGTGGACAAGGATAAGCTGAGAGCTACGACAAGGGCGCCGTCTAACTTAGAATATTTACTTATGTTTCAACGCGGCGATCGTGTGTTGGGCGCGAACCCTGCGAAAGTCTTCCAGGTTCTTCATCGTCAGCGTATCCGATGCCCTGATCCTGGCATCGGCTTCTGCACTCATCGCAGGTGCGTTCTCGACCTTCAAGCGATGTCGACCTAAGGAGATAATGTCGTCGCTGCGCAGTATGGTCTTATGCACTTCACGCGAGTTCACGGTTGTTCCATTGGTGCTGTTCAGGTCGTGCAAAACGAGCGCGTTGGAATACAGCCTCAACATTGCATGCATTTTGCTGACAAAAGTATCTCCGACCATGATATCGGCGAGATCGGCGCGGCCGATGACGTATTGGCGTTTGGTCAGCTCGTGGGTCGCGATTGTCTCGCCGTCGCAGGTAATGACGATGCGAGGATAGGGCTTGCCCTTTTTAGATTGCGGCAATTGTTGCAGCAGTTTTAACGCGCATTTGTTCAGTAAGCCTGGCCAGCCACCCGAGGCTTCATGCAGCCGCTCACATACTTCCAGTGTGAAAATCTTGTCAGCACGCCCGCTACCCGCGGCGATCAACCGTGTACGCAAATACAGCATTGCTTCACGTAGTGTCAGTGGATTTAACGAAAATGTCGGTGGGTGGCGCCTGCCAAGGCTGCGCAAGCTGTCATCTTTGACAAGGTTCGACAATCGATATTTGCCGGTCAGAATCAAGCGCAATGCAAAGCGACCCTGCACATCCAACGCGGCGAGCCAATTGAGAATACGCAGCGCGCTAGGCGTTGCCCTGTCCACGTCATCCACAATGACAATGGGCGCTTCTGTGCTTTTCGCCTGCTGTGCGGCAAATTTATTGATTGCCTGCAACATGTGTTCATCGTGCTCGGGTACGTTCTCGATACCGAACTGCGACAAAATGCCTTTTAGCAAGTGGCGCGGCGTTAGATTGGTGCCGTCGATAAGAGCAACCGCTGCATTTCGCGATGACCAGGCGAGCTGCTCATTCAGAATTGTCGTCTTACCGGAGCCTGCAGGCCCCTTGAGCAACGCGATGCCGGACGAATTGCCCAGCGAGGATTCCAGGAATCGCAGCGCGAGCTGGTGTGAGGTACACGCTATGACGAGCCCGGCATTCGCCTGCTCTCCAAACGCTTTTTCTTCTATTGAGGACCGCTGTGTTCGCATTGCTCTGACTGCTTGTGGTTATAGACCGCATTATTGCGCTTCTACGGTTTTCTGCGTAGCCGAGATTCCATAATGTGGCGAATCAGGCCACTAATGTACCACTCTGCCACGGTTTTGGCCGTTTCTGATAATTTGCAAACACTTGTTAAAAGATCTAACCTTTGTTTGATATGTCCAGTCGCGAACAACAAATTCTCAGCCTGATTCGGGATAATCCGATGCTGCCGCAGCAAACTATTGCCGATCAACTCGGCATCAGTCGTTCTGCGGTTGCCGGGCATATTATGCACCTCACGAACAAAGGCGTCATCAAGGGCCGCGGTTACGTCCTGTCCCATGCGCCGTTTGTCACTGTGGTTGGCGGCGCCAATATCGATATACACGGCAAGTCCAACAAGCCCTTGCGTGGCAAAGATTCCAATCCCGGCAAGGTACATACTTCAGCAGGCGGCGTTGCACGCAATGTTGCGGAGAACCTGGCCCGGCTTGGAGTGGATTGCCGGCTCATCTCCGCCATCGGCGATGACCATCATGGCCGACTGTTACTTCGATTGTCCCGCGATGCCGGTATCGACACGAAGTACGTGCACCAGATCGAAGCCGCAACGACATCAACCTATATGTCACTGCTGGATGACAGCGGCGACATGCAGCTCGGCATCGCCGACATGAGTATTATCGACCAGCTGACTGCCGCACGACTGCGGCCGCAACAGGCGATGCTACAACAGTCTTCGCTGATTGTTCTGGACGCTAACCTTTCTGATGATGCCCTGGCATGGCTGACCAGCTCGGTGAAACATACGCCGATATTTTTCGATACAGTCTCTTCCACCAAGGCACTTCGCATCCGGCCACATTTGCATCTGATTCACACTCTGAAGGCCAGCGCGATTGAAGCTGAAGCCCTGACCGGACTCGAAGCTCGAACACTAAAGCAACTACATGTAATTGCCGAGCATTTACACGCCGAAGGTGTCGAACGGTTGTTCATTACGCGTGGCGAAAAGGGTGTGTACTGCAGTACGAACGAGGAACGAAGCGTGCAGAAGCTGGATCGGGGCAGCCGCGAAATTCGCAATGCGGGAGGTGCCGGCGACGCATTACTGGCAGGCCTCGCCTACGCCTGGTTGCAAGACTGGTCACTGAAACAATCAATACAATTCTCGCTGGCTATGGCGGATATTACGTTGTCGGATTCGGGAACCACCAATCCCGCCCTGACGCTTGCTGCCGTCACGCAAGCTATGGAGTCCTAAAGTGTCGGAAGAACTGCTCGATAAGCATCTGGATATTTCGGCTGACGTTGCCGAGTCGTTGAGGGCCGGGAGCCCGGTTGTTGCTCTCGAATCAACCATCATTAGCCATGGCATGCCGTTTCCGAGAAATGTAGAAACTGCACTAGCGGTTCAGGAGATCGTCCGCGATGCAGGCGCGGTGCCGGCCACTATCGCCGTCATGGACGGGCGCCTCAAGGTCGGGCTGTCTGCCGATGAGATAGAGCGCCTCGGCAAGAAGGGACAAGCAGCCATCAAATGCAGCCGTCGCGACTTGCCATTCGTCATGGCACGTGGCGAGGATGGCGCAACCACCGTCGCGGCGACAATGATTATCGCCGCTTTGGCGGGTATCCGTGTGTTCGCGACTGGCGGTATTGGTGGGGTCCATCGCGGTGCACAGGAAACGATGGATATCTCTGCGGACCTCGAAGAACTGGCGAACACCAGCGTTGCGGTGGTATGTGCCGGCGTTAAATCAGTTCTCGATATCGGCCGCACACTGGAATATCTCGAAACCTGCGGCGTACCTGTCGTTGGCTATCAAACAGATACGCTACCCGCCTTCTACTCGCGAAGTAGCCGCTATGCTGTCGACTATCGCGTTGAAACCGGCGCAGAGGTCGCGAAGGCGATGCAACTCAAGTGGGACATTGGCTTGCACGGAGGCATGATCGTGGGTGTGCCGGTACCTGAGCAGCACGCGCTAGCAAGCAACGAGATCGATACGGTCATTGATGAAGCGATCGTCGAGATGCAACGCCAGAGAATCACTGGCAAGGACACCACGCCATTTCTGCTGGCACGCATTGCTGAGCGTACAAACGGACGAAGCCTCGATACCAATATCGCTCTGGTGAAAAACAACGCGAAGGTAGCGACCGAGATCGCCAGGGCATTCGCTGCCCTCTGAGAGGGCAATAGCAGGACCGATTCTATTCGGGCCGGAGCGGGTCAGACCCAGTCTATTCAGTCCAGAACTGGCGGGCGAAACGGCTCGTACGTTGTTTCGAGCGCTGCTGCGACGCGGAAAACGGCAATGTCATCATAGGCTTTCGAAATGATGTGCAGGCCAGTGGGTACTCCGTTGTCACCAATACCTGAAGGGACTGATATCGCAGGACAGCGCCCCATCATGTTGAAGATATGACAGGTCGACATATTCAGGTCGAACGCCTGAACCTTGTCGTTGACAACATAGTCGTCAATCGCCGGATTGAACCCTGCGGTCAGTTTCGTGCTCATCACGGTCGGACAGACGAGCACGTCGAACTCCGTCATTAGCCGGCCAAAACTGGCATACATCTGTGACTCAACCATCGCACCCCGATAGAAGGCCTGTTTGTCATCGAGCCGCGCCATGGCGTTCTGTGTCAGTCTCACGTTGTAGTCACACAATTGGTCGCCAAACTCGTCGAGTTTGTCTGCCAGACCGGCGAAGAACAACGGGTCCATATGTGCGTTGTAGGCCTGTTCAACACCGTCCGGGAAATTCAGGTTCACTTCGACCACCTCTGCGCCGAGGCTCTTCAGACGATCGACCGCATCCAGAGTATTGCGGACGATGTCATCGTCTATGTCCAGATAGTCAAAATCCATCGTGAAAGCGATTCGCGTGCCGTTCAGATCAGCGTCGAAACTCAGCGGTATCTCGATCTTCGGCAAGGTTGATGCAGCATCTTCCGGGTGCATTCCACTCATGACGTTTTGCATCAATGCCGTATCTGCCACCGTTCGGGCCATCGGTCCATTGGCGCAGTAGGATTCCAGGTTAAACGGCTCCATTGTTTCAGGTACGCGACCGTATGGCGGTTTGAAACCGACGAGCCCACATTGCGATGCAGGGAATCGTATCGAGCCACCGATATCTGAACCTGTCGCGAGAGTTGCTGTGCCGGCTGCCAACGCCGCGCCCGAACCACCCGACGATCCACCGGGCGTGACGTCGGTATTCCACGGGTTGCGTGTAACACCGAACAAGCGCGATTGCGTATTGAATAACGAACAGAACTCCGGGCACGTCGTCCGAGCGTGAAATATTGCGCCTTCGCGGCGCAGCCTCGCAACGAGTACGGCATCTTCTTCGCCTACCCGGTTTTCGTACAGCAACGACCCTTCCGTTACCGGCTGTCCCTTCACTTCGATTTCGTCTTTCATACCGAGCGGCAGGCCGTCGAGAACGCCCATCGGCTCACCACGAACGTAACGTGCCTCAGATGCCCTCGCCTCCTCCATCGCCTGTTCGAAAAACGTGTGGCTGAAAGCATTGATGTGCGGCTCCCAAAGCTCGCTTTGCTCAATGGTGGCTTGCAGTAACTGAACCGGTGAGAGCTCACGGTTACGAAACTTTTCCAGCGCCTCGACCGCGCTAAGGTAGTGAAGTGTATCGCCCATATTTGAAATCCGATTTGTCGCTGTAACTGAATCGCCCGGCGGCTATACTCGCTCCGTGACTCCAAGACGCCATTCTTACTCCTGCATGCTCTTTGTCCTTGCGACGCTGCTAACATCGTCGCTGCAAAGTCAGGAGCAAGAGCAGGATATTATCCGGATTGTATCGGTATATCGAACCTTAACGCTCGACCCGATCAAATCGGTATTCACCGGTAGCATAGAAACATTCGGTCAGCTCTATTCGCGCCTGTTACGACGTGATCTGAATGGCGACCTCGTCCCGGCGCTGGCCTTGCGTTGGGAAATGTCGGACGACGGGCTCGACTATACGTTTCACCTTCGCGAGGCGAAGTTTTCGGATGGCAGCGACATCACGGCAGATGACGCCGCGTTCACGTTGCTGCGCATGCGCGACGACCCGGAAGCTGCATACACCGCCCCGGTGCTCACGATGCAGGATGCATGGGCTGAAGATGATCACACTTTACGAGTGCATTTCGATATACCGAATGTTCCGTTCATTGAAGCTCTGGAAATGTGCTTTCTCGGCATCGTTTCACGTGCGGATGTTGAAGCTCGCGGCAAAGAAGCCTTTGCTGACAAACCTGTCACGTCCGGGCCGTATCGTGTTGTCGAATGGCGTCGCAATGACCGCTTGATACTCGAGGCCAACCCACACTACTGGCGAGAAGGTTACCCGCTTAATGATGGCGCCGAGCTCATTGAAGTCGTCGATGTCAATACGCGCATCGCTATGCTGTATGCCGGTGAAGCGGACGCGGTTCGGGCTATCACCAATTCCAATATCGCGGCATTGGAAGAAAATCCTGATACGGTCATTCCCATCGAGCCGGCTATTCGGATCAATTTATTGTTACTGAATCACGAGCGCGCGCCGTTTAACGATCAACGGGTCCGTGAAGCCGCGGCACTGGCGCTGGATATGCAGCGCATCACGAAAGTAATGACGCGTGGACGTGGCATACCGGCCAATACACTGCTGCCCAATCAGTTGCGCTACTACGACCCGGAACATGCCGGCTGGAACTACGAACCGGAACGAGCCCGCGAGCTGGTCGAAGCCGCGGGGGCAGTCGGCACGGACGTTATCGTCAACATCACCGCACCCGATCCGGACTGGGAAATGGCGGCTTTGATCCTGCAATCTTACTGGGGCGCTGCAGGACTGAACGTCATTATTCAGAAAATGGATCAGGCACTGTATGAACAACGTTTGTACGACGGCGACTATGATGCGTCTGTTGACTGGTGGTACAACGAAAATTCTGATCCGGACCTCGCAGTCAAGTGGGCATTGTGCGGCAATTGCGGCAATCGCTCCTACTTCACCAACTACCAGAACGATCGTGTCGATCAGTTGGTCAAACTCGGCACAGCAGAAGTCGATGAAGACAAACGCCGAGAAATCTATCGCGAGATTCAGGCTATCGCGTTTCGGGATGTCGCGCAGATACCCCTTTATTACAATCCATGGCTCAACGCCTACAGCACCGGCATTGAAGGTTTGCGCCTGACACCCGCCACGCAGTGGACATTGGAAGACGCACGACATGTTCGTTAGCCCGGTTCGTACAAGGATCATTGCAGCATGAGCTGGCCACTCTGGATTGGCAGGCGCCTGACGCATTTACTGCCCGTTCTTTTTGGCATCAGCCTTATAAGCTTCGGCCTCATTCAGCTGACACCGGGTGACCCGGCGCGAATGATCCTGGGAAACAAGGCCAGCCCCGAAGCGATCGAAGCGGTGCGCGAGCGCATGGGGCTAAATGAGCCTGCTTTGCGGCGCTACGGTAACTATATGCTCAACCTCGTCCAGGGTGACCTCGGCGAATCTATTCGATACGAGCAACCGGTCAGCGAATTGATTCTGCAGTTCTTGCCGGCGACAGCGTTTCTCGCGCTGTATGTCATCATGCTGACGATCCCACTGACATTGCTTATGGCAATTGCAGCCGCCAGGAATCGCGGCACATGGATCGATCAGGTCATCCGGATGTTGTCGGTGCTCGGCATGACGATGCCGGTTTTCTGGCTCGCGATACTGATGTTACGGCTATTCAGCGTTGATCTTGGCTGGTTCCCGGTCAGCGGTTTTGGCAATGGCTTCGCCGCCCATCTGCACCATTTATTTCTGCCTGCGGTCAGTGTTTCCATTTATCTGGTACCGGTTCTGGTGCGAAATCTTCGTGCCGCCTTGCTTGAAGAAATGGATGCCGACTATGTTGTCGCAAGTCGCTCCAAAGGATTACCTGAGTCCTATATTTTCCGACATCACATACTGAAGAATGCATCACTACCAACGTTGAACCTGTTCGGCGTTCTGGTCACATGGCTGATTGGCGGCACGGTAATCGTGGAACTCGTCTACGCTATTCCCGGACTGGGTACATTGATGTTCAACGCCATTCTCGGTCGGGATTACTCTGTTATTCAGGGCCTGACTTTGTTTTATGCGTTCTCCACAGTCGTCATTACTTTGCTGACCGACGTGCTTTCCGCGCTGATCGACCCGAGGATAGAAACTTGATCGAGCGCTGGCCGATGACGTTGCGCTATGGCACCGGCATTGTGTTGCTGTGGCTGGCAGCCGCGATTTTCGCGCCATGGCTCACACCCGCAGATCCTTATTCCATCGACCTCGACAATGTATTGCGCCCACCGGGCGGTGACTGGCTCATGGGCACAGACCATGTCGGCAGAGATGTTTTCACACGAGTTGTTTTCGCGGCCCGTATAGACATCTGGATGGGCGTCATGGGCGTACTCGCACCGCTCGTGATCGGAGTAACAATCGGTCTGTTCGCCGGCTACTTCGGTGGCATGCTGGACTCGATCACGATGCGTATCGTTGACATCACTCTGGCATTTCCCTTTTTGATTTTGATACTGGCAATAGTGGCCATGCTGGGACCGGGCATCACCAACTTCATCATCGCGCTTGCGCTGGTTGGCTGGGTCTCCTACGCACGCTTGATTCGCGCCGACGTCATGGTCATAAAGAATGCAGAGTACGTACAGGCAGCTCGAACTTTGGGCTTTAGTTCTGTCACTGTCATTTTTCGACATGTACTGCCTAACGCCATCTCGCCGATTATTGTCTATGCAATGACTGACATGGTTCTGGTAATTCTCGCAGGCGCGAGCCTCGGTTTCATCGGTCTCGGTGTGCAACCACCTGCCGCCGAATGGGGCGCGATGATCGCGGATGGTCAGGCGTTTGTTTCTGAGGCGTGGTGGATCAGCTTCTTTCCGGGACTCGCAGCCGTCAGTTTCGGCGTCGGCCTGTCACTCATTGGTGACGGCCTTGCGCGCATGCTGCGCGTCGGTGATTTATGACTGATGCCCTCCTCAAAGTTCGTAATCTGGACGTGACCTTTGATGCGGCCGGTGGCACAACACAGGCGGTGAGGAATATCTCTTTTGAAGTTGGCGCCGGTGAAATTGTCGGCATTGTTGGCGAAAGCGGTTCGGGAAAGTCGGTCAGCTGTCGGGCCATCCTCGGTTTGCTGCCAGCATCCACCCAGGTTTCAGGCCGGATCGAGTACGAGGGCCGGGACCTGTTGCGTATGGACGAGGCCCGACTACGGCAGGTCCGCGGCCGCGACATTTCAATGGTGTTTCAGAATCCGGCGTCCCACCTTGACCCGTTGATGCGCGTCGGCGTGCAGGTTGCGGAGCCACTGATACATCATGATGGTGCATCGCCAACGGATGCTCGAGTTGCCGCAATCGAGCGACTCCGGGAAGTGCAACTCGATCGCCCTGAACAATGCGCACGCAATTACCCACACGAACTCAGCGGTGGCATGAAACAGCGTGTGATGATTGCGGCTGGCATCGCATGCCGTCCCGGTCTGATGCTGGCCGATGAGCCCACGACGGCGCTGGATGTAACAGTTCAGGCACGCATACTGGAATTGTTGCAGTCACTGAACAAGCAACACGGTTTGTCCATTGTTCTGGTCTCACATGATCTTGCGGTCGTTGCCCAGGTTTGCGATCGCGTTCTGGTTATGCGCCGCGGCGAAATCATCGAACATGGCAGTACCGAACAAATGGTCAACGCACCACAACATCCGTACACACAGCAGCTGATCGAATCACAGCCCAGCCGCATGAGCAGACGGGATGCTGCAACAATCGAGAACCTGCCGTTGCTCGAGATCAATAACGTCACCGTGGAATTCGCACTTCCCGGGCGCCGCGTGCTGCGAGCACTTGATAAGGTTTCATTAACACTGAAGCAAGGGGAGTCGCTGGGCATCGTCGGTGAAAGCGGCTCTGGAAAGAGCACGCTGGCACGCGTCGTGATGGGGCTCGTGAAAGCCAGGACCGGGGATGTGCAATTCAATGGCGAATCGATACTGCAAACACAAGGCCGACTTCAGCCTTCGATAGGCATGCAAGTTCAAATGGCTTTTCAGAACCCCTACGATTCATTGAATCCACGTCTGACCGTATACGAAAGTATCGCCGAGCCCCTCAGACGCCACAAGTTGGTGCCAACCGCCGAGATAAGCGACCGTGTCACCGAATTGATGCAACTGGTTGAGCTGGATGCTGATCTTGCAGGTCGAAAACCAGCACAACTGTCAGGTGGCCAATGCCAGCGCGTCGGTATCGCAAGAGCGTTGGCGATGAACCCGGAGCTGCTGATCGCCGACGAGGTGACTTCGGCGCTCGATGTGACGATTCAGGCACAGATCATTGAGCTGCTGAAACGCCTTCGAGAGTCGCGAGGTCTTTCGGTGATCTTCATTTCTCACGATCTGGCGTTAGTGCGCAGCTTCTGCGACCGGGTGGTCGTATTCCAGGCCGGGCGAATTGTGGAACAAGGAACTGTTCGAGACGTTATGGAACAGCCGCAGGAAAGCTACACCCGCGAGCTCATTCGGTCCGCGCCGGCTTTGTAGACAGCCTGCCACTCACGGGTCGTTCGAACGGAATGCAAGTCGAAAAAAAACAGCCCGCTTTCGCGGGCTGTTCTGTTCTTCTGATACTGCGGTTCTTGTGATATTCCCGGGTTAGTCGTCGCTCTCGAGAGTAGACAAGGCCTCGTCGAGTTTCCAAACCGTGTAATCGGAACCTGAAAAACCGGAACTGAAGTCAGCGAAAATACCTCCCGCCTCTTCCGCACCGACCTTCTCCGTAAGAAACTCAAAGAAGCTCTGTTCAGGTGGCGTCATGTCCGCGAAATTTTCGTAGGACGAGACAAGGATGGTCGCAGACTTGCCACCGATTCTCGACATCCACGCCCACTCGGAACCGCCGTCTCCCCAGCCATGCTCTTTGGCCAGCTGGCTCATTTTTTCTCGTGCCTGACCTGATGCAGGTCCCGCGTCTTCTTTCTCGCTCCACGTGGTAACGCCAAAATAGGGACCCTCGGTTCCTTCAGGCCAATGGCTGTTCTCAAAATCGATTCTTTCCATGTAGTGGTGATAGTGCTCCACGTACTGATGAACATTTTCATTCCAGTTCGCACTCAGGCCGTTTTCTTCATCCTCAGCTGCATAAGCATCCTGGTCAGCCCACGTTCCGCAGCAGGATCGATACGTGATGATATTGATATTGTGGCCAATAACGACCCGATAGGCCTGCCAGGTTCGCGACTCTCCTGCTTCAGCACGAAACTTGATATGCGCGGCAGCGGCTGCAGAAAACTGCGCCTCCATACCCGCCTTGGGCACCATGATCCAGACATCGGACAGCTCGCCCATCGCTTCATCTTCCTGAGCAAAAGCCGTCAATGGCATTATGAATAACGCGCTGAGAATCAGTCCTACGAACTTTGTTGTTTTTTTCATTATTATTCTCCCGTAATGATCACCAAAGTATAGGCGAGTTTCCGGGCTTTGCCACCGAATGTACGTTTTCTGTACACTTGGCCGAGCACAGACGAGCCCTATCGAGAGTTTTACTATGGCAGGCGGATTCGCCAAAGACGGCGCAGTACAGGATCAGATCGATGCGACTATTGAAGACGCAGTGAGTCGCGCGCGTGATCAACTTCCCAAGGGTGAAAGTCTGACCCATTGCGAAGAGTGCGACGCGAGCATTCCCGATGCTCGTCGTGAGGCTGTTCCCGGTGTGCGTCTGTGCATCACCTGTCAGTCGGAGGTGGACAAGAAGGCAAGTGCCGTTAGCGGCTACAACCGTCGCGGCAGCAAGGACAGCCAGCTGCGCTGACGCAGTCAGTACCGGCTAATCCAGGATTTACAATTCTGTCTGGCTGAGCTCGGCAGTGTTTCGATATTCCAGGTCTCGATATTCCTGCAAACGCTGCGTGAGCCAATCGCCCGACGGCACTTGTTCCTGCTCACCACACTGGATGAAGTACGGCTTCTTGCTGAATGAACTCTTGCTCGCCAGTCGTTCTATGAACTTCTCGGTTGTCGATGCCCAGCGTTTAGCACGCTTGTACTTCATGCGCAGATGAGCTTCAGCATCCTCGGCCTCGTGCCGGCTGCCATTGCGAATGAATGCACAGTCGCTGCTGCCAACCGTGCTGAGCAGATAATCGATTTCCACAGGAATCTCACTCGCCTGTGCAGCAATCGACAGGCTTGACAGCGCAAGCGCAATCCCCAATGCCGATGCTATTTTCCTCAGTCTTACGCTAAAGCCCTGCGTGCTCATAAGCTAAATCTTACTGACATGGGGTTATGGTCTGACGAATCGAAATCGGCCGTCGACGAGTCCAGAATCTGCAAACCACGGATGTAGAAATGATCCAGAGCTTGCCCAAACGACCGCTTGCGATGATCTTCATCGAAATTCAGTGTTTCAAAGCCGAGGCCCTCGGCAATTTCCTTGACAACATCTGCGCGGCCCTGGTGCCAGGTATTGAAGTCACCCGACAACAAAACCGGTCCGTCATGTTCATCAACAACAGAAAATGCGCGCTCGACCTGCTCTTCGAAATCGCTCGTACCGAACGTAAAGTTGATCGCGTGAATATTGACGACCAATAAAGTTTTTTCCGTATCCGTCAGACCGTATTCGGTAATGAGTGTCGCTTTCGGTGAACGCAGCCATGGCTCAACGGCAACGAGATTGCATTCGGACATCGGCTCCACTGAGCTCAAAGTCATCAGCCCGGTCAAAGCACTGGATGTCCGATGGCCCGGAGCGAACGATCGGTAATGGTCACTGCCGATCTTCTCCCACGCGTCCGAACTCAATACGGCCTCTTGAAAGACCATCAATTGCGGTTCGTCCGAGAAAGACGCCAGGTCAGCAGCCCACTCCGGATCGCCGCCCTTTTGAATATTCCAGTTCACAACGCGAATATCTTTTGAATTCAACCTGGCGGGCTCTGCATCGTCACTAGTGGATAACTTCACCGAGCACAGTTCCGCATCCGTCATGCTTGCGACGGTTAGCTCATCTGATACTTTGCCGGTGCTAGCGCATCCGCTAATTCCGGCTATCGTGATCAAGATAACTAGTGTTCTCACAGAGTTTCCTTATCGTCCAAGTCGTGTTTCGTAATCGTGTTCAGCTAAAACCATTCAGAATGCGGCCCACAAACTGGCCAGCAGTGTATACCCACCGATGCCAAACAGTATCGCAGCGACTAATCCGTAGAATACTCGCATACCGGTCTTCAACGGTTTGCTATCAACAGTGTTGTAGGCGATGACACTGACAAATGCTCCGACCACGAACTGAGTGAAGATTGATGCTGCGCTCAGTTGGTCGATGCCCGTCGAACCCAGGTACGAGCCTACGAGGAACCCAGGGATTCTATAGACAGCGAGGGCATAGGCAAAGCCTATAATACCGAAGCTGAGTGCTCCCGGGATCGGTAATTCGTTGTTTTCGGCCAGAACCGTATTCATGATCGTTCCAATTCAACCTGCGAAAGCCAATGTTGGCAGGTCGTTGAAACTGCATCTTGTCCAAAACCGTCAGGTCCTGGTCATATTCGGTCACACGCAAAAGCCGCTGCACGGGTGGCTATGGGACACGGCCACCTCACGCTTTTTCTTAAATTAGCGCTCGCCCTCTTGTGCTACCGCAACACGCCTCGTTTTTGCATGGCATGAGCGTACAAGAAGAGCAGTAGCGCTATCACAAAGATCGCGGCGGTGAAGCCGAGCTCAAAGCCACTGCCGATGACCTCCAGGCCATTGGACAGCACATAGTTTTGGAACGCCGTCAGTGTCATCGCAATAAACGACACGAGAAATACTGGCACCGCCAGGCGCTTCCGCATCAGCAATAACAAGGAACCAAGCACACTGCCCCATACGGCTGTTGCCCACGTTGCAACTGCCCACGCCGGAATTCCATAGAAGAATTCCAGTTGCTCGGGTGAAAAAGCACTCATGTAGGCTTCATTCCCGGTTTGTGTCATGAAGTAGTCGAAGGCTCCACCGGAGTTCCAGATGAGCGCCACAATGCCGACCACCCAAAGATGCTTCGGCGTTGGTTCAATAAATTGTTCGTTTGAAGGTGACATTTCGCTCTCCTGTATAGCGAATTATTAATCAGGATACGATTGCTCCTGTCATGTTGTTAAGGCAACCAGGCTGAGCTAAAAACGTCCGACATTTGCCCAAAATACAATGCGGACCGCGTGCATACTCATCGTTCATCGCAGCTCCCGATCTCAAGACGCTTGCCGCGCACTCATGATCTGCTGCAGAGCATATCACCCGAATAGCCGTCATTCGTCACATCCGAGCACCAGAATGGGCCGTGATGCGGTGATCTGTATGCCATTTTTGAGGAACCGGTCATGTTCCATAATATTCGTCTCGGTCATAATTCGCAGGATCGGAAGGTGACGCTGTCTCCGAGGACGAGGACCAACAATGCTCGACCTGACCATGGAAACCGGAATAGTTCTACTAGCCGCAGCGGCCCTCGGCCTGCTGTTGGGCTGGATGATCCGTGGTGCAAGCAGCAATCGACGTTTCGAGCAGCAGGAAGACCAGTGGCACGACAAGCTAGGCGAACACGTTCGCCAACGCGACCGATTGACCGTCGAGATAGCCAGCCGGCGAAAAACCATCGAGAACCAGGAAGCGCTTGTTCACAGGCATGAGATGAGGGCCGCGAAGAGTCAAACCGATCTTCAGTCCGAACATGAAAAAACGAAGTCGTTGAAGAAGGACATATTCACTCTTCGCGCCGAGCGTGAGGACTTCAAACAAAAGCTCGCGGTTTTCCAGGAGGCGCTTGTCCTGGTCAAGCAACGATCCGCAGACCTGCAGACGGAGTTCATCAAGTCCGGCGATTTCTACAAAGCCGAGCTCGCGAAATCGTTCGAGAAACGCCAGCTCGTTGAGGCAAAACTGAAGAACTCGAAGCTGGAGCATGAGTCATTCAACAACCTGCTACATGCCTCTCGCTCTGAACGTGAGTCGGTTAACAACATGCTGTCTGCAGCACAAAATCGCTTGGACAACCTGGATCAACTTGAACAGAACGTCATCGAACTTGAAGCAGAAAACGCTCAGCTCACGCATGACGCTGCGCTAACGAAACAGGAAGTCGAAGCACTGCAGCGAGATCTGGCAGAACTGGAAGAGCTCAAAGTACAGAACAAAGAACTGGCCCATTGTCTTCAGTCGATGGAAAGCAGCCGCAAGCAATACGAAGAAGATGCCAAGCGGCATCGGGATCAGGCGGGTCAGTCCGAGCAACAGTCCGAAACACTACGTATCCGCCTGGATGAAGTAGAACAGAACTTTGCGGATATGGAGGTTCAACAACGCAAAGCGCTGAAAGATGTTCGCAATAAGGCGGTTGTGCAAAAACTCGGCAAAAAGGCTGCTGCTAATAAGGAAGTGGATGACCTGCAGAAAATCGTCGGCATCGGCAAAGTATTTGAAAGTGCACTGCATAAGCTGGGCGTATTCAACTACCGCCAGATAGCAGCGTTCGGCGTTGCCGATATCGCCAAGATCAATATGGAATTAAAAGAATTCAAAGGTCGAATGGAACAGGACGATTGGGTCGGCCAGGCGAAAGAGCTGTATTTCCAGAAATACGGCGTCACAGACATTCACTAGCTGTGACGAGTGATACTCGAAACTTGATCTGACAGGCAGAGTCAGACGCAGTCACGCCTTGAGCGTCCAGTCTCTTCAAGACCAGCCGTTCAGAAGGATAATTTAGCGTCGAGTCAATTGACCGAGATCGGCCAGAAGCAACCACTCGCGACTCATGCTATTTGGCTCTTAATGATAGGCGAGATCCTGGCAAGACTAGGCGTATCAACACAGGCCGTATAGAGTGCAAGACGATGCGGATGTCCTACTAGCCTTAGGGAAATGTATATGGAAACCAGATTCACGCAATTAAGGGTCCTTATTTACTTATCCGCGATGATGTTACTCGCTGTTCCCGCGCTTGCCTCTGAATATTTGTCGTCCATTCCGTCGAAAGGGGAATGCACTATGTCGGCCCGACAAGTTGTCGACGAATTTATTGATTTGTTCTACCGGAAGAAGGAGGTCCGACAGGCCTTTGAAACCTGGGTTCATCCCGACTATATTCAACACAAGCCCACCCTGCCCGACGGCCGCGACGCCATCATCAGCTTCCTTGAAAGACTATTGGAGCGCTTTCCGGAACGGACCTTCACTATCCATCGCATCATCGCAGCCGATAACCTGGTTGCCGTTCATTATCATACTCAAGCAACGCCAGAGGACCCTGGTCTTGCAGTAATTGACATATTCAGAGTTGAAGACTGTCGCATGGTTGAGCATTGGGATGTGGTGCAGTCCGTACCCGAGCAATCCGCTAATGATAATACGATGTTCTGAAGTTCACGACCGGCTGCTTTGGGTTGTGACTTCAATCGGTCTGATCCAGGTTAGAGGCACGCGCGCTCAAATGAGCGCACTATCTTGTCGTCATCGTTTGCCTTGTCAAAGAACTTTTCAAGATATTTTACCGTCGCTCCAGTTTCCTTCTGAGAGAGTCCGGGCAATTGGCTGATCACTTCCAGAATGTCCATTTTTCGAGCCTTGATGGCGCTAAGCGCATCGTATAACGCATCAGTAGAGATGCAATAGCCGCGATATCGTCTTTGAGTCACTCTCGAAATATTGAGAGAAGAATCTGGCCGTGCATAGAACGCATTCACGAGACCCGAAAGGTCGAAATCGTAAGGTACGTAAAACCGATCCGAACCAATTATGAGGAGATCACCATTATGACAGCAGGTGTCATCTTCGTCGGCGGTAACCAACGACCAATCAGTATTGCCGATAAGGTATTGGAAGATATAAACGGTGGCCGCCTGCTGATTGTCGAGCGAACGCAGTGACACTCCAGTTACATGATCAGCTTGTCCGCCAACTCTTTCAGCCAACGCTGACGCCGATTCGATCAGAAACCCATAGCGGTCGAACTCTTTCTCTTTGAGGCCGCCGTCAGTATCCGTGTAAGTAATGTGAAGCAAACGCACTCTGTAACTAACATCTGAGACCAGGTTGAAAATCCGGTAGGCAGCATATTCCTTTAATGCGGACGCATGAACTGAACCACGGTCTCGGCAATGGGTTACAAGTTTAAGCTTGTTCTGGTCCTGAAATACCGATTGCACTGTGTCGTTGGCCGCGAAATTGAGTCGCAGTGGAGGAAAGCTGCACACGCGCCTGCGGCTCTTGCCACGCACCCTTACCTTGATCGTATGTTCGAGGTCGTTAGCGCGCAGAACGAAGGGCAACTGCCTATTATCATTTTTTTCTTCAAACAGTGAGCTAATTGGGCCGGACAGATTGATCTCAAGGACGGTGTTATCTTCGAACAGCGATGATGCACTGGCATGAGAAACATGGACCAGTAAGACCAGTGTCAGTAGTTTTGCGAGCGGCAAATTTCGATGTCCGTCTTAGTCATGGATTGGATGGATTGCGGTCAGTGGATGGATTGGGGCCAGAGCAAAAACCAAAGTTTTTTTTACTCTGACCCTAATCCTCTGGTCGAGACCATCTCTTTCAACGTTCTTGTAGCTGGCGACTGTCTCAGCCGTGACGAGCGGTTACCATACTTGAACTTTTTAAGTTAGAGTAGCCAAGAAACCGGCTTAGTCCTGCCTGTACGCCGTTGATCACCATGATATTGACCGGCCCCCTACTATTCAGAAAATAATCCGATGAAATTATTCCTTGTTCTCCTGTTCACTTCAGTTCCATTGAGCGCGCTGGCCAACTTACATGACTTCGTTGGTAGCTGGAGCGGGCAGGTTCATGGCGAACCTGTCGAAATCACTATCTGGTATATTCGAAAAGGTCATGACAAAGAGTTGGGAGGTTATCTTTTATTCCCAAACTCAAACTGCGTACAAAAACTGGAAGGTCAGGTACCTAGCGCAAGTAATTATGATGACTACGCTGCCTCATACGATACCTTTTTGACCAAGCAGCAGTTCTCTGAGTCATACAGAATAGCGTCGAGATTTCCCCTTCAAAAACTCAATGGTAACAATTGTGCGAATGCGAACATAGCCAACGAAGGTCTTGCCGGAATGTTTAACGGTTGGCTTTCCTACTCGAACGAAACCAAGCAGGCATCTTTGCTTTACACGGGAACTCAAACCAGTAAAACACCCGATCGTGCTAAACAGTCTGACGACTTGGCAAAGAGCTTGATTGAAGCGATAACGACTCAAGGAGGACAAGTCGATGCTGGCGCAATTATAAGTGGACACGTTGAAAAATATCGAGAGGAGAATACAACGAAGTATGAATTAGAAACCGCACTATTGGAGAGAGCAAATGCAACGAAAGCAATGTTATCTCTTATCGCACAAAACCCAGCAGAACATGTTTCCAATCCGATAAATCCCGAACTACGACTTATAGAAAACGGCCGTTTATACCACGCGGAAATCGGAGCGGATATCAACCCCTTAACCTGTAGTGATCACTGGTTAGACGCACAAAAAGCCCTGAAGGCGCGCAACTTGATTGGCGTCATCACATTTCCTGTTTCTGAGACCGAATTTGAAATGGTGCATTGGGGTTCGAATGGTGAACAGTCAGGTGGATATCAACAATTCTACAAGAAACAAATATTGCCAAAAACTGCCTCGGTAGATTGGATCAATATTCATGCATCGGTGCAGGTAAATTATCTATCCGATGAACAGCAATGTTTGCGCGGTCAAGGAGTTCAAAAATATCTTCAGGCACTTGATCAAGGTCAGTTTGACCAATATGGCTGGCAGTCGGTACCAGAAACTGAGCTTATTCGTGACGTCAAAGGAACATATCTGGTGGGTAGAAATGGTGTGGATAACATTTCCCAGCCAACTGAGCCCTTGTATTCGATTCAATTGCAAAGACAGTACGGTACTACCACAATATTTGAGGCAGGTGACTTTACGCGTCATGCCGAATGGCGTATGGCCGGTCAAAATTTCTTGTTAAGTAATACCGTGAAAAATTCGCACACTTTCGAGGTGGAAGTCGATTTTCGGGGCAAGAATGAGAACTTCTATTTCCAATACGACTCTGATGCAAGTCAGCGTTATGGTGGTGGGGTATGGAAATCTCGGCAGCGTGAAACGCAGCCAGAAAACGCTTGTGTAAAGTGGAAAGCAGAATATCAGGACAGCGCCTGCATAGAGAGAGCGGTTTCGGGGCAGCCTAAAACACTGTATTTGGTCAAAGATCTGGCCATTGCCGAAAGCCTGTTTGATGACATTTCTCCAGACGCGAGACACACTACTTTGGCCAAAGATGAAGGCTGCACCTTCTGCGATTTCAGTGGAGGGGAATATCTTAATGCGGTTTATGCAAAAAATTTCTCCCGGCTTCAAGAATTGGATACACAGTACCTCAGAGACTACGAGAGAGGGTTAGATAACGATGATAATCTGGTGCTTGAATTCATCACAGGTCAACCTATGCCTTTACTCAATGAAATAGTCGGCCAGTACATGAAAGGGTACTCTGGCAAGCCAGAACAGTGTTTTCAAGAGGGTGCGCGCGAGATCACCTATTCCTACCAACAACCTGATTGGGTGACCACAGATTTTTACGGAAACGAAGTCGATAGATTTACCGGTGGTGTGAGCATTGATGTTTATCGCATTAATAAGGCATTTATCCCGGCCTGTGATCTAGTGTGCAATCGGCACGGGAGTTTGACACTTCAGGGTTTAATGTTTGATAAGGAATTTGAATGGTCCAGGGTCGGTAAGTTGGTAAAAGGGATCGAAGAACTAAATCAACAGCTTGCTTGTGACGACCCGAAGAGACGGCGTTTCGAAAGTAATTTTGTGCAGTTATTTGCGAATGCGAATGGACTATCTGCTAATGGGCCGTTGTATTTTGAGCGTAATACTTATTGAAAGTATTAATTGCCGGACGACCTATGATTCTAGTCGCTGAGGTTTACGCGACAGCCTCAGCCGTGACGGGCGGTTGCCATACTTCGAATGTTTAGGTTAGCCCAACCGACCAACGCCGCCAGCAGGCAACAAGATCAACGGCATTTTCGAGTGCAGTTTTCTTTTGCTGATGGATTGGGCTCAGCCATTGCAGCGATCTGTTGGACGGCACTGCGCCTTTGTTTACGATTCGCGATCCATTAACCGAGATCGCGCCGACAAGAGTCAAACCAACAACCATCAGCAGAAATATTTGATGAGCTGCTTGTAATGACTTTGAAGAAGATTCTTCGACTAATTGCGGAATCCCTAATTTTTAGACACTCGGTTGATCAGCGTGGCTAAATCGCGAAACTGTATTGGTAAACCCACCAG
>CAZGVL010000052.1:0-2059 GCA_964528965.1 uncultured Woeseiaceae bacterium
ACACTCGGTTGATCAGCGTGGCTAAATCGCGAAACTGTATTGGTAAACCCACCAGAGCTGTGTGACGAGAATAGCTAACGCGAGCGCCCAGTGGATGCTACGACGGGTAGTAAATATCAATCCGACGCACATAAAGATAAGCACCAGCCTAAAAGCGTTAGTTACGCTAGCCAGGTCACCGTCTTCCAAGAACCTGTGACTGAGCCCGAATAAGACTACAGTAGCTATTGCGAGGAGAAAGAATGGCCGACGGCGTCGAAAGAAATGTGCGTCGAGATCGTCGCCTGCCGACGTTCTCGGAAACAATACTGCTGCCGACATGTACAGCAGTATGGGAGGAGCGATCAGCAACATGAATTCTGGAAACAGCCAACTGCCACGATCCCGAAAGTTCCAACTGAACCAAAGCCACTGTATCTGCATATTGAATACCAACAAAACCCATAGCCAGTGCAAGTGGCCAGGCTTTAGTTCATGTCGGAGCACCCTTACAACACCGCCGAGAAGTTCGGCGATTCCCAAACTGACAATTACTGTCACAAGAACAAGGATGAATTCAAAAACATCCAACGGTTGAACCTCCAGGTAATAGCAGCGCTATCGTACCGTAGGCTGCTGAATAAAACTGAAACTATGTCTGCTTTGGGTCAGTAGCAGCCGTTCAGCATTGTATCAGCGAGCGGTTGCTCTTGACGGTAAAGCAGCCCCTAATCAGGGAATTTCGAAAAATCGCAATTCTTAGCAAAGCTGGCAAAACCGGGGTCGAACCACGATTCTCATAAACTGCGGTTCGACCTCAGTTCTCCGCCCTAATACGCAGTATGACACCTGAAGTTACCTTTTATCTTATGCCTCATAAGCACAAGGTGCATAAGTGAAAAGTAGAGAAGATACCGATTCTTTCATAATCTGTTCGGTAGCAGAGTCAATATTAAATTCCGAGAGTTCTGGAAGAGATTCGACAGGCTGGCCCGTTATGATTTGATAGAAGACTAACGCCGTAAGAAGCGCACCTGTCTCGGAAGCATGATTGCCATCAGCTTGATGGAGAAGCAGGAGTTTATCTTTGAATAAAACCTCATCCCACACAACGCCGACCGGTGCCACGCAGGTATTCTCACGCGCAGCAATTGAGCGGTGAAGATGCCATAGTGTATGTCCTTCCCAGCTATTTCCTCGCCTGGGGTGTTCCGGAAACATTATCGGCGTTGCACCCAGCTGCTTGCTTCCTCTGATCCAGTACTCAGCGGCATCGGTTGGGTAGGTATTGGCCCCTGTGCTTGAATATTTCTGTGCCTGCAATATCACATGGGTCCACTGCTGACTCTCAAGCGTCTGCTCACTTATGCCATCATTAACTCGGTTGGCAAGGAAAGAGTAGCGTGGCGATAGCTGCACATGGACTGACTTGTCAGGTTGACCCAGGATCAGGAGTCGGTCCAGGATTGGTCGCATATCCGCGGCATGACTGTTGCCCATGATGAGCACTTTGTACGCGCTCGAATTCGAATTATCTGCCAGAGGATACGAGGTTTCGTATCGGCTCATGACAACCGGATTAACGATTGGCGCTATCACGGCCGCCCCTGAATCGCGACCTCCACCTCCTCCACATCCGACAAAGAGGACTGCACCTGCAAACATCAATAGCTTTTTCATGGCAACTAAGTAGACCTAATAAAGGAAACACATCTCAATGCTTAGTACATCGACGATGCAAGTGGTTCCATAAGATCGACAACTAGCGGTCATTCACACTCTGCCGCGTGACTGGATTACATATACTTGTCGTAGGAGCATGAATGAAGAATCTCTCTATTACTGTGGCGGTGACCGCACTGGTCGCTTTTTCTCTGGGCTACTTTGCGCGAGGGCCAGTCGAACGTGCTCCGAGTATTTCCAAGGACTCTGAGGAATTGACTGTCCGCCAACATACTAAAAGCCCTGCAACACAGGCATAGGCGCTGAAAGGGCGGAACAGATTATTCAGGACCTCATTGACGCCGATCACTACATAGCGCAAAAGCAAAATGCGATGATTGACCGCCATACGGCGGAA
>CAZGVL010000052.1:2159-14667 GCA_964528965.1 uncultured Woeseiaceae bacterium
AAGCGTACGAAAGTTACAGCCGCTTCCATGTACAGCGACTTGTCATCGGATCGTTTTCATCAAATTTACCGGAGCCGTTGGACTATACGACCCGGGAGACGATGGTGCAGATCATGTACGAGGAGAATTCCAGATTTGTATCCGAGCTGGCAAGTGAATCCGCTGGACCTGGCGTTCCCGTTACGAGCACTCCACAGAGATGGGAGGCCGAAAAGGATAAGTACCACAAGCATCTTGTTGCGAAGCGGGCATTCTACGATCGAGTAACGAATCGTACGACGGCCTAGCTAACAACTTCACAATCTGAGCAATTCAAAAGACTCCTCGACAATGACCTTCGGCGTTTTGAACTGCTAATAGAATTGGAGGACGTTGAGGAGGCCAAGTGACTCCCTGGCCTTTCGTGGTCAGTAAACGTACCGGAGGCAGCGTAGAGCTGCCAAATTGATGGGCGTCCGCTTTGGGTCGGTAGCAGCCTCTCGGCAATATACCACCTGGGTAGCTGGATTCGGCCAGAAGCAGCCCGTCGCGCAAGCTGATTCAGACTACTTTTGACTGGATGAACGAAATCGTTTCAGCTCCTGCCGCTTCCTCCGGAATATAGAAGCAAACCCCTTTTTGCGGCCACAGAAGAATACCTTTTGGTGTTCGGACGCATTTCTCAACTCCGTCCCAATTCATACGGCCCGATGAGAAGCTGCTCTTGCTCTCATAGCCTTGATCATCAAACACCATTTCGATTCTCATGTTCGCGGCCTTGCTTTTACTATGCTTTCGGAGCCGAAAGAACTTCTTGATTCGACTGCTGAAAATCGCAATAACGCCTATGCCAATCAGCACAAGTGGAAGAACAGTCGTCCACGCTGCATACGCAAACAAGGCGAATCCACCAACGATGAAAAGTCCCCCAATAGCCAATTCAATCACGTGCCATCGGCTCCCGTAGCGGCGTGCTTGATCGAAGCTCTCGCTCATGAAGTCGCTATCAAGAGTATAGGTTGCGGTATAGGTCACGACGTCCTTCTCGGCATTTTCTCGGGGCTTTTCCAACTCGGTCAGCCTCTTATGATGGGAGTAGCGAGCGGCTGCCTTGGGTCAGTAGCAGCCTCTCAGACTATAGCACCCGAGCGACTGCTTTCGAGTGGCGATCTCAACCGGTCGCCAGTGACTTTTACCAGGTCGCGACTCGATGGATTGGGGTCAGGATGAATTGGGGTCAGAGTAAAAACCAAAGTGTTTTTGCTCTGACCCCAAACCTCCACCCAATGCGGTCGTTCACACGTATTGCGAGTGCTCTGGGATCACTTAATTCGACCAGTCCTCGCGCAGCAAGCCGTAGCTAACCAAGTCTTCGTATTTGCCCCACTTCATCGTATCTTGCCGCGCGGTTCCCTCGCGAAGCATTCCTAGCTTTTCCATCACCCTCCCAGACGACGGATTTCTAGCCAGGTGGAATGCACCGATTCTATTAAGGTCCAGCTCGTCGAATCCTGCAGCAAGCGCTGCCCGAGCTGCTTCAGTGGCATAGCCTGCGTTCCAGTATGGCTTGCCAATCCAATATCCGAGATCGGCCTTGTTCGAGTATCGATCAACTTTTAGCCCGACAGCGCCAATTAGTTTTTCGTTGTCGCGAAGAACAACGGCAAAAGTCAAAAGCTTTCCTTCTGCATACCCCTTTTCGAGGGTTGCGATCCACAGTTCTGCCATGCCATCTTCGTAAGGATGTGGAATGTTTAGAGTTGTATCTGCTATTTCCCATTCACCACAAAGAAACTGGACTGATGAAGCGTCATCTTTGCGAAACGGTCGTAAGACCAGGCGGGCTGTTTCAAGAGTTGGGTGAGACATAAATAGAAAACTCTATTGTTGTTCTGAGTTTGGATGGATTGGGGTCGATGGATTGGGGTCGATGGATTGGGTCAGAGTTGCAGGTGAACGACAAATTTTTCACCGCCAAATTCGATGACATCATCCGCCACTATCTGTTTTCGCTTGCGGATCTCTCTGGCCCCGTTGACCTTAACCTGACCATCGGCAATCAACATCTTTGCCTCTCCCCCAGTGCTGGCCATCCCTTCGAACTTAAGAATCTTAAAAAGCTCGACCGGCTGTTTTGACAGAAATATTTCTTTCATAACGGTCACTGCCTGGTCACGATCATGCACCTTCTCCTGTGTTCATGAGGAAACACTGCCGTTGGTTGAGTGTTTTTACTCTGACCCCAAACCTCGGCACTATTCTTCTTCTAGCTTGCTTTGTTACTCGCTAACCAGCTCTCAGTCTTTTTCAGAATCGCATTGAGCACATAGCCTGTGCCAAGCGGGTAGTGCTTGCCGAACGGACCAGCGAGTGCGATGACAGATAATCCAATGACCACTGGAAGAACGCCAACGACAGCGACAAAACCCATGATGCCGATAACAACGGCTGCTTGCTTGTTCTTATTCAACTGCGAGAAGCCTTTCAATAGACCCTGCGGATCTGACTCTGCCAATAGACCCTGCCCTTCTGATTCCGCATTGTTTCTTCTCGCTACCGAACTCGACACGCTTTCTTCGCTTGGGGACATATTTAGCAATTTCCGAGCTGCTGCAGCCTCATCGCTTCCGGGATGTTCACTGATTACTCGTTGCGCCAGTCGCTTCGAGAGTTGCTGATTCTTGCCGCCATCATAGGACTCGCCGTAGGTCGACCCGTGCAAAGCATGCTGCGCTGCCATCAACAGCTTTTGTGGAAGATCCTCTGTTCCTAAAAAGTCCGCATCTTCTCGAACATTCTCTACAGACAGTTTCGGGTGCGATGTACTGCGTTGAGAACCACCCACTCCCGGCCGCAGGCTTGCAAATTGCGGTCGCTGCTCTATTCCCTGCAAGCGATCAAGAATTCCTTGTGCTTGGGTGGCTTCAATGCTGCCCGGATATTTCCTCAAGATTTTTTTGGCGATGGACTGGGCACGTGCGGAGCGGGCGCGATTTTCCCGGCTTTCACCGTGACCTATGCCGTGCACCGCATATTGGGCGTCATGTAGTAGTTCCTCTGCACCAGCCACGGCAAGCTCCTGTGGGTATCGCCCGCTGCTCGGTCTAAAACTGCTGGGCGCTTCGCAATAACAGAACCCATTATGCCCTCTGGCCGCCCGCCAATGACCTGAATGTGTCTCAGAATGCGTTGCTAATTGCGTCCATAGACAGGCAAGCACGACTCGGTAGTTAACCGCACCGAATTACGGCAAGCGCTCGCGAAACAATAATTAGCTGCCTATTGCGTGAGCACTCACGCTTCTGTTATGCTTTCCGCATGAAAACTCAATCACCGACAGAACAGACCCTCCTGCTCACTTTTGCTGCCGCCTGGGGTCGCCTTGAGAGGCATCTCGACAGTAGTCTCGGCTCAATTCGTGGCATCAGCCTTGCGGAGTACCGACTCTTAAGAGCGATGGGAGATGCGCCAGCCTCGCAGGCCAGCCGTGTGGATCTTGCACAAGCGGTCGGGCTTACGCCTTCCGGGGTTACTCGTGCGCTTCGCCCGATGGAAAAACTGGGCATCGTGTCTACGGTAAAGAGCAAGAGAGATGCTCGTCTGGCGATCGCGGCATTAACGCCTGCTGGCCGAGAGTTGCTGGATGACGCCGCAAGCGTTGTCGATGATTCCATGCAGGCGATGCTAAGGCGTGCACCGGAGCTCAAGGCTAAGCTTGGCGACATGGTTGATATGCTCGATGGGATCGGTCGCTAGCCAGCACCTATCCCATAACTTCACCTACCGAACGAAAGGCATACGCCAGCATCAAGTCTTGGCAAGAAGGTGTTACATGCGACAATGCTGGCGCACACACTAAGCTCACCCTCCGCATTGGGAGTATTGGAAAATATGCAACAACGAAGACGGAAAATTACCGGCGGACTGCTCGCCATGCTGCTGCTCAGCAGCGCCTGTACGGGGGTTCCCGAGGGCGTGCAGACTGTCAGCGATTTCGAGCTCGAACGATATCTCGGCACCTGGTACGAAATAGCGCGGCTCGATCATAAATTTGAGCGAGGTCTTTCAAGCATAACGGCGACCTACAGCATGCGTGACGGTGGCGGAGTCAAAGTCGTAAATCGCGGCTTCAATACCAACAAGAACGAGTGGGACGAAGCGGAAGGCAAAGCCTTTTTTACGGGCGACACGGACGTCGGCGAACTCAAGGTTTCATTCTTCGGGCCATTCTATGGCGGCTATAACATCATTGAACTTGATAAGGCTGGCTACGAATATTCGATGGTCTCCGGTCCGGATAAATCGTATCTCTGGATTCTTGCTCGCTCACCCGAACTGGATCCGGACACTCAAGCCGAGCTGGTGAGCAAAGCTGCGGCACTGGGATTCCCCACCGATGAGTTGATCTTTGTTGAACATGCGCAGCCTGACCAATAGTTTTCTTTCCATGGTTTATTCGTCCATGGGCTTTCTGTCTATAGGCTTTCTTTCCATGGTCGCGTTCGCGGCGAGCGCTCAGGAACCACAATTCACTGAGGTCATTTTTGATGCTGGTTATCGTGTCGATCAGTCAATATTGGCAGCGAGCCTGACTGCAGGGGATGAGCAGCATATTGTTCTTGCTGGCCACGATGACGCGCGTCAACAACGCCTGACCATATTCCAGCTGGGCGGCGAGAACGGCGTAGTACCCCTGGTATCTTTGGACCCTGCCCCGAACGTAATAACCTACGATATTGGCCGAGTTGGAGATCAGGACAGCCTGTTCGCGATTGAGCCTGGGCGCGTCATGCGCTACGACTTCGACAGCGGCGAATTCGTCGAGGTCCTCGAGATCCAGTCACTCTACAGTCAGGAGCGTAGCGGCGACCTGGCACCGATCGATTTTATACGTGACATTAACGACGACGAACGTGACGATCTTGTCATTCCGGATGCGGCTGGATACAGGGTCCGCTTGCAAACGCCGGATGGTGGAATGGGCCCTGAAAGTCTGCTGCAGGAAAGCGTCAGCATGGCGTTGTCCGGAGACAGTGTCTATTTTGAAAATCGGCCGCTGGCCAGCGGCGATGTCAATCTGGATGGCCTTGTCGATCTGGCCGTCTGGAGCGGTAATGCCGTTCGCGTCTATTTACAGTTGCCCGGGTATCGATTTGAAAGTGATCCGGAAATTATCGAACTGGGGCTCGGCCTTTTGAGCGAGGCTGAATTCAGGGCACTCAATGACGAAAGCGGAGCGGTCGACCAGAACGGTCTTGAGGCCAGAGGAATCTGGTCAATCGCCGACCTGAACAATGATCAATTGCCGGACATCATTACAGAAACTACTTTGAGCTCTGGCGTATTCGACAAACAAACCGAACTCCGACTTCACCTTGGCTTTGATGACGGCGGGCATCTGGCCTATAGAGACGCCGAAGATTCACTACTCCAATCCGATGGCCTGCAGTACGGACTGGTGAGCACGGATATCAATGGCGATGGAAAAATGGATCTAATCGCCAGGAAAGTGCGCTTGTCTTTCGGTCGATTTATTCGAGCGATGTTCTCCGGAAGCATGGCGCTGCAAATCCAGTTCTTCCAGATGTCGGAGAATGGTGAATACCCTGTGGATGCCAACTACTCGACCAAGACCAATGTCCGCTTCAGCCTTTCCAGCGGCCAGGTGGATATTCCGGCGGTTGAAGTCGCTGATTTTGATGGCGACGGTCGCAAGGACCTCATGCTACAAACCAAGCCTGAGCGCTTGAGCTTTCACTACGGCATCTCCGGTCCCGCTCTCTTCAACAAGAAGTCAGTCAACAAGCAGGTCGTGTTGCCACGCAATGGAGAATTAGTTGCCGCGAAAGACATCAACAACGATGGCAAAGCTGATCTGATCGTGCGTTACAACGAATCCGACGCCGATGGGCTGGTCAATTCGATTCGCTTGCTGCTTTCCAGCGACTAGTGCCTCTGCGAGTGAAGAACCGCAGAAGTTTTACGTTCCGTTCGCAGGCATGACCTCACTGATACTGAAGTTGGCGCAGCGAACAATCTCTTCGTCAACGCGCAAATTATCTTAGTCCAGAGTAGAACGATAGATTCCCTATGCGGCGTTCATGCTATTTCTATTCACCAATATCCTCATTCCATAGCGCGCCGTTCACAGCGATGAAGTCGAGCATCAATTGTCTGCATTCGTCATTGTCCACGATCTCAAGTTCAACTCCGCGGGAGCGGAGATGCTCTTCGGGACCCTGAAAGGTCCGGTTCTCGCCGACAATTACTCTGGGTATCCCATACAGCAGGATTGCCCCACTGCACATATCGCAGGGCGAAAGCGTCGAATAGATCACGGCATTGCGGTAGTCGTCGGCTGTTAGCCGTCCTGCGTTCTCGAGACAATCCATTTCTGCGTGCAGCACCGAGCTGCCCTTCTGTACTCGTTGATTATGTCCGCGTCCTACGATTTCGCCATTGATAACCAGGACGGAACCAATCGGTATTCCGCCAGCACGCAGACCGATACGTGCCTCTTCGATTGCAGCTTTCAGGTGTTTGTCCATTCCCCCAATTTACAGCAGAAGTTGCGAAGGGGCGAAAATGAATGATTGCGCGCATTGGTCAGTCGCATAGACGGCTATAAATTTGGCGCGGTCTTGTTGAGCATTGAGGTTGCGTTTAGTGGCCCCAGTATTTTTTCCGACCTGAATGATACGCCCAACTTCAGAGCACAACTTGAAGAAGCTCAGATCGATCTGTCGAAATTTGTCACTGCGCAATAGCCGGGTAATTTGGGCCTCGCCAGCACCGATCGGTGGCTGCTCCTCCCAAGCGTGTCGCGGTCCGCGCGCTCATTGCCCTTTGGCCTATTGATCAGCTGCCGCCGGACCGGATACAGTCGCGGCCCGTATTGTATGAGACTGACTGATGAGCAAACGATTTACCGCCATGGTTTTTCTAGCCTTTGTCGCAAGCAACGCGTGGACGCAAACCGCGGATGATCCGTACCGTTTGAATATGGCCGTGCAACCGACGACGCAGCAGCTATCCATGGTGCTGAATCCGAACGAGAAGCGCTATACAGGCGAGACCCTGATCTCACTGGATATACGCGAAAATGTCGAAGTCGTGCGATTGCACGCACAGGACATGACGATACTTGGCGTGCAGTTCGGCTCGCAAGATGCACTGCAGGACGTTGAATTCGAACAACTCGAACACGCTCTCCTCGAAGTCTCGACCGGCGCATTAATTCCCGCTGGGAAATACGAACTACGAGTGACCTTCGAAGACGACTTCAATACGGACAGCGTCAGCATGTACCGCGTTAAAGAAAATGGCCGCTTTCATATATTCAGCCAGATGGAAGCCTCAGAGGCACGCGAGGCGTTCCCGTGCTTCGACGAACCCGCCTACAAGATTCCGTGGACCGTTACACTGACCGTTCCCTCGAACATGCTGGCCGTTTCCAATACACCGATCATCAATGCCGCACAACAAGGCGACATGACCCGACACGAATTCGCCGAGTCTGCGCCCATGCCTTCTTATCTGATCGCGATTGCGGTCGGAGAATTTGAAACCGTTGATATACCCGGCATGAGCATTCCTGGCCGCGTCGTAACGACGCTTGGCAAGTCCGGCCTAACCGGGCTTGCTATAGATTCGACACCGAAACTGCTTGCGGGACTCGAAGAATATTTCGACATGCCTTACCCGTATCAGAAGCTGGATCTAATCGCGACACCCGAGTTTTGGTACGGCGCAATGGAGAACCCCGGCGCTATTGTTTATGTGGACCGGGCTATTCTGATTGATCCGGATAACATCGATGCTTCGCGCTTTCGCCAGATTGTCGGCACGAATTCTCACGAGCTCGCGCACCAGTGGTTTGGTGACGTCGTCACGATGGAGTGGTGGGTCGACCTGTGGCTAAACGAGTCGTTTGCGAGCTGGATGGGCGACAAGATTGTCACGCAGGTCTATCCCGAACTCGATACCAAAAGATCTCGTTTGCTGACGCTCTTCACGACCATGGACGCCGATTCTCGACCGTCATCTCGACCGATTCGAGCGGAACGTAAATCAACCGGCAACTTCCTCAATGACATTGGCCCGGCCTACTCGAAAGGCCGCGTCATCATCAACATGTTCGAACTCGCTATCGGCGCTGATGAGTTCCGCACCGGGATTGTCGAGTATATGCAGCGACATCAGTGGGGTAACGCCACCGCACTCGATTTTGCGGCCGCAATCGGCATCGAGGCCGATTTTGACGTACCGAAGGCATTTGCCAGCTTCATTCATCAACCCGGCATACCTTTGGTCGAAATTGATGTTATGGCGGATGGCCGCGTAGCCGTATCGCAACAACGCTTTGTCAACGCCGGTGTTGAACTGCCGTCATTGCAATGGACGATCCCGCTCACTTTTAAATATGCCGTCGATGGCAAGACATACTCACAATCGATCGTACTCGACGATGTTACAAAGGTTATCGAGCTTGAGCACAAAGGCGACGTGCAGTGGATTTACCCGAACGCCAATCAAGGCGGCTACTATCGCTGGAAGGTGACGCCCAAACTGCTGCAAGCACTGGTAGATAACGCACAACAAACTCTTACATCACCTGAACGAATGGGTCTGGCATCGAACCTTTCTGCCATGCTCAGTGCCGGGCGATTAGACGCTGACGATTATCTGGCGGCGCTCGAGTCATTTTCGACGGAGCGTGATCCCTATGTAATGCAGACAGTCATCAACCAACTTGAAATAGTCCGCGATGCGTTCGTCAACGAGGATAATCAGGCGGCCTTTGCTGCCATGGTCGGCCGACTGCTCGCTCCGGCGCTGGAATCTTACGGGCTGGATCCGGTCGAGAGCGAATCCAATGCTTTGACAAGCACCAGACCGTACCTGCTGGAATGGCTGATCCGGGATGCCCGCGACGCCGCACTCATCGCCGAATTCGACAAGAGAGGCAAGGCCTTTATCGAAGACGGCTACGAACTGCATTCAAGCCTTGTCTCCACGGCGTTACTCGCGACTGCAATCAATGGCGATGAAAAGACGTATGAACAATTTAAGAATCGGTTCGAAAATGCGATAACTCCGGTGGAGCGCTCGCAACTCCTGGTCGGCCTGACGGACTTCGAAGATGAAGAAATCCTCATCGACCTGCAAGCGTATGCGGTCAGCGATGCCGTTCGACCCAAGGAGGTCATGACTGTTCGTGAAGAGCTGGTCAAGCGCTCCGCGCCGCGCGCTATCGTGTTCGATTTCGCGCTCGCAAATTATGCGAGCTTTGAAGAACGTCTGCCCGGCAATGGTCTGGCCGCAGTACCCTCGGTGGCAAAGAGCTGCTCAGTCGAAACTGCCGAACAAGCCACAGAGTTCTTCAGCGACCCGGACCATCAGGTGTCCGGCACATTGCGAATTCTCAGTACGACGAACGCCGCCACCCGAGCCTGTGCTGCACTGCGCGATCGCGAATTAGCGAATGCCAATCGCTATTTTGGCGAGCACTAGGACGCGATCAGGTCCATGTACGGGACATGGCGGCAGAAAAATTATCCAAGACGAATATCTAAGCGTAGATTTTTCTCATCAACGGTGACATCTTGCGCATGCCGACCATGGCCATGGTGGTCAGCATGCCGGCCATCATCGCTCCTGTGACGCCGCAAGTAAGCACGTCCTGACCAGTGAGCCAAAGACCTGGAATACGCGTCCTTGGGCCCAACCAGTCCTGCTGCAGCCGCTCTGCCGTGTGATCAAGCCCGTAAAGCTCACCTTGCTGATAGCCGGCGAACCAGTTGGTCGAAACCGGGGTCGAGACCTCAAAGTAATCAACCTTGCCCTGCAGTTGGGGCAATTTGTCATACAGATGCCGCATCAGGCGCTCGCCAAGTTCGTCTTTGAAGGCCTCGTAATCGTCGCCGCGTTTGCCCCAGGTACTGTCCTGCCATTTCTCGAACCATTTATACGGCGCCGGAGCCACGATCTCTATCGTGGCAGTGCCCGGATACTTGTCGAGGTAGGCCGGATCTTTCGCCGAGGGAAACGAGATATAAACAACCGGAAAGGGGGCGTTCATGTCCTGCATGAATGCTTCGACTGCGGCGTCATAATCGTTGTGTGGATAGATCCAGAAATTGGTCTTCGGCAGGCCCAGCTCTTCGGCTGTGTGTTTGAGACCGATATAAACACCGATATGAGCCGCACTTGGCCGTACGGTGTTTAGTAACGGCTCATAGCCGGCATCTTTGACCGAAGCGGCTGGCAGCAAATGATCAAATGTATTTCCGATCCCGGCCGATGACACGACGCTATCGCAGTTGATCTGGTGTCCATCTTCCATCTCGACGCCACTAACCTTGCCGTTCTCGACCAGGATCTGCTTTACCTTTGCATAGGTGAAAACTTCACCGCCCGCTTTTTGAATCTTCGGAATAATGCTTTCAGCAATTTTCCAGCTGCCACCGATGGGATAGAAACCACCGTACATATAATGCCGCGCGATCATGGCGTGCACCATGAACGCCGACTGTTTCGGCGGTAACCCCATGTCGCCCCACTGGCCACACAAGACCGCGATCAGGTCCTGATCATCCGTCAGCTCGCTGAGGACGTCATAGGTATTTCGATACAGGTTCGCGGGCTTTCGCCACTTTAGTATTGGCCCAGCAATCGTGCGTTGCCATGGCTTCAGCACACGTTCCATGCTGTGCGCATAGAGTGCCCCGCTCACCTCGGACAGGAGCTCCAGATAACGATCAATCGCTGCTTGCTCTTGCGGAAATCGAGCGACGAGGTTGTCGCGAAATGCCTGCTTGCCCGCTATCGCGTTGAACTGTTTGTCGCCGACATAGAACCGATCATACTCCGCATCCATGGCCGCCCATTTGAGCTTGCCGCCGGACAGGAAATCGAACATCTTCTTGGTGCGGGTCTGTTTGCCGACATCACCGATGTAGTGCACGCCGACATCCCACTCGTAACCTTCTCGTTCATAGGAGTGCGTGTAGCCGCCTGCGGTGTAGTGCTGCTCCAGCACGCACACCTTCTTGCCGAGCTCGCTGAGCAGCGCTGCCGTGGTAAGACCGCCCATACCAGAGCCAATGACAATTACGTCATAATTCTCGGCCAGACGTTTCGGCCGATAGCGATATCCGATGCGGAGTTCGTTGCTGCTCATCTGGCTCAATTTTCGATAAGTTGCGGTGAATACGCGAGATTACAGAATAATTTCTGTGCTGTGCCATTAATCTGTGTAGTCGAAAATGCCCGGGAGTGGCTGCCCAGGCCACTGAATTAGCTGGAAATAACCTTGACTGAGGGGCTTTGCCGGTTATACTGCCCGCAGCTTGTAAGTTCAGCTCCTATTTATGCCACCATTTCGATGTTCCATAGTTGTTCCTCTCGACCTGATAAACATAAGTACCAGCACCACTTCTAGCGAAAAAAGTCTTGATTTTCAAGACGTTATATACTTTGTTTATTAGGAAGAAATTATGTCTACAACTACCGGTACCGTTAAATGGTTCAACGATTCTAAAGGCTTCGGCTTCATCGAGCAGGAATCAGGACCTGACGTATTTGCCCATTTCAGCGCAATCCAGGGCGACGGCTTCAAATCATTGGCCGAAGGTCAGAAGGTTGAGTTCACTGTTACACAGGGCCAGAAAGGTCCTCAAGCAGAGAACATCGTACCGATTTAACTACGGTTACGGGTTTGCAGTGCATGCATTGCAGACCAGCGTTTTCGACCTTTAGGGGTTGAGCGCAAAGAGGGTGAGACTTTTGGGTCTTGCCCTTTTTTTATGTCTGGAGAAAACCCAACTGTGAACAGAATCGCCGTTTTTGCTGATGTGCAGAACATCTACTACACGACTCGCGATGCGTTCGGGCGGCAATTCAACTATCGAAAGCTGATGACCCGACTCGCTGAGCAGGGCAAGGTGGTCTCTGCCACGGCGTACGCAATTGACCGCGGCGACGACAAGCAACAGAAATTTCAAAGTGCGCTGAAGCACCTCGGCTTTAATGTAAAACTGAAGCCGTTCATTCAAAGACGCGATGGTTCGGCCAAGGGCGACTGGGACGTTGGCATCACGATTGACGTCATGGAAATGACCAAGGATGTGGATACGGTCGTATTGCTGTCCGGGGACGGCGACTTTGACCTGCTAATGCGTAAGGTCGGATCGGATTATGGGGTTCGAACCGAAGCGTATGGCGCGGCCGATCTGACCGCCAGATCTCTGGTTGATGCGGTCGATGTGTTTCATGCGATTGATGATGAGTTATTGCTTTGACCGGGCATGGGAATCGCGGGGCTCAAGAGTATACCGAGTGCCAGTCGAAGACCGCTCAGTCCGACAGAGCGGACCCGCTCCTACAACGTAGTCGCAATCGTGAGGGAGAGGCTTTGACCGGGCATGGGAATCGCGGGCATGGCCCGCTCCTACAACGTAGTCGCAATCGTGGGGGAGAGGCTTTGACCGGGCATGGGAATCGCGGGCATGGCCCGCTCCTACAACGT
>CAZGVL010000052.1:14767-22289 GCA_964528965.1 uncultured Woeseiaceae bacterium
GGGAGAGGCTTTGACCGGGCATGGGAATCGCGGGCATGGCCCGCTCCTACAACGTAGTCGCAATCGTGAGGGAGGGGCTGTGACCGGGCATGGGAATCGCGGGGCTCAAGAATATACCGGGTGCCAGTCGAAGACCGCTCAGTCCGATAGAGCGGGCCCGCTGCTGCAGCGTAATCACCATCTTGTAGGAGCGGGCCATGCCCGCGATTCCTACTCGACAGATTCTGCATAATGCTCGAGTCCATCATCACTCTGATCATTGCCACCGCTGTGTTGCTGGGCTCACCAGGCCCGGCCACGTTATCTCTGGCGGCGGTCGGCGCATCATTCGGCATTTCGCGAGGACTGCCCTACCTGGCTGGCATCCTGTTCGGCCTGATGTTCGCGATGGCCGGCGCAATTTTTGGCGTCGCCAGCATTTTCAGTCGCTGGCCGGAAGTGAAACTGATTACGCAACTGCTCGGAGCCGCCTATCTGTTTTACGTTTCTTATCGAATCGCAACTGCGCCGGTGCTCGATGCAAGCGAAGCTGACCCAGCCGATATTCCCGGTCTCAGGGACGGGTTTATTCTCAATATTCTAAATCCGAAAGCGTACGCCGCGTTCTTCGTACTATTTAGTCAATTCCTGGTTCCGTTCGACAGCGCCAAGCTGCGATACGCCGTTACCTACATCATCATCTTCGCGGTTGCGGCACTTGTCGACTCAATGTGGTTGGCTATTGGCTCGGGAATTCGCTCAGTCTTCGCGAACAGGAAATACGCCCGGGCCGTTCGAGTGTTGTTCGCTCTGTCGATAGTTGCGGCTACACTTTGGACGCTGATCAAGTCATAGCTGCGGACGTGGCAGGGAATGTTCGAATCGAGCTGTCCTGCTCAGGCTTCAGGCTGCCGGTGTTAGTTCTCGAACCGGCAACACGTACCAGACGATCGCCAGAAAATGGCAAATTCCGCCGGCCAACACAAATATGTGCCAGATCGCATGGCCGTAGCTAATCTTCTTTGACGCGTAGAAAACTGCACCCACCGTGTAACTCAAGCCACCTGCAATCAGCCATACCATGCCACTGCTGCCAATCGCGGCCGCAATTTGTGGCGCAGCGATAACCATAATCCAACCCATGAGCAAGTAGCCTGCGAGCGATAATTTGGGGTAGCGATGTTTGAACCAGAGCTTGGTCAGAATTCCGGCAGTCGCCATTGTCCAGACGAAGCCGAACATCCACCATCCGGATTCGCCACGCATCGACACCAACAGAAACGGCGTATAGGTACCTGCAATTAATAAATAGATCGCGCAGTGATCCAGCAGTTTTAGCAGGGGCTTGTGCGGCGACGCATGCATTCCGTGATACAGCGTGGACGCCAGGAAAAGTAATATCAGGCTTATTCCATAGACAATGCTGGCGGATATTCGGTACGGATCCGATGTCTCAATGGTTAAGTACAGCATCCAGGAAAGACCGGCAATGCTGAGCAATGCGCCGATGCCGTGTGTTATGGCGTGGACGAGTTCTTCCCCGACTGAATAGCTGGAATGACTGTTCTGCATAGTGTGGACCACAATAACCTAATTTCTGCGCAGTAGCGGCATCTGACGCGCTGCCACAACTCTATTTATACCTGGGAATAAAAAAAGGCGAGCCCAAAGGCTCGCCTTCTCTGTCTGCCGCATCCACCCGAAGGTGGGGGCCTCGATTTCAATTTCTTAGAATATCCAGCCAAACTCAAGACGAGCTGCCGTAAGTCCTGAGTCTTGTGACTCACCAATGCCATCCAGTTCCCAATAGTTGTAACTGGCTTTTATGAAGGTACCACCACGAAGTTCGTACCGAAGGCCGACACCGCCGCCGTAGGTAAATACCCAGTCGTCAAATGTACTGTAGTAGTTATTGCAAATCTGTCCGTAAAACGGATGCCAGTAGCAACCGGTTTGAGGAGGACCATCGGCTACATTAGAGTCGAAGTAAGACCAACCCAGGCCCGCTTCGATGTAAGGCGTGAACGGTCCATCGATCATGTTCCACGTACCTTTGAAGCGAGTGTTGAACTGCGTCAGCTTGTGGTTGATCGTGATATCGTCGTTGATACCCGTGTCATCTACCAGCGTCAGGTTGTAGCGGGGATTCAGCCACTCAAAATCACCACCAAAAGAAAACTTCGGATTGATGTTCAGCGCGACATTGATGCCGAAACCGGTATACGATTTAAGATCAAGCTCTGAGCCGTTCTCGCCATCAACGCTGAAGGAGTCCTGGAAGACGACGGCAAGCGACGTTTCCCAATTGCCAGCCCGCTGTGTTTGTGCATTTGACATGCAGGGTAGTGCGATGATGAGCATCGCGATTGCTAGATTGCGCATTTTTGCCTCGATGTATAAGTGTTTGCCGATTGGACGGCCGCGAATTCTACATTGAATTGGCAGCAACGTCACGCCAGCAGATTCGACTCATCCGAGCATTGACAGTTCCCGCCTTAATCACGTCCCGCCATTGCCAAGCCGGACGACCGGGATTAACCTGCACGCTTTACAGGCCGTGGGTTGGACGCCATGTTGATGGTAAAAGCGATCGCCAGGTGGATTGGCGTTGTTCTTTCAGTATTAGTACTAACGGTGTATTTTTTGCGGGCCTTTGACGCCAGAGGCATGCAGCAGCTAGGCCCTGAGTACCAGGTTGTCTTTGAACATGAATTCGACGCGTCCCAGGAACAGGACACGAGCTGGTCCGACTACCTTGCTATAGAAAACCTGTTGGCGATCGAGTTACGAGAAAAAGTCGACGGCAGCAACAGGGCCGAGAGCATTATTGATCGTCACGCCCCCAATAGTCTGACCGATCCTGACAGCTACCACGACAACTGGAATCACTCATACGAAATTACCGCCAGACCGCAAAAAGGTGTCGCGGTACTACTGCACGGACTGACTGATTCACCCTACTCGATGCTCGCTACCGCACAGACGCTTGCCGGTGCTGGTTACAGCGTGGTTGTGCCGCGTATGCCGGGCCATGGATTTGCAGTGGGAGGCTTGTTGCAGGCACGCAGCGAAGACTGGGCCGCAGCAGTGCGAATCGCGGTCGGACGAGCAACAGAACGCAGGCAGGATGATGAGCCGCTGTTGCTCGCCGGTTACTCGAACGGTGCCCTGATGGCGATCGACTACTCACTGCAGTGCGACGAGTACGATGGTCTCCCATGTCCGGACAGCCTCATGCTCATGTCGCCGGCAATCGCCATTTCGAAGTTGGCCGTCATTTCAAACTGGCATGCCGCCGTTTCCTGGCTGCCCTACTTCGAGCAATTCAAGTGGAGCTCAATCCTGCCGGAAGTGGACCCCTTCAAGTTCACCTCATTTCCGAAGCGCGCTGCATGGGAAATTTACAATTTTTCGAAGCAGACACACGCACAACTGCAGCAACCGGGTGAGGCCGAAAAGCTTCCGCCCATCCTGACCTTCCAATCCCTGGTCGACAACACGGTTACTGCCAGTGCAATCGTCACAATTCTCTATAACAAACTCCCGGAAAATGGGAGCGAGCTCGTCGTCTACGATATCAATCGCAACAGCACTTTGTTGTCGCTAATAAGGAACCCACCAATTGACCCGGTGCAGTACTTCGAAAGCGCGGCGCCGCATAATTACTCTGTTGCAGTCCTGCAAAATCGCAACGCCGATACGATTGCACTCAACGTCATGAGCTTGCCCGCGGGCACTGCTGAATGGAAGGTCAAAACAACTAAACTGCGCTGGCCAGACAGCGTGTTTTCTTTGTCACATATTGCAATTCCGTTCGCCGCGAACGATGAGGTATATGGTGACGGCAGTGGCATGAGAGACAAAGAGGGCCGAGTTATATTCGGCGCACTGGCACCACGCGGCGAACGCGGCGTGCTTGAGTTGACGCCGGACTATTTTCTTCGCGCTCGACACAACCCTTTCTTCGCCTATCAGGCAATGCATCTCTCCAAATGGCTTGAGACCCTCTAGCCCAAAGTTGCTGATCTGCAACTTTTCTTTTTTGGAAACCGCGAAGGTTTTCTGAGTTTCCTGCGTCTAACGGCAAATATCGCCGGGACGACAATCGGTTTTTCATTGATCGATTGTCTGCGCCTGTCCAAGAGACTGATGCGCGGGTTCCGGATGATTGTGATTTGAACTCATCAATGAGGAAGCAATGGACCAGGCAGGCAAAGCTTTCAACTCCGCGATGAAATACTCTTCGACTCATAGTCGAGCTGCCTGCATGGCGGTATGGGGTAGTGGCACGCGCCATTTCAGGTCGATTATCAAGTTTGCAGGTGTCGGGTCTATCGGTACGAGCTTACATTTCGCGGTGTTGTACGTTCTTGTGGGCGTCATGTCTCCGGTCATCGCGTCAACCCTGGGGGCAACTGCCGGTTGCCTGCTCAATTACACCCTGTCCAGGAAACTCGTATTTCAGGACAGAAAAGAACTGTCATTTCCTTTGCCAAAATTTGTGGCAGTCGCGGCGCTCAACATCGGGCTAAATGCCGCGTTGATGTGGGCGCTTATACCGCACGCCCCGGTATTCGTCAGCCAGCTGCTCGCTACCGGCACGGTGTTTCTTTCCGGCTATACGATGAACAATCTATGGAGTTTTCGTGAATACCAAGCTTAGTATTATTGTGCCCTGCTACAACGAGTCCGTCGGTCTGTTGGACTTTCATGCTCGACTACGCGATGCCTTGAGCCCATTGTCCGTTGTCACTGAGATACTCTACGTCAATGACGGCAGCACTGATGACACGCTTGACGTACTCAATGGTCTGCGGACACAGGACCGACGAATTGGCATCGTTGACTTAAGTCGCAATTTTGGCAAGGAGGTAGCGCTTACCGCAGGTATTGACCTGGCTCGCGGCGACGCACTGATCGTGCTCGATGCTGATTTGCAGGACCCTCCCGAGTACATCCCGGAAATGGTTGAAAAATGGTGCGATGGCTATGACGTCGTAGCGATGAAACGCAGCGATCGATCCTCTGACACCTGGTTCAAGCGAGTCAGCGCACTATTGTATTACCGACTTCTCGCAAGGCTTAGCCCCGTAGCCCTGCCGGAAAATGTGGGCGATTTTCGGCTGATCAGCAGGCGCGTGGCGGAAGCGATAAAACAAATGCCTGAACGTAATCGATACATGAAAGGCCTGTTCGCGTGGGTCGGATATCGAACTGTCGAAATACTCTATCGCCGCGATTCGCGTTTCGCCGGCGACACAAAGCTCTCTTTCTTCAAGCTGCTCGGACTGGCCGTCGATGGCATAACGTCTTTTAGTATCGCACCGCTGCGACTTGCAAGCGCCGCTGGTTCATTGATCGCTGTGGCCGCATTAATCTACGGCCTGGTAGTGCTGGTGAAGACACTGGTTCTTGGTGAGCCGGTCGCCGGATTCCCGACGCTTATCGTCTCCATGATGTTCCTTGGTGGCACGCAACTTCTGGCGATTGGCCTGCTTGGAGAATACGTTGGGCGATTGCTCGTAGAGACTAAACAACGCCCACTGTATCTCCTCAATTCGGCTGAATTTCCCGATCTTGATTCCGCGACCGAGCTTGATTCCGCGACAATAATCGCTCCAGCTCGCTGGAGCATAGCCGCAGGATGAGTCGCAGTAGCAAGACGTGGTTAGCGCTGCTGCTAACCACGCTGGTGGTGCGGCTGCTTTCGTTATCAGAATATCCGCTGTTTGACACTACCGAGGCCAGATATGCCGATATCGCTCGGCTAATGCTCGTCAGTGGTGACTGGATTACGCCCTATATCCGGGAGGGCGTCCCTTTCTGGGGCAAGCCCCCACTGTCGTTTTGGCTAACTACCGCTTCCTTCAAAGTGTTTGGCCTGAACGAGTTTGCAGCTCGTTTACCGTCATTTCTATTGGCACTCGCGACCAGCGCATTGATCTGGCGATTCGGCGCGAAAACCCTGTCAAGAGAAGCCGCAGTCGCGGCAGCCGCGATATTGTTGACCAGTGCAATGGGCTTTTTCGCCGCGGGTGCGGTCATGACCGAAGCCTCGCTGATATTCGCCACCACGCTGTCGATGCTCGCATTCTGGATGGTGACCTTCGAAAACGATCGGCGCTGGCAATACATTTACTTCCTGGGGCTTTCGATTGGCCTGTTGGCAAAGGGCCCGATCGCATTGGTGCTAATCGGAGTACCGAGCCTTGCATGGATGTTGTACTACCGCGGTTTGGCGTGGTCGATCAGGTGCATGCCATGGGTATCTGGCACGCTGCTAATGCTCGCAGTGGCAGCTCCCTGGTATTTACTCGCCGAACTGAAGACGCCAGGGTTTATCGAGTATTTTCTTGTCGGTGAACACTGGCTGAGATTTATTGAAACCGATTGGCAAGGAGATCTCTATGGCCATGCTCATGCAAGGCAACGCGGTACGATCTGGCTATATTGGTTAGCTGCAGCATTTCCCTGGTCCCTGCTTGCGGTCTTTGCTTTGTTCAAGACCTGGTGGCCTCGAGCAGGAACACGCCGCTACCCGACCGAGTCCCAGGGCTATCTGTTGCTGTGGGCCCTGACGCCTGTAGTGTTTTTTACTTTTGCAGGTGCCATATTGCCTGCCTATGTTCTTCCGGGCATACCTGCGTTTGCGCTGCTTCTGGGCGGGTGGCTAACGACGACCAGGAATCAGGGCTGTCACGTCGGGTGGCTGATACCCGTTCTTTTCGCGGTGATTCTGCTGGGACCGGGCTACCAAGTGGTGACCACTAAGTCAGAAAAGGAACTCATCAATCATCTCGCAGCAACATCCCCAAGCGCAGAATTGATCTACTACCCGGAGAAGCCATTTTCAGCGAGCTACTATTCACGTGGCAGCGTGTTGCTGGCTAGCAATGACGCCGAGCTTGAGAGCTTATTGAGTAAGCCTGGTAAAGCCTTTGTTGCGATATACAAGAAAGCTGTCGACACGACTCCGTCGAGCATGATGGCCTGCCTGCGATTTGAAAGAAGATCTGGCAGGTTCTTCCTCTTCGAAAAATCTGCAATTAGGTGCCCGATAGCGGCTGAAGGTGATTAGAAGCCTCGCTTGGCTGAGAACAGAAACTGGACACTTCTGGATTTGCTATCGCCGTCAAGCGGATACGCGATATCTACGTGCAACACACGCCCCACACTCGACCGAGTGTTTGCAATTCGCAATCCGAAGCCTACATCTTTTAGCAAGCCAAGGTTCTCACCGCCGGTCGGACTTTCGCCCCAGGTCCGGCCCGCGTCAAAAAACACGGCTCCGCCAACGTTGAACAAATGAAACGGATACCAGTCAGAAAATATGCGCTGTTCCAACGTCAGCACGGCGCTGGAAGTGCCACTCTGGTAGCGCAAAGGGTAGCCGCGCAGCCCCGTGGCTCCACCGAGAGTAATCGGATTGTCCAGGTCGAGGTTGTGTCCAACCGTTGCCGTCAGGTTGGCAAACAACAGGCGTCTGTCCGACTGTTTCTTATGGTAGGTCGCGAACACGGATAGCATCGAATTGCTACTCTGG
>CAZGVL010000053.1:0-21796 GCA_964528965.1 uncultured Woeseiaceae bacterium
GTAGGAGCGCGCCCCAGCGCGCGAGCGATAGCAGCGGTCGCCAGACCGCAAAGCCCAAAAAGCAAACCCCAAAAAACAAGCCCAAAAAGGAACCCCACCCAAAAAACCCTGCAACAACTCAGTCAAGCAACAACAATCGATCAGCCTCAATCACACCGTCCGGCGACAAAACAAATTGCTCAAACTGCCAGCCGATACAAAAGCTGCCGGTCTCATCAGGGTTTTCTGTAACCCTGAGATCAGCGGGATTGACGCACCGCTTGGTGTGATCACTCAGTAACCTGGCAATGCTCGGTCTTTCTGCTGCGTACACGATGTCCATGACGATCTCCTTGGAACGCTTCTTTACGTTCAACGGCAGGATATCGCCACAACACTTAACGTTGCCTGAAACTTATCTGAACACCACCTGAAGCGAGCAACGACTCAACGTCAATCATTGGCCGCGCCCCACATCGCGGCCTGCGCTACGCGAGCACAGAGTGCTGTTTGAAGCCCCTTTGATGATTGACAGCTATCGGCCGAACTCGCACAGTGGACGTTCTGGTGGCCCGGATAGTGAACGCATATGTTGCAGCGTCTGATCATTTGGCTGGTTCGTGTCATCACTGATACGTTTTTTCGACGTATTGACGTCGTCAATATCGATAACGTGCCGAAAGACGGGCCTGTGATATTCGCAGGCAATCATCCAAATGCACTCATGGACGGATGGTTGCTGACCGCGAAGTGCGGCCGCTGGCCTTTACACTTCATGGTCAATGCCAAGCTGTGGAATTACCCCCTGCTCGCGCCAGCTCTCAGCGCCAGCGGTGCCGTGCCCGTTTACTCGCGGCAAGATACCGAGGGCGAAGTCGACAACGAGAAAGCATTCTCGAAGTTGTACGACGTGATCGAAGCTGGCAATTGCATGGGCATTTTTCCAGAGGGAATCAGCCATGTTGAGTCGCAGCTGAGTAAATTAAAAACCGGAGCAGCACGGGTCGCTCTTGCCGTCGCAGCCCGAGGGAAAGTGCAGGTCAGAATGGTTCCCTGCGGTCTGAACTATATTCACAGACATCGCTTTCGCAGTCAGGTGGTGATCGAATTCGGCGAAGCAATTGTTGTCGACGAAACCTGGGTTAAGAAATATGAGAAGGACCAGCGACAATCCGTCAGGGACCTCACGGACCTGCTTGCTGCCGCGCTCACGAACGTCACGCTGAATGCGCCGGACTGGCGCACATTGCGCATCATTCAGACTGCACGGCGTCTGTACAAACCCGCCACGGCAACGCTGACGCCGAGTGACTACATCGAGCTGAATCGCCGCTTCGTCGATGGATATCTGCAAAATATTGACCAGCCCGAGTTGCAGTCACTGAGCACGGAAATTGAGGAATACCAGGCGCGGCTGGATATGCTCGGACTGAAGGATCACCAACTCCGACAAATACTCAGTCCCGGCAAGATATTCCGAAAACTGCTGCTGCGCAGCCTGACCATGCTCGCACTGCTGCCACTCGCAATTCCGGGCGCACTGTTGCACTTGCCGGTCGGCTGGATCGCCGCCACTGTCGGCGAGCGATTCAGCTACGAGATGGATGACATCGCGACACTCAAAGTGCTGGCCACAATATTGCTACTGCCAATATCGTATCTGGCGATTGCGATATCCGTGGGCGTCAATTTTGGCGGCTGGTGGGCACTGTTCGCGATGGCCGCACTTTCATTCAGTTTTTTCACGTCAGTCAGGCTGCTAGAGGCAGAAGCAGGTTTGATGTCATCAATGCTGTCTTTGCTCAGGCTAACTCGCCTGGGAGGAGATGTTGATGAATTGCGGCGAACTCGTGCAGATCTGGTCAGCAAAATTCGAGATCGAGTAGAACAAGGCAGCGATGCGAATATGCCGAGAATGTTCACTCGCGAGGACTTCAATCATCAGTGATGAATCGCGCGAGGCAACGCCTGACGGATCTTATTGGGCCGGAATCACCGTCGCTTGCCAGGCGGCCACTTTCCAGACGCCATCGCGTCTTACGAATGTGCCGGTATTGAAGTAGTACGAATACTCTGCTTCGGCGTCTGAGTTCTTTGTGGTTGTACCGACCAGCTTGAAGGCGACGACTGCGGTCTCGCCATGCAGCTGAATTTGAATATCTTCAGCTGACCAGACAGGACCTGGTTCATTGTCCTCTTCAACAAGGTCCTCTTCTACAATGTCCTCTTGAACATTGTCCTCTGGCGCCGCTGCAAAGCCTGCCATAATCTCGGCCTTCGTCGTTCTTGTGCCGCTGGAAGACGTGTAGATCAGGTCATCGGCCCAAAAGCGCTCGTGCGCTGCTTCAGTGGCAGCAGCAGCGAGAAATTCATTCAACATACTGGTCAGTTCTTCGTGATCTGAAGCTGTCGCCGTTGCGGCCAACGGCAGGAACAGAAGTGGCAGCAAGACCCGCATAATTTTCTGACGATAGTCAGTTGACATGATTTGACCTCGAATGATGGCAGTCAGAGTCACTGACCAGGATGACGGTACTCAGAGTAACCGGCCCGACTCACACCGCAGTTCTGGAACATCCGGACATACTACTGAATCAAACCGTTGATTTGCCAGCATTGACTGCCCTCATGGACCGGTTTCAGCTAATCAGAACACATGGCAGGCTCAGATTGCCGCTATGATGTCGGTCCAACCCAGCACCGATTAGCGATGAACACCTCCGCACTTAGCAGCCGCAATTACCTGATCTATCTGGCCGGCAGTACCGTGTCTCTGCACGGGCTGTGGATATATCGAGTCGCGCTGGGGTGGTTCGCCTGGCAGCTATCGGGCTCCGAGCTATGGGTTGGTATCGTCGCTTTCTCACAATTGGCCCCAGCCGTTGTTTTCGGACCCGTGTTCGGCGTACTCGCCGATCGCTTCAGCCGCCGCAGAGCGTCCTTACTCATCAATGTGCTTAGCGCAATGAACATGGTGCTATTGAGTGTTCTGACCGCAAGACATCAGGTTGATATCACCGTCTTGACGATGGTTGCTCTCATGCAAGGCACGCTCGATGGCGCGCACGCGCCGGTTCGAATGACGATCGTTCCCAATCTTGTCGCAAGAGAACAGCTGCACAGTGCGATCGCACATTCCTCAATATCGTTTAACGTCTCGAGGTTTATTGGCCCCGCCATCGCAGGACTCATTATCGCCAAGTACGGCGTTGCCACCGCTTTCGCGGTCAACGGTATTTCCTACCTCGCCATGCTTGCCGCGGTGCTCGTCGTCCATCTGAACCCCTCGGTCGACCGATCGGCGTCTCCCAGTGATGTCTGGTCGGATTTGCGCGAGGGAGTCCGCTACGTTTTCAGTCACAGTACTATTCGCGCCCTGTTAGTCGTCGTAGCAATCGCATCCGTTCTCGCCCGCGGCGCTGTGGAAATGATGCCGGCCTTTGTTGATCTGGTTTTCCAGCGCGGTAGCAGCGGTCTCGCAATTCTCACCTCAGCGCTGGGCGCCGGCGCGATCGCCTCCGGACTGGTTTTGGCCAGGGGCACTGCCTGGCTAAGCGTTCGAGTTATTCGTATCGGGATGATTATTGCCGGTCTTTTGCTCGCGGCATTGGCAAGCAACAGCCAATTTTCGGTTGCGATTCTCATCGTCATTCTGCTTGGCGTACTACTGTCCATGTGCGGCGTAGGATCACAGATTCTCATTCAAACTATGGTTGAAGATGAGCTTAGAGGCCGGGTGAGCAGCCTGTGGGGAATGATCGCCTTTGGTGGCACGGCCGTGGGAAGCCTCATCATTGGGTTTTCGGCAACGATCTATGGGCTGCAACAGACCATTCTGGTGTCCGGCCTCCTATGTGCTGCAGCCGCCCTGCTCACGACCCGCGGGCGTCCAGATTCGGCCTGAAACCGCCGTCACCACTAATACGTCACAGCAAGAATAGCCAAACCTCAGGCTTCGACAGCTCGGTCAGGCAGTCGGGTGCGTCTGAGCCACGCGCTGCAGGTGCTACCGACCACAGCCACCGAGCAGTTTTGAAAAGAACAGATCTGAAAAGAGCAGATCTGAAATACCGTTACCCGATGCCGAAAATACGATCGATCTGGCCCATCAACTCAGGTGTAAAGCTGTCTACGAACTGCAGCGCCTTCATGTTCTCGTGCACTTGCTCAATGCGGGTCGCTCCGGTCATGACAGTACTGACATGCGGGTTCTGCAGGCACCACGCCAATGAAAACTGCGCGAGACTCGCACCCATTTGTTCAGCCAGCGGCTCAAGGGCGGAAACTTTCGCGAGCCGATCGGCATCCGTCAGCTGGTCCTGCAACCAACCGAAACCTTGCAACGCACCACGGCTGTCACTGGGAATACCCGCTTTGTATTTACCCGTCAGTAAACCCGAGGCAAGCGGACTCCATGTTGTAGCACCGATGCCGTGATCCTCGTACACGGGTGCATACTCCGCCGCAAAACGATGACGCTCAAACAGGTTGTAGACTGGCTGCTCTACAACCGGTTTGTGCAAGTGGTGGCGTTCTGCGATCTCGATGGCGGACAAGATATCTGCCGCCGACCACTCGGATGTCCCCCAATAGAGCGCTTTGCCTCGCTCGATGATGTTGTGCATTGCCCAGACCGTTTCTTCGATGGGCGTGGTCGGATCAGGGCGGTGACAGAACAATAGATCGACGTAATCCAGCCCAAGCCGCTTTAGCGATCCGTCAGTTGCTTCAATCAGATACTTTCGATTGAGCGTATTCTGCTCGTTGGGGCCTTCATTGAGACCCCAGAATAATTTTGTCGAAACCAGGTAGCTGCCGCGACGCCACCCCAGCTTTTTGAGTGCAGCGCCCATTACCTCCTCAGACTTACCACCGGCATAACCCTCGGCGTTGTCGAAGAAATTGACGCCCATGTCGTAAACGGCCGCCATCATCGCAGTCGCATCGGCAACGCCGGACTGTGTGTGAAACGTCACCCACGAGCCGAACGATAGCTCGCTAACCTGAATGCCGGATTTACCAAGATGGCGATACTTCATAGGCACGTTATTCCTTAATCAGGCGCGATAGAAAATTGAGTAGAAGACGGGAACAACGACCATCGTCAACACCGTTGCGAAAATCAGTCCGCCAATAATGGTGATCGCCATCGATGCGAAAAATGCATCCATGAGCAGTGGAATCATTCCCAATGCGGTAGTCAACGCAGCCATCGCAACCGGACGCAGACGGCTGGCGCCCGCGTCCAGAATGGCCGGCATGAGATCTTTGCCTGTCCCCGACTCAATATTGATCTGATCAATCAGCACAATGGCATTCTTGATCAGCATGCCCATCAGACTCAGGAAACCCAGCAACGCCATAAATCCAAATGGCTGACCCGTAGAAAGTAATCCAACAGTCACACCGATCAAAGCAAGTGGCACACAAAGCCAGATAATCAGCGGCTGGCGCAAAGAATTAAACAGCACTATCGTGACCAGGATCATAGCGAGCACAAAGGTCGGGATGGTCGCGCTCAGTGCCGCGTTCGCTTTCCCTGAATCTTCATACTCACCGCCCCATTCGAGTTGATAGCCCGTTGGTAATTCAAGCGCTTCGACTTCCGGCCTGACTCGACCGAATAGCTGCGTGGCCAGTCCCTTGTCCGGGTCCGCGTAAATCGTCATGGTACGTTTTCGATTGCGCCGATTGATAATCTCGTCTTCAAACACGGTTTCAAATTCAGACACGACCTGACGCATCGGAATCATGCGCTGTGCAACCGGGCTCCAGATCTGCAGGTTTTGCGCACTAGCTATGTCTTCCCGGTCCTGGTCGCTGGCGCGAAGAATGATGGGTATCTGCAAGTCCGCTTCGCGATAGTATCCGGCGATCTCGCCCTGAAACGCCTGGCTCACAACCTTGGCGACCATGGGCCGGGTAATACCGCTAATATTCGCGCGCTGGTCTGCCAGGACCGGGCGAATCAGCTTGACCTGCTCACGCCAGTCGGTGCGAACTGATTTCGAATCGGCGTCCGAACGAAAAATGGCCATCGTTTCCCGCGACAGTCGCCGCAGTTCATCAATGTCGGGCCCGGAAAATCTCGCCTGAATCTTGCCGGTTGAACCGGGCCCCAACTGAAACACCGAGTAATAAGCCAGCATGTCCGGATACTGCTCTGCCATATAGGTGTCAATAATCGGACCAATCTCCGCAATGCTGCGGTAGTCCGCAACATCTACCAGCAGTTGCGCATAGGAGCCGCTCAATTTTTCTGGCGCATAGGTCAGCAGAAAGCGAAGACCACCCTGTCCTACTAAAGAAGTCACGTGAGTGACGTCTTCGAAATCCCCGATGTAATCCTCGAGCTCGGCTACGCGTGCCACCGTTTCGTCAATATGCGTTCCCTGCGGTAACCAGACATCGACCATGAACTGCGGCCGTGTCGACCCGGGGAAGAAGCTCTGCTCAACATAAGTGAAACCCCACAATGCAGTCGCGAACATGCCCAGGACAATCGCCGTTGTCAGATATCGCTTGCGAATACACTGGCTAAGGAAATTTTTATACTTGAGATAGAAGCCTTGCTCGTATGGGTCCTGCTGCTCTTCGCCAGCCTTCGGCGGCTTGAGGAACATGACACAAAGCAGAGGCGTAACGGTTACTGCAGTCACCCAGCTGAGCAACAAGGAAACCATTACAACCTGAAACAACGAGCGGCAAAACTCTCCGGTGCTGTCATCTGAAGTTCCGATCGCAGCAAACGCCAGAATTGCGATCAGCGTCGCACCCAGCAACGGCCACGCTGATTGTTTGACTACCGTGCTGGCGGCTTTCTCGGCAGTTTCCCCCTTTTGCATGCGTATGAGCATGCCATCGACCACCACAATGGCGTTATCCACCAACATACCCAGCGAAATGATGAGCGCACCGAGCGATATTCGCTCCAGCGCCACGCCCATGGGGTTAAGGAAGACGAACGAGCCAAGAATGGTGATGAACAAAATCGCGCCGATTAACAGACCACTGCGTAGTCCCATAAAAATCAGCAATACAACAATTACGATCACGACCGCCTGCAGCAAACTCACGATGAACCCGGAAATAGCCAGTGACACCGCATCCGACTGCACAGACACTAATCCGAAGTCGATACCAACCGGCCGTTGCTCCTCAAGTTCGGCCAAACGTTCGTAAAGAGCATCGCCCATCGTGACAACATTGCCACCGCTGACGGTGGATATACCCAGCCCGATACTTAGCTGACCATCGTACCGAATCAGCGTGTTCTGCGGCTCAACGTAGCCGCGCGTCACAGTCGCAACGTCACGCAGCAGGATTTGCTGCCCACCAACACCACGAATCATGACTTCTTCGAATTGTTCGATAGCCGCGAGGCCGCCAGTTGGCTCGATAGTGATAAATTCTGTACCCACACGTACTCGGCCGGAGTTCGTGATGACATTCTTTTGCAACAGCTGATCGACGATTTCCTGCGGCTCAATACCGAGCTGTGAAACTCGATCGCGGCCAAACGTAATGTAGATCGCCTCTGTGCGCTCGCCATAGGTTGATATCTTGCCTACGTCTGCAACCAGCAAAAGCTCGCGCTGCAGCACGTCGACATAGGCCTTTAGCTCGGCGTAGCTATAGCCATCAGACGTAACCGCAACGAAAACTCCAAATACGTCGCCGTAATCGTCAATGACGATTGGCTGTCCAGCCCCAGGGGGCAAGTCAACGCTGGCGTCATTAATTTTGCGACGCAATTCGTCCCATACCTGCGGCAGAGATTCCTGGTCATAGTTATTCTTGATGGTGACCGTCAGCGTCGACAAGCCGCGGTCTGACTTCGACACAACTCGATCAAGCTGTCCGAGCTGTTGCACCGCAATCTCGAGCAAATCAGAGACTTCCTGCTCAACTTCCTCCGCCGAAGCGCCCGGGTAAGGCGTCATGACCAATGCGTCTTTGATAGTAAATTCGGGATCTTCCAGTCGACTCATGTTCTGGAATGACGAGATTCCGACGACCACCATGACGACAGTCAGCACCAGCGTGACGACCCGATTCTTGATTGCGATTGCGGCGATATCCATTGTGCGGCGGCTTCCTTGGTTCGTTATCAGGACTAACTGGTCGAGCGACTAATTGTTGTTGAGGTCTCTCACCAACATATTCTCGGTAAGGCTGTTCACACCCGAGATGACGATCTGATCACCGACCGACAGACCGTTTGTGATCCTGGCATTGCCACCCGATAACTCGCCTACCACTACGTCTTGCTTACGCACCCGCATGGACGAACCGTCAATAATCCAGACGAACGCATTGCCAACATCATCAGCAACAATGGCGTTGGCAGGAACGGATAGAACACCCTCCTCGGCACTGTTTCGCATATTCCGATCCACGACGACACTGCCTGTCATGCCAGGACTTACGCTGGCATCTTCTGGCGGCTCAAACCCCAGCGTCACTTTGTAGGTTCGAGTTACCGGATCGGCGCTGGCGCTCATCTCCTTTATGTAGGCGGGAAATTCGCGCCCGGGCAGAGATGCGATTTGCACCCGTGGGTTGATTCTCCTGGTTACCTCATCCCGAGGTTTTCCTGAATCGCCCCGCACCCAGTCTCTTTCTGCGACATCAACACGCAGTTCCAAACTTGATTCATCCTGCAACGACAGGACTGGTTCTTTGGCTTGAACATTTGCGAAATCTTCAACGAGCCGAGCAACGATGCGGCCAGCGAAAGGTGCCCGTAGCTGGGTATCGTCGAGCGCTTTTTTCGCGACATCCAAATCAGCTTGCGTCACATCAAGACGGCCCTTGGCACGGCTGACATCCTGTTCGGTTACAGCATTGCCTTCAAAGGCCTTCGCGTAGCGATCGTAATCCGATTTCGCGGTATCGCGTTGTGCCTTCGCCCTGTCGCGCTGAGCGACGTAGTCTCGCGCATCAAGTTTGGCAACGACATCACCGGTCTGCACGTTCTGCCCCTCGGCGACTATGCGCTCCTGCATGCGGCCTGCCACCTCAAACGCCAGATCAGCGGATTGGGCGGCAAACACGCTGCCGGGCACCTCCAGCGTCTCGCCGCCGGCATTCACGCCGACCGTCATCATTTTGACCGGCCGAGTAACTTCCGGCATCTCAGCCACTTCTTTCGGCCCGCAGGCCGTAATTACGACCGTTGCTGACAACAGCAATAACATTGATGCCGCAGACTGGCTACCGATTCTTCGCATTAGATTCATAGGTATCTCGAACGACCTCGTGCGAGGTCCGTAATACAGTTTTAAATTCCGCCGGAATGGCGGCCACTTGCCAATATATTAGCAGTTTCACCAAGCCGAACAGTGATCAATTCAGTTGCGACTCTATCCATCGATCGATCTTCGACTCAAGCACAAATAACGGCAGGCTACCGGACGTCAGAACCTCATTGTGGAACTCGCGAACGTCGAATGCATCACCGAGTGCCTCTTCAGCGCGCGTGCGCAGCTCGCGGATTTTCAGCTGCCCTACTTTGTAAGCCAATGCCTGCGAGGGAATCGCGATGTAACGCTCCACCTCTGCAACGACATCAACATCCGTAATCGGCGAATTGCCCTGCATCCAGTTGATCGCATCTTCACGAGACCAGCCCATCGAGTGCATGCCGGTATCGACGACCAGACGATTCGCTCGCCAAATATCGAAGTACAGAGCACCTAGATACTGCATTGGATCCGTGTAGAGCCCGAGTTCCTTACCCAGCGACTCCGCATACAGCCCCCAACCTTCAACAAAAGCGGTGTAGCCTCCAAATCTTCGAAAGGCGGGCAGGTATTCCATCTCCTGCGAAATAGACAATTGAAAATGGTGCCCCGGCGCTGCCTCGTGCAGTGACAAAGCTTCCATCACGTAATTTGGGCGTGATGCAAGATCGTAGGTGTTGACATAGAAGATGCCTGGCCGCGAACCGTCCGGTGTACCCGTGAAGTACTGCGCGGCGGCCATCGACTCCGCGCGAAACGCTTCAACAGCCATAACCACATAGTCAGCTTTGGCTTTGACATCGAAGCTCTTATCCAGCGTCGGATTGATTATCCCGCGTAAGTCATCATAAGCATCGAGCAGGTCTTGCTCGTCGTCAAAAAAGAACTTGGGATCAGTACGCAGGTGCACAAAAAACGCCTGCATGTCACCATCGAATCCAACTTTGTCCTTAACCCTTTCCATCTCTGCGAAAATTCGCTGTGCTTCGCGCTTGCCAATATCGTGCACTTCCTGCGGCGTGTAGTCTGTGGTCGTCGATTCGCGAACCATAAAGGCATAATAATCTTCGCCGCCGGGCAGGTCCTGCTGACCAATGGTCTCGCGCGTGTTTTGCGAATATTGATCGGCAATATAGTCATGCAATCTCGCATAAGCCGGCGAAAGCGTATTCATGATGTGTTCGCGATACGCCGCCGTAATACGCTCGCGGTCCTCATCTGAGAAGGTATCCGGCATGCGAGCGATCGGCCCCCAGAAAGCACTTTCCTCGGGATCACCCACAACCTGAGCGGCAAGTTGTGGCAAGGCTTTTTCCATGAGGATTCGCGGCTGTACTACGCCCAGCTCGACGCCTTCACGCATCCTGGTAATTGACAGGTCGACATTTCCCGGAAAACCGCTTGAGCGCGCGATCCACTTGTCGTAGTCCTCAGGGGTTTTGAAAGGCTGTGCTACGGAACCGGAGCCAAGCATTACGACCAAGCTCGGCATACTGAAAAACTGGCTGATCGGCGTTAGCCTTTCAAACTGGTCAAAGCCGCTGTCGTGTCGTTCGATCGCATTTTGCCGCTCTAGCTGAAAAATTTCATAACTCAGCAGGTCCTGCCCTTCAAGGCTCGATTGATCGTAGCCCTGTAATCGAGTCAGGTAGCGAGTGTTCATGTCGTACCAGACTGTCGCATATTCATCTGACAATGGATCGTGCGGATACCATTGATCGTCGAACCGGCTGTCACCGCGGAACGTTGCGTCCAATGGATTCAAGGCGAGAAATTCTTCATCGTACTCCGCATAAAGCTGGTTGAGCTCAGTCGTAATATCGACAACAGGCACCTCTGGTGCCTCAGCTGATGGGCCGCACGCGGCGAGACCGAAAGCCATTATGACGGCCAAAGCACCTTTTCGAGCAGATCGAATCATTGTTCTTATTCCTTTTGGATTCAAGAGACTACTTGCGGGCTGCGTAGTGTAAACGTCAGACCAATTGCAGGGAAATAGTGTCTTATTCGGCAACAAATGGCAGAATCGGCCGCTATTCGGCCGGCGCCCAATGGTGCCGCCCACTACACAGGACACCGTTATGAAGAAGATCATAATCGCCATCATTGCCACAGGCGTTCTCGCAGCTTGCGGCCAGGACCCCGCCACCAGCGAGGCTCCGGCCGCCGCTCCAGCTCAGCCGCTCAAGTCGGGCGTTGAACTCACCGGCATGGATACCAGCGTACGGCCGCAAGACAATTACTATGAGTATGCCAACGGCAAATGGCTGCAGGAGACCGAAATTCCGGCCGACCAATTTGGTTGGGGCAGCTACATGACGCTGCGCGACGAGTCACTTAAGGACGTGAAAGTGATTGTCGATGAAGTTTCAGGCGACGTTGAAAGCAGCGAGTCCGCCAGAAAGATCGGTAACTATTTCAATGCCTATATGGATGAAGAACGCGTTGAATCGCTTGGCATGGCGCCGTTGGAAAGCCTATTTGCGAGCATTGACGCGGTGGAGGATCACGACGCCATGGCACGCTGGTTCGGTGACAACAACGATATCGGTGTCGACGGCCCATTCAATCTCTACATCAATCAGGACGACAAGGACTCGACGGTCTACGCGATGTTCATTGTCCAGTCCGGACTCGGCCTGCCCGATAAAGAGTATTACGTCGACGACTCAGAACGTGGCATGCAACTTCGTGACGGTTATCTCGCCTACGTAGAAAAACTTCTGGCAGCATCAGGTTATGACGATGCTCCGGGTGCTGCGCAGCGCATTGTGGCTTTGGAAACAAGCCTTGCCGAGCATCACTGGGACAAGGAAGACAGCCGCGACGCGGACAAAGCCTACAACAAGGTTATGGATGATGAGCTTGGCGCCATGCTGTCAAACTTCAATCCCGATGGATACTTTGCTGGCATAGGATCTGGCCGTCAGGAATACGTCATCGTCAGCCAGCCTTCTTACATTACAGCGGCTAACGAATTGTTTGCGGCAACCGATCTCGATACGTGGAAGGAATACGCCCGCATCAGCACGATCTACGCATTCTCCAACTTCCTGACCAAAGAAGTTGTCGATGCCGAGTTCGAGTTCATCAGCAAGACATTGCTCGGAGCTGAAGAGCAACAGCCGCGGTGGCGACGTGCCATTTCATCCATGAACGGAAATATGGGCGAACTACTTGGCCAGCTCTACGTCGATAAGCACTTCCCTCCGGAAGCGAAGGAACGCATGGTCGACATGCTCTACTATTTGAGTGAAGCATATGCAGATTCCATTAAGAACCTCGAGTGGATGAGCGAAGAAACCAAACTACGGGCGCTTGAGAAACTCTCGAAATTTACACCGAAAGTAGGCTACCCGGACGAATGGAGGAACTACTCGTCACTGAAAATCGCAGGTGATGATCTGGTTGGCAACATTCGTAGTGCCCGGGAGTTCAATCACTACCGAAACATCGACAAGTTGGGCAAGCCCATTGACCGTGACGAGTGGTTCATGGCACCGCAGGATGTGAATGCCTATTACAATCCGGGCTTGAATGAGATCGTATTTCCGGCTGCGTACCTGCAAGCACCGAATTTCCAGCCTGACGCCGAGGACGCCTACAACTATGGCGCTATTGGCGTAACGATTGGTCATGAAATCGGACATGGCTTCGATGATCAGGGCAGCAAGTACGACGGCGACGGCAATCTCAAAAGCTGGTGGACTGATGAAGACCGAGCCAATTTCGAAGCACGCACCAAAGGCCTGGTCGAACAATTCAGCAAGTTTGAAGCACTCCCCGGTCTGTTCGTGAACGGCGAGTTCACGCTCGGTGAGAACATTGGTGACCTTGGCGGCACATCGATCGCACTGAAGGCCTACCGCATGTCATTGCAGGGCAAGGAATCACCCGTTATCGATGGCTTCACCGGTGACGAACGATTCTTCCTCGGTCTGGCGCAGTCAAGTCGGATCTTGTGGCGCGATGAGTTGATCGAGTTGTTGATCAAGTCAGACCCACATTCACCCGACGTTTTTCGTATCAATGGCGTACTGCCGAACGTCGACGACTTCTACACAACCTATGACGTGAAGGAAGCTGACGCGCTGTACTTACCACCTGAAGCACGCGTTCGAATCTGGTAGTAAAGTCTAAAGGGTCGAATCGCAGACCGCGTAATTGCGATTCGGCCCGTCCTTGTCAGGCCCGCCCTTGTCAACTAATAGTGAAACAGTTGCAAAACAGGCTAGTGGCCCACTAGATACGCTGGTGAATGTAGTCGATTCTTAGCTTGAGAATTTCGAAGTACGTTGCACAATCAGTTTGGGTGTCGTGCACGTATTGAACAGCGGTATCAGCCAGTGCTTTCTTGTCGTCACCAGCCTCGACCACAGGTTCCATCAGCACTTCCTTTTTAAAGTCGATCAAACCCGATATTTTCTCGTCGGAAAGCCCCTGCGCTTTCGACGCAGACATCGCGAGGCTGTCGAAAAGCTCATGGGCAGCATCCCAACGGGCAATGGCTTCCTTGAAATGTTCCGGGCTATTCGCCAGCCCTTTGTAGATATCGACAGTAATTTCATACTTGATGCTGCAGTCCATTAGCAAGCTGGAGTCCCAGCTCTGCATTTCCTCCTGGTAAAGAGGATGCGAGAGGTCCAGTTCCTGTGCATTTGCCGCGCCGAAAAGCGTTAGCGCGACGAGTGCGAGTATGGCCGATCTTGGCATTTTCCAGTCTCCTGTTGCTGCAGTGAGCATACTAACGAATTGACCGCTTAATGCGTGAATCCTCGTCAAGTTTGAGCGGTCCCCGGCGAATTACCACCCAAAATTGACAGTTTTTTGCCATTTCGGGTCGTGAATTCATTAGCAAGTGTGGATAATGCGAACCCCGGCTTCATTTCTCAGTCGGAGAATAGAGTGCCCGAACGGGCCCGGGGACCCCAGGAGACACCCTTGAATTTGACACGCCTTTCGCTATCCAATCCGGTCGCCGTTGTTGCCGCGACCATATTGATATTGCTGCTAGGCGTTATGGCAATGCTGAGCCTGCCCATTCAAATGATTCCGGACGTGCAGCGGGCGTTCATTCAGATAGAAACTGGCTGGCGTTCCGCGGCTCCCGAGGAAGTGGAATCAGAAATCATAGAAGCCCAGGAAGACGCGCTTCGCGGTACTCCCGGCCTCGAAAAAATGGAGTCGTCCGCGAGTCGCGGTAGCGCCAACATCAATCTGATGTTCTCAGTCGACACCGATCTGCAACGTGCACTTATTGAAGTCATCAACCGACTCAATCAAGTACCTCGCTACCCGGACGACGTTACTGAACCGAGCATCTATGCCGGGCAAGACAGCTTTGGCGCGCAGATCGCCTGGTTCTCGTTGACTCGGGTACCCGGCAACGAACGTCCGATGCCGAGTTACGAAGATTTCGTCAGGGAAGTCGTCCAGGCGAGAATTGAACGCGTTCCCGGAGTTTCCAAATCGAATGCGTATGGCGGCAATGCCAACGAGGTACGCATCACTTTCGACCCCTATCGAGCAGCAGCGCTCGGTATCGACATTCCAACTTTGGCTGGCCTAACCGGAAACAACCAGGATACGTCGGGTGGCTTCGCTGAAGTCGGCCGTCGTCAATACACCTTGCGTTACGCGGGCAAGTACGATTTGGACGAGTTCGGCGACATGGTGCTTGACTGGCGCGGCGGTAACCCGGTGCGCCTGCGCGACATCGCGACCGTTGAAGTAAAGATGCGTGATGCGCGCGGCTTCATGATTCAGAGCGGCGTCGACTCAATGGCCTTTGATACGCAAGTAGAACAGGGCGTGAACGTGCTTGACGTGATGAAAGAGCTCAAGCTCGCGGTCAAAGAACTTGAAGAGGGGGCACTAAAACGCGAGGGCCTGCAGATCAAGCAGGTCTACGATGAGACGACCTACATTGAAGCATCGATCGCTATGTTGAGAACAAACCTGCTGCTTGGCATTGGTCTCGCCGTAGCTGTGTTGTGGTGGTTCATGCGCCGCTTCCGTGCAACGTTCATGGTCGCAATCGCCATTCCGGTCTCCCTGCTCGCCAGCTTCGCGGTTATGCAAATGACAGGGCGTACGCTGAACATGATTTCTCTTGCCGGTCTCGCGTTCGCGACCGGCATGGTGCTCGACGCCGCGATCGTTGTGCTTGAAAACATTGTTCGACTACGCGAAAAAGGCATCCCCGCAGAACAGGCAGCGAGCGAAGGTAGCCAACAGGTTTGGGGTGCCTTACTGGCATCGACCGCAACAACCGTCGTCATATTCCTGCCCATCATGTTCCTCAGCGACGTTTCGGGTCAGCTATTCGCCGATCTCGCTCTGGTGATCTCGGTCGCCGTAACGGCTTCACTGCTTATCGCGATATCGATTATTCCGACAGCCGCCGCGAAGTGGCTGGAGGGCGTCAAACTGGAAGATTTGCATACGGAATGGTGGGAAAAGATCACTGCCAAAATTATGCGTATCACTGACAGCAAACGAATGCGGCAGATGATAATTGTCGGCCTGTTCATGGGCGCAACGACACTTACATGGGTTCTGCTACCGCCTGCTGACTATTTACCAGAAGGCAAACAGGGCTGGGTGTTCGCCTTTATCATGCAACCACCCGGGCAGGGCGTTACCAATGCACGGGAAGAATTTGCGAATCCTGTCATAGAGCGACTGGCTCCGTATCTTGATCCGGAACATGAACTCGCCATCGATAACTACTTCATGGGCGTGTTCGGCTCATTCGCTTTTGCCGGCGCAGGCATGGTCAATCAAGACGATGCCGATCCATTCGTCGACAAATTGAACTCGGAGATCCTCGCAGGATTTCCGGACACGATGGCATTCGCCAGTCAGTGGGGCATATTCGATCGCCTGGGTGGCGGCAGTAATATCGAGTTGAACATTCAAAGCCGCGACATGGACGCCATGCTGACGGCTGCGAGGGCCGGAATGGGGCTGGTCGGGCAATATCTACCCGGCGCACAGGCTCGACCAATCCCCGGTGTCGACTTTGCTGAACCTGAGTTGCGACTGATTCCCGACGAGCGACGCATCACTGAAGCCGGCTGGACACGTCGCCAGGTTGCGACCGTCATGCGAGCGCTCGGCGATGGCGTGTATGTTGGCGATTATTTTGACGGCGACCGCAGCATGGACATCGTCTTGCGCGCTCCGGAATGGACCAGCCCGGAACAACTCGCTTCAACACCGCTGGCGACACCAGAAGGTGGCATTCAATCGTTGGATCAGCTGGTGCGTCTCGAGCGCACAGCGGGTCCAAACGAGATACGCCGCGTAGACAGACGACGCGCGGTTACGCTATCAATTACCCCTCCGGCAGATTCATCGCTGGAAGAAACCATCGCCATTTTGCGAGCGAACGTGGAACCCGAATTACTGAAGATGTTGCCCGCCGATGGCGAAATCAGTTATTACGGCAGCGCCGACGACTTGCAGATCGCGCTCACCAATATGGCAAGAAGTTTTGCGCTGGCTATTGTTGTGTTGTATCTCCTGATGAGCGGTTTGTTCCGGTCTTTCGTCGACAGCCTGCTCGTTATTGCAGCGCTTCCTCTGGCCACCGTAGGCGGTGTCTCACTGCTGCGCATCATGAATTTGCCAATGGACCTGTTAACCATGATCGGCTTTATCACGTTGCTGGGCCTGGTCGTGAATAACGCGATACTACTGGTCCATCAAACACGAACCGCGGAACGCGAGGGACTTGACCGACGCAGCTCGGTGGAACAGGCCATACGTCGACGGCTGCGCCCGATCCTGATGAGCACACTTACCAGCCTGTTCGGCATGCTGCCACTGCTACTCATTCCCGGACCGGGTTCGGAGGTTTATCAGGGCCTTGCCGCGGTGATCGTCGGCGGCATGTCCGTCAGCACTGTCTTTACTTTGATATTCCTGCCAAGCTTGTTGCGCTTGGGCGAAACAGAATCCTCGCCAGCAGTGGCGATGACGCCATCAAGTGCACCCGCATGAGAAATTCAGCAATGAAAAACTTCGGTCGACCACTACTCGCTTCTATACTCGGCGTGTTCATTTGCCTGTCCGCTTTTGCTCAGGGTATGCCTCCTGCATCCGTAGTTATCGCCACTGCCGAAATGCATGAACTCGCACCGGCAGTTGACGTTCCGGGCACCGTGATCAGTCGCTATGACGCCCTGCTCGCCTCCGAACTTGCCGCGAAGCTCGTCTGGATTGCCGAAGTGGGCACGGTTGTTAAGGAAGGCGATACCGTCGCTCGACTCGAAGACTTCACGTTCAAACTCTATGAGATGGAAGCACAGAGCATGGTTGAACGCGAAGAGGCACGGGTAACGTTCTTGCGCTCAGAAAAAGGTCGCCTCGATCAGCTGTCGGAAAAGAATCTGTCTGCCAAAAGCCAACTCGATCAAACCATCTCGGATCTGGCCGTGGCTGAAAGCGAACTGACAATAGCGAAAGTACAACTTGGCCTGACGCAGATATCCATGCACATCACGCAAATTCGAGCGCCGTTTGATGGCATCGTGACTGAGCGCATGCGCAGCATTGGCGAGCGCCTGAACGTCGCCGACGAAGTGATTCGCCTGGTGGACCCCAACTCGCTCGAAGTTGTTGCCAGGGCACCGCTGAACACGGTTAACTATATCGAACTGGGTGACGTTCTCGAGTTGCACAATGACTATCGGCAGGACGAAGCGCCGGTACGCACGATCGTACCTTTTGGTAACCCGCAGTCGCACATGTTCGAAGTTCGACTTGAGGTCGACCCGGCCAATTGGACCGTCGGGGAAAGCGTCCGCCTTTCAATGCCTACAGCGAACATCAAGGAAGTTCTCGCCGTTCCGAGGGACGCATTGATCCTGCGACGTGAAGGCGCTTCAGTATTCAGAGTGAATGACGATATGACGGTTGAGCAAGTCAGCGTCATAACAGGCCTGGGTGATGGCAGCCATATTGAAGTTATTGGCTCACTGAAACCTGGCGACCGGATAGTGACTCGCGGGGCCGAGCGACTGAGCAGCGGCATGCAAGTGAGCTCCGGCAGCGGCCAATCGGATGCTGGCAGCAACGCCGCCGAGAATTGAGATTCGAGTCTGGCCGCAGTTCGGGCCTGGTCAAGACAGCCAATCTTTCCGTAGCGCCGGTTTCGGCGTACAAATCGGACCTCCGATTGCATTTCTCGTGTAACGTTTTGGCGTGCCGTGCGTCGTTGTCACCATAGACGAGATATTTGCTATACAGGCTGTGACAGACGAACAGTAAATTCAATGGGTTGCCGACGGCGACTCAACCTGTCAAGCCGCCGTGACGAAGTCCACGGCCGTTACAAACTTGTGTGGACACCGGAGCATCTCCAGGAAAGGACGTATTCATGAATTTGCAATCATTGGATCTCGCCGTCGTAGCCATCTACGCAGTCGTGCTCCTGGTACTCGCGCAGTGGGTATCACGAGAGAAAGTTGGCCACGAAAAAGACTCCAGCGACTACTTTCTCGCTGGGCGGAATTTGCCCTGGTGGGCCATCGGCGCTTCACTCATTGCAGCGAATATTTCAGCCGAACAAATCATCGGCATGTCGGGGTCCGCTTTTGTCATGGGCATCGCGATCGGCGTTTATGAGTGGACAGCGGCTATCGCGCTGATCGTCGTCGCCAAATGGTTGCTGCCCGTATTCCTGAAGCACGAAATCTACACGATGCCGCAGTTTCTCGAGCAACGTTTCGACCATCGCGTCAGGAATGTTATGGCCATGTTCTGGCTGGGCATTTACGTGTTCGTAAACCTTACGTCGATCCTCTGGCTGGGCGCGCTGGCCGTTAATACAGTGACCGGCCTTAGTCTGGTCTGGGGCATGCTCGGATTAGGCTCGTTTGCCGTCGCCTATTCGATTTATGGCGGACTGAAAGCGGTCGCTCTAACAGATATTATTCAAGTCACGCTGCTGGTTTTTGGCGGGATACTGATCGCTATAATTTCGCTGAACGAGGTCTCTGGCGGACAAGGTGTGATGGCCGGCTTCCAGGTCCTGATGGAACGAGTGCCAGGTCATTTCGACCTGATCTTCACGAAGGAATCGCCGCATTATATGGACCTGCCCGGCATATCAGTTCTGGTTGGCGGTATGTGGGTAATGCATCTGTCATATTGGGGCTTCAATCAATACATTATCCAACGCGGGCTGGCAGCAAAGAGCGTTCGTGAAGCACAAAAAGGGCTCATATTTGCTGCGTTCATAAAAGTGTTGATGCCGATCATTATCGTATTGCCGGGCGTGGCCGCCGTCATTTTGGCGCCCGACCTGGACCCTGCCGACAAAGCGTATCCAACGGTTATGAATTTGTTGCCTGTCGGCATTCTTGGTCTGGTGTTTGCAGCGTTGATCGCCGCGATCGTCTCATCGCTCGCATCGATGATGAATTCAATATCAACGATCTTCACGATGGACCTTTATCGCCACTTCAGTAACGGTGAAAATTCGGAGAAGCGCCTGGTAACGGTTGGTAGAACGGTGAGTGTCGGCGCGATGATTGTCGCATTGATCGTCGCTAAACCTTTGCTGGGCAATTTCACGCAGGCATTCCAGTTTATTCAGGAATTTACCGGTTTCTTTACGCCAGGCGTGGTCGCTTTATTCCTGCTCGGCTTTTTCTGGAAAAGGACAACCGCGAATGCCGCGTTGGCGACGGCGATCGGATCGGCGGTGTTTTCTATAGCATTCAAACTATGGTGGCCCGAGCTCCCATTCATTGATCGGGTCGGAATTGTCTTCCTGCTGTGTGTCGCTGTTGGCGTAAGTATTTCAGCCATTCAAGGTGCAGAACTTCATCCTGATGCGATTGACTACAAAGACGTGGATACATCCACAACAACGGGCTTCAATATAGCGTCCCTGGTTATCGTACTGCTGCTGACAGCGCTCTATGCTACGTGGTGGTAGAATGAAACAGCCCTGGATTCCGTCATGTCTCTGGAGCTATGTTGTTCGTAGAGTTGCGAGGTAAGTTATCTTGGCCGCTTATATCCCTGTCCTGATCTGGTTCGCTGGCACTCTCGTTTGTGCTTACGTTGCTCGAAAACGCGGTGTCAGGATCACCCCTTTGTGGACCTTGATTGCGGTGATTTTCGGACCGTTTGCGATCCCGTTGGTTTTTCTTGCCCGAACCGACAACTCCGATCAAATGCAGAACTAATTGCATCGAGAAAGTAACTCGTAACAGCAATGGATCCTCGTTGATCAGGAATCACTGAGTCGTCACGATACTCATCGCAGTTATGGTTGCACTCGCAGTAACAATAGCTGCAACCACATTGGACTGGCGGCCTAACCCAGGTGGAAATTTCCACAGCACAACCGGAACAGATCGGGCGATCGCGTCCGCAGCAATGACAAGTTGCTGCGCTTCAGTTCTTGCCATTGTCGGTTTGTTGACTTTGTCGATTGCAGCTCGGTATTCCCGAAGCAGGTAGGTAGAAGACCGAGAGAAATGCAGCTTACTATGCGCGCCGCTTTGACTCCTTATAAACAACGGTTTTAGCACGTTGCCCAGCGTCAGGATAGAATGCGCTCAACAGGAGAAGCAATATGACCATTGTGCAGGATCTAAGCTTTAGTGCCAGCGCTGAGAAAGTCTACAGCGCACTCACCTCTGCAGCTGAATTTAGTGATGTAACGGGCGCGCCAGCAGACATATCAACCGATGAAGGCGGTGCATTTACGTGCTTTGGCGGCCAGATTGCGGGACGACACATCGAACTGATCCCCAACGAAAGAATCGTGCAGGCATGGCGTGTCACCAGCATGTGGGATGAAGGGGTCTACTCCATCGTAAGATTCGACCTCCAGCAGGATGGCGACGCCTGCAAATTACGCCTCACACATACTGGTTATCCCGAGGACGCGGCCGGACACCTGGAAGGCGGCTGGCACAAGATGTACTGGGACCCGCTGGGTAAGTACTTCGAGTAACACGCAACTTCGACTTTCTGTGTAGCCGCAGTCGCCGAGCAGCGTTACTTTGTTGGAAAGCGGGCGCGTAGCTGGTGAGTGACTAGTCGATACCATTCGCAACGTGGAATTAGCTGAGGTGCCACTCGATTGCTTTCAGGAGGCAAATCATGAAAGGTGGGCTTCCTTGCAGCCGCTAGCGCTCTGCCTGTCGTAACTGACGAGCCTGAATTCGATCAATACACCGGTCGCACCATTCCACATTCGCGCGGACTTTCGTTAATCCCAGGTCCAATGTCAGTTGTGGGTAAAAGCTCTCGTCAGGCAGCTCGTCCGGATAACGAGGGTCGTTCGATCGCCATTCTTGCTCCGCACTTTGCAGTGTTTCAAGCCAGTCCAGCATGAATTGACGGAGCTCCTGCATGAATTGGATTGCCTTGTCGTCATCCAGGTTGGCGAGAAAAAACACTTGCGCGAGGTATCCGATTCGCTCACTACCAACCGTGGGACCATCGAGTAGCCAGGCCTGTAGTTCACGTCCCCCTTTCGCAGATCTCTTGTAGACGCGGCGAGTTGGACCGATCTCGGACTCGCTGGTCCTGCTGCGCACGAG
>CAZGVL010000054.1:0-21752 GCA_964528965.1 uncultured Woeseiaceae bacterium
ATTTTTTTGTCTGGAGTCTTTGCTGGAGGGCGCACTAAAGATCAATCCGCACCGGTCGGTATCTCGCGAATGGCTTTTGTCTGCGGATTGCCCCTGACTCTCCCGGCTTCGGCCGGGATTTTTTTGTCTGGAAATTGAACGTGGATCACGGGGTCTCAGGAATATACCGGGTGCCAGTCGAAGTCAGTTCGGCGCGAAAGCGTGGGCCCGCCCCTGCAGCGTAAAAGGCCGGGATGTCTTTGGTTTGGAGTTTAGGCGTGGATCGCGGGCATGGCCCGCTCCTACAGCGCAAAAGGCCGGGATGTCTTTGGTTTGGAATTTAGGCGTGGGTCGCGGACATGGCCCGCTCCTACAGCGCAAAAGGCCGGGATGTCTTTGGTTTGGAGTTTAGGCGTGGATCGCGGGCATGGCCCGCTCCTACAGCGCAAAAGGCCGGGATGTCTTTGGTTTGGAATTTAGACGTGGGTCGCGGACATGGCCCGTTCCTACCGTCAATCAGGCCCGGATTTGTGCTGCTGCCATAATACGCAGGCAGGCTGCGCTCGTTGCGGCGACTGAACCTGATGATCGTAGCCGTTGTAGGAGCGGGCCATGCCCGCGATAGCGTGGCGAATCGCTAATCTAGTGTGCGACAATGCGCCCCCTTTTTGATGCGGACAACAGCGGCACATCATGAGCAACACCGACCAACAATTTCGCGGCATTCCGATCGTTCAGAGCGGCGAGAAATACAAGACCGACGAGGGATTTTCGGCGATCAAGAATGGCGTCAAGGAACGGCGCAATGCTGAGCCTCTGGTAACTGGCAGGAAGCCCTCCTGGCTACGTGCCAAGATGCCATCCGGTCACGGCTATTCTGAAGTGCGTCAAATCGTTCGCGAACAGCGTCTCAGCACAGTTTGCGAAGAGTCGATGTGCCCGAACATTGGCGAGTGCTGGAATGCTGGTACGGCGACGATCATGGTGATGGGTTCGGTCTGCACCCGCGCATGCAGATTCTGCGCAGTAGATACCGGCAACCCGAAGGGCTGGCTCGACCACGAAGAGCCGGTCAATACGGGCCTCGCTGTGCACGCAATGGGATTGAAGTACGTTGTTATCACATCAGTCGATCGTGACGATCTTGCGGATGGTGGCGCGGCGCATTATGCCGCTTGTGTGCAAGAGATTAAGAAACTGAATCCGGACACGGCGGTTGAAGCACTAACACCCGACTTTAATGGCGTGATGGATCACGTTGATCTCGTCGTTGATTCCGGGCTGGAAGTGTTCGCACAAAATGTCGAGACGGTGCAACGCCTGACGCACCCGGTACGCGACCCACGTGCCAGTTATGAGCAGACGATTAAGGTCCTGGCGCATGCGAAATCGCATCGCCCGGACGTGTTGACCAAGACCAGTCTGATGCTGGGTCTGGGTGAGCGAGATCAAGAAATTTCGCGGACGATGGACGATTTGCGCGGAGCTGGCGTCGACATCCTGACGCTGGGTCAGTACCTGCGCCCGACACCGAATCATCTTGCGGTGGAGCGTTACGTAACTCCAGACGAATTCGATGCGTATCGGCAAGAAGGCCTGGAGAAAGGTTTTCTTGAAGTTGTTGCCGGCCCGATGGTGCGGTCCAGTTATCGCGCAGAGCAGGTTTTGCAGAAAAATAATGTTGGGTTAATTGCATGAGTCAGTTTTTTATTGAATACGGTTTATTCCTGCTTAAGGCGATTACGATTGTAGCCGCCATCATAGTGGTTGTTGGTGTTGCTGCATCGACCGGACGAAAGGCCGCGCATGAAGGTCTCGAAGTTGAAAGCATCAACAACAGGTACAAGGCACTGGCTGATGCGCTCCGAAGCGCGGTCCTGAATAAGGCCGATCGCAAGAAGGCAGTAAAGGCTGAAAAAAAACGCGACAAGGCTGCCGCCAAGGAAGACGTTTCGAAGCCACGCAGTTTCGTGATCGACTTCAAAGGTGACCTGAAGGCCAGCGCTGTGCCGTCTTTGCGCGAAGAGGTCACTGCCATTCTTGCGGTTGCAACAAGCGATGATCAGGTTGTCGTTCGCCTGGAGAATCATGGTGGCGTTGTGCATGAGCATGGTTTGGCTGCATCGCAGCTGGCCCGGATTCGCGACAAGAAAATTCCGCTGCACATTTGTGTCGATAAGGTCGCTGCAAGTGGCGGCTACTTAATGGCGTGCGTGGCGACCAAAATCTATGCTGCGCCATTTGCCATATTGGGTTCAATTGGCGTGCTGGCACAAATTCCGAATTTTCACAGGCTCATGGACGAACATGGCGTGGAGTTCGAGCAGATTACTGCCGGTAAGCACAAACGCACCGTCACGATGTTCGGCAAGAACACCGACGAAGATCGCGCGAAGATGAAGGAAGAGATTGAAGACGTACATACCTTGTTCAAGAGCGCGATCATCAAGTACCGACCCGATCTGGATCTGGATACCGTGGCGACTGGCGAGCACTGGTACGGAACGCGTGCGCTGGAGCTTGGACTGGCGGACGAGATCAAGACCAGTGATGAATATCTGGCAGAGCTCGTGGATGAGCGTGACCTTTATCAAGTGGCTTACCGCATCAAGCAACCATTGCAGAAACGGCTTATGGGCGGGGCCGACGCGGTCCTGGAGAAGGTCGATGCTGCTGGCTGGCGGCGGCGATTTGAGGCACGACTGCCGCGCTGACCACGGTCGCCCGGGGTCCCGCCATTGCGGGCACTCATTCGGAACTGACTCGAAGCCAGCTTGTCGAATCACTTTAGTGTGTGCATATGCGTCATATGCGCGCCCAAGGACGCTATAATTGCGTCAGAACCGCCCAGTTACAGGAGCACCCATGAAAGCGCACCGTCTGAAAATTCTATCGGCATTTCTGTTCGTAGCATTTGTAGCTGCAGCATGTACGTCGTCGCCTACCGGGCGCAAGCAGATGATTCTGAAATCTGACGAGGATCTTGCAGCCGAAAGTGCCAGACAGTTTGCTGAAATGAGAGCCTCGATGCCGTTGTTGACCGATCAGACAACGATTGACTACATCGCCTGTGTTGCCAACGCCATCGTCGACGTCCTGCCGCAGGAATACAAAGACCTGCCCTGGGAGATGGCTATTTTTGACAGCGACGCGGTCAATGCGTTTGCCATGCCGGGCGGCAAGATCGGTGTGATGCAGGGAATCCTCAAAGCGGCACAAAATCAGGATCAGCTCGCGGCAGTCATCGGGCACGAAATTGCGCACGTTACTGCGCGACACGCGAATGAGCGAGCGTCACGAGGTGGTATGTCGGGCGTTGGCGTACAGGTCGTAGCTGTGCTGCTTGGTGGCGGCAATAGTGGCGCAACCTATACCGCTTACGAAGCACTGAACGCGGGTGCGTCGCTGGGTATCATGTTGCCATTCTCCCGCAGCCAGGAAAGCGAGGCGGATATCATCGGTCTCGACTACATGGCAATGGCTGGTTTCGATCCGCGTGAAAGTGCGCCCCTGTGGGTGAATATGGGCGCCGAGGCGGGGGCAGCGCCGGCCGAGTTTATGTCCACTCACCCATCCAGCGAAAACCGAATTGATGCTCTGGTTTCCCGCTTCGGCGAAACGCTGGCAATGTACAACACGGCACAGGAACAGGGTCGCAATCCAGACTGCGAGCCCTAGTGATTGCATGTTGACCGCTGCACAGACGTTCAACGATCACTTTTCAAACTGCTCTGCAAGTTACGCGCAGTATCGACCCGACTACCCGGATGCGTTGTTCGGCTTTCTTGCCAGTACCTGTGCCCGCAATGAGCTCGCGCTCGATTGTGCGACTGGAAGCGGTCAGGCCGCTATCGGCCTTAGCCGTTTCTTCGAGCAGGTCGTCGCGACTGATGCCAGCGAGCAACAAATTACTGCGGCAGTGCGCAACGCTCGAGTCACCTATCGAATAGCCGCTGCCGAAGCTACCGGTCTGGATTCAAATTGCGCTGACCTGGTAACGGTCGCGCAGGCATTGCACTGGTTTGACCACGCGCGTTTTTTTGCCGAAGCGGAACGGGTTTTACGACGTGGTGGAGTATTGGCCGCCTGGTGTTATGGCATCTGCCGCATCAACGACGACTGTGATGCTGAAATCTCGCGTTTGTATGCAGGCATTGTTGGCGACTTCTGGCCGCCGGAGAGGCGCTTTGTTGATGCGGCTTACGCGAATATCGAGTTTCCGCGACAACGGATTGCGGTACCCGCGCTGCGGATGCAGGCGCAATGGAGTGTTGGGCAAATGCTCGGCTATTTGCGCACCTGGTCCGCCTGCAAACTTTACACAGATCAACACGGTAACGATCCGGTAGCAGCGATTGAGGCCACACTCGTCAAGGTCTGGGGGAGTGGTACACGCACAGTGACCTGGCCCGTGACCCTTGCTGCATGCCAATTTTGAGCCCGAATTAGTGTCGCCGGAATTTTTCTGCGAAAATCGCTCTAATTGACCCAATGAATAACCAGCAGGCGAGACAAGTGCCCCACGAGAAAACCATGAATGCCCGAATAGCTCTGCTATTGCCGCTGCTCGCGCTCGGCGGTTGCAGCATGTTCGATAGTCTTTCTGAGCCAGCGAAGAAAAGCAGCAAGCCCGCAGTCGAGCCGCTCGCAAGCCGGCCGGCGCAGGAGCCGATTTCCAGAAATTACTTCGTACTTGAGACGCCGCAGCAATCTGTTGTCGGTGCGCCGCAAATAGTCCTGACTCGCCGGGACGATACGTTTTCGGACCTTGCCCGCGAGTACGGTCTTGGCTACGACGAGTTGATTACCGCCAATCCCGGTATCGATCCGTGGTTGCCCGGCGAAAATACGCCAGTGCTATTGCCAACCCAGTACATCATTCCGGATGTGCCGCGTGACGGAATCGTGCTCAACATCGCATCGAAGCGACTGTTTTATTTTCCGGAGTCGGTTGAGGGGCAGCCACAGATTGTTCAGACCTATCCCATCGGTATCGGTCGCGTTGGTTGGGAGACACCACTCGGAGAAACGACGGTAATTGGCAAGGCGAAAGATCCTGCGTGGTATGTGCCCGCGTCAATACGCCGCGAGCATGCCGAAGCGGGCGATCCGTTGCCCGCCGTCGTTCCAGGCGGGCCCGATAACCCTCTGGGTACACGTGTGTTGCAACTGGGTTTGCCCGGATATCTTATTCACGGTACCAATCAGCCGTACGGTGTTGGCATGCGCGTTAGTCACGGTTGTGTGCGCCTGTATCCCGAGAATATAGAGTTGTTGTACTCGCTGGTCGACATCGGTGTGCCTGTACGAATCATCAATGAGCCGTTTTTGCTCGGCAGGTTCAACGGTGAGTTGTATTTCGAAAGTCACGAACCGCTGGAGGAAGACCCGGTTGATCCGGAGCAGAGGTTGAGCGCGTTATTCGAGGCCTACGCGGCGCAATCAAGTGGCAATGCTGAACTGAAGCAGGGGGACCGTGATCAAATTCGGTCGATAATCAGCGCGTCCAGTGGCATCGCGATTCGTATCGCGGAGCATGATGTTTATGAGGTGCTCGCTCGTGCGACGTTGGTCAGAAACACGGTAGAGATGGATCCTGATGCACCGACCCTGGCCGAGGTTCGTGAAATTCTTGACGCGCCCGTGGAAGAACTCGCGACGGACGAGGTTCTTGCCGAAGAGGAGCAATCGCTATGAGTGAGTGGCTGGACTTAATGATCGATGAGGTTTCGCGAAAACGAAACGAAGAAAAGGAAGCTGCTGAGGAGCAGCAACGTCGAGCAGAGCAGGAGAAAAAACCAACAACGGATACTGCAACCTAATCGTAGTAGCGTAAGAATTCTGCCGGCAAACTCTCATTATCCGCAGGACGTTCCTCGCCAACCGGCAAGGGTCTCGAGTTATAAGTGTTCCAGAATAGCGATGGCTGTTTAGCAGCGCCCGTGTTGTCCAGGTCGTGCAGTAGTGCTGCCATCGCCTTGCCGGTATAAGTTTGCTCCAGAGACAGATCAAGTTCATCGCGTGCTAATGCAATCGCCCGGTCGGTAGCCTTGTTAGATCGTGCGTAACCATCGCCAAAGAACTCATCACGAAGCACAAATCTCGTTCGGCTTGCCAGGTCCGTCGGTATGGTTGCGTCGAATCGACGCATCAACATCGCGGTCTTGGCTATCAGGCGCCGCATCGCCGCTGGATTGCAAATGCTCTCATGTGAGACCCGGATCGCGTGCACATTGATTGCAATGCCGCGAAGCGCCAGTCCCAGCGCAAGCCCCGCTGCGGTACCCATCGTTCCGGTCGCAACGTACACACGTGCTGGGGCAGGTACCTCACCTGACAATATTTGCTCAGCAAGCTCCAGCCCCGCATTGACGAATCCAAGCGTACCCAGCCACGAGGATCCGCCGATCGGAATGACCCAGGCGTTGCGGCCCAACAGATTATCGCGCATGGTTGCGACTCGACTTGCACGACCACCGCCGAACCGAACGATCTCGGTGCCGTTGTCGAGGTGCATATTCAGCACTCTTCCCACATTGGCAGTCTTCGACTGATGCGACAAAAAACACGTGCATTCGAATCCGCTTGCCGAGGCATATAGGGCTGTTGCCAAAGCATGATTTGAGGCGACCGTACCGAACGTCGCTATGCGTTGCGCGTTCCTGCTGCGCGCAAGGCGAAATATGTACTCCAGTTTTCGAACCTTGTTGCCGCCGTACAGCTCGCCGGTAAGGTCATCGTGCTTGATCGAAACCCGTTGTCGCCCTGAGGCTGTATTGAGTGACCGTTTGCTAACAGGCGTTGGCAGACTCGCCAATGACGCTTTGGGCAAGCTCTTTGCGAGAGTCGGAAATGCGTTAGCAAGAAAGTCGGTCATTGAGATCACAGCAACAGAGCGTTTTAAGAGACTAGCGAAGTGACAGCGTATTCGCCAATCGGCATCAATCAATGATGGTATCTCGAGCGCTCACTGACTAGAATGTCCGCATCGTTATCTGGCTATCGCGGAGATAGGTTTGTCAGATCGAGCTGATCGTGGCTTCACGGTCACAGAAATGACACCGATGGATCAAGCCATCGAAGTGTCAACCGAATCGACGACCGCGTTTGTTGGTCGCGCGCTTCGTGGTCCCCTGAATACACCGGTCACAGTAAAAAGTTTCGGCGAGTTTCGTCGTCGCTTTGGTGACGTATGGACTCGCTCAAGCCTGGGTCCGGCCGTGCAGACATACTTTGAACATGGTGGGCGAAGGCTCGTGGTTGTCCGCGTCGCGAACAATGCGCGCGGCGCGATGATTTGTTTACCGGCGAGCGGCTCAGCATTGGTCTTGCGAGCAGTGGAGCCTGGCTCCGCTGAATGTGTCCGTGCAGCGGTCGACTACGACGGTATCGACGCTGATGACAACCTCTTCAACCTGACGCTGCAGCGCGTTGACCCAAGAAACGGAATGATCATTGATCAGGAGATGTTCCGCGAAGTCAGTATTCGCGAAGATGCGAACACATTCGTTGGCGACACAATCCTGACATCAACCTTAGCGAGAATTGAACAGCCGTACCCGACGCATCGACCAGAAGCGACGATTGGTATGGGCAGTCAGTTCGAGTCGTCTTACGTCGGCTCCGCGCAGCAGGGGAGTGATGGCAGCGGGCTGTCTGATTATGATTTGATAGGGTCACGGAAAGACGAGACCGGACTGTTCGCTTTACAGCAGGTTGACCACTTTGATTTGCTGTACGTGCCTCCGCCAGGCAAAGGCAGGGAACCTGGTCCCGCTGCAGTGCTTGCCGCAGAACGCTATTGCCGGGAGCGCGGTGCGATGTTGATCAACGATCCAGCCATCGAATGGCAAACGGCGGCGGACGCTGTCAAAGGCGTCCGGGACCAGGGTTACGCGAGCCCGAATATCATCAGTTATTTTCCACGTGTCTATCAACGCGACGACGATGACGGACTTGCCAGAGTGGCAGGAGCCGCATTGGCAGGTCTGATTTGCAAATCTGACCGCACTCACGGACCGTGGTGTGGCCTTAGTCAGGACAGCGCCAGCTTAAGCCGTCGCCTGGTCGCAACCTGCGACATCACCGACGAGGAGGCACTGCGGCTGACACGAGCTGGCCTGAACGCGATCACCAATGGTGTCGCTGGCCGGACTCGTGTGACGGGATCAGTGACGATGGTCAGGGGGAGTGAGGCGCAGAGCATGTATTCGAATCTGGCGATTCGTCGCCTGTGCCTGCACATCGTTAACGCGATCGACCACGGCACACGCTGGGCTGTATTTGAAGAAGAAGATGCACGGCTGGCAGAACGGATTCATAGTCAGGTCTTCGCCTATCTGTGTAGCCTCGGCAACCTTGGTGCATTTGCGACGGATAAATTCGCCGTGCAATGCGATGCGGGTATTTGCAAACGACAGGACGCCGTCGGGCATGGCGTTACCATTTTGCTCGTCTTTCAACCGCTCGGCAGCAACGAGCCGGTTTCGTTCACGCTGCACCAGACCGTGGCGGGATGCCGGGTGACCAGCACGGCATTTGCTCCGGTCGTTGAAGATTGCGCCTGACAACATCGAAATAGCTTGAACCCTGCCGTTAAACCGGGCCCTCCGGGCAGGCCGCGCCTATAAACCCGCTTCGAATACCGTTATGCTGCAGCGCATCAAATGAACGCGCAGACATCGGGGCGGTCTCTATAACTCTGGTTTGCAGCATCTCTGGGGAAACCAATGAAATTGCTAATCGCCGCCATTCTGGCGGGCTCACTGTTTGTTACCGCGTGCGGTGATTCGCAGCCGCCTGTTGCAGAGCAAGTTGCCACTGTAGACGCATCAACCGCGTTGGCCGAGATGCTGGAAGAGTATTTCGAGCGTGGCCTCGAACTCAACCCGGCTTCTGCCACAGAGATTGGTGACTATCGATACAACGATCGGCTGGCCATTAGTATTGGCGCCGAGTACCGGGAGGCTCGGCACCTGCTCAACGAAGAGTTCCTGCGTCGGATTGGCGAGATCGATCGAGAACAGCTTGAAGGCCAGGACCTTCTTAGCTATGACATGTTCACTCTTGATCGTGAAATCGCGATTGAAGGTGAGGCTTATCCTGGGCACCTGCAACCGATGAATCAATTTCGTTCGATGACCAGCAGTTTCGTGCAGCTCGGCAGCGGCAGCGGTATGCATCCGTTTGAGACGGTTAAAGACTACGACGACTTCCTGAGTCGTACTGATGATTTCGTTGCGTATATCGATCAGTCCATCGCAAACATGAAAGAGGGCATGCAGCAGGGTGTCGTTCAGCCACGTATCCTGATGCAAAAGCTCGTGCCGCAAGTTGCATCGCAGATCGTCGATGATCCACTTGAAAGCGGGTTCTATGCGCCGATTAAAAACATGCCGGCGGATTTCAATGATGAAGATCGAGCCCGGCTAACGGACGCGTATGCAGATACGATTGCTACCAAAATAGTCCCTACGTTCGAGCGCCTGAATAACTTTCTCGGTGATGAGTACGTCGCTTCCGCGCGTGAGTCCGTGGGTATGGTGGGGTTGCCAGGTGGCTATGACTGGTACGCCTACCTCGTGCGCAGAACCACGACAACCAACCTGACGCCAGACGAGATTCATCAGATCGGACTGGGTGAGGTTGAGCGCATTCATGGCGAGATGCGCGGCGTAATGGAGGAGGTCGGATTTGAGGGCAGCCTCGAGGAATTCTTTGAGTTCGTCTATGCCGACCCACAATTTTTCTACGACGAGCCAGAACAGCTGATTCAGGCGTATCGCGACATGTCCGATGATGTTGCTGCACGGGCCGAGAATCTGTTCAGCACCTTTCCAATTACAGCTTTCGAAGTTCGGCGCGTGGAACCGTTTCGCGAGGCATCGGCCAGCAAAGGCTCCTACCAAAGCGGTACACCGGACGGCGCTCGCCCCGGAATCTTCTACGCGAACGCGTACAACGTCGGCGTAAGGCCTAAATGGGACATGCAGTCGCTGTTTCTCCACGAAGCGATACCCGGGCATCATTACCAGATCGCCCTGCAGCAAGAGGCGGCCTATCTCCCCAGGTTCCGCCGTTTCGGCGGCTACACAGCCTACGTGGAGGGCTGGGGTCTCTATGCCGAGACATTGGGCAAAGAGCTTGGTCTGTATCAGGATCCGTACGATTACTTCGGTGCTTTGAACGCACAGCTGTGGCGCTCGATACGACTGGTGGTCGACACAGGGCTGCATGCGAAGGGCTGGAGTCGGCAGGACGTGCTCGATTTCATGTACGCAAATTCTGCCGTTTCCGAGACGCGAGCAGTGTCCGAAGCCGAGCGATTCATGGCTATTCCGAGCCAGGCGCTGGCGTACAAGATAGGTCAGCTCAAGATTCGTGAAATTCGTGACAACGCAGAGGCCCGTCTTGGCGACAAATTCGATGTGCAGGCCTTTCACACGGAAATTCTGAAAGACGGGTCGTTACCGTTGTCGATGCTGGAAGCGAAGCTCGGCCGCTGGGTTGATTCGCAGCTGTAGTCTGTAGATATCGCGGGCATGGCCCGCTCCTACAGGTGGCAATTGTCATCGTTCAAAGTGCCTGTACGAGCGGGCCATGCCCGCGAATACCTTGTCAACCTTCCTATCCGGCAGCAATTACGGCAATCTGACCGACAATGAAACTCGATCGATTTATTCGTGCGGCAGTCGCAGTGGTGATCTTGCTGGCCGTCATCATCGCGATAGGTGCCTTGCTGTTCATTACCGAGTCCGCGTTGAATGTGTGGGACCGCTTGGTACAGGGACCACGCGTCGTGCTGTACGGATATCTGGGTTTCATCGGCATTCTGTTGTTCGCCTCCATCATGCTGGTCTGGCGTCTGGTTGTTCGCCGCAAGTACTCGGTTGCCAAAGCGCCGGTCTCGAAACAACTCACACAGGAAGAGATTGAACGACGCTTGCGCGCTGCGGAAGATTCTGGCGTTGATGTGAGCGCTGCCCAGGCAGAGCTCAAAGAGCTTGCGCAGCGCAGGGACAGCGGTGCGATTCATCTGTGTTTTTTCGGTGAGATAAGTACTGGCAAGAGTTCTCTGATAAAGGCGCTGGTCCCCGAGGCAGATGTTCGTATCGACGTCGTGGGCGGTTCTACGTCCGAGATTCGGCACTATCGTTGGCGCAACGAGAGCGGCGCAGAAATTCTTTTAACGGATGTTCCCGGCACCGGTGGCCTGGAGGAAGGCTTTGACGAGCTTGCGCTTGAGGAGGCGCGACGCGCGCATGTCGTCATGTATGTCTGCGATGGCGATCTGACCCGAGTCGAAAGTAGAGCTGTCGAGTTGCTGCTCGCACTCGATAAGCCGCTGGTGCTGGTGATGAACAAGGCCGATCGATTCGATATGCAGGAACAAGCGGCCCTGATGCAGCGATTGCTTGAGCATGTCGATAACATGGGCGGGCAGCTACAGCGCGACCGCGTTGTCGCCGTGTCTGCGGGCGGCGAAGTTGATGTCATTGAACGGGCGGCCGACGGCTCCGAGAATGTTGGTCGTCGGCAGCGCCCGGCAGATATCGGCGTACTTGTGGTCGCGATCAATCGCCTGCTGGATGATGTGGCGCAGCCATTGGCCGGCAACAGAGACCGCGCGGTGTTCCGACTTGCGGCCGACAAACTGGCAGGGGCTGAGGCGGAATACCGACTGCAGCGCGCCGAGCAGGTTATCCGCAGCGCGACGCGCAAAGCTGTTGTTGGCGCGCTCGCGGCGATAAGTCCAGGTACCGATATTCTGATTCAGGGTTACATCGGCACGGCAATGACACAGGAGCTGTGCAAATTGTTCGGCGCGTCGCCGCGAGATCTCGACATTGAAGAGTTCCTGTCGCTGAGCCAGAGTCGAGTCGGGCGTACGCTACCACTGACGCTCGCGGTCGCTGGCAATGGCTTTAAGGCATTTCCGGGCATTGGCACCGTTGCCGGTGGTCTTGTTCATGCGGTCGCGTACGGACTATTGTTCGACGCTCTGGGTCGAAGTCTTGTGCTTACACTGTCGCGGCACGGCGAGCTTGTGCCTGACACAGCGGCCAGAGAATTTGAGGAAGGCATTAGTGAACATATTGAAGCGGGCGTTAGACGCGTTGCCAAAATGGCCCTGGACGAAAAGCCGCGCGCCGACAAGATCTGACGGCGGCTCCGACCATCTGACCCTGGCTCGTGAAAGCCTGCGCGAGCTCATCAGTGATGCGCGTCTTCCGGCGGGTGTGCGCGACTCGCTGACGCACGACTACGATTCTGTCCAGAGCATGTTGGATAAGCTGGAGCATGGTCATTTGCATCTGGCGGTCTTTGGCCGTGTCAGTACCGGCAAGTCGTCGTTGCTGAACGCACTGATTGGCGCAGATGCATTCGCCGTCAGCCCCCTGCATGGGGAAACCCGCCATTCATCGATGCAGCCCTGGAATGAAGTTGATGCCGGTGGCGTATTCCTGATCGATACGCCGGGCCTGGATGAAGCCGGCGGCGAGGGCCGTGAGCAACTTGCAAAAGAAGTGGCAGGTCGTTCTGATCTGGTTATTTTCGTGCTGGACGGCGACATCACCGAGACGGAGCTCTTGTCACTGCGCACATTACTAGCGCAGGGGCGGCCCGTATTGATCGCATTGAACAAGAGCGATCTGTTTACCGCAGAGGAGCTTGAGAACCTCCTGCAATCCGTGCGGGATAAAACCGACGGCATCGTCGACGCGGAGCATGTAATCGCAGTTGCTGCGCAGCCCAGACCGCAAACGGTCATCGAAGTGGATGCTGACGGTAATGAAACCGCGGCAGAAAGAACGCGGCCGCCTGACGTCTCGGCACTGCGCATCCGCCTGTGGGAAATTCTCGATGCCGAGGGCAAGACATTGGCCGCTCTCAATGCCAGCTTGTTCGCATCAGACCTCAGTGACCAGGTGGGCCGACGGATACTCGCAGCGCGACGTGAACTTGGAGACAAGCTGGTGCGAACCTATTGTGTCGCGAAGGGCGTCGCGGTCGCCTTCAACCCGATACCGGTTGCTGATTTGTTCGCCGCAGCGTTCATTGATGTTGGTATGGTGGTGCACCTGTCGAAAGTCTATGGTTTGCCGCTCAGCCAGAAAGAGGCTGGCTCACTGGTGAAGGTGATCGTCGCGGAATCGGCGGCCCTGATGGGCACTGTTTGGGCCCTGCACTTTGTATCGAGTGCCCTCAAGGTTGGCACCGCCGGCCTCTCAACGCTGGTGACAGCAGGTGCGCAGGGTGCGATTGCCTACTACAGTACTTATGTCGTCGGGCGGGTCGCCGCAGAGTATCTGGCCGATGGCAAGTCGTGGGGCGACGGCGGTCCGAAGCTCGTCGTCAAGCAAATTCTCGATAGCCTGGATCGGGACACAGTACTACGAGACGCAAAGCGGGAAATTCGCGTCCGCCTCGGGATTCGTTAAGCAAAGGAAGCAATGGACCGGCAAGCTCGCATGCAGCGAATTTGGGACACGATCCGGGACATCCCGGCGGGCAGTGTTGCGAGCTATGGTCAGATCGCGGCGATAGCCGGCATCCCTCGCGGAGCACGGCAGGTGGGATACGCGCTGAGACAATTGCCCAAGGGACATGTTGTTCCATGGCACCGGGTCATCACGTCATCGGGCAAGATTGCGTTCGACAAGGACAGCCGTCAATTCACTGAGCAGAGCAAGCGGCTGTCGCAGGAAGACGTTGCCGTTCTCGGTGGCCGAGTTGATATGCAGAAGTATCGCTGGCAACCCGACCTCGATGAGCTATTGTGGAAACCGTCTTCTGCATGGGATGAAGAGTGAGCAGCCAAACAGCACTGCGCTCGGCACTCGTACGGTTCTTGCTGAGCTCGAAAATACTCACGATCAAACGGCGGCTGGCGGAGCTGCGCAGACGTGTGTGCCGACGGAGGCATGTGGTATCCGTTTTTATCGAACTGGACGACCCCTATTCCTATTTGCTTTGCCACTACCTGCCAGCTTTGGTCGAACACTATGACATTGAGCTTCGCTTGTACCTCACGCAGGCGCTAAGCGATGACTATCGTCCAGAGCCCGATATGCTCGCGCGCTATGCGCAGGAGGACTGCGAGCGCCTTGCACTGGAGCTCGGCGTGCCTATGCTGGACAAAGGCAAGGCACCGCCAGTGGAGTACCGCAAAGGCCTGATATGTGCGCTTGCGAGCAAAGTCGGCAGCGACGAATACCAGAGCGAACTACTGCAGGGGATTGAGTTGTACTGGCGAGGCGACGCCGAAGAGGTTGGTCGGCGCGTTCGCGATGCCGACCAGTCCATCGACGGCGATGCGATGTTGCTCAGCAATCAACGGCGTCTTGAAAGACTTGGCCACTACAATACCGCGACGATCCACTATGCCGGTGAGTGGTACTGGGGCGTTGATCGCCTGCACTATCTGACCGAACGGCTCGATGTGCTAGGCGCGCGGCAGGCTGCAACAAGTCCGCCCGTGCTCGCCTCAATACGCCAATCGATGCAAATCTCGTTGCCCATTACGCCGCCGGTGGCTGCGCGTGATTTACCAGCATTGGAGTTTTTTTTCTCATTTCGGAGCCCGTACTCCTACCTCTGCTTGCCACGGGCCTGTGCGATCGCGGACGCATTCGGCCTGGCTCTGAAAATACGACCCGTGTTGCCGATGGTCATGCGCGGCATGCAGGTTCCACGCGCCAAGCAGATCTATATCGTGACCGACGTGAACAGAGAAGCGCGGCGGTTGCAGATTCCATTCGGAAATTTCATAGACCCGCTCGGTGCCGGCGTTGAAAGATGCCTGGCTGTGTTCCAGTATGCTATCGGTGAAAAGCGCGAGCGCGACTTTCTGCAAAATACTGCCGATGCAATCTGGGCGCAGGGCATTGACGTTGCAACTGACAGCGGGATGCGAAAGGTCACAGGTCGAACCGGACTGTTTTGGCCGGATGTGAAGGCAGCGATGGAGGGCGATGCATGGCAACCCATGGCAGAGGAAAATCGTGTGTCAATGATGCAGTCGGGCGCATGGGGCGTGCCGACAATGCGGCTCGGTGAATTTGCCGTTTGGGGCCAGGACCGCGGCTGGTTGTTGGTGCGACACATCGAAGAATCCTGTGATACAGGTGATGGAATTTTGATATGACGACAGTGATTTTTTCGCACGGCCAGGAAAGCGGCCCGTGGGGGACCAAGATTTGTGCGATGGCTGAGCAGGTCAAAGAGCTGGGCTGTAGCGCTGATAGCATCGATTATCAGGGTATCGCGGATCCAACCGAACGCGTCAATAAGCTCATCAGCGAATGTGCGCATATCGATGACCCGCTGATCCTGGTTGGCTCGAGTATGGGCGGTCATGTCGCAACGGCGGCCGCCACAGCGCTGAATGCTGCAGGTTTGTTCGTGCTTGCCCCGGCTTATTACATGGACGGCTACGAGGAGCTGACGCCCGCGCCTCCCGCTATCCCCATCTGCATAGTGCATGGCTGGAGTGACGATATCGTGCCGATCGAAAACAGCGTACGATTTGCAGGCCAGTGCGCGGCAACATTGCATATAGTGGATGGTGATCATCGCCTGACCGACAACATTGATGAGATAAACTACTATCTCGCGCGGTTCATTCAGACCTTACCTTCAACTTAGATTTTCCAACCAATATTTTCCAACCAAGGACTTTGCTATGAAAGCTCTACTATTTCTTTCGATTTTTTTACTCGCTGCTTGCAGTGGATCAAATGACGAGACCGGCGCTGCTGAAGAGGTCGAAGAAGCTGCTGATGTTTTAGGTGAGTCCTATCACGAATCCATTGACGCCGCCGAAGCAGTTGAAGAGGAATTAATGAAGGCCAAAGACGACCTGGACGCCGCGATGAAAGAGGCAGAAGGTGGTAGTGAAGATTAGACCCAGTCTACAAGTGCCTCAAGTTGCTGTAGGGCCTTATGCCTAAGCAGAATTAGCGAGAACCGTTCGCAACTTTTTGCAAAAATCAACATTCTACGGAAGCTTGTTTTCGGTAGACTGATTCGCCATGAGCATTGCGCGATTATTATTCAAGCCGCTGTACTGGCTGGCCGGCAAGTTGTTTGCGGTTTGGGCAAGGCCGGCCGTATTGCCGGAGTCGCCGCAAGACCTGGTCCGCGATGAAAGTGCGGCGCTTTGCTACGTTCTGGAAACCGGTGGATTGGCTGACCTGCTGGCACTGGAGCGGGCATGCGCACGAAACGGGTTGCCATCGCCAAACGAGCCATTCGATTTTTGCGGCACACGACTGTCGCGGCGATTCGTGGTGTTGCGACCGAAGAAGGGTTTCGTGTTCCGTCGTCGCCAGCCATCCGGATCACTTCGATTGCAGCAATTGGTCAATGCAGCGGATCAGAGCTGCCAGGATCTACTGCTAATCCCGGTTGCGATTTACTGGGGTCGTTCTCCGGACAAAGAGCATTCACTGTTCAAGTTGCTTTTTTCTGAAGCATGGGACGTCGCAGGACGCACTCGAAAGTTTTTCGCGACTGTACTGCATGGCCGTAATAGTCTGCTGAGGTACAGTGCGGCGTTACCCCTGAGTTCGATCGTGCAGCAGGGCCTCGAGTCGGCGGTGGCGTACCGAAAGGTCTCGCGCATTCTGCGCGTGCATTTTCGACAGGGGCGAACAGCGACAGTTGGACCCGATCTCTCGCATCGCAGGACGCTGGTCAATCAGGTGCTCGCGGCGCCGGGTGTGCAACGCGCGATCGATACAGAGGCGGGCGACAGCAAGGCGGCACGGGAAAAAGCAGAGGACAGCGCGCGCAAGTATGCACTGGAAATAGCGGCGGATATTTCCCACCCGACTATCCGCATATTTGCCCGCTTCCTGAAATGGCTCTGGACGCATATTTACGACGGCATTGAGCTCAACCACGCCGAGCGATTGCACGAAGTCGCGAAGGACCGGGAGGTCGTCTACGTGCCGTGCCATCGCAGTCACATCGACTACCTCCTGCTCAGCTACATCGTCTACGAACAGAGATTGCACCTGCCGCATGTTGCCGCGGGTATTAATTTGAATTTGCCGGTGATCGGCGGGATCTTGCGCCGCGGTGGCGCGTTTTACCTGCGTCGCAGCTTCAAGGGGAACCGGGTATACGCGGCGGTGTTTGACGCCTATCTGCACCAGATTCTGGTGCGCGGCTACTCGATAGAATATTTCGTCGAGGGTGGCAGAAGCCGGACAGGACGCTTGCTGGCGCCCAAGGCTGGCATGTTGGCCATGACCGTGAACTCCTACGTCAAAGATCCGAAACGCCCGGTAGTGTTTGTGCCGATCTACTTTGGTTACGAAAAGCTGATTGAGGGCGACTCGTTTATCGGCGAAATGAGTGGGGCGGTCAAGAAAAAGGAATCGGTATTTGGGCTGCTACGTTCGATCAAGTCACTGCGCGAGAATTTCGGCAAGGTGTATGTGAACATTGGTGAGCCCATCGATCTGGAATCGGTCCTCGACCAGCAGCAACCGGATTGGCGTGAGAATGCGCCTGAGAATGGTGATCGCCCGACCTGGCTCGGTGATGTCGTCGATGAACTCGGGCACGACATCATGGGCGGAATTAATTCGGCCGCCGCGGTTACCCCGATCAGCTTGCTTGCCTATGTCTTGCTCGCTACGCCGAAACAGAAAATCGGCGCGAACGAGCTCAGGAGCCAATTGCAACTCAGTATCGATTTATTGCAGCGGTTCCGCTATTCAGAATCCGTCACGGTTCCTGATTGGAGCCCCGACGAGATCATCGCGCATGGCGAAAAGCTCGATGTGATCAGCCGCTCATCACACCCGATGGGTGATGTCATACACATGACTGAGCACACGGCAGTGCTCATGACTTATTTCCGCAACAATATTCTTCATCTGCTCGCGGTCCCGGCATCAGTGGCCTGCTGTTTCATTCAGGGCAGGCAACTCGAGCATGCCGAACTACAGCGACTCGTCCGACTGATCTATCCGTTCATGCGTCGAGAGCTGTACTTGAAGTGGGACGATGCTGATGCTGACGACATCACGACCGAAGCGATCAATGCGCTGACAGATCAGGGCCTGCTTACGCATGGGAAGAACAAGAAGATGCTGCTGCGCCCGCCGGCAGGTTCGGCTCAGGCGTATCAATTGCTGATGCTCGGACAGGCGATGGTGCCGATGTTGCAGCGCTTCTACCTGGTCGTCGCCATCCTGGTGCATAACGGATCAGGTACGCTGTCACGTGCCCGACTGGAGCGCATGTGTCAGATAAGCGCTGAGCGCTTGTCGATGATCTATGGCTTGCACTCGCCCGACTTTTTCAACAAATCACTGTTCCATGATTTTATACGCCAGCTTCAGGGCCAGGACGTCTTACGTAGAAATGCGGATGGGAATCTGGAGTTCGATGAAAGTATTGTTGGCATCGGTGCCGATGCGCGACTCGTGCTCGGCGAAGAAATACGTCACAGTATTCTGTCACTGACTATTTCCGAGGATCAGGTCGAGGCATGAAGCAGGCAGAGGAATGAAAGTAGTCTCGTTTTACCGTTTTCTGGACATTACCGACGTCGATAAATTTCGCGCCGAATTGCTGTCCGTCTGCGACGCGCAACGGCTGCTCGGAACCATCCTGGTCGCGGGCGAGGGATTTAACGGCACTCTTGCAGGTAGTGAGGCAGCAGTGCACAAGGTGTTTTCCTGGCTGACGACAAGGCTTTCGCTGGGGTCATCCATTGATGCGCGCTGGACCGATGCCGACGAGGCGCCGTTTCGGCGCATGCGGGTTCGTGCCAAAAAGGAAATCGTCACGCTGGGTCGCCCGGACATCCTGCCGCACGTCAAAACCGGAAAACATGTGCCTCCGGAAGACTGGAATGCGCTGATAGAAGATCCGAATGTGCTGGTTATCGACACGCGCAATCGCTACGAGGTTGAGGTCGGCACTTTCGAGCGCGCCGTTGATCCCGGCACTGACAGTTTTCGCGAATTTCCAGCATTCGCCGAAAAGCTGGCGGCAACGTCCAGGGATCGACCACTGGCGATGTTCTGCACCGGCGGAATCCGCTGCGAGAAGGCGACCGCGCTGATGCTGGAGTTGGGGTTTGACGAGGTCTATCACCTGCAAGGCGGTATTCTGAATTATCTCGCACAAATGCCAGCGGAAGAGCAAAAGTGGGACGGAGAGTGCTTCGTATTTGATTCGCGAGTTGCAGTAGATCGTGATCTGGCTGAGGGTGGCTACGTGCAGTGCCATGCCTGCCGTCGGCCACTAAGCAGCGAAGATATCGCGTCGCCCGATTACCACGAAGGAGTTTCCTGTCCACAGTGTATAGCGGGTCTGGATGGGGAAAGAGCGAAACGACTGGCAGAGCGACAGCGCCAGGTCGAATTGGCCCGTGAACGAGGTGAGGTACACATAGGCGCGATTCTGGAATCTGGCAAGAAGCTCAAGCGTCAAGGTCAGGAATAAGCTCGCTTTCCAGGCTGGTGATCATGTCCTTTAGCAGCAGCCGACGCTTTTTCAGGCGACGAATGCGCAGTTGATCAATCATCGGATCGTGCTGCAGCCGATCAATCAGGTAGTCGAGATCCCTGTGACTCACGCGTAGTTCGCGCAGTCGGTCCAGTTCCTTGAATGATTCTGTATCAACTTTGTCGTTCATGCAGCTTGGTCGGTAACCATCACGTGTTGCCAGATACTGTTGTTCAACATGCTACTCGTCGGCCGGCAGCAGCGCCACCCAGTCGCGATCAGCGGCGCCAATAACAATAAAAAACGGATTCAAAATATCTTCTTTATCGTTGTATAACAAAGGCATGCCGTCCCACTGTAAGACCTTGCCGCCGGCCTGTTCAACCACCGCCTGCGCGGCGGCCGTGTCCCATTCCGAAGTCAGCCCGAGGCGCGGGTAAATATCGGCGTCGCCTTCTGCGACTACGCAGAACTTGAGTGAGCTGCCCATCGGCACCATATCGTGCGTGCCGATTTGTTCCAGATAAGCGTCGAGACTCGCACCACGATGTGAACGACTGCCAACAACGCGCACAGGGTCGCTGCTGTGCGCCGCAACACTGATGGGTCGGGGGGCATCGTCGCCATCGCGCAGTTCGGCTCCGTAACCCTCGCAACCGATGTAGGTCTTTTCATGCACCGGAACATGGACCACTCCGAGAACAGCTCGCTTATTATCGATCAGTGCGATGTTCACCGTGAACTCGCCGTTTCGATTGACGAACTCTTTGGTGCCATCGAGAGGGTCGATCAGCCAGTAGCGTTGCCACGCTGAGCGCTCGGCAAAAGATGGCAAGCCGATTTCCTCGGAGATGATCGGAATATCGGGTGTCAGTTTCTCGAGCCCGGCAATAATGCGGCTATTTGACGCAAGATCGGCCTGCGTGAGTGGCGATTCGTCGGACTTGCTTTGAACGTCGAAATCGGTGGCGTACACTTCGAGGATTGCGTCGCCCGCATTAGCGGCCAACGCAACGATAGGTTCGATCAAATCCTTGAGATTCATTCGGGCTTTCCTGACAACTAACCGGCCGCGCAGTATATAGCAGTGATATTCGATCCCAAAGCAACGTTAAACGAATGCGATACCCTGATGTTGGATATGGATGGAACTGTGCTCGACCTCGCGTACGACAATTACATGTGGCGCGTGCTGGTGCCGGAGCAGTACGCGGCTCGCCATGACCTGAGCATCAGCGCTGCGATGGAGAACATGATGCGCTGGTTCCACGAGACGCAGGGCAATCTCGAGTGGTATTGCCTCGATCACTGGAGTGAGCGGCTGGGCCTTGATGTCTTGCAGCTGCATCGCGAAATGGACCACCTCATCGGCTTCCTGCCGGGTGCCTTGACGTTTCTGCAACAGGTTCAGGCCAGCGATATTCGTGTATTAATGGTGACGAATTCGCATCGGGACACGCTGGAACTGAAAGACGACGTCACTGGCGTGGCATCGTTCTTCGACGGTGTTCATTCGTCACATGATTACGGCTATGCCAAAGAACACCAGGAATTTTGGCATGCGCTGCAGGATGAAGTGGGTTTCGATCCGGAGACAACGATGTTCGTCGACGACAGCCAGCCGGTGTTGCAAAGCGCGGCTGTGTACGGAATGGCGAAGCTGGTAGAAATCACCCAACCGGACACGTCAAAACCGACCCGCCTCGATCCTAAATATTCGAACGTAGAAGCAGTGGCGGATTTGCTGGATTAGCTGGGGAATCGCGCGCTGGGGCGCGCTCCTACAGGGAGGTAACGGCCATGCTTGCACTGACTGAAGGAGCGAACCCCAGCTCGTAAAAGCAAAGCACCTGCCGAATCTTCTCGCAGTCTGTCTGTAGAAGCGCGCCACATCTGGATCTCGTCTGGCACAGCTTGCGTCATTAGGTCGAGCCTAGCCGCTCGTGTTTCTCGGCTTTTTATGCAGGAATGGCGCTGGAATACGCTCCTGCAGAAGACGCCGGTGATGTCCGCACGACCTGCAGGAGCGGGCCCGGCATATCGGACCGAGCGCATGCTGCATTTTTGAGACCCCGCGATAGAGGCCCGGAGCTTGTGGCAATCGCGCCCATGGGGCGCTCCTACAAAAGCACCACCAGTACGAATCGCCCCCTGCACGGGCGGGCCGGTATATCGGATCGAGCGGTTATCGACGAGCGCACGCTGCATTTTGAGACCCCGCGATAAAGGCCCGGAGCTTGTGGCAATCGCGCCCATGGGGCGCTCCTACAAAAGCACCACCAGTACGAATCGCCCCCTGC
>CAZGVL010000055.1:0-14972 GCA_964528965.1 uncultured Woeseiaceae bacterium
CGTCTGCCACTCAAGCGTCGTCGCATCCCAGGGATTCGGGTCAGACTTGGGACCACTCTTCAGACTCCAGATCATGTTGATGAAGAAAAGAATCTGAGATGCGGCGACGAACAAAGCCGAAATCGTTATCGCCGCGTTGAGGTCCTGCGCCGAGTCCGGCAGGAAATCCGTGTTGCCCATCGCGAAGTAGCGACGTGGTACTCCGGCGAATCCGAGGTAGTGCATCGGCAAGTAAATCGCGTAGGTACCCAGGAAGGTCATCCAGAAATGCCACTTGCCGAGCGTCTCGTTATACATCTTGCCGGTGATCTTCGGGAACCAGTGATAGATCGCGCCAAACACAACCAGAATCGGTGACACGCCCATGACCATATGGAAATGCGCGACCACAAAATAGGTGTCGGACAATGGCAGATCGATCGTGACGTTGCCAAGGAACAAGCCGGTCAGGCCACCGTGAATAAACGTAAAGATGAAGCCGATCGCGAACAACATCGGTACCCTGAGATGGATGTTCCCCTCCCACAGGGTGAGGACCCAGTTATAGACCTTGATCGCCGTCGGCACCGCGATAATCAGTGTCGTCGTCGCAAAGAAAAATCCGAAGTATGGGTTCATGCCACTGACGTACATGTGATGAGCCCAAACAACAAAGCTCAGCCCACCAATCGCGATAATTGCCCAGACCATCATTCGATAGCCAAAAATATTCTTACGCGCATGCACACTCAGCAAATCCGAAACGATACCGAATGCAGGCAGAGCAACAATGTAAACCTCGGGGTGGCCAAAGAACCAGAACAGATGCTGGAACAATATCGGGCTACCGCCGTTGTAACCGGGGTCCGTTCCCATCGAACTGATCGCCGGCATGAAAAAGCTCGTGTGCAGCGTCTTGTCGAACAACATCATGATGGCGCTAACAAGCAATGCGGGGAACGCCAACAAACCAAGAATCGTTGCAATGAAAATTCCCCAGACCGACAGCGGCATGCGCATCAGCGTCATACCTTTGCATCGAGCCTGCAGCACCGTCGTGACGTAGTTCAGTCCACCCATGGTGAATGCCACGATAAAGACGGCCAACGACGCCAGCATCAGCAAAATACCCATATCGACACCCGGTGTACCGGGCAGGATTGCCTGCGGCGGATACAGCGTCCAACCAGCACCAGTTGAACCGCCGGCCACGAAGAAACTGGCGATCAGGATAATGACCGACACCAGATAGACCCAATAACTCAGCATATTCAGATAGGGGAATACCATATCTCGAGAGCCGATCATCAATGGAATCAGGTAGTTACCGAAGCCGCCCAGGAACAGGGCCGTCAACAGGTAGATCACCATGATCATGCCGTGCATGGTGACAAACTGGTAATAACTCTCTGGATTTATGAAGTCGAACGAGTTTGGAAAGCCCAGCTGCAGGCGCATCATCACAGACAGTCCGAGCGCGATCAGACCCACGAAAATCGCTGTCAGTCCATATTGAATCGCAATGACTTTGTGATCCTGACTCCAGACGTATTTGCTAATAAACGTTTGCGGATCGTGGTGTTCAACCTCGTGATCACGATCAGCTATTGCAACGTACGACATCCAGTTCCCCTTAGTTCGGTCAAATGATCAGAGTAGACTTTTTTTCCTGATCAGTTCTAAAGCGTATTTATGTAAGCGACGAGGTCATTGATAGCCTGGTCATCATGTAAGACGTCGGACATCAATGCCATTTGCCGGCCGTAGTGATCGGTCGGGTGCGCGCCGCGAACGCCCGTCTGGAAATTTTTCAATTGACGCGCGAGGTACCAGTCGTCGATACCGGCCGCTCGTGGTGCCTTCATCGCCTGAACCCCTTGTCCGTCGCCACCGTGGCAATAAGCGCATACAACGTAGGCCTTCGCGCCGCGAACAACATCGCCTTCGATGGTCGCGACTGACGGCGTATCTGATAGCGTTTGAATGTGTGCGATGACGTTGTCGATAGCCGCCTCGTTGACCAGTGTCGCAGCCATCGGCGCCATCTGCCTGCCGTACATATCGTCCTCGTGGGAACCGCGCACGCCGGTCTTGAAGTGCATGATCTGCCGCTTCAGGTATTGGCCATTCTGGCCAGCGAGTTTCGGCGCGTTCAGTGCCTGCAAACCCTCGCCCTGTTGTCCATGGCAAGCAGCGCAGACAGCGTACTGTGCTGCCCCGATCGACGCATTGCCGGCCGCCCTGCTGGAGAGTTCGCTGTAGGTTGGCTGTTGTGCCATCCAACTATCGTAGTCATCAGCGGTTTCAACAATGACCGCCCCGCGCATCGTGTAATGCGCTACGCCACACAGTTCCTCACAAAGGATTTCGAAACGTCCGATTTTTGTTGGCGTCAGCCACAGGTAGGTCTGCATGCCAGGCACCAGGTCCATCTTGACCCGAAATTCGGCGACCGCGAAATCATGCAGCACATCTTTAGAGCGCAGCAGGAACTTGACCGGCTTATCGATCGGAACACGCACATCCGACGCCGCAATTAATACATCGTCCTGGCCATTTGGATCATCCGGGTCCATGCCGAACGGGTTGTCATCTGTAATTCGTTCAGCATCAACTTCGCCGAACTTTTCGTCTTCGCCCGGATACCGGAAACTCCAGTGCCATTGCTGGCCAACGGCCTCAACAACATGAGCTTCTTCGGGAACGTTGACGAAGTCAGCCCAGACAAACAGCCCTGGTGTTAACAAGGCGGCTACGCCAACTGCAGTCAGTCCGGTTAGCCAGGCCTCAAGCTTCTTGTTTTCGGGCTCGTATGTCGCGCGCGCATCTTTCTTATAGCGGAACTTGATGATGCAATACGCCATGAACAGATTGACGGCGACAAATACTGCGCCGGTAACCAGAAACGTCAGGTCAATCGTGAAATCGATCATGCCCCAGTTGGACGCCAGCGGTACAAACCACCAGGGACTGAGTAGATGAAATACAACGGAACCGACGACGAGTAAAATCAGAACAACAGCTAAAGGCATACAACCAGCATCCTTATTATTGATCTTTGCGAATTTTAAGTTACCAGCGATCAGGCCGTTGGTAGTTTCTTATGCAAAATCAGCTCGCTATAACTGCTTCCGCGACCCCTATCGCGGTGGTTTTTTTAGGCTCCAGAATCAACTTGTAGCTCGTTTCTGGTGCGGCGAACTGTTCCCCAACTTCGAGGATAGAGGAATCAACAGGTGATTTCCACAGCTTGTGAGCCTGTCACAAGTCCTGTAGCGGTTGCCGATCGTGGCCGGCAGGCGTTTACTCGTGCTGACGAAGCGATTTAAAGGCCGATATCTTCCTTCAAAACCTTCTCAGCTTTCTTCAGATCTGCCTGCAGGTTCTCGTATTCCTGCTGCAGCGGGCTGATTAACACCGCCGACTTCGCATTCCAGTCAACCGCGGGCAGCACCATGGGGTTGCTCGGGGGCTGTGTGACCGACCTGGGCTCCGGTTGCTGCGTATTGAAGATCGCGATCATCGAGACGACAGCGGCTATGCCGGTAATGCTGCTCGCCCACCACATTGAGATGGGCCGCGCAGCGGCTTTCGGCGCTACCGCGGGTTCTGACGAAATTGCGTGCAAGGATGCCCGGAGCCGCTCATCGAGCTCCGGCGAAATGGTCACTTCGATATTGCCTGCATCATCTTGCAAGCGCTTGGACAGCTTATCCATAGGCCTCACTCTCTTGCTCATTCGGTTTGTCGTCGGTCAGCTCTCGATTGAGTTCCGCATCGAGTGCTTTTCGCCCTCTTAACAGGTTTACTTTGGTCCAGGACGCCGTCCGCTCAAGCAGCGCCGAGATGTCGTTAACGGACATGTCTTCGACGTAGCGCAACCACATGGCGGAATAAACCTCGTTGCTTAGCAGTCTGCGCGCAGCGAGCCACAGGTTATTGCGGTCAGATGCCGCAATACACTGACTCAGTGGGCCGTCCTCATCGCTACTGAGCTCATCCAGTTCCGCAGATGTCGACGGGGTAACATTCGCGGCATTGCGCAGCGCGATGCGATACAACCAGGTGCTGAACCGCCATCTGGGGTTGTAGGAATGCAAATATCGATAAGCGCTCATTAATGTGTCCTGCAAAGCATCCTCTGCATCGGCGTAGCTCGAACAACGCGTCAGCAGGAATCTCAACAGGCGCTCGCGATGAGCACTCACCAACGCCGTAAAGGCTTCAACTGAGCCCTTTTTTGCTGCAGCAATTAGTTCTTGCTCACTGTTCACGATTGCAATCGACCCCCTAACATCGATTTTCGAACCCTCTGCTATCCGGCCAACTACGCTTGCGGCGGTTAGTCCCAGTCGCTGTTTACAATGATATCCGGGTCCAGCGCCACCTTGATGTTCAGCATGCTGCCATCGACGTTCACGGTGGTGCCACTGAGCGCGCCCTTCAGCTCATCATCAAGGTCATCACTGAATACCTGCAGACTGATCAGGCCGCGAGCGATGCTTGCCAATGACGACGCGATCTTGGGCTCAGACGCGACCAACTGAGCCTCAATAGTAATTTTTTCACCCTCATCGGATACCAGCAGCGCAATCTGTTTGGTGTTCTGCAGAATGTTGGAATCCCAGTCGCCGTCGTAAGCACCGAACTCGTCCGCAAGAACACCGGCCTGCATCAGGCTGCGATCTGCACTGAGAACGAGCAAGGCTCCTGCCTCGTTGGACGGGTTCGTCGCGCTACCGTTGTTATCGAGTAACGATCTCATCTTATCCTGCGAGGATGCCACGATGACTTTGTTTTTGATGGCAAAACTGACATAGGCAGAGTCATCAAGTGAATCAATATCCATATCATCGGATTCATTGTCCGCACCGCCGTTTTCGGAGAAGAAGTAGTACTGCTTGCCATCCGCTTCGAGCAAGTCCATATCACCCGATAGCATGCCCATCGCCAGCATCTTGTCTTCGGATTCCTGACTGATATCGCCGTCAATAACGATGACGATGCCGTGGTCCGGCTCGGCATATGCGGTTATTTGCGTGGTCTCTTTGCCAAGGTCGACACCGGACTCGTCTCGAATCTCTTCGAATACCTCAGCATCGAGCCACGTGTACAGGCGTTGCCCTGCCTCGCCGCTACGCATCGCTTCGAAATCGGCATGAAAATACCAGACTGCACCGGCCGGCACGTTGCCGGGTGAAACTTCCGCGGGCGTCGTTAACGGTGCTGCCGCCAATAAGAAAAACAGCACAATTTTCAGTGTGCGCATGTTTGTGTCCTCAATGATTCGTCGTAATACCCGCTTATAGTGCCGGCTGAACAAAAAGGTTACACGCTGGCTGTGTTTTTCTCCGCAATTTCACCGGGCTGGGTCAGGTTGCTGACGACGATGGTCAGCACAATGCCAACAATGAACCCGGGCACAGCCTCGTACAGCTCGTACGTGTGCTCTTTGAAAACCAGCACCCACACGACACTCGTCAGGAAACCGCCCAGCATGCCTGCCAGAACGCCTGTACGCGTCGTCTTCTTGTAGTACAGCAGACAGAGAATCACCGGCCCGAATGCTGAACCCAGTCCTGCCCATGCGAACAACACGAAATAGAAGATGAACTGAGCCTCGGGAATAGCAAAGGCGATGCCGACCACACCAATAATAAGTGTGACCAGTTTTCCGTAACTCGCCAGTTGGCCGTCGCTTTTGCGACTGCCCAGGATTTTCTGCATCGTGTCCCGCACGATCGCCGATGAGGCCAGCAATAGCAGCGAGTCCGCAGTCGACATGATCGCCGACAAGACAACCACCATTAGCACGCCAGATATAATTGGATGAAACAGCTCATTGGACAGCAACGGAAAGATCGTCTCGGGGTCCGCCAGACCAGGCATCAATGCACGTCCTGCAATTCCGGCGGTGACCGCGCCGAGGCCAAACAGCAACATGACAACCACGGATACGATTCTGGCCTTCTTCAACTCATTGTCATCTCGTGCTGACATGAAACGAACCAGTAGCTGTGGCACGCCGAGAAACGGCAAACCGATCGCGACGAAGCTGGCAATAGCGACCCAAGCACCGATGCCACCATCGCCAAGCGAGAACATGTTTAGAAAATCAGGATTGTCCACCAACAGAGTTGTCGAAATAGCGCCCCATCCGCCCGCGGCGCTAACCGCAACAATCGGCATGATAATAAGCCCTGCCAGCATCAGCACACCTTGCAGTACGTCGGTATACGACACCGCCTTGTAGCCGCCAACCAGGGTGTAGGCAATAATAATGACTGAGCCGAGCACGACACCGGTTTTGTAGTCCATGCCGAGGAAACTGCTGAAGGCCTTGCCCGAAGCGACCAATTGGGCCGTGATATAGGTGGTAACCATCACCAGGATGATCGCCACGGCGATCGAGCGAACCAAATTCCTTTTGTCATCAAAGCGCGCCACCAGAACGTCTGGCACGGTTATCGCGTCGGTCGTGTCGCTGAGTCGCTTGAGACGACGGGAAACGAGTCCCCAGGCCAGCGCGATACCGATCACCTCGCCCACGACTACCCAGTAGGCTTGCGCACCTACCGTATATCCCATGCCGGTCAGACCCAGCAGCAGCCAACCGCTTTCACCGGTCGCATTGGTACTGAACGCAACCACCCAGTACGGCAGTTTCTTGCCAGCGAGATAGTAGCCACTCAGCGTTTTGGTCTCGCTGCGGCTCCAGATCGCGAACGCTGCGAGAAACCCCAGATAAATAACAAGTACGGCAATCGTGATAGTCATTAGTAAGCCTCCTGGCCTATCGGCCCGCCCGGCGGCGGTGACACGGCACTCAACTCTGCAACACTAGCCGGATCAGCGCGCATGCGTTCAATCTGGAAAAGCGCAAGTGCATAGTGGCCGCGCGTTGTGCGCCCAGGCAATGATTGCTCTGCCAGCCACTCGTCCAACTGATTCACAGCATCCATTGCAGTTGAGCGAACGGCAATATCGGCATCGCTATCGACGGCCATTTGCAACATGCGTTGCAGAACGAGGAAATTCGTTTGCCGCTGAATGGCCCCCTGCTCACCGCTGAGCGCCTCTGCATACCAGCCTGCCGCAAGCAGGCTGTCAAGCAAAGCACTGAAGTCTGGAGCCGCATTTCGCTGCATGCGTGCCGCCCGAGCAGGCTCTAACAGTACATTGAGCGTCAAGGCCACCGCAGCAGCGGCTGGTGCCAGCGGATCAAATACAACGCCTGTCGCGCTGCCAAAAGTTTCTCTGGACTTCGGATAGCCCGGCGGCCGGGGTGGAATTTTGCCGGCCAGACCTTCTGGTAGCTGCAATACAGACGGGGCCAGTGTTGCAATAACTGCGTCGATGGCCTGCTGCTGACGCCCTGCAGAAACCGGTGCTACGACATCCTGACCGTCGCCCCGCATCGCATAGGAGAAATCGCTGCCGCCGATAAGCTTCGCGACGGCCTGAATCTGAAATCGATGCAGCAAGTAGATCGGTACCAGCACTTCTTCGATCGTTGCCAACGGCCGATCAAAGCGGACATTGCGCTCCGAGAATCGCTGCAACGCTTTTGTCCTGACCTGCATCAGGTGTTCAAGCTCAGCGATAGCGTCACTGCCGTTGTCCCACAGATTCCCATCGGGATGTGCGGTCGAAATCGAACGCGAGTCGCTGTCGGCGACATAGGCATATCCCAGCGCCAGGGTCTGATCGATAATTTCACGGCGCGCCGCAGTGTCATCGATACCGTCCGCAAAATCCTGATACGCGTACATGACCGTGCGCTTGTCCCAGGAACCGATGCCGTCGCCATACGCATCGCTCAAATCAAATCCCCCATTGTCCGAGAACTTGATCAGTGGCACCGGATAGTCCATGACCGATGCACGATCTTGCGTGCTCGCCGCAAAATTGTGTTCAAAACCGATGGTATGGCCCACTTCATGGGCCGATAGCTGGCGGATTCTGGCGAGCGACATCTGCAACATTTCCTCAGGTACAGCTTCGCTGTCATACGGCGCCAGCAATCCTTCAGCGATCAGATAGTCCTGACGTACGCGCAGCGAACCCAATGACACATGACCCTTAAGAATCTCGCCGGTTCGCGGGTCGATGATCGAATCCCCGTAAGACCAGCCGCGGGTTGAACGATGCACCCACTGAATCACGTTGTAGCGAACATCCATCGGGTCCGCATCCACGGGAAGAAGCTGCACCTGGAACGCATCCTTGTAGCCAGCGGCTTCGAAAGCCTGATTCCACCATCTTGCGCCATCGAGCAAGGCGGACCTGACTGGCTCGGGAGCGCCGGGATCAAGGTAATAGATGATCGGCTCAACGGCTTCGCTGACCTCAGCTTCTGGATTCACTTTTTCAAGCCGATGCCTGCGCCCAAAGCGAATATTTAGCTCGTCCCCAATCGGCGTCGCGTAGTCGGCGAATGAGGCATCCTCGAAGTCAAAGCCAATCATGCCTGCACGCGGGTGATACGGCAGCGGCACATAGTTGTCATCCGGAAGCCGGATAAATGAGTGATGCAGATGAACCGTGATTGATGTCGGGTCCGGCACAACCGTCGGCAAGTGCGGCCCGGTCGGTCGACCTGCATAGGTCACAATGGCTTCAACCTCGGTGTTGTCGGGAAATGCCCTGGTTCGGGGCAAGTAAATTGCCGAGCGAGATGCATCAACGGAATAGGAGCCTTCCCCGGCACGCTCCAGTCGCGCCGAAATGCTGACGGCATCGCGAGTAAAAAACGCAGTCCCGTCCAGCAGCACGCCAGCATCGGATTCTTCGATGACATTGAATCCCCAAATAACTGAACGCGCGAATGATTCTTCGACAGCCTTACGCTCGGCTGAATCATCGGTGTTTGCCCGGTAGGTCGTGTTGTCCTGTACCAGCAGCACTTTAGGGCCGCTTTTTAGGAATCTCACGACCTTGCCGCTACCAAGCTGCCCTCTGTCCAGTCCCAGATCATTTGAGCCGACACCGCGCGCCATCGACGGCTGGTACAGGAAAGGTGTATCGAGCTCCGCAACATTTATCAGCAGCCGACCCGCTGCGCTGTCCCAGTACATATCAATAAATCCGTCGTACGCCTCGTAGTCCGCTACTGCAGGCGATGACGAGGCTGGGGCGTCAACGGAATTGTCCGCACTGCACGCGGCCAGCGAAGCCAGCACGAGAATCGCCACGAACGGTTTAGCCATAACACGAGAAACCATATAACCCCCTGTTAAAAACGATGTTTCGCACCAGTGTCGACTCTTTTTTCCGGCACCCGCCGGCACCCCGCGCAAGCACGCTGCAGCACGGCAATACGACGACTTCTTAGGTGTTTATCCGGCCGCGTTTTTGGTCAGACGTCCGGCGATGGTGCCTGATACCAGCAAAAACACACCGATACCGAACAGATACTCCGGGTAAACGCGGAATATGCCACAGTAGAAGATCGCGGCGATGGTGACCAACTGAAAACCGTTGATGAGCTTGCTCTTGCGCATTGTCGCTTTTGGGAATCGCACTCGCGACACCATCAAAATAGCCAGAAAAAACATGAGTACCGGCAAATACAGCTGCAAAGGCAAGACGCTGGACGTATCCTCATAATGAATCATGACGATGACCATCGATGAAAGCAGTCCGCCACCGGCCGCAGTTATCGGCACACCGGTAAACCAGCCAGGAATTGATATTGCCGTCGACAGGTTGAAGCGGGCAAGACGCATGGCTCCCGCAAGGACGAACACGCCGACCGAAACCAGCAACACCCAGAACTGTCCGGTACCGACCGTAATGCCGCCGATTTGCAGGCCCGCATTAAATATCAGGATGGCGGGCGCGACACCGAACGCAACCAGATCCGCCATCGAATCGAATTCTGCCCCGAAGCTCGACGTTGCCTTGAGCAGTCGCGCCGCCACACCGTCCATCGTATCCAGCAGTCCACACCACACAATCAGCCAGGCCGCGAGCTCAAGTTCGCCGACCTGAGTGGTAACAATAGAAGTGACGCCCAGCAGCAAACTCAGGGCTGTGAAACTGTTCGGGATTGAATAGCGAATAATACTCAAGAGTTGCTAGCGCCTCAGGACCGGAGTGAATTGCGCTCCATATTGCATGTGAGGCCGACTATTATCTAGTCACGCGATCACAATCGCATCAGCGTCCGCCAATGCTGATTCCCAAAGGGCCGCGTGGCAGCACAACCTGCATCGGAACACCCTCGCGCTCAATCTCCACCAAAACGTTCTGGCCGGGCGTGCCCTGCATCGTCTGCGCATTCAGATCGCGATTGCTGAATACACGTTCACCGCCGTACCTGATAATGCGATCACCTGCTTGCAGCCCCGCCGTCTGAGCCGGCGACGAATGCATCACGCTGCCGACAGCAACTGATGTAGGCTGGCCATAAGCATCCCGGTACATAACATATTCTGCTTCAGCGAGCTCTGCCCGCAGAGCAGCATCCGGATTAATTGCCAGGCTCCCTGGCTCCGGACGTGTACCGGATTGACGCGCGTCGTATCTCGCCTGCAGCGCTCCCATCTGCAACTCGGCTTCTCTTTGCACGATGGATGCAGCGCGGTCCGCACTGAAGCCTGCAGCAATCAATGCTTGAGTTCGACCCTCCGGTGAGGAGAGCTCATTGCGAGGCCGTTGTCTTGACGTTTGGCGGGCTTCGACCACCCGCACGTCTTCAGGGTCTGCGGTATTTTCCTGGCGGCGCCTGGTTTCTTCACTCCGGACTTGCTCCAGCTCATCAAGGACAAAGCGCAGCTCCTCTTCTATTAGCTGTCGTGCATTGCGCTCTTCACCGACAGCGATTTCCAGCGCTCGAATACGCTCTTCGGTGGCGGCACCGGAATCGAAATGGGCATCAGACCGAGTCGTATCCGCGGCCTCATCAGACGGGCCGGTGCTGTTCAGGACGATGGCCGCTAGCGCAAGGCCGCCGATGAGCACTGCCCCTGCTACTACGGTCTGAATGCGTATCGCCATCAGTTCAACTACCTGCCTCTATAGTGCCGTGAAATGCGATACAACACCTCTTCCGGTGGCGCTCGCCTACCAACAAAACATCATCTGTGGTGTCATACAGCCTTGCAAAATACTATCAGGTAACTGACGTGACCCATAAAATTTGGATTAGTGCACTATTTGCTATTGCTATAGTGGCCTGCTCAGACTCACCGGACGACTCCGCTGCGCAGCGCGTAAACACAATTGCGCAGGAATTTACTGACGGCTACTACGCACAGTTCCCGGAGGAGATCTATGAGGTCGGCTATCCCGAGGAATCGCCAGACCATTTCGGTGATCATAGTGCGGAACAGCTGAAGATATGGAACAGCGAAATCGACATCTGGGCTGCCGCGCTGGACCGAATTGATGTTGCCCAGCTGGCCGGGACGCCGGAGCAAATTACCTACGTTTTCACCCGCGATCGATTGCAAGCCATTATTGATCGCCGGGTTTGCCGCACCGAGCTCTGGAATGCCAGTCCAGCGTGGACGGGCTGGCAATACATGTTCGCATCAACCCTCGCGGTACAGCCAATTGCTACCGAGGCAGATCGTCAAGCTGCGCTTCGCCGCGTTGCCGACATTCCGCGCTACCTGCAGACAGAAATCAGCAACCTGCGTCAGGGCCAGGACGCGGGCTATACCGCGCCGGCCAGCAATGTTGTTGTGGTCTTGGAGAAGACGACATCGCTGATCAACTCAGCAACTGACGAATCACCGTTTTTCAGCCCGGCAGCGCGCTCGGATGATGCTGCTTTCAGCGCGCAGTATCGCGAGATCCTGGAAACGGAGGTCATTCCGGCGCTGGTCAGGTATCGCGACTTTCTGGCAAACGACTACGACGGCCACGACGGCATTGGTGTGAGTGCCAATGTCGATGGCGAGGCCTGCTACGCGGCATCGGCCCGTTTCTGGTCCTCGATCTCAATGGATCCGCTGGACATTCATCGGGCCGGACTGTCTCAAATGTCCCGAATTCAGAGCGAAATGCTGCAGATTGCCAAGACATCTTTTGGCACCAGCGACGTCAAAGGGCTGCTGGCGGAGTTACGCACCAATAGTGAGTACACGTTTAAAGACGAAGCAGAGATGATGCAATACATCACAGCTGCCGTAGCTCGCGGTGAAGCAGCTGTAGGCGACTGGTTTGGGAATGTACCCGATGCAGAAATGATCATTATCGCGTCGCCGCCTTATGACAAGGATTCTGGTGGCGGATTCTACGCCGCAGGCTCGGCTGACGGCAGTCGGCCAGGCAGCTACACAGTCGGCACGTACAACCCACAAGGCATCAGCCGGGCCGGCCAGGAATCCACCGCCTTTCATGAAAGCTATCCCGGGCACCATTTGCAGGTGTCCGTCGCCATGAACAACGAATTTCTGCATCCAATTCTCAGATTCATGTACGTATCAGGTTCGGCTGAGGGCTGGGCTCTCTACACCGAACGGCTTGCCGACGAAATGGGGCTCTACTCGGATGACGTTGCCCGCATGGGGATGCTATCCAATGAAGCCTACAGGGCCGCTCGCCTTGTCATTGACCCCGGCATGCACGTGATGGGCTGGTCGCGCCAGCAAGCCACGGACTACATGCTGGAAAATACGGCGGAGAGCGTTGCTGGGGTCACTCAGCAGGTGAATCGCTACGCCGCCGTGCCCGGCCAGGCAACCTCATACTTGCTCGGCAGCCTGGAGATCCAGCGGCTCCGCAAACATGCCGAAGACGCACTCGGCGAGCGCTTCGATATTCGCGAATTCCATGACCGAATGCTTATCAATGGCGGCATCACGCTGCCAATGCTGGGTACGGAAATCGACCGGTGGATTGCCGAGGTAAACACGGAAAACAACTAGTATTAGGCCTGATTGCAGGGAACTGCCGCTGCAAATAGTGTCAAACAATAGAACATTTCAGGGGACTATCATGACTCGTCAATTCCGCTTGCTGGCAACAGCAACTATTGCTGTGCTCGCCTTTCAGCCTTTGTTTGCTCAGGACGAAGCGCCAGTCGATCCAGCGCACACGTGGGATCTCACAGAACTCTATCCAACCGTTGATGACTGGAACACCGCTCGCGAAGAGGTCATGGCCGACTTCGACAAAATCGAAGCTCGCCGCGGCACCCTTGGCGACAGCGCCGACACCTTGTACCAGACCTATCGACTTGTCTCTGACACGCTGAAAAAGGCGGGTCGCGTCTATGTATACGCTTCACTCAATGCCGATGAAGATGTGCGCATAACCGACACGCAGGAACGAAACCAGCTGGCGGGCATCATGTTTTCGCGATTCGGCGAGGCAACTGCCTGGATGCAGCCCGAATTGATCGAAGTGGGCGCTGAAGTGATCGAGTCTTACGTGCACGAAGATGAACGTCTGGCACCGTTTGCATTCCAGATTGATGACAGTCTGCGCAATGCGCCGCACACTCTGAGCGAGGAAACCGAGCAAACTCTGTCCTATTTCTCACAGACTTTCGGTGCGGCTTCGGACACCTATAATCTGATCGCCAACTCCGATATCCCTTGGCCGACCATTACGCTTTCAACCGGCGAAGAGGTCACCGTCGATTCGCAAGGCTATGGTCGTGCGCGTGGCAGCGAGAACCGTGACGACCGCAGGCTGGTCTTCGATACCTTCTGGAACAAGTGGCTCGAATATCGCAGCTCCGTAGGCATGGTACTGAATTCCCACGTGCAAACTCAGGTGGCCCTCGCCAAGTCCAGAAATTTCGACAGTGTGCTACAGCGTGAATTATTCCAGGACAACATCCCGCCCGCGGTCTATCACACGCTGGTTGCAGAGGTAAACAAAGCGCTGCCGACGTTGCATCGCTACTTCAAACTGCGCGCACGCATGCTCGGCGTAGAACAATTGCATTACTACGATATCTACCCGCCACTGGTCTCTCTGGATCGGAAGTTCGACATTGAGACCAGCAAGACGATCACGCTTGAAGCGATGTCAATTCTCGGTGACGACTGGGTCAGCATGCAGAAAGAAGCGATGGATGAACGCTGGATGCACGTCTACCCACAACGTGGCAAACGATCTGGCGCGTACATGCAAGGCTTCGCCTACGATGTCCACCCTTACCTGTTGCTGAACCACAACGATAATTATCCCGCTCTTTCCACCTTCGCGCATGAATGGGGTCATGCGATGCACACGCTGTACGCGAGACAGGAGCAACCGTTCGAAACAGCAAGCTACGCGACCTTCATTGCCGAAATTCCTTCGACATCGCTTGAGTTGATCCTGCAGGACTACATGTCGCAGAACGCTGAGACCATTGACGAGCAGCTGTACTACCTCGGCAACGGTCTGGAAGGAATGCGCGGCACATTCTTCCGTCAAACGATGTTCGCCGAATTCGAGCTTGCACTCTACGAAGCCGCAGAACGCGGTGAAGCGTTATCGGGAGAAGGCATCTCAAAACTCTATGCTGATATCGTGCGGCGCTACCATGGCCACGACGACAAGGTCGTGATTGTCGATGACCTGTATACGAACGAGTGGATGTTCATACCGCACTTCTACCGCAATATGTATGTATTCCAGTACGCGACCTCCAAGACCGCAGGCGCGGCGCTTTACGAAAAAATCGTCAACGAAGGCGAAGCCGGTGTGGAAAACTACAAAGATCTGTTGCGCGCTGGTGGCTCCAACTACCCGTATCTTCTTCTGGTTGAAGCGGGTGTTGATCTCGCGACACCGGAACCGTATCAGGCAATCGTCAACAAGATGAACGCGGTGATGGATGAGATGGAACGTCTGCTCGACGAAAAAGGTATGTAGTCCGTCGATTTGAATCGCGGGGTCATAGGAATACAGCGGGTGCCCGTTGAAATCAGTGAGGTTCGACGGGGTGGGCCAGCTCCTACGGCGAATCAGCCGGCCTGGATCGCGGGCATGGCCCGCTCCTACAACGAACCGCCCGGCCTGGATTGCGGGCATGGCCCGCTCCT
>CAZGVL010000055.1:15072-21657 GCA_964528965.1 uncultured Woeseiaceae bacterium
GCGGGCATGGCCCGCTCCTACAATAATCCGGCCGGCCTGAATCGCGGGCATGGCCCGCTCCTACAACGATCCGCCCTGCCTGGATTGCGGGCATGGCCCGCTCCTGCAACGATCCGGCCGGCCTGAATCGCGGGCATGGCCCGCTCCTACAATGGACCGTCTGGCTGAATCGCGGGCATGGCCCGCTCCTGCAATGGACCGCCTGGCTGAATCGCGGGCATGGGCTGCTCCTACAATGGACCGCATTGTCTGAATCGCGGGGTCATGGGAACACAGCGGGTGCCAGTTGAAATCGCTTAGGTTCGACAGGGTGGCCTGCTCCTACAGGATGCGTTGTTCTTGTAGGAGCGGGCCATGCCCGCGATCGTTCCTCGCGAATTTCGCTCAATCTGTCGTTGAACCAGTCAATCGCCAGGTGCGGCTCATCCTCACCGCAATGTATTTCATAGGGCTTGCCGGACCACGAACTCTTGCTCGCAATACGCTCGATGAACTCTTCAGTGCTATCAAAGTAACGGCCACCTCGTTCACGCTTCATCTGCAAATGTGCTACCGCATCATCCACGTCGTACTCTTTTCCATTCCTTACAAACACACACTCACTGCTTGTAACAGCGTCGAGTAACGCATCAATTTCCTCATCCATCGTCGCGCTGCTCGCAATGAGCGGCAAGATGACAATCGTGAGCGTAGCAAGAACCCTATTCAACGATGCGCGCATTGCTGACCTCCGCCGCGCAACGACTTCCGGCCGAGAACGCCTGGCTGGTACCTGCACTATCGATTTCGCCCGGCTTAAGCTGCCCGGAAAATCTCTGCGTCAGATTACGCTGGCTGCCACCACTGTCGACGTAAGTCACTCTGACCTCGATACTCTGGATGACGACCTGGGTGTCGTTTCGAACTGAAACCCCTAGTCTGCCGTTACCGTCATCGCCGCAGGCCGACGCAACGTACGCACCAGGATTTGTCGGCAACTCCAGCTTCACCAGTTGCGCCGTTGCGGCTGCGCCGATATCGCCACCGGTTTCCGCAACCACCTTGTAGTGTTCAATCGCCTTCGCGGTATCGCCGCGGTTCGCTGCAATTTCGCCAAGTATATAGTGCGCAGGTGCTGTCGGTAGAATGCGGAGACTTCGCTCCAGATCCGCTTCGGCGGCGTCCGCTTGGCCCAGTTCATTTTTGGCGATGCCACGCTGCAAGTAGTAGTAGAAGAAATTTCCGCGTCGATCAACGGCTCGATCGTAGTTGGTCACCGCCATGTCGTACTTGTCCTGAATGAGCCGGACATCTCCTCGCAGCGCATGAAAATTTGCCTCATCCGAAAACAGGTCCAGCGCGGTATTGGCAGACGCCAGCGCTTGCTCTATATCCTCATCCGCAAGCGCCTTGCGGCCTTCATCGTAGGCATCATAGGCGGGTTTTACGGCATTCGTTTTCTGCATAGCTGCTCGAAAACTGTCGACCCCCAATATTCCGCCCTGCGGCAGATTTGAAGCGGTCTTGATGTTCGCCTGCACGCGCTCTTCTGACGGTGGGTGACTGGAGAATAGGCCACTAATCCAGTCCTGTTGATGGCCCTCACTAAGACGTAAGAAGGTTCGTTGCAGCGATACCGCGCCTTGCGGGTCATACCCCACTTTCGACATGTATCGCATGCCGTACTTGTCCGACTCAAGCTCAGCGCCACGACCGTATCTCATAGTGACCAGTTGCGCGGCAGCACCAGCGCCACCGACCGCCATGTTGCCATAGTCGCTATCGCTGGTGACAACAGCCGTTGCGACGACGAGCCCTTGCATCCACATTCCACGCGTCATCTGCTGCGCAGTATGCCGCGCTGCTGCATGTACGATCTCGTGACCCAGCACGGCGGCAAGCTCAGCCTCGGACCCGAGCTCAGTCAGCAGACCACGATTGATAGCAATCTTACCGCCCGGCAATGCCCAGGCATTCGGCACAGAATTATTAAGTACAACAAACTCATAGGGCAACGGACTGTCGCTTACCGCAGCCAGCTTGTTGCCTATACTTTTGACGTACTGGGTGAGTTGCGGATCGACATCGTACTGACCACCTTGCGACTGCTGCATGGGCGCATAGTTTTGCTCACCCATTTGTACCTCTTCGCTACCGCTCATCAGTACGATTTCGCGGTCGCCGGTAACCGGGTTGACCGAACACCCGGCCAGGAAAATCAGGATGGGTATGATGATTTTGCTTATGTTGAGCATTGTTCGTCCTTTCTGACAGCCAACCTTCGGCTGTGTGCCCGCTGTGGCGTCCAGGGCTTGCAAGTATAGCGCCTCTGTAAAATGGTGGAATGGTGGAATCCCAAATAATCCCAGTAGCCGAAACACAGATTGGAGTTTTGATTTGGGTTATGAATAGTACCGAGCTAATAGTCCCGCGCAGGCCCTGCAATGAACGGTGAACTCGAGTATTGGCGCCTGGCTGCCGGCCTTGGTCTGTGATTCTTTGGCATGCACCAGCTCGAGCATGCACTGACTCAGCTGGCCGGTCGATCTTTCAAGAAGTTCCTGCGGCAATACACCGCCCGCCCTAGCCACGGTGTGATCGCCGGCGCACTTACGACAGCAGCCCTGCAGAGCAGCTCAGTCGTTGGCCTGATGTCGGCCCTCGCTGAGGCGATGCTGAGTCCGGATTCTGCGAGCAACTTCGAGAGCATTCCTACGACGAGGTAGGTGATATCCCGAATAACGCCATGTCCGGTCAAAAGGCAGGATAACGCTCTGGATTTTTATCTGAGCGAATGGCGTGACACACAAAATTGCACAGATCCTCGAACAACTTCGGGAAGATCACCGCAATATGGCGATAATGCTGACCCTGCTTGAGTCAGAGGGCAGTCGAATACATGCCGGTAACGAGCCGGATTTCGAGTTATTGCACGACATACTCAGCTACCTGACGGTCTATTCTGATGCGGTGCATCACCCAAAAGAAGACCTGATCTACGCCAAATTGTGGTCGCGGGGACCACGGCTCTCTTCGGGACTCGAACGAATTGAAGATGAGCATCGCGAACTGGCTGAGCTCGGACAGATTCTGCGGCGCGACTTCGAGGCGATTGTGGCTGGGGCGGCAGTGACTCGCGACCGGGTCATTGCCGATACATTCACCTACGCAGATCGCCTTCGCAATCATATGCGCTGGGAAGAAGAAGATCTTTTCCTGCGTGCCGACAAAGTGGCGGCGGGCGGAGAGGATGTAACCGTGGATGCATCACATCTGAGCACTGATGATCCGGTATTCGGCGAAGCTCCGGAAGCCATCTTCGATAATCTATTGCGCAGCATTAAGGAAGCGGCGGCGCAACGAGATACTAAATCGGACTAGAAATAGACCGCAAACTGGGCGAATAGCCCGGCGTCTCTGGAAAGGTAGAGACCGGGTATGCCGACTTCAATGCCGCCGAATTCCGTGCCGTCGTCGCCCAGGGGAATATTGAGACTCCCCAGCAAGGTCATGTTGTCACCAAGGCTGTATTGGGTAATTAACTGGAACAGACCGCTCGGGTCACCGACATTGGCAAGCAGCGTCGGTGTCACGGTCCAAAGGGGCGTCATTTCTATTGTCAGGCTGCCTGCAAGGTAGTTTCGACCCAACGTATATAACTCGCCCCGAGACAGACGTCGCAATAAATCAGGATTGTTTGCCAGACTTTCAGGATCGTACTCGCCAGCATGTTGACCGAAGCCATTGAAGTAAACTTCAAGCGCACCGCTGGCGTTCTTGCTGCCCCAAATCCACGAGTAACTGACGTTGGCAACGAACTGCAGGTAGGTATCCACGCTTGTATCAGTGATAACGATGTCACCACTTGCCAGTGCTCCGCCAATGCTGCGCATTACGCCTAGTCCAACCACCGGGTCGTCGTAACTCGTTGCCACGAGCAGGTCGTACTCGGTCTCTCCGGCAAAGCCGTGATACTTAAGCGCCACGGTTGCTTCGCTTGACTCCACATCGCCGCTATCGAGTTCGCGACGAAATACGGCAGCGCCCTGCACGTCGTCACCGCTATCACGAAGATACTGCACGTACAGCATGTCATCGCCAGTTTTGAATTCGGTATCAATGGCTGCTGGATCAAATGGATTTACAAGATCCATCGGCGCATAGAACAAACCGTTGCCCCAGGACAAGGCCTGCCTGCCAAATCGTACTACGGCCTTCTCGCTTGTGTACCCCAGCCAAAGACGATCAAGGCGCTGCACGACAGCCGTTTTATCCTCGTCGTAAATCGTATGCGTAAGGTCAAACAGGCGCCGATCATCATTGGGCAAGCGATCGACATTTAGACCGCCCAACCCCGGCAGATCTCTGGTGTACTCAACCGTGTCACCGTACAGAACAAGAAACTGGTACGCCGTATCGAATGTCCAGCCGCCTTTACGTGCCTTGAAATTCAGCCGCAGATTGCTTTGCAGATCCACAGCGCTCGAACCGGCGATAGCATTGAAAATGCTGTCGCTCGGAAAAGATTCTCCAAGCAACCGGACTTTCGCATGCCCGCCAAATTCGTACTTGCTGTCATCGGCGCATACAGCCGCAGACAACAGTAGAAGGACCAGCGATAGACTAGGTTTGTTGCTGCTTGATGTCATCGACAATTCGGCCATCCAACATTTTCACCAGGCGCTTCGCGTAGTTCATGACTCTCTGGTCATGGGTAGCGATGACAAAGGTGGTGTTGTGTCGCTCGTTAAGTTCGCTGAATAATTCCATGAGTTCGTCGGACGTTTTAGAATCGAGATTCGCTGTGGGCTCATCGGCCAGCACCAGTGCTGGTTTGGACACAATCGCCCGGGCGACCGCAACACGTTGTTGCTGGCCCCCCGACATTTCCGCAGGCAGCCGATCGCCAAGCCCGGCCAGACCAACCTCTTCCAGTATTTGCAGTGACTTCTGCTCCCTTTGGTTTGCCCCAACCCCCTGCACCTGCATGACAAACTCCACGTTTTCCTTCGCAGTCAGAACCGGAATAAGATTGAAGGCTTGAAAAACAAATCCGATTTGCCGCAATCGCAAATCGGCCAGGTCGCCCTTGCTCAGATTATCGATACGCGTGCCGGCAACGTAGATCTCGCCACTATCCGGCTTATCCAGGCCGCCGATAGCATTCAGCAAGGTCGTCTTGCCACCACCCGATGGCGCAGAAAGACAGACAAATCCTCCCGCATCAATCTCAATACTGACGTGATCGAGCGCCTTTATATCCTGATCGCCCTGACGGTAAGTCCTGCACAAATCAATACAACGAACAGCTGTCATCATCAGACCTTTGTAATCGCTTCAATGGGTTCATAGTGAGCGGCACGCCACGCAGGCGACAGGCTCGCCAGGAAGCCGAGTACCAGCACAACGACGTTGGCGAGAACGATATCGCTCACCAGTAACTCCGGTGTCAGGGTGCTGGATCCACCAAACATTTCCATACCTTCGGCAACGATCGATAGATCAACGCCGTCTTTCATTGGTTGCACGCTGGCCCACGCCAGCGCAGTGCCCATCACTAACCCGAGTGCAAGTAACATCAGTGACTCGACGATGATCTGGCCAAGTATCATTATCGGCCGCATACCCAACGCGAGCATCAAGCCGATCTCGCGCACGCGTTCAAAGACCGCCATAACCAATGTATTCACCAGCCCGAATGACAACGCCAGGAAGATTACGATGATCCAGACGAGCACGAAGCCATCCATCACCTTGAGCATTGCGCCCAGGTACGCATCGATCTCGTACCAGCGCCGCACTTCAGCACGGCTGTCAATCAACACCGAGACTTTATCGAACAGGGGTTCGACATTGCGATAATTATCACCGACGACAACCAGTTCTGATACCTGGTCTTCGATGTGCAGCATCTTTTGCAGCGTTGATTTGCCCGCGAATACGTACGCTTCCTCGAACGCCTCAATATTGGCGTCAAACAAGCCTACGACGCGAAAACCCCGATCGGCGATTTCATTACTCGGATCCTGACTCATGATGACGATGCGCTTGCCAACACGCGTGTCGAGTGTCTCTGCCAGTTTGCGACCGATGACAATGCCGCTGTCGTCAGAATCCTCCAGAAACCGACCCTCGACGTCGTCATAGGAAACGAAAGTGAGATTACGTTCGGAAGCGGGGTCGACGCCGAGCAAGGTCACGCCGCGTGACTCCCGCTCGCTTGAAATAACAGCCGGTACACGCACTCTGGACGCCCAGAGTCGAAACCCAGCCGCATTAAATTCCGCGGTGATTTCCGCATCACTGATATCGATCAGGTTCGCGATACTTGGGTCGTCGCGATACGCAGGATGATGTACTTGAATGTGTCCCGGCATCGCACTGATACCGTCCTTAATCATTTCAGTGACCATGCCTCGCATCAGGGCTGTCATGAAAATCATCGCCCAGGTACCGAGTACGATTGCCGCGAGCATGATGATCGTGCGACGGTGATTGCGCCAGAGGTTCCGCCATGCAAGCTGAAAGAGGAGACCAATCTGGTTCATCAGACGGCCCTCATCGCTTCGACCGGGTGCAAGCGGTTCAGGCGCAGGGCCGGATAGA
>CAZGVL010000056.1:0-21104 GCA_964528965.1 uncultured Woeseiaceae bacterium
GACACCAACTACGGGGTGAACTTCGGCGGGAACATCACTGGAGGTGGCGGCGGCTTCTTTTTTTTGAACAATCCACAGGCGGATATTGTCAGGATGGCACAGAACAGTATGAGGCTTTTTTTCATTGCTGAATTTTTCATTGGCGTTGTCCGGATTTCCACCTTTTGGATATGAACCACAGAGAGCACCGAGGACACAGAGAATTATATTTTGAATATTTGAATTCCGTCTTTGAGGACTTTAACATTGAAATTGATCAAGAGACCTGTATCTATTCCTGACAATTTCATAAACGTAAAAGGATCCTTTCTCGTTTCTCTGTGCTCCCTGTGCTCTCTGTGGTGAAACATTCAGATCTCTTTATTCAAATGCATACGCAAACTGCCCCTCATCCACACTCAGGTGGGCGCGGGCAACGCTGTGGCCATCCATGAGGCCGGTCAGAATCTCATGGCTCACCTTCGGCAGCACGCTATTGGTCAGAATGGCATCGATCATACGCCCACCGCTTTCAAGTTCCGTGCATCGGCTGACAATGTGGGCAACAACCGCATCGTCGAAGGTGAACGGGATCTTGTGATTGTCACGGATGCGCTTTTCGACGCGACCCAGCTGCAGGCGGACGATGTCGGCCAGCACGGAGTCGGTCAAGGGATAATAGGGAATGGCAACCAGACGCCCCAGCAGTGCGGCTGGGAATGAATTCAAAAGTGGTTTGCGCAAGGCTCTGGCAAGTCCGTCCGCTTCCGGAAGCAGTTCGGGGTCTTTGCACATGTTCGTGATCAGATCCGTGCCGATATTGGTGGTCAACAAGATCAGGGTGTTCTTGAAATCAATGAAGCGCCCCTCACCGTCCTCCATCCAGCCTTTATCGAAAACCTGAAAAAAGATCTCATGCACATCGGCATGCGCTTTTTCGACCTCATCCAGTAAGATGACGCTGTAAGGTTTGCGGCGCACGGCTTCCGTCATTATACCGCCCTCACCATAGCCGACATAACCGGGGGGAGCGCCCTTGAGCGTGGAGACGGTGTGGGCCTCCTGAAACTCGCTCATGTTGATGGTCACCACATTCTGTTCGCCGCCATAAAGCGCTTCCGCCAGGGCCAGGGCAGTCTCGGTCTTGCCCACGCCTGAGGGGCCGGCCAGCATGAAGACCCCGATCGGTTTGCTGGGATTGTCCAGCTTCGCCCGCGAAGTCTGGATGCGGCTGGTGATCATCTCCAGGGCATGGCGCTGCCCCAAAATGCGCCGGTTGAGGATATCGGCCAGGTTCAGAACGGTGTCGATTTCGTTTTTCACCATCCGGCCCACCGGTATCCCGGTCCAGTCGGCAACCACGGCGGCCACCGATTGGGCATCGACCGTGGGCAATATCAACGGTGATTCGCCCTGCAGCGCCTGAAGATCGGCCTGCAGTGTCCGCAATGATTCGCGCAGCGCCTGGGGGTCGACGTCTTGATCGTCGATGGCCTCCGGATCGACTGCTTCTTCCGCTTCATCAGGAGCCCCATCCACATGCCCGGTCTCTTCGCGCAGCTGTTTACGAATCGCGAGTATTTCATCGACCAGAAGCTTTTCCGCGTTCCACCGCGCCTCGAGTTCCTGCAGCCGTTCCTGTTCGGCGGCCAGTTTTTCCGATGCAACGGTCTGACGTTCATCGGTATCGATACCCACGCGGTTTTCACGGGCGATGATCTGGAGTTCGGTTTCGAGAAAGCCGATCCGTTTGCGGCAGTCATCGACTTCGGCGGGGGTCGCGTGTTGACTGATGGCCACCCGCGCACAGGCGGTGTCGAGCAGGCTGACGGATTTGTCCGGCAGTTGACGGGCCGGTATGTAGCGGTGGGAGAGGTTGACCGCGGCTTCCAGGGCTTCGTCGAGTACCTGAACCCGGTGGTGGTGCTCCATCACCGATGCCATGCTGCGCATCATCAGGACCGCCTTCTCCTCGCTGGGTTCGTTGATCTGGACCACCTGAAAGCGCCGGGTCAGGGCCGGGTCCTTTTCGATGTACTTTTTGTACTCCGCCCAGGTGGTGGCCGCCACGGTCCTCAAGGTGCCGCGCGCCAGGGCCGGTTTGAGCAGGTTGGCGGCATCGCCGGTGCCGGCCGTGCCGCCGGCTCCGATCAGGGTGTGGGCTTCGTCGATAAAAAGGATGATCGGCTTCTCCGATGCCTGGACTTCGTCGATCACCTGGCGCAGGCGTTTTTCAAATTCTCCCTTGTAGCTGGCACCGGCCTGCAGCAGCCCCACATCCAGCACGCGCAGGGTGACATTCTGAAGCGGCGGCGGCACGTCACCGGCGGCAATGCGCAAGGCAAACCCCTCGACTACGGCGGTTTTACCGACGCCGGCTTCACCGGTCAGGATGGGGTTGTTCTGCCGTCGCCGCATGAGAATGTCGATGATCTGCCGAATCTCATCATCGCGGGCCACGATGGGATCGATCTCTCCCTTGCGAGCCTTTTCGGTGAGGTCGACGGAGAACTGCCCCAGGGCCTCTTGTTTGCCGAATGCCGCCGGTGCGATCTGCCCGTCTGCCGCCGATGCCGACGCGTCCAGTTGGCTTCCGTCCGTGGCGGCCAGCTTCTCTTCCGGTGAACCCGCGACGATGTTCTGAAATTGAGCGCAAAGGGTGTCCAGGTTGATTTTGCCGAATTCCTTCGATATCCCCTCCAGGGAGCGGCGCAGGCCGGCCGTTTTCAGAATGCCCACCAGCAAATGGCCGGTGCGCACCCGCGAATCGCCGAACATCAATGTACTGTACACCCAGCCGCGCTCCACCGCGTCGTCCACATGCGATGACAGATCCTGCAGGCTGGAGGACCCGCGCGGCAATCGATCCAGGGCGCCGGTCATATCGCGGGCCAGGTTGGCCAGGTTGAGGTCGAAGTGATTGACCACGCGCCGCAGATCCGAATCCTGAAGTTGTAAAATCTGGTGCAGCCAGTGGACCAGTTCGACATAGGGATTGCCCCGCAACTTGCAGAAAGCGGTGGCGCTGTCAATTGCCTGATAGGCCAGGCTGTTCAATTTGCCAAACAGGGCGCTGCGACTGATCTCTGTCATCTGATGCCCTCCGATTATTGCGATGTCCGGGTGATGAAAGCAAACGCGTCGATAACGAGGTCATCGGCATCGGTCGCTTGCGGCTTTTTTCCCAGCCAGGCGGTCCACCCCAGGCGAGAACGGCTGGAGAGGCTCATGGGCGGTACTTCTTCGCGCTTCAATATCAACTGCAGGTCCCAGGCCAGTTCATCACCGATGTAATTTCTCACCAATGCAATCAGGCGTCTGATCCGATCGCCCACCGGCAGCAGGCTCTCGTATGCGTCGAGGCCCACCGGGCCGACAATGATGCGGAATTTGTGCTGGCACCCCCAGGTTCGCGAGCCGAGCATGGCCGAACGACCCAGCGTCCCATTGGCCGGATCGCGTCCCAGGCGGCAGATGTCGCGAGCCGGCAGGGTCAGCCACTCGCCCACAAACGATTCGATGCGCACCGGCAGCCGGAAGTAGTCATTCAGGATGTCTTGCAGACCTTCCGCGCACTTGGTCTGGCCGGCGAGTCGCCCACAATAGTAGAACTTGGTCAGATCGTCGATTTCGTCGCGTTTGTGCAGGGTCGACATGCCGAATCCGGCCATGGCGCCGACGTAGTCGGAAAATCGATCGGTATTCGGTCGGTCAAAACTGATCGTCGGTTCATTGTTGGCCCAGGCCCGGTAAAAGAGCGATACCATCCGGTGGTGAAAGATATCCAGAAACCGCACGAAGGTCTGATCACCGTGCCGGCGCATGCGTTGCTGGGCATACTCCGTCAGGTGCAACGGCAGGGGGCCGTTGGGCCCTAAAAGACCCGGATGGCGGACCGTCAGGCGATGCGGTTTGGCGTCTTCGGCGATCTGGAAGGCCGTCAGGCTGGCCGACTCAAAGGTGGTGGCCGGCGCCTGACCGATGCGGATCGGATCCTCAGACGGCCGTTGTGATGCACCCAGGCGGGGTTTTTCATCATAGAGACATTCGATGCGGCGCAGCAACGAAAAGAGACCGAATTCATAAGGTCTTTTCTCCAGTGAACGGGTCAGTTCCCCTAAATCGTGTGGCGCTTTCCGATCCGTGCCGGCCATCGCATGATCTCTCCGCGGTCGATGGATTCGATGACGGTTTCCGTGAAGGCGTTGATGCTGACGTAACGCGCAAAAAATTGTTCCAGGACGGTTCCAAGCAAGATCACACCGCTGCCCTCGAAGGCCGATTCGTCAAAGCGGAGTGAGAGTTCGAGGCCCCTGCCGAAGGTAATCGGGCCGGGTATGTCGATCCGCCTGACCACCGGTTGGGAGCGAATGGACAAAACGCCGTCGATCTGCTTCTGAACGGCCGGTTCACCGGATTCCGCATACAGCATAAGGATCTGGCGCAGCGCAGCCGCTCCCTCTTGGCCATCATTGTCGATCAGCGACAGATAGTTCAGGGCCAGATGACTGATCGCTTGCCAGGAGGTCTCCTTGCGGAAATTAGAGCTTCTGGGTCGGGTCGGACCGGTGAGACAGCGGATCGATTCCACCGGTGCGCCGGTCTGCAGCGTGAAGTCCGTGTTCCCCGCCCCAAGGGGCATGTGCAGCGGCAGGTCACGGTTGGTGCACAGGAGGTGGAGGCCGAGTTGCTTCAGGCTGCTGCTGTAAGGGGCTTCCTGGGCGTCGACCAGCGACAGGAAGATCTCGCTGCCGATGTAGCTGGAGCGGGCGCCATAGCGGCGCTGCTTGGTGGAAAGCCGGCGCTGTTCGCGATAGAGGGTATAAAACGCCTTGCGTTGCCGGTAGGCGGAGCGATCCTTGACTTCGTAGAAAGGCAGAAACTCCACCTCCGGTTCGGCGCGCGGGCCGAAACCCAGTACCTCGGTGACGCCGTGTACTTCGAAATCCATCGGTCGGGTGCGATCCGGAACGATGTGATATTCGGTCTCCCGGGGCGTCACATGAATGCGATCCGCCCGTTTGGGGAACAGGTTGATTGCCGGTGTGCAAAACAGGTTAAAGCAGGAGACATCGAGCGTGTCGGCAAGCTGCGCATGACTCTGATCAAACAGGAAAATGAGATCCAGTTCGGTGTTCTCGCAGCGGCGAATCGCCTGCTGCAGGCGGGTCAATTCGACAAACAGAAACCGTTCCGGAAAGGCGAAATACTCCTGTAAAAATCGATACCCCCGGAATTCACGCGGGGTCTGTGGCAGCAATGCCTGGTCGTCCTCAAACCCCACCGGGTTGACCGCCGATGCCCCGAGCGAGATTCCCTTCGGGGCCGTTCTCGGCCCGGACTGCACGACGCAGTCGAGCGTGTTGGCCATGAACTGCTCATACAGCTGAACGGCAACCTCGCTGCCGCGCAGATAAAACACCAACTTGTCTATTGCCAGATGGCTGAATTGCAGGCCGGCCGTGCTGCGCAGCTGCAGCCGCAACCCGGCTTTCAAGCCCTGTCGGCCGGAAATCCCCAGATTGGCGACGGCGCTGGCACTGGATAGGTATTCGGCATCGAATAGCTGCAGCGGCCAGAGCGTTACGTCATGGGCCGTCGAATATTCACAGGCGGTCTGCTCCCCTTTGCCGATCTGGCTGCGCAATTGGGAACCCCGGGGGATGACCACCCCATTCTGGAGGGACGTGTCATTGAGTTCCGGGCTGAGCTGCACAATCGCCATGGAAGGCACCGGCGGAAGATAGTTCGGATAAACCATCTCCAGCAGGTGCTGGGTAAATCGCGGAAACTCGGCATCCACTTTCAACTGCACGCGTGCGGCCAGGAAAGCAACCCCTTCCAGCAACCGCTCGACATAGGGATCCGCGCATTCGAAGGCGTTCAGCCCCAGACGGCCGGCAATCTTGGGAAACTCCTCGGCGAATTCACCACCCATTTCGCGCATGTACTGCAGTTCCCGATTGTAGTACTTAAGTAATAAGGGATCCATGAGGTTCCGACTTCATAGTCTGTAAGATAATTAATTGCGGTTAATTATACTGCAATCGGGAATAAATTGAGATTATATATTGTTACCATGAAGGACATGAAGAACATGAAGTATCGGTGGCCTGGATGTTTTTATGATTCTTCATGACCTTCATTTTCTTCATGGTGGGGTAAACAATCAATTCATAATTCGATGTTCGAAGTTGAACGTTCAATGTTCGACGTTCATCGGTCTGTTAGTCAGCCCCCTTCGAGGGGGCTTCATCAAACCATCCGCTCTGCGGGTAGTCGGTGATTATCTTACAGACTATTTGTTTAACTTGGGCGTTTAGGTCTCCACCTCGACGCTGCCAAGTTCCAGGTCTAGTGTGGTCCTAAGATAAAGATGCTCTGGCAGAGGCTGTGCCCACAATTCGCCTTCGATCTCGAAAATGATGGTGTTGTGTTCACCGGTGGTTTTTGTCCGAATCTTAAGTGAATTCTTGAGGATACGCGGCTCGAAAGCCAAAATCGCCTTCCGCAGAAAACGCTCCAGTGTCGTTTGGTCGGCATTGCTGATCGTCGTGCCGGTCAAGTCCGGAAGGCCGTAGTTCAGCACCGACTGTCTGACATGGGGGTACGCGCTCAAATCCTGCGTCGTCTCGAGACAACCGGTATTCAGCAGCCAGTTCAAATCACGGATCACCGATTTTTTGAGCTTGGAGAATGATAAAATACGCTGCTCCCGCGATTCGATGGTTTGGGTGGGTTCATCGTCAGCCAGCCTGTCCAGCAGCGATGGTTGCAGGCGCTCTTTTTGGGTGAGTTCAGCCAAATGACAACCCCCATGTTGTGTTTAATCAAAGGTTACAATGCGAATATCGAGCAATGGATAATCATTTTGATCCGTGCTCAGCATGCGCTGACCGGCACCCTGATAAACGCCCTCGGCCGGTTCGGTCCATTCGGTTTTGCGTGCCAATCGGATCGCGGAATCCTTCGCGGTTTCAGAGCCGGGATAGCGGGTCGGGATCAGCCCGTAGGCTTCTCCACCATTGACCCAGGTGAAAAGGGCGGGCAGCCAGACAAGGTCACGCAGATCCGCCGCTTTGGTTATCTCGATCGAACGTATTTGCTCGAAAGGTGCCCAATAGTAACGACCGTTCAGGATCACCTCCAGAACCGGACCCAGGCGTGTGTCGGCGTCCGCAATCCAGTTGAAGGACTGCTCATCGATGGTACCGGAACTTTTGGCTGCCAATTCAAAAGCCTGATTACGCATGGCTGCGGCCGGTGCATATTGCGCGTCTGCCACCAGCCGCAGCGATTCCAGCAGCATTGCCACCCACCGGGCCGGTTCGCCAAAAATCATGGGCTTGCGCCGGCCGGCAAATACATCGGCTCGTAACGCCTCACACCGGATCGCTTCGCGGTAGAGAGCGACCATCGGCAAGGTATTCGCGTCCATCTCACGCAGCACGTTCAATTGATTCAAGGCCCGGTCCCACTGCCCAAGAATAGTCAGCAATTGAAAGAGGAAAATACGGTAACGGCTGTTGTCCGGGTTGCTACGGATCAGGTTTTGTAATTCTGCCAGCGTACCATCGAGATTACCCTCACGGAAATACGTTTCAGCGAGCATGGCTGCCTTTCCTCCACCGAATAAGATGCACTACTCCTCGATGTTTTTCTCAATATTCCAGATGAGGGTGATCTCCGCATCGGGAGAGCCATCTTCTTTTTGGGGTGTGTAGGCCACTTCCATTTTGGCGAAGTTCAAGGTGAGATTTTCGGTCAAGCGGTCCTCACCGCCGCTTCCACCGGTACTCAGGGACGTGACGAGCACCGGTGACATCTTGATTCTCACATAATCGACTGCATCCTTACCTGCTTTGCGCACGGTCAAGGTCGCCTCTTTTAAGTGTTCACCGTTGCAACAAGCCCGCATGAGGTTGGTGGAGGCTTTGTCGACGTATTTGGTCAGCGAAACATCCTGAATATTCACCTTGCCTGAACCGCCACCGCCGCCGACATGCATCGAGCCGGATTGGGTCATGCCCCAACTCCATGCCAGCACGTCAATTTCTTTTTCATGACCATCAATCACCGATTCGCCATCAACACCTTTGATTTTTAACAGAATATCTACAGCCATGGTGTTACTCCTTTCTTAAAGATGAATGGTTGGTTGATCAATTCTTCACAGATGGTAATTTGGACACCAACCGCAAAGAAACAGTTAACCCTTCCAACTGGTAATGGGGCCGCAGATAGAAATTGGAAGTATAGTAGCCGGGGTTGCCTTCCACCTCTTCCACGGTTACTTCGGCCGCGGCCAACGGTTTTTTGGCTTTGGTTGTCTCGCTCGAGTGAGCCGGATCGCCATCGACATACTGCATGATCCACTTTTGCAGCCACTTTTGCATGTCGTCGCGTTCTTTGAATGATCCTATTTTGTCTCTGACAATACACTTGAGGTAATGGGCAAAACGGCAGCAGGCAAACAAATAGGGCAATCGGGCGGCCAGATTGGCGTTGGCCGTGGCATCCGGGTCTTCATATTCAGCCGGTTTCTGCAGAGACTGGGCGCCGATAAACGCCGCAAAATCCGAATTCTTACGATGAATGAGCGGCATGAAACCAAGCTTGGCCAGTTCCGCCTCCCGCCGGTCGCCGATGCCGATTTCCGTGGGGCATTTCATGTCCACACCGCCGTCATCGGTCGCAAAGGTGTGCACCGGTAATTCTTCAACGGCACCGCCCGATTCCACCCCGCGAATCCGCGAACACCAGCCATAATATTTAAAGGCCCGGTTGATGTTGGTAGCCATGGCATAGGCCGAGTTGGCCCAGACGTATTTGCTGGCATCGGTGCCCTCGGCTTCTTCCTCGAAATCGAAGGCCTCCACCGGGTCTGTCTTGGCCCCATATGGCAAGCGTGCCAGGAAGCGAGGCATGGCCAGCCCGATATAACGTGAATCGTCGGACTCGCGCAGGGACCGCCAGGCAGCGTAGTCCGCATCCCTGAATTTTTTGGCCAGGTCAGCGGGAGCGGACAGTTCGGCCCAGGAATCCATCTGCATCACCGACGGCGCGGCGGCGGCAATAAAGGGTGCATGTGTGGCTGCAGCGATTTTCGCCATTTCGCCCATCAATTCGACATCCGGCGGGCTGTGGTCGAAATAGTAGTCGCCCACCAGACAGCCGTATGGTTCCCCCCCCAGGCGATCATATTCCGCACCATATATTTTTTTAAAAATGGGGCTCGTATCCCAACGGGTGCCTTTATATTTTTTAAGCGTCCCGCCCAGCTCCGTTTTGCTGATATTCATCACTTTAATTTTCAGCATATCGTCGGTCTCGGTGTTGTTGACAAGATGATGCAGACCTCGCCAAGCGCTTTCCAGTTTCTGGAATTCCTCATGATGGAGGATTTGATTAAGTTGAGCTGTCAACTTGCCGTCAATCTCGGCTTTGATGGCCTCGATGGTGCTGACCGCGTCGGTAGGGACAAGATTTACATCTTTAAGAACATACCCGGCCAGGGTACGAACCGCGTTTTCAACCTGTTCCTGCACCCTGTCGGTCCTGGGTTTGAATTCTTTTTGCAAGAGCATCGAAAACTCGTTGGTTTCGGGTAATTGTGCATCCGCTCCTGCCTGGGGTTCTTCCATTTTTTGTTCGTCAGCCATGGCTTAATCCTCCCGGTCAGTTTTCTCTTCGGTCGATGGTTCGTCAGCATTTTGCACATCGGTTTTCGCTGCGGATGTCAACGCCTGCAGCATAGACGGATCGCTAATTAGTTTGGCGATCAGCTCCTCGGCACCGCTCTTGCCGTCCATGTGCGTCAACAGGTTGTCCAATTGGGTTCGGGCTTCTAACAGGTCTTTTACGCCTTCCACGTTACTAGCCACAGCCGCCGGAGAAAAATCATCCAAACTTTCAAAGGTCAGATCGACTTTCAGATTGCCCTCGCCGGTGAACACATTGGGTACGTCAAAGGCGACATGCGGTTTCATCGCTTTGAGTCTATCGTTAAAATTGTCAACGTCGATTTCCAGGAATTCGCGCTCGTCAACCGACTTGATCGGATCATCCGGCTTGGGCTTGCCGGCGAGATCCGCCAGCACACCCATTACAAAAGGAATCTGAACTTTTTTCTCAGAACCATACAACTCCACATCGTATTCGATCTGAACACGGGGCGGCCTGTTGCGTCCAACGAATTTTTGACTACTGTCAGCCATTTTTACACCTCCATCAGTTTTCGGTTACTGAAATAGATTAGCTACCGGTTCAATTATCTTAAGCCCATAAAAATTATCCGGACTCTTCTTCCGTGACGCCGCCGATTAGCTTCTTGATTTGGGCGGCGCTGTCAGGTGCCAAATCCTCCACAATCTCGATGAAGTTTTTCTCCACCAGCTTGCGCGCCCGCTTCAGCAGCAGGGGGACCGGGCTGGCCGGTTCATTTTGATTATAATACGAACAGATTTGATCCAATACACGGATAACGTCTTTGCGGCTATTGATCAGTTCCATAGGCTTGTCCATTGGCGTGGAGACTGGGTTAGCAGGCTGATTCATGCCTGCATCATCGGATTTTTGATCTGTCCACTTTCTTTTCAGCCTCGATAATCTGGATGAACCACGGTCGGGAAGCTGTTTTTCAAAAAAAGCACCCATTTCCTTAAGGATGGTACTCAGCTTTCTATTGTTGAGCGCGTTGCCTGAACCGACTTTTTCTTCCAGCATGGTTTCCAGGCACTCCAAACTGACGATGGATTGGCTGATTGCGTCCTGAGTTGCTTGTAAGTTCTTAACATCGCAGTCCTTAAAGGCTTTCTCGATCATTGAGAGGCTGGGTGTGGATTGTTTTTCCTCATCCTTAACCGATAGTTTTCCAGTGGCAACGTGAATACCCCGCAAACTAATCCGGACCATGGGTTGCGGTGAACACAGCCTTGCATTCATCAGGGGATCGATGATGTCATGCCCTTCGCCAAGGGCTGACAAGATATTGATTCTTTCAATAGGATTGTCATTATCTTCGGGATCGAGCCGCGGAAATAACGTATCCCAATAGTGTTCAATGAAACCGCCGAGCAGTTCCAGACCGGTATAAAGACCTGCCACCCCCTTGATATGCAGCATGGCCCGCATGAGAAACATCGCCACCCGCAGATCATGGGTGCGGGTCAATAATTCGAAGGCGGCATTTTGAATCTCAGGCCAGTTGGGCGGCTTGGCCTCCTGAACGATTTTCCCGCCCAGTTCACGTTCAGGAGTACCTTGTATTGCAATCCCCAGGTCGATAAATGCAGGGTCACCACTCAGATCTTTTTCACCTGAAGGCGCTTCGGGTGAAATGTCCATCAATAAACGCTCAATCTCGACAACGTATGGCGTTTTTGTCTCTTGCAACGCCTGGTCAGGATCTTTGGATTTTTTCAAAAAGCCCATATTCAGCTTGCACGCTCGGCAGTTACGACGATGACGGTCACGTTGTCACGCGCACCTCTCGCCAAGGATAGATCAATCAACGCCCGGGAACATTCTTCAGGATCCGATCGACTTAATATTTCGTTAATTTCCTGTGGGCTGACCTCTTTCACCAACCCGTCGGAACATAACAGATAGGTATCGCCCTGGATTGCTTCAAAGGTAACCGTATCGATGGCCAGATCCGCCTCGGCACCCAATGCCCGGGTGACGACATTGCTGCCACTCATGCCGGCAGGCGCTGCGGGTGCCGACCGATCCGAATCGACCATCTCGGATTCCAATGAATGATCACGGGTCAGTTGCGACAACAGTCCGTCGCGGTAACGATAGAGCCGGCTATCACCCGCCCACATGGTTGCGCACCGTTTACCGACCGCCAGCATGACAACCACCGTGCTACCCATGATCTGGTCATCCTTGTTTTCCCTGGTGCGCCTGAGTAAATCGGTGTTGGTATGTTGCAGACTGGCCACAACCTCGACCGTCAAGGCTTCCAGTGTGTCACCACCGGCGATGGCGGTCAGTGCATCGACGATTGCCTGGCTGGCCTCATCGCCGGCCAGGTGACCGCCCATCCCATCTGCAACCGCCCACAGACCGGATGCAGTATTTTCCAAAAAAGCATCCTCGTTCAGCACGCGAACCTTACCGACGTCGCTGCAGCCACAGGAACGCCACTGAATTGAATTTCCGTCATCTATAGCCAACGGTTGTGCGGTATCGTCGCCCTGGGTCAATCCCGGATCGATAAAGGACGGTGACACCACGGTTGGTTTGACCGCACCGAAGCGTAACCAGTCGCCGGTGAGAAAACCGGAGAAGTCGGTTGCCGGCGGCAAGTCCTGATAAACCAGCAGCGAAGGATTCAATAGATCGGAACCGGTCGTACTCCACAGGCTGTAGGCCGGATAAAAACGCATCAGCAGACATGCGCCTATCGCTTTAAACGCCGCCGGGATATGTTCGAGCTTGTCCATTTCGAGCCGAATGGGGACTGCTCCATTTTCTCTGTCGAGCCCCTTTTGCCACGGTCGACCGTTAACTGTGTTTTTGGGGTCTGTCATTGTTGGCGGGTCGAGTTGCCGGGCCTGCAACTGCCGGTCAAATGTGTCTAACTGGATATCATCTTCCAGGGCGGAGAGGGCCAACTGCTCCAGGGCATCAAACCAATCGGCTGCCGTGATAAACAAATATGGCAAGGCTACATGAGGGTCGAGCATGGCTGCCAGTGTCAAGGGAAAGTAGCGACCGACTTTATCGACGCTTGGCATCAGGATGCCCACCGAGGCCTGCTCACCACAATTACCCGGGCTGATGATGAAACGCCAGATGGGGCTGGTAAGGTACACGTCCAGCCAATCAGCGTCCAGCTGTTCTCTGCTGACGGTGAGCGCTTCTTGGATCCAGGCATCCCAGGTCTTGACAAACCGCGCCGGCAAGCGCCGCGAGACAAAATCGCCTACAAAAGGCAGTTTTCCATACACACCTGGCACGACCGGCAGCGTCATCACAATGCCCCCGGGCAGCGAAACTGTTTCAATTCCGACAGCTTAAAAGGATTGTCAGCACTGCTGGCCCTTAATTCGAAACGGGCGGTGTGGCCCTCTTTTTGGAAGGTGACCCGGAACCGGTCGGGTACCGTGGTCGCATCGACCTGGGCCTTATCCAGGATTCTAAACAATGCCCAGGGGCCTTCTGCGGCCTGATTGATTTCCCTTCCATCAAGCGTCTGGTAGGTCAGTCTGACGCCAAGGTCGGCTTCGGGACCTGGCCACTGGAATCGGGTCGATCGAATGGGGCCGTGACTGTATACGAGCGTCTGCCCCTCCATGTTAAGGCGGAAAGCGGCAATTTTTTCATCCAGGGCAAGGGGCCGCAGTTCAAATTGAATGGAGGGCGATGGTCCGCCTGCGGCAAACAAGCTTTGGCGAATTTTTGCGGCATATTGAAACTGCTTCAGCACCGCCCTGGATAAACCCATTCCCTGATCATCCATCGCGACTTGCCGCCACTGGGGCCGGCTGGTATCCACAAATGGCTGGATGTGTTCCTGGAAATATTGGTCGACGGTGCCGTCTGGCGCGAAAAAACGGCTGAAATCAGCCAACGTCGCATCATATGGACTGTTGGCGAACAGCGGATAGCGCTTGTTCAAACCCGATTGGTAAGGGGCCAGTACCGCTTGCTTCCAGATCGAATTGAGCTCTGACTTGGCCGAACTCAAGGTGAGTTTCCATCCAAATGAGGTCAGCGACAGAAACCAGGTTCGCAGGGGCTCCGGCAAACGACTGAATTCTAGTTTGGCTAGTTTCATGCTGTCGCTTGCACCGGCACCACTCATCCGTTCTCTGGCCATTCTCAGCGCTTGCTCTTCACTTTTGGCAGAACTGCCGATCATCATCATGTCGTCGCGCAGCGCTGCCAGACGGCTCAATATATGATCGAGTGGCGGCGGAGACTTCTCTGTGCCCTGCACCAGCACATTCAGAGCTTCGAAACGACGTTCCATTTCACGCAGGGGGACAGGCACCGCAACCTGTTGAAGCGTTTGATTCAATCGAGAGATGGTCTCGCCAGCCTCATCGGGTTTACCCGGTTTGGCGGCCGACGAATCGGTCTCCCGCTCTGCCGTCAGTGCTGTGTTGGCCTCAACGGCTTCAAGCAGGGGGCGGACCGGCGTGTCGGGTGAGGAGAGTATGTCCAGGGCCTGAATCGCCTCATTCACGCCTTGCACCCGCCGGATTCTGATATCGCTTAAGAGCTTGCGCCAACGTTTCTCATATTCGGCAAAATATAGGGTTTCCAGATCATCATACAGCCGGTTCAAGTCACCGGCTTGATCGGCGGCGGGGTTCTCCAGCACCCAATTTTGGGCCAATGCCTTTTTGACGAACCCCAATCCCTGCATCTTGAAAAAAGTCGTATACCCGTGACGGGTATAGAGTCCGTGAATCATCTGCTTCTGGATCGTTTTTTCGTCAAAAACCCGGTCGCCGTATCGCCCCAGGTTGTCGGACAACCGAAAGTCGTGGGATGGGTCTGAGAAGGCCTCGCTTTTTAAGTTGGCGTAGATCTGCATGGATAATGGAATCGCATTCAGTTTTCTGCGTACATCCCTGACCAACGCCTCATCCAGAACGATCGGATCGAGCCATTTTCGCTCCGTTAAGAGATGATCGGTGTGCGCGATCAACTCGGATTGTATGCGGGGTTCTCTGGAATAACTGCGCTCCCATTCTTTGGCGATAATCACGCCAACCAGCTTGGGTTCAAGCTTCTCGGGTTGCCCCAGCATCAGATAGCTTTTCAATAGCTCGTACAGGATTTCCGAATCAGCCGATCGAACGGTTCGGGCGCCGACGGTTAAACGCTGTTCCAGACGAAACTGGATCAACGGCAGCAAGTCCTTTTTTAACAGCTGTTTGTAAACGCGATCGATCTCGGATTGAAGTTTTTCTCCCTGGTAAAGACCGAGCCGCATCCATCCGGAGGGTTCCTGGTAAACCGCGTGTGCCGCTTTCAGAACTTCCAGACGTGCAAGCAGCGGCATCACCCCGCGGCGATCCCTCCCACTCGCCGCCTCGCCCACCGCCTGATAACGGTCGACCTGATGGTTGACCGTTTCGATGGCATTTTTGTTGCGGAGATAACTGACTGTCCACAACGCCGTCATGCCGACAACCAGTGTCAGCAAGCATCCGTATACCGCCATTTGCAGATTTCGCCGTCGCCGCGCAATGCCCTGGTCGACACCGGTGAGCTCGGCTTCCGGGATCACGACTTCTTTTAACAATCGGGTGATGAAAAAGGCCTTGCCACGCCCGCTGAAAACCGGCTGGCTCTGACGATCGAAACCATATGCGTCGGCCAGTCGACCCAACACCCGGTCGATCGGTGTACCCTCCTGTGTGCCGCTGGTAAAGTAAACACCCCGCAACAAGGGCTCGGTATCATAGCGACTCGCTGAAAAGGCGTCGTAAAGAAAATGCATCAAAGCGGATTTCAGCAATGCCATCTGCTGCGGAAAATCCAGAATTTGGGCGCGCCGCTGCACATCCCTTTCTTCCTGGATTCTTCGGAACGACCGCGGGTTCAGTCGTTTGATTAACGCATCGAAATTGTTGCTGAATCCAAAAAGCTGGTCCTCAAGAGGTTCTGAATTGCCACCGGGTAATGTTTCACCCCAGACCTGCGCGCGCCCTTCCGGACTCAGATCCGCAAAAAAGTCGGTGAAACCGGCGACCAGATCACATTTGGTAAAGAGCATGTAGATGGGGAACCGAACGTTAAATACCTCATACAACTCCTGAATGCGCTGACGCACATCCATGGCGAGCCGACTGCGTGAATCTTCATCCGGTTGAAGTAAATCGGACATGCTCATCGTGACCAGCATACCATTGATCGGTCGCTGAGGGCGATGCTTCTTGATCAAATTCAGAAAACCGCTCCAGGCAGCCTCATCAACCGGCTGATGGCTATCCTGGCTGGTATAGCGACCGGCGGTATCAATGAAGATGGCCTCGTCGGCAAAAAACCAGTCGCAGTTGCGCGTTCCGCCAACCCCCTGGACAGCATTTCTGCCCGGTCGGTCTGAAAGGGGGAATTTAAGTCCGGAATTGAGCAGGGCGGTTGTCTTGCCTGAGCCCGGTGCCCCAATGATGACATACCATGGCAGTTCGTAGAGATACCGTTTATCACGCTTGTTGGTGGCACGTGCTTTTTTTAACTTCAGCAGGGCGTCTTCAAACTTTCGACCCAGTTCAGTCACTTCCTCATCTTGCGCCTTGGCAATGGCTTCCTTCTCCGGATCGATTTCAGGCGCCGTCAGATCGGCAATCAGCTGCTGATCCGCCCGCTTGGCGCGCGCCTGAGTAAAAAGGATATAAAGTGCCCAGACGACGACAATACCGAGGATGGCGAGCAACCGGTTGAATTCAGGCAGGAGCGGGGTCCTGCCGGCGATGGCCACCCATGGACCGGCAAACCAAACCAGGCCACACAGGGCGATGATGCCCACCAGTTGGACGGCTGATTTCTGTTTAAGGAATCCGATGAAAGCCTTCATGCATCACCTGATTAGGATATCGATACGCCGGTTGCGGCCACGGTTCGCTGCGGTGTCATTCGGTGCGATCGGTTCGCTGTCAGCGTGCCCTTCAAAACGAACGCGTCCTTCCAGCGGCGCGGAAGCAGTCAGTATGGTGGCCACATCCTTGGCACGTGCCTGGGATAAATGCCAGTTCGATGGAAAGCGGGCCGAGAAGATCGGTCGATTATCCGTGTGGCCGATCACCGTAATGCGGCTGGTAACGGATTGTAGTTCATGGGCGATTTTTGCCAGCATGGGGATGTACTCTTTTTTGATCTTATCGCTACCGGAGGGAAATGCGTTGGATACCCGTAGACTATTTCCATCGATGACCTCGACCATGTCACGCGCGATCTCGCTGCCGAGCAGTCTGCTGAATCGATCCGCCTGGAGCGGTTTTTCGGCTGGAACGGGTGGGGCTGGTGTTGTTCGCGATGGTACCGGTGGCGGTTTCATTTCTTCTCGCGCAATTTTTGCCAACTGGTTGTATGCCAGGTTGCTAGACCTGTTGATGGCATAGGTGAATCCCATAAAAACGAGCATCAGCAGTGCTCCTGCCACCACCGTGCCGACCCAGATGGGGACATGTTTGGCAATGGGGGCGCGCTGGTCATGCAAGCCCTGCCAATTGGCGGAGAGGGAAAGTTCGGGGTCGCCTTTGGTTCGTTGGATCAACAGGTATGTTTCCTGCCGCAACTGATCGAGATCTCGCATGCCCCTTTCGGCAAGCCGGTACTTTCCTTCAAATCCAAGGCTCAGACACAAATAGGCCAATTCGAGTGAGCTGAGACTTTGCGCTGGATGCTGTTTGAGTCGATCAAGGATCTGGAAAAAGCGTTCCCCCCCCCTCGCTTCACGGTGAAACTGGATTAACAGGCTTTGGTGTCCCCAGTTGCTTTGGTTGCCCCATGGCGTGTTCAGCACGGTTTCATCAATTAACGTGCATAGGAAATAGCTGGGTATCTTGACTTGTTCCTGTGAGGATCCATGCTTCAGCAGGCGATCTTCAAAACTTCGAATTTCGTCGACCAACTGTTCCCGGAGCTCATTGACGGTGTGATGAAAGGGGAGATTTCGCAGTTTCGGTACAATCGACAGAAGGGAAAATGCATGGGTGATCAGCGGATTGTCCCCGGCCAGATAATCCCCCCGCGCATCTGGACCTGATTTGCCGGGAGGATCCGCGGGCGCGTTGGGCATGACCGAGGTCCGCCGCCTGCGGCCTCCCGGTGACGGCCGGAGAATGGTCCTATCGTTATCACCATAGGCCGAGAAGGGATCAGAATGACTCATGGTGCATCATCCTTTCCGGATGGCCCAAAATTCGAGTTCAAGACCTGGGAAGTTGCCGCCGATATGAACGGCGAAGCCGCCGGAGGTCGCCATCTTGACCCACAATGGGCCCTGTTTGTTGAGCTCAAAATAGGTGAACCCAACGTGAAAAGGGATCTGTCTGGGTGCAACGGACAAGGGGTGAATCGTTATGCCAGGTAAGGATGAATTGACCAACCCTTGAATCTCTTCCACCGGTCCGATCTTCACCTGTTGCGGAAAAAGGCTGCGCAGGGCATCGGGAGGCACCTGGGCATTGGCGGCCAGAACGAAGAGGGCACTCTCAAGCAGGTTCACGTCAGGTCGCTTGGCGGCGTAAATACCGAATTTGGGCTTGCTGAGCGGTATCTGGATGGCGGTGGGCTGGTAAACCTTGCCAAGCAGTTCCCTGAGTTCTTCCAGGAGTGGCGCGAACGTGGCCTGAAGATTGTCGTGGTCATAAATGGGCAGTTTGGCCGGACGTTTATCCGACCGAAAAAATGTCCCCATTTCTCCGGCCAACTGTATGGCGAACCGATAGAAGACTTCTGGATGCAGGCCGGCTGTGTTGGAAAAATGCTCGAACAGCGGCTGGTAACGGTTAACCATCTGGAGCAGTAAAAAATCGGCGATCTCGGCGACCCCGCCATGGCCGGCCATGGCCACACGCCCGGCGATGGCCTCACCACGGGTGTTCAACAACCCGTAGAGTTCCCGCAGAAACCCAGTTAATTTTGGGATGGCCAAACAGTTCAGACTGGCCGGAATGAAATTTTCATCGATGACGATGTTCCGGTCGGTGTGCACCTCGACGATTCGCGCGACGGCCAGACACGTATAACCGGACCGTTCCTGTTTTTGAAATAACAGCGCTACCTTGAGTTTTCCGATCTGCAGCGGGGCTTCGCTTTCGCTGCCACTGGTGTAGTCTTTGACTTCCCGTTCATCTATCCGAAAACGGGCCAGCCCATCTGTTTTGGCATCGCTATCCGTTTCTGCGGCCCCCATCCGGCGCAGGGGCAGGGCAAGATATACCATTTCGTCGCGGACCTCTGCCGGGATTTCCAATGCATGGGGAAGCTCGTCTGCCCCAGGAAGATCGAATGGCGTACCGTCCGGAAAGATCCCTTGGCAGGCTGTCAGTGCCAGCTTGCCGGTTCTGAGAAGATTCGTGTCGATCTTAAGATGGTAAAATCCCCTGTCAAAGGTTCGAAGCCCTAAACAACGGCCGTTGATCAAACCCTCTGTGTATCGATCCTGCTGCTGAAAATGCTGCGGCTGCAAAAACATCCCCTCGGTCCATATGACCTTATTGTTCATTGGCATCCGTTTTTCCTCGGGCACTTCAAATTTACTGTGGTTTGGACTGTAGTTTGCGTATTTGGGCTTCGTATGCTTCGGCGAATGGCTTGCCAAAGCAATCTTCCAGGGCTTCGTTGGCGATCTTCGTGTAGGCTTCCTGGTAGGCGTCCCAGGACTTGGCTTTTTTCTGGAACACGACGCCGTCCTCATATTGTTTGGCGAAGCCCTGGGGATCAAATCGCTCGATCAGCTTGATCAGTGCCGCCTGCAATCCTGCGGTCATGGCCATTTGATGGTTCATGATATCCGCGAAACCCTCGCGGACGGCAGACGGTGCATCAACGAATCCCGGTTGGTCGCCAACCAATAATTGTTTGAGCGCCTCGTCCATTTCACTAAAAAATTTGAGCGGGTTGTTGTCTGCAGGTGTGATGAGGGTCGTTTCAACGCGAAGTTGCGTTTTCAGTTCCGTGCGTCCACGCAAGACGGCCATCAGACCATTGACCATTTCCCGGAATACCGTTCCAATCGACGCCATCATTTCCGGCAGGTCCGATGGATGAGACGGCCCGAGTTGCTCTACCCCGGCCGCGTCCAGAAAAATCCGGAACAATTCGAGATGCGCCTGTTGGCGAAGCTGCGCAATAGACGCTGAATCGAGAGAGGTTTCCGCCTCGAGGAACTTGCCGGCAGTCGATGCAATGCCGGCTTGCGCCTTGTCTGTGGACGTTGGAAACTCGCCCCGTTCACTTAAAAACGGTGCTTCTAATCCTTGCCCCGGTGTATCCGGACCGGTCGTTGGGTCCGATTCCGGTGTGGTGAGGGCGTCGGGAGCGATGCGATTGTCATGCGGCGCATCCATTTCGTGCAGGAGTTGTTCAACATCGAAGTCTTTCGGAATTACTCTTGACTGGCTTGGATTCTCCTCGATATACGGTGGCGAAAATGCGTCGCGAAGCGGCGATTCTTCCGGCTGATCAAGGATGATTTTGCCTGGTTCATCGTTTTTCTCCAAAAAACCACTGTCAGGCCACCAGTCAGTGTAGTTTTCAGAGTCTTCCTGATTTCCGGGTGAAACCGATCCTGCGCTGTTGCCTTGATCCATATCGGAGAAAGACGCCATTTCTCCATGGAATTGAAAAATGTCATCGTCGGCTGTTTTTTGCGTGCCATTTGAAGGGATATGCACGCGCAATTCATATTTGCCGATCCATATCTGGTCGCCATCAGCCAGCGATACGGTTTCCCGATGAATGCGTTGGCTCCTGTCATTTATGAACGTCCCGTCCACACTGGTGTCCGTCAGACAGTAAAGACCGTTCTCATATTTAATTGAAGCATGGTTGCGGGAAATATATTGTTCAGGGTCGGGCAGGGTAAGATGATTTTTTCGTTTATCCGGCGAACGCCCAAGCGTGCCACCGTCTTGGCCAAAAGACGCCTTCAAGTTTTCGACCGGGGGGTGCCCCCTATAGCTTATGACCTTAACCTCGAGCGGCATTTTACCTCATTCGCGGGCACTGGGCGATATATAGGTGTTGGATTACGATTCAATAACAAAGCTCCGCCACTTAAATTACACTGTCGAATTTGTTGTAACTATTCGATTATTAATAGTTTTTTGTCATCGCTGACCAAGCTGAAGACCAACGGGAACCTTGCTGGCCGATCGTATGTGGTAAATAGGATCGAATATGGCCTCGATAGAGAGTACATGTCCCAAGGTTAAATCAGACCGGTCATACTGAAACAGAAAATTCTTATGACATCAATAAGATGCAATGTCCGCACGAACGGCGATTTGAGTTCAGACCCGGTAAACCGAATTCAAAAACAAAACCATAGTGTGATCGACGGCCTATCAAAGTATCGCGGTAGCGATCAGGTCAGTGAGAGAAAAACCGAGAAATCAAAGGCGAAGCCGGGAAAAAATTTATATCCGCAT
>CAZGVL010000057.1:0-21021 GCA_964528965.1 uncultured Woeseiaceae bacterium
CAGAGCAACTCGGCGTTAAAGAAGACGAGGTAACGAACGATGCTTCATTTGTCGATGATTTGGGCGCAGACTCGCTCGACACAGTTGAGTTGGTAATGGCACTCGAAGAGGAATTCGAAACAGAAATTCCTGACGAAGATGCAGAGAAAATTACCACGGTTCAGCAAGCCATCGATTTCGTCACCTCACGCGGCGGCAAGAAATAGAAACCCAGGTGCACTACCGTTCGTCTGAATGGTAGTGCACCGATTTTTGACCAGCTTGTTACGGCAGTTCTGCCACATCAAACGGGATTAATTTGAATAAGAGACGCGTTGTTGTTACTGGTATGGGAATCATCTCACCAGTAGGCAGCCAGGTTGATGGTGCCTGGAAAAACGTACGTGACGGCGTATCCGGCATTTCGTTGGTTGACGATTTTGATACCAGTGCACTGACTACGCGGATCGGTGGGCAGGTGAAAGGGTTCGACGTCGCTGATTTTTTACCACCGAAAGAATCGCGAAAGCTCGATCCATTCATGCACTACGGCGTTGCCGCCAGTATCAACGCTATTGAGGACTCGGGCCTCGAGATCACTGAAGAAAACGGCGCTTCCATCGGTATTGCCATGGGTGCTGGCATCGGTGGCATTAAGACTATCGAAGACAATCACGACAAGATGATTGCTGGCGGTGTAAGACGTATTTCACCGTTCTTTATTCCGGGTAGTATCATCAATATGACCTCGGGCATCGTGAGCATTTTGCGAAACATTAAGGGCCCAAATATTTCGATCGTTACTGCTTGCGCGACGTCGTCGCATTGCATTGGCCTAGCTGGCCGTTGTATCGAACATGGCGATGCAGATGTCATGTTGGCAGGTGGTTCCGAGCATTCAACGACTGCTTTGGCCATGGGCGGCTTCTGCTCTGCCAGGGCGATGTCCACGCGCAATGATGATCCGGCTGCAGCCAGTCGACCCTTCGATGTCGACCGTGACGGCTTTGTCTTAAGCAATGGGGCGGGCTGCGTTGTACTCGAGGAACTCGAACACGCGAAGGCACGCGGCGCCACGATTTATGCGGAATTGATAGGCTTTGGCATGAGTGGTGATGCGTATCACATCACCTTGCCACCGGCAGACGGGGATGGCGCGCGACGTGCAATGCTCGCTGCCATCAAGGACGCCGGAATTGATGCAGCGGACATTCAGTATGCCAATGCACACGGCACCTCGACGCCTGCCGGAGATATTGGGGAGTCGATCGGCATACGCCGCGCTTTTGGCGCTGCCGCGGACAAACTCGCAGTCAGCTCAACCAAATCAACAACGGGACACTTACTGGGTGCCGCCGGTGTTGTCGAAGCAATTTTCTGCATCAAGGCAATTCGTGAGCAGGTGCTTCCACCAACGATTAATCTGGAGAATCAGGATCCGGCTTGCGACCTCGACTATGTCCCGAATGAGGCACGCGATGCGAAAGTGCAGACTGCCATTTCAAATTCCTTCGGCTTCGGCGGGACGAACGGAAGCCTGATATTTCGGGCGTTCAACTGAGCTCGTCCAGTCAGGCCACCGATCTGCGGTAACATGAGCGACATGTTCATCCTGACTCATATTTCACAATTTTCGTCGCGTCGCGCTGCGGCTGGTTTGTCATCTTGAAAAAGCTGACGATAACTCTGGTCTCGTTGCTCGTTATTGCTATCGCAGTGGCGAGTATTGCAGCGCTGACATTGCAACGTTTCCTGCACGCTCCGGTATCCGTTGCAGAGCAGGGCGCCGAATTCGAAATTAGTGCGGGAGCCTCCTTCGGTCGCGTTAGTCAACACCTGCAAGAGCGCGGCATCATCAGTAATTCTGACTTTTTCCGAGCCTATGCGCGCTGGAAGGGGCAGGCCAGTGCGATTCAGGCCGGGCATTATCTGATCAAGCATGGATCGACACCGGCCGACCTGCTGACTCAGTTTATTACTGGTGCTGTGCAACTCGAGTCATTCACTATTGTCGAGGGTTGGAATCATCGCGAGATGTTGCAGGCTATGCATGACCACGCCTACATAGACGCATCGATGAGCGCAGAAGACTGGCCGGCCCTACTGCAACAACTCGGCGCTGCGGCAGTTCATCCAGAAGGCTTGTTCTTGCCCGAGACCTATCTATTTCCAAGGCACTCCAGCGATCGAACGATCTTACGACTGGCCTACGACCTGATGCAGGAAACGCTTGCTGCAGAATGGGCAGAACGAGACGAAGATCTGCCTATCTCAACGCCTTATGAGGCGCTGATTCTGGCATCAATTGTTGAGAAGGAAACCGCACGCGTTGATGAACGAGAACGGATTGCTGGTGTCTTTGTGCGACGTCTTGAGCAGCGCAACCGACTGGAAACAGACCCGACCGTTATCTACGGCCTGGGCCCAGGTTTTAACGGCAATTTGACTCGCAAGGATCTGCGTACAGACACGCCTTACAACACCTATACTCGCCGTGGATTGCCACCGACACCGATCGCTCTGCCCGGCCGCGCAGCGATATATGCTTCGCTGCACCCAGCCGAGGGCAAGGAGTTGTTCTTTGTGGCGACAGGATTGGGCGATGGTAGCCACAAGTTTTCAGAAACCAATGAAGAGCACAATGCTGCGGTTGCTGAGTACCTGCAACGGCTAAGACAACAACGAAAGTCGGGGCACTAGCATGCAGCGCGGAAAGTTCATCACTGTTGAAGGCATCGAGGGCGTTGGCAAGTCTACAAATATTGCAGCCCTGGTTGGGCTTGTCGAGGGTCACGGCCACACGGTTGTACAAGGCCGTGAGCCCGGCGGCACGCCAATGGCTGAGAATATTCGCACATTGCTGCTGGAACACGGCGATGAGCCTGTTCCAGACATTGCAGAGCTACTGCTCATGTTCGCCTCGCGCTCATTGCACGTGAATAACGTCATTCAGCCGGCGCTTGAAGCCGGGAGCTGGGTCATATGTGATCGCTTTGCGGATGCCAGTCGGGCGTATCAGGGGGGTGGCCGGGGCATTCCACTTGATGACGTCAATCAGCTTGCGAGCTGGGTGCTCGGTGATCTCAAGCCCGACCTGACGATATTGCTCGACGCTCCGGTCGCAACAAGCCGGCAACGAACGGGGCAACGGGGTGCGCCGGACAGAATTGAAGTCGAGCGCGAAGAGTTCTTCAACCGGGTACGAGATTGCTACCTGCAATTGGCTGCTGCAGAGCCGGATCGCTTTGTGGTGGTCGACGCGACCAAGGACCTGGAGCAAGTACAGCAAGCGGTTAGGACCGCCGCAAAGTCACTTCTATAATGATAGATGACATTAGAATTAACTCTTAACCTATTGAATTATGAATATTACCTGGCAATCTGAATTCGCAGCGTCCTGGATCGGCCGAATAGAGCAAGGCCGTGTGCCGCATGCAGTCATGCTTGCCGGTCCGGCGGGCGTCGGCAAACGGGCAGCTGCCGCCTGGATGATCGCGCGGCAACTGCGGATGCAATCGGCACAGGAGCTTCCACAGCATCCGTTCGATAGACCGGAACATCCAGATGTTCGCTGGCTGGAGGCGCCTGAGGGGAAACAGGCCATTGGTATTGACCAGATCCGTGAGCTGGTTGGAGAACTCAACCTCACCAGCTATGAAGGCGGCGGCAAGGTGGCGGTTATAGATCCAGCGAACGCCATGACCACCAACGCGGCAAACAGCCTGCTCAAGACGCTGGAGGAGCCGCCTGGTGACACTTTGATGATTCTCATTGCAGATCGAACAGGACACTTGCCCGCGACCATATTCAGCCGTTGTCAGCGGCTCAATTTTGCGCCGCCGCCGTTAGCGGAGGGGCTTGCCTGGCTGGAACGGATGCAGCATGACAAAGACTGGGCTGAGGCTTTGCGAGTAGCCGGTGGTGCGCCGCTGGTGGCCATCGCAGCGCTGCAGCAGCTCGATACCAGCAATGCTATGGGACGCGACTTTGCGGCCGTCGCTGGCGGTAGGGCGTCTCCGCTCGAAGTTGCGGCGAGATGGGCCAAGATCGAGCCGGCGTTCGTTTTCGACTGGCTCGCACGGCAGGTTCAGAGTGCTGCAAAAATGGCCTCAGGATGCCGAAATAGCCTTACAGGCCTTGCGATTGACGAATCTGTGCTGCGGCGCATGGACATGACAAAATTGTTCTGCTATTTAGACATAATCAATCGCTTGCGTGGGCAAAGCGCTGGCTCTTACAACATCCAGCTGACGCTCGAAGCGCTATTAATTGATTGGTCTGAAGGGCTTGTGAATTGCGGCCAGGATCCACAACTGGCTGCAAAATGGTAATTAGGCGTGACAAGGTGAAGAAATGAGCAAACCGGGGCTTTTAACTCTGACGATCAAGGACAAGAGTGCTTTGTACCTGGCGTATATGCCGTACGTCATCAACGGCGGACTGTTTATTCCAACCAACAGCTCCTATCGCCTGGGCGATGAAGTGTTCATGCTGCTTAACCTGATGGGTGAAGATGAGAAGATCCCGGTAGCAGGGACGGTTATCTGGATGACGCCGAAAGGCGCACAGGGAAAACGTACTGCCGGTATCGGCGTACAGTTTAGTGATCAGGATCAGGGCAACACGCAGAAGAAGATAGAGAACTACCTGGCCGGCGCACTCGGCGGAGATAAACCCACCCACACGATGTAATTGCCGGACATTCGCTCGACGGTGGCCACAGGTCGTGGCCGAAACGCTACCTACATTGGGTCTTTGTTAATCCCACCGCGTAACACGTAGGCCTGATAACCACGCTCGCTCAGAATATAGGCTCCCGCAGAACTGCGGCGGCCGGTATCGCAGCAAACAACATACTTCTTTGCCGTATCCAGCGTATTAATCTTCAGACGGATGAAATACAAAGGAATGTTGATAGCGTTGTCGAGATGTTGATTGTCGTATTCGCTTGGCAACCTGACATCGAGCCATTGGCCGCCACTCTTGATGACGTCCTCAGCTTGCTCAGTGGTCACCCAATCAAGCATCGGCTCATTCAACAAGCGTTTGAAGTCGTCTTTGCCCAAGCGCATGACTGAGCCTTCTTCAGACATGGTGACAGTCGCATTGCGCTTAGCGTCGGATATCAACGCTTCTTCGCCAAAGGTATCGCCGACGTGTAATTCAGCAAGCTTGATACCATCTTTGCTAAGTGGCGTTTCGCGGGTCACGACCGCCGCGCCGCGAGTCAGGACGTAAAAGTAATCTCCTTCGGCCCCTTGCTTCAGAATCACATCGCCGGAACGATAATTGATCTGCTGCATGCGCATGAAAATCGCTTGAATATTTGCTGGTGGAATTTTGTGAAATGCCTTGGTTTGCAACAGCATTGTCATCCAATCGTCGCCACCGCTTTCATGATCTCCCTGCAGGTCTGAAACCTCATAGGTACCAGTCTGGTCCCAGGTCAGCATGACATCCAGCAAGTCGCTGTCAATTGAGATGAATTGAACGCGATCGCGGGCTCGTGCTGATACGCGACGTGGGAAAACCGGTGCAACCGGATTCCGCGCCATATCGCTTTCGCCCTCTACTGTGCCGATCACCTTGCCCTGATCCATCAGCTCAAGAATGCCGCTTACGATGTAGAAGGTACGCTTCTCGGTATCACCTTCCTTGAATAGAACCTGACCCGGCGACAATTCGCGTAATTGCACTTTGCGCGCAAGAGCGGCGAGGTTGTCACGCTTCAGACCATCAAGTGGTGAAAAGCTTTTGAGCAAACTGGTCGATAGCTGCTCAGTTGTCATAATTCATCCTGTAAACGCTCAAATTATTTCTTTTACTGTTAGTGGGCATTCCGGAAAGCCGATCGCAACAATTAGCTGCGGCCCGATTTTCCCATTGAATGGGTATTCTACCTTCAATTCAACGACTTCCGGTACCTCATTCGCCGTGCAGCGTGAAACGGCGCACAGTTTGCGCTGCCTCAGTCGGAACCATGTCCCTTATAGCTTCGACCAGCCCTCATGTGGCGCAAATCGATCGCCGTGGTCCTGCGCCAGTTTCTTCAAGGACGCTACTGTGTCTTCAACGCCACGTTCACGCGCATAGTTCAGGGGGCCACCCCTGAATGGCGCAAATCCGGTGCCGAAAATCACGCCTGCATCGAGCAAATCAGCCTCACTGACCACATCGTCCGCAAGGCACGCAACGGCTTCATTAACCATGGCTAGAATCAGTCGGTCTTGAATGTCTGCCGGAACAGCTTTGCCGTCGCTGCCAGGTTTCTGTGCTTTGCCATCCACCCACTTGTAAAATCCCTCGCCTGACTTTCGTCCGAGCTGTCCATTTTCGACCATTTTAGCGAGTGCGCCTGGTATTGGCCGGTTCATGGCAGCTCCCAGAACTTTGGACACGTGCAGTGCAACATCGATTCCAACGCTGTCTACAAGCTCCACAGGCCCCATTGGCATGCCGAACTGTTCAGCCGCTCGGTCAATTGCAACCAGCGGCACACCTTCATCAGCGAGATGCATTGCCTCTGCCATGTAAGGCGCGAGAATTCGATTGACGACAAATCCGGGCGCGCTGGCACATTCAAGCGGTAGTTTGGCAATGCCCTTGACGAATCCGAATCCGATATCCAGAGCTTCCTGCTCGGTATCGGCACACCGAATTACTTCAACCAGAGGCAGCTGTGCCACGGGATTGAAAAAGTGCAGCCCGATAAATCGTCGCGGTTGCTGCAAGTCTGTGCGCAAGTCTTCAAGGCGAATGCTGGACGTATTCGTGGCCAGCAGCGCTTCCGATTTCATGCTGGCCTCGAGTTTCTTATACAGGTCTTGCTTTGCTTCGAGGTTTTCGAAGATCGCCTCAATAATCAAATCGGCGCCAGCGACTCCGTTTCCTGCAACATCTGCAGTCAGACGAGCGGTCGTTTCCGCACGTTTCACGTCATCTCTGACTCGCTTGGCGAACAGCTTGTTGGCGCGTTTGAGTGCCGGTTGAATGAACTTGTCCTCGCGGTCCTGCAATGTGACTGTGTGGCCACGTAGTGCACACCAGGCAGCGATATCCCCACCCATGACCCCGGCACCGACCACGTGCACATGGGAAATCTTTTGTGCGGTCTTTTTGCCTTGCCCTTTGAGCGCATTCTGCAGAAAAAACACACGCACCAGATTTCGGGAAGTACTGGTACACATCAACTCGGCAATTGAGCGAGCCTCAGCATCGTAAGCGGCGCTGCCGGACGCGCCGTAGCGAGACCAAAGATCAATAATGGCGTAGGGAGCAGGGTAGTGTTCCTTGCGCGCCTTGCCGGCAACTTGCTTCAACAATACTTTCTTGATCAAGGGCCTGATTACTGCAAGACCGAGAAGTCGTTCGACTAGCGGTGCTTGCTGCTTTGTTTTGGCGGCGGCGATTGACTCTTTGGCCGCTTGTCGCCAGTTGTCCGCCGAGACAATGCGGTCAATCAAGCCAATGGAACGCGCTTTCTTAACGTTGATTGGCTGGCCAGTCAGCATAAGCTGCATTGCTGGTCGCACTCCGCAAATTTCGACGGCACGAATGGTCCCGCCGAACCCCGGGTGAATGCCGAGTTGCACTTCAGGCAAGCCCAATATCTTCTTCTCGCTTGGAAGCGCGATTCGATAGTCGCAAGCCATAGCCAGTTCGAGCCCACCACCCAGCGCAAAACCGTTGATAACCGCGACGGTAGGGCAGTCTAGTGCTGCCAGCTCATCATGAACCCGCTGTCCCTGCTTGATGAGGTCATAACCCTGCTCTGGCGATTCGATGCTGACGAATTCATTGATATCGGCACCCATCACGAAGCCGCCAGGCTTGCCCGAGTGAATGACGACACCGCGCGGCGGACTTGCTTGCAGCGGCAGCAACAGCGTGTGCAGTTCTTCCAATACCTCTGCCGACAACACATTCGCCTTGCTGTCTGCCTTATCCAGGCGCATCCAGACGATGCCGTCGTTATCTGTCTCAGTGGTCCAATTTCTTAGATTCATTGCTGTCCCATCTTATTTGTTCATTCATTGCTGGCTTTGGCTAACAGTCTGCTTACCTGACTTCAAAATCGCACACGAGCGGGAGATGGTCGGAATAACGTACCAGTGGCACGTCGAAGCTACTCACGTCGATGCCGTCCTGATACAAGATAAAATCAAGTTCCTTACGCGGTGACCGACTTGGGTAGGTCGGAATGCTGTTCGGATTTGCCGATTTAAGCCCGGCAGCGCGCATGAACAGGTATATCTCGTCTTCGCCCCAAAATGTATTGAAATCGCCGGCAACGATAACCGGTTTCTCGGTTTCGACAATCAAGTCATGTAAATGTCGAAGTTGCAGGTGTCGGTGCCGGTACTTAAGCGATAAGTGAACCAGGAATACCGCCACTTTTTCCATTTCCAACTCTATGATCAGACGTTTGATGCCAGTGTCGAAATAGTGAAAGGTCTCGCCGTGAACTCGTGGTGCGGCCATGAATGCGTTTCCTTGCTTGCGCACGATCGGCAACATCTTGTTCAACGAATTCTCACCGTACTTTGTTTCATACGATGTATTCATGCCCAAATCGGCGGCAATTTTCTCGGCCTGATTTACGTTTCGACTCCGAATAGAGCCGGTATCCACCTCAATTAATCCGACGATGTCCGGATCAACCGATTTGATGAATTTCGTAATGTCTGGCAAGACGGTCTTGTTGCCGAGCACATAGCCGGCACCCGGTAGTGGCATATGCATTCTGGCGCCACCACCAACGGCGTATCGGATGTTATACAAGAGAAGGCGCATAGGTCGTCGGTCTGATCGAATTCCGTGTCGTCCAGCTAACTATAGACGGGCGCTCGTACGATACAGAAACGCCGTTAGCATGGGAACCGTTGACGCATAACGGTTCGCGACCGGTTCTTCCCAAATGACTGGAATTGGATACACTATGCCCAGCAATCAGGTTCGGGAGCCATCAAGTGTCAGAAAAAAATCCAATTAGGGTATTTGTTACCCACACGTTTGAAGAAAGTGACGACTACCTCAGAACGTTCGAATTCCTGGAGGGGGTAGACCGGTTTTATTACCTGAATGTCAGCAAGCCGGAGAATATTCCGACCGAGGGCGGACTCGAAGCCATCAAAGACGAGCTCATACAACAGATTAAGGCCTCTGAGTGCGTCGTTGTGCTGCCATCGACCTACGTCGAGAAGACGGACCTCGTCAGTTACATGATGGATGTTGCAGAAGCGAACGACATCAATATGATCACCATTCGACCGTTTGGAGGCTTGAGCGAAACACCAGCTGTGGTCGTTGAGCGGGTCAAAGAGCAGCTGGACTGGAACCCACGAGAAATGGTTGATGCCATCAGGCGGCAGGCCCGTGGCGAGGATACCGCGCGCTGGGAGGTGATTGACTTCCCAGGGTTAGATGACGATTAATTACTTTTATTATATAACGACTTAGAAACGTTTTCTCGACTAGCTATCATGAATACGCCCTTGATTATCGCGCACCGCGGGGCGTGTGCTTATCTGCCTGAACACACCCTGGCAGCAAAAGCTCTGGCCTATGCGATGGGCGCTGATTATCTTGAGCAAGATGTCGTTGCCACGGCTGACGATGAGCTGGTCGTTCTGCACGACATATATCTGGACCGGGTTACCGATGTCGCCGACGTATTTGAAACGCGGTGTCGGCCGGACGGGCGCTACTACGTGCGTGATTTTCATCTCGGCGAACTACGGGCTCTAAAGGTATGGGAGCGTGTGGATGAATCCGGAGCTGCCGTCTATCCGGCACGCTTTCCCGCGCGCGCTGGTGAATTTCGAATACACACATTGGCCGAAGAAATTGATGTCATTCAGCGCCTGAATGCGACGAGTGGTCGTACCGTCGGAATTTACCCTGAGATCAAGAGGCCTGAGTGGCACCGGCAAGAGGGAATTGATATTGCACCGCGATTGCTCGAAATTTTGGCGCATTCGGGCTATCAGTCGAGCAGCGACGCCATTTATTTGCAGTGCTTTGATGCACGGGAGTTACGTCGGATTCGGCATGACCTGGGGTCCTCGCTTAAATTGGTACAGTTGATCGGCGAGAATCACTGGGGTGAATCTGACACTGATTACGCCGCGATGCTGAGTAAGAGCGGGATTAACGAGCTGGCGGCCACGGTTGATGCTATCGGGCCCTGGGTGCAACACCTTTACAGATTCGATACCGAAAAAGGCGAGATCCAGCCAACCAGCCTGTTACAAAACGCGCATGCGTCAGGGCTTGCTGTGCATCCGTACACATTTCGGGCAGATGAGTTACCCGTTGGGTTCGATTCATTCAGCGATCTGGTCGGATACTTCTCATCGGAGCAACCTGTTGATGGGCTGTTTACGGACTTTCCAGATCTGATTTTTAAGTAGGACATGAAAATCCTGTGTAACGATTACTGCGTAGTGCGGGTCTCATAATATGTCTTGAGAAAGTTTTTTTCGTTTTGGCGAAGGATTTTTCCGTAACGACCGTCTCACCGCCGGTTTGAGTAATAATTCAGGATGATGAATGGACTACTTTAGTATCTTGCGCCGTCAGACATTGATCGCGCTTGCCGCCACACTATTGATGTCGGCCACGGCAGTATCGGCCGCGCCACCTGTTGATCTCGAGAGCTATAAGGGAAAGGTCGTCGTACTCGATTTTTGGGCGTCCTGGTGTGTTCCGTGTCGACGCTCATTTCCCTGGCTTGATGATATGCAAGAGAAATATGCGGCTGACGGCCTTGTGATCATTGGCGTAAATCTGGACAACGACCCGGCTGAGGCGGCGCAATTTCTCGAGGAGTTTCAACCCAGGTTCCAGATCGTCTACGACCTCGAAAAGGAGCTTGCTCGTGAATACGATGTAGTCGCAATGCCGAGTTCTTTTGTAATCGGCAGAGACGGTACGCTGCACAAGCGACATCTGGGATTTAAGGTCAAACGTCAGTCTGAATATGAAGCGGAAATCGTGTCTGCGCTGAATGCAAAGGAAGCTGCCAATGATTAAGCAATATTTACCGTACAGCCTGATTCTTGGGGCTATTTTGATGTGTTCCGGTTGTTCGTCCATGGGTGTCGACCCATGGGATCGGGACGTCTTGGCGAAAGACGAGATGCAGCTGACGAGCGACCCGCTTGAGGCAGCGCTCGACGATCACATTTATTTTAGCAAGGAAGCATCCAGCGGCGGCCGTGGTTTTGGCGGCGGCGGCTGTGGCTGCAACTAGTGGAGCGATGATGGCTAAGAACAACAAACGATCTATTACTGCGACGCTGGCCACTGCGACCTGCTCGTTGCTTGGAACTCATATGCCCAACCCGGTTCAGGCACAGGAAGACACCGGCTGGAATTTTAATACGGCATTGCTGTACTACGGCGAGGACGATGACCGCGTACAGGACGCCAGCCTGGATATGCTGGCGCAACGTATTTTTGTGGATGACCGAACCTTGACGATTGGACTGACGCTCGACGCATTAACTGGCGCAACGCCGAACGGGGCCACTCCACAGGATTTCATACAGACGTTTACCCGGCCCTCGGGTAAGGCGGCATATACGACGCCGGCTGGCGAATTGCCCCTGGATGATACGTTCAAGGACACTCGAGTCGCACTTTCTGCGAACTGGCAACAGCCTCTGGGGCGCATGTACCAGTTCAATGTCGGCGCCAGCGCATCGAAGGAGTATGACTATCTTCACCTCGGCTTAAACGGCAAGTTGTCGAGAGATTTCAATCAGCGCAACACCACTGTTTCAGCCGGCCTGGCAGTATCACGAGACGAACTGGATCCTGTTGGCGGCGCCCGGATCGGTCTTACGCCGATGCGTGATGTGGTTGAAGGTGGTTACATAGAGGGACCCACGGAAACGAAGGATATTCTCGACGTCGTTTTGGGTGTTACTCAGATCATTTCAAAGAACTTTCTGGTTCAGCTCAACTATTCCTATAGTGATAACAGCGGTTATCTGAACGACCCGTACAAGGTCATCAGCGTGGTTGACGGAACCACCGGTGACGTAGTGCCGATTCCGCCAACCCCGGCGGACGGTCCCATGTATCTGTACCTGTTTGAAGAGCGTCCGGACAGCCGTGTGAAACAGAGCTTGTTCGCCCAGGGTAAGTACTACATGAGCGGCAAAGTGCTTGATGTCTCCTACCGGTACATGACCGACGACTGGGATATCAATTCACATACGCTGGACATGCGTTATCGCTGGCCGTTTGGAGGTAGCCGTTACCTCGAGCCGCATCTTCGTTTCTACACGCAGACAGCAGCTGATTTCTATTCCCTGAGCCTGGTGGACGGGGAGCCTTTGCCGGAATATGCAAGTGCGGATTATCGCCTTGGTGATTTCGATGCGCTGACAGTCGGATTGAAATACGGTTGGAAAACGGGTGGCGGAAACGATATGAATGTTCGCCTTGAGCTCTACCAACAAACAGCAAACGTTGCTGATAGCCAATTAATCGGGAATCAAGTGGGCAGGGACAATAATCCGGATCTCACTGCCGTCATTTTTCAATTTGGTTATCGCTTCGGCAAGTAGACGCAATTGGCTGGCCAACAAGCGACTCGCGGCATCCATGTTGAAAGCGGCGAGAACTGTTGGCGGGGAACGTTCGCCGCCATGGCCAGCCCTTGCGAGGTGTTGTGCGAGGTTAAAGAGCAAGCGGAGGCAGAGCGACTGACCAGGCTTGTAGCCTCTGAAGCATGGCGCATTGAAGATAAGTTCAGTCGTTACCTGCCGCACAACATTATGGCTCGCATTAACAGCGCAAATGGGGAGCCGATCAAGCTCGATCCTGAAACGGCAGAGCTTATCGGCTTTTCTGCGACCCTCTATGATCTAAGCGAAGGCAGGTTCGATATCACCTCCGGCGTCTTGCGGCGCGTATGGACTTTCGATGGTGGCGACAAACTGCCAGCGGCTGCTGAGATTTCTGCAATTCTTGGACAAATGGGCTGGCAGCGCGTCTCCTGGGAGCCACCGGTCCTGCAAATGCCCACTGGAATGCAAATTGATCTCGGCGGTATCGGCAAAGAATATGCGGTCGACTGTGCGATGAAAATACTGCACTCCGAAACGCTCCATAGCTGCCTGGTTAATTTTGGAGGAGACCTGGCAGCAACGGGTCAGCCAAAACAACGCAAAGGCTGGAAAGTTGGGATTGAAGCAATGCAAGCGGGCAATCAAGTTGCGGACAGAACTCTTAACCTGCAGGTTGGAGCCTTGGCGACCAGTGGCGATGCGCGGCGATTTATCCTCAAAGACGGCGTTCGCTACGGGCATATTCTCGACCCCAAAACGGGCTGGCCCGTCCCCGATGCCCCTCGATCAGTGACCGTGGCTGCGGATACCTGTACGCAGGCGGGGATGCTTAGCACCTTTGCGATGCTTGAGGGTGGCGCGGCTGAATCGTTTCTGGACGCGCAAGGTGTTCAGTATTGGTGTAATCGCACGGCCTGAAGAAACAGAGCACATTTGGCGCATCAATAGCCTCGATTCGCTTCAATAAACCTTAGTAGATTATTGTTAAATCAATAATTAATTGGGGCAAATTAGCAGTGATCACAGGCGCATACGGTCGACTTTTCCTGTAAGTGGCTGTGCCAGATTGAGAACTCTGTCCTTTTCTAAACCGGGAAAGTGCATAATCTATGGCAATGTTTCCCGCACTTCCCGAACAGTTTATCCTGATGACAGTTGCGGCCTTCCTTATTGGCTGGCTGCTGTCGTCTTTGAGTTCGGCAATGGGGGCCAAACAACGCGCGAAACGTCGTGACCCTCGTGATGATCGCATTCGTTCGCTGGAGGCAGAGTTTCGCGTCGGGCAGACCGATCTCGAAAAGGAACGGGAAAAGACGGCCGAACTGGAAAGTGAACTGGAAGAGTCCAAAGATGGTAACGAAAAACGGGACAACGTTATTTCGCACCAGCAAGAGAAGCTCGACCAGGTCAGCAAAGACCTCAAAGAGTCGGTCCTCAAGACCCGCGAGCTTCGTTCGGATCTAAGCAACAGGGCCACTGAAAACATCAAGTCCGAAGTCAAACTTCGTGAAGTGGAAACAGAATTGTCGGTGGCACAGGCCGCCACTGACATGATCGCGACCGGCGTGCTGGATTATTCCTTTATCCCGGATGAAGACCTCGAGAATGAAAGCGATGCAGATGAATTGAGCAGGGCGGCATCTTCGTCCAAAACGTAATTCCTGGTCCCATCCAACAGGTACAATCTTCCACTGGTTTCGAATAATCCTGGGCTGGCTACGTGTCGCAACGGCCAATTACACTACTTCTGTTCGCCTTCGTGGCTGCTTCCTGCGCCAAGCCGTCGGTACCCGTCAATATTTCGTTTGAGGCTCGATTCGGCGAATCAACGCTCAGCTGCGACGACGCAACAGCCGATATTTCGCTGACTGACTTGCGCTTTTACGTGCAGCAGATTCAGTTGCGCGACAGCAATGACGAACTGATCGCCGTGACGCTTTCTGAGGATCGTTGGCAGCACCACGATCTTGCTTTACTCGATCTGGAGGATGGCAGCGGTAGCTGCATAAATGGTACCCGAGAAGTGAATTTTCAGGTACGGGGCGAATTGCCGCTTGATACTTATCGTGGCCTGCAATTTGAAGTTGGCGTGCCGTTCGAGTTTAACCATGGTGATCCACTTGCGGCAGCAGCGCCTTTGGCCGACCCGGCGATGCATTGGCACTGGCGCGGCGGCTACAAGTTTTTGCGTGCGGGCCTGACTACGGGAAGTGACGGCTTCTGGATGCATCTCGGCAGCGCCGGCTGCGTGGGAAAAATTGGTGCAATAACATCGTGCCAATACCCCAACCGGGTCACCGTGCATTTGCCCGAATTTAATCCAGACCGGGATACCGTTGTATTCGATCTTGCTGAACTCGCCCCTATGACGGAGCTGGCAGATGGCTCGGCTTCAGACTGCTCTTCCGGCCCGCCAGAATCATCCTGTGTTGCTCCATTCGCCGCTTTCGGCCTCGACCATCAATCGGGTTCGATTTCAGGCAGGCAACGGGTCTTCAGAATCAGGAACAAACGATGAGGTCAATCGCGGCCTTGCTCGCGGTCATAGCGCTAGTCGCCGCGGCAGCATACTGGCAACTATCGGCCGACGAATATCAGTGGAAAGTTTCGGCCGATATGCCGTTACCGGTGGTTCCTGACGACAACCCGATGAGCGATGTGAAAGTTGAGCTTGGCCGCTTACTTTTCTATGACACGCGGCTATCTGTCAACGGTACGACGTCCTGTGCATCCTGTCACATTCAGGCCCTGGCCTTTACCGACGCAAGAGCAAAATCAGTCGGGGCCACAGGGGCGTTCCACCCGCGTAGCTCTATGAGCCTGGTAAACGTCGCCTATGCGAGTCGTCTGACATGGGCCAATCATTTGCTCGATCGACTGGAGGATCAGGCACTGACGCCAATGTTTGGCGATCATCCGATCGAGATGGGCATGGCGGGCAAAGAGCAACAGATTGTTGATCTGCTCAGAACCGATTCGGACTATGCGGCATTGACACGGAAAGCTTTTCCAGACGACGCAGATCCGTATTCCATTATTGCGGTAGTTCGTTCAATTGCAGCATTCGTAAGGACCATCATCAGCTTCGACTCGCAATACGACCAATACATAAACGGAGATGAGCGGGCACTCAGTGAGCCGGCGGAGCGTGGTATGAACTTATTCTTCTCCGAACGCCTGGAATGTTTTCATTGCCACGGTGGGTTTAATTTCACCGATAGCAGCACGCATGCAAATGCTGTGACTGAAAGTGTCGGTTACCACAACACTGGTCTCTACAATCTCGACGGAAATGGTGCGTATCCTTCTGATAACACGGGCTTGTACGATATGACCGGTGTGCGCCGCGACATGGGCCGATTCAAAGCTCCATCGTTGCGCAATGTCGCGTTAACAGCGCCCTACATGCACGATGGCAGCTTGCTTACGCTTGAAGAAGTCTTAGCGCATTACGCAAGGGGTGGTCGCCTGATTGCAGAGGGTGCCTATGCGGGTGACGGCCGGCTGAGTCCGTTCAAGTCTGAATTCGTGCAAGGCTTTGAGCTGAGTTCCGGCGAACGCAATGATCTGATCGCATTCCTGCAGGCACTGACGGATAGCAGTGTAATTAGTGACGGGTCGCTTTCTGACCCACGCGTTAAGCGGACCGAATGATGCGTCAACGCTATACCCGGTGCCCAAGCAGCGCTACAATGCGCCGCAACTAAAATAAGAAATAATCAATCAGAACAAGGGGTTATTATGAGTATTATTAGTCTCTGGTTGCCGATACTGGTATCGGCAGTATTCATTTTCATCACCAGCGCTGTCATCTGGATGGCCATGCCGTGGCACAAGAGTGATTTTCGTAAGGCTGGCGACGAGGATGCCGCTCGTGCGGCTTTGAAAGGCTCCGCGCCAGGCCAGTACATGCTGCCGTATTGTGTTGACCCAAAAGGTCTTGAAGCCCCCGGGATGAAACAAAAGTTCATCGATGGACCGTTGGCTTACATCACGGTTGTTCCGAATGGGCTTCCGCAGATGGGGAAGAAATTGGTGTTGTCGTTTCTGTATTACATCGGTGTCGGTATTCTGTGTGCCTATTTTGTAACCAGAACGGTCGCTGTTGATGCCGACTATCTCGCTGTCTTTCGGATCGCTGGAACAGTCGCCTGGATTGCCTACGGAATCGCCTATGTGCAGGACAGTATCTGGTTCGGACGACCCTGGAGCCTGACTTTGAAAGGCATGTTTGACGCCTTGATTTACGCGCTGCTCACCGGTGGCGTATTCGGCTGGTTGGTCTGACTGATCTTTCGGATTCGGTTGAACAAGAACAAAAATAGGCAGGTAGCCAGAAGGTCTTATGAAAAAATTCAGGTTAAGCAGAACGGAGCAGGGTGACGTACTGGAAGTTGTGCTGAAAGGTGCTGCACTGCTACGTTTTCCGCTGCTCAACAAAGGCATGGGTTTTACGGCCGCCGAGCGACGTCGTCTGGATCTGGAGGGTGTGATTCCTGCAAGCTGCAACGATATGGAAACGCAGGCGGAGCGATCGTACAGAACAATCATGTTCAATCCTGACCCGGTCGGTCGGCATATTGGCCTGGCGGCATTACAAGACAGAAACGAACACCTGTATTACAAAGTATTGAGCATGCACCTGGAAGAACTGATGCCGATCGTCTATACGCCGACTGTTGGCAAAGCGTCGGAGCATTTTAGTCGTGTTTTCCGTCGCGCAAGAGGCGTTTGGATTACGCCTGAACACCGTGGTCGTATCGCAGATGTTCTCAGGAAGGCGGCGCCGTATAGCGGCGTGGAACTCATGGTTGTTACCGACAACGAATCAATACTCGGCATAGGCGACCAGGGCGCTGGCGGTATGGCGATCAGTGTCGGAAAACTCGCGCTTTATTGTGCGGGCGCGGGCATTCACCCGGCAAAGACGCTGCCGATCAGCCTTGATGTAGGCACCAATAATCAGGCATTGCTCGATGACCCTTTGTATGTCGGTTGGCCAGAGAAACGACTCCAGGGCGAGGAGTACGATGCATTGGTCAAAGAATTTGTAGCCGCCGCCAAAGAGGTATTTCCCGGCGTACTCATACAGTGGGAAGACTTTCGAAAAGAAAATGCGCTGGGAATACTCGATCTATACAGGCAGGAAGCGACATCGTTCAATGACGATATTCAGGGTACCGGAGCCGTCGCCGCTGCCTGTCTGATCGCGGCCAGTCGAATTACTGGCACGTCGATGAAGGACAGTCGCGTTCTCATTTATGGCGCCGGAGCGGCAGGACTTGGCATAACCCGTCAGATCAAAGTTATTCTGCAAGCCGAAGGTCTCGATGCCGACGAGCTAATCCGTTCCGTACTGGTCATGGATAGCCGTGGAGTATTAAGTGATGGTCGTGAGTCGATTGATGAGTACAAGCTCGAACTCGCATGGCCAGCATCAATGGTCGATGAGCTTGGCCTGGAAGATGGCAAGACTCGAGATCTTGAGAGCGTCGTTTCAGCTTACAAGCCCAACGTACTGGTTGGTGCCTCGGGACAAGCAAACGCATTCGACAAGAATGTTGTTCAGGCCATGGCAGCACACGTCGAGCGTCCCGTCATTTTGCCCATGTCCAATCCGACCTCGATTTGTGAAGGCACACCGCAGGATATTCTTGACTGCACCGACGGGAAGGCTTTGGTAGCAACCGGAAGTCCCTTTGCCGACGTTGAGATAAACGGCGAAATGCGACGCATCGGGCAAGCGAACAACGTGTTCATCTTTCCTGGCTTGGGGCTGGGGGCAATCGTCAGCGGCGCCCGCGAAATCACAGACTCAATGATCAATGCTTCATCGTTGGCACTGGCCAACAGCCTGACGCAGCAGGAACTCGCTGAGGGATGCCTGATGCCGGAAGTTTCTCGTTTGTGGGAAGTCTGCGGCATCGTCGGGCTTGCTGTTGCGCAACAGGCCATTGAAGACGGCGTTGCTACCATTGCTGAAGATGCCGATCTGGATGCCCTGTTAGCCGAGTATCGATGGCAACCCAGGTACCCTGAATTTGTCGAAGGAAGTCCGGGGACATAAGACCCGACTCCACTTAGTGGTGACTAGCAACTAGCCGCTGGTCTGACGTCTCGGATTGAGTCTCTAGCCGCGGTGGATGACGTAATAAAGGTAGGCCGCGTAAAAACCAACGAAGATGACTCCGTGGACGCGAGTAATGGTGCGTTTTCGGCTGGTTACCAAGGCGAGAAGAATCAACGCACTGGAGCCTATCACTACGAGCAGATCGGAATTGCTGACGACCTCAAACGGTAGCTCGACGATACTGGACGTGAGGCCGAGCACCCAGAGCACGTTGAAAATATTTGAGCCAACGACGTTACCGACAGCAATATCGGTTTGACCTTTGTACGCAGAAACAGCCGACGCAACCAACTCCGGACTCGACGTGCCGATCGCGACGATCGTCAGACCGATGAGCGCATCGTTAATGCCCCAGATTGAGGCCAGACCAACGGCACCATCAACGACCCACTGCCCACCGAGATACAAACCAAGCACGCCGATAAGCATGGCGATGGTCGCTCGAGTCTTGGTACCTTTGGGACTGGATGTGCGTACCGGGCTCTCGTCGGTATCGGATGACTGATAGACATACAGCATGAACAGCATAAAAAAGAACAACAGTATTGCGCCATCCAGTTGACTAATACTCAATTCTGACTGATGTGAAAACAGATGTGCATTGGCGAGAAAGCCAAGCAGTATCGCCGCGGTGAGCGAAAATGGAATCTCCGAAACTACAGTGGAATTGTGCACGGGAAGCGGACGAATGATAGCCGCAAAACCCAATACCAAAAGTACATTGGCGATGTTGCTGCCGATGATATTCGCAATTGCAAAATCGGAGTTGTGTTGCAGACCGGACGTGAGGCTGACGAGCAGTTCTGGCATTGACGTGCCAAATGACACAACCGTGAGCCCGATCATCAGGGGAGAGATCCCGAATCGGTTTGCGATTACTGTCGCCCCGTTGACCAGCAGGTCTGCGCCCTTGATGAGCGCTGCCAGACCGAGCAGCAATAACAGGCCGTCCATCATGACGCAGGCCCAGCCATAGAAAATACGTTTGAGATAGTGACCAACCTGTCGGATCCATACAGCCCGGCGGACGCTGCGCTGCCGCTACCCGAAATAATACTGCCCATGGTACGCGGTCTCACAAAAGATAGAAGAGCACATAGGCGGTTAGGAGCACCGCGATCCAGAGCGCTGTTGTCCCGATCGACCAAGCTCTGGCGAAGACGCCGTGATTATTGTCAGATGAGCCGAAGTGCCGCACTGCGCGGTCACGCAATGCGGCAAGACTATGCCGCGCGTAAGCGGCAATGGCGCCGCCTGATGACGCCAGCCAGCCAATCGTCGTTTTTGCGATACGAGACAGCACGACCCGCCAGAACCAATCAGTGTCCAGACTGATGGTTAGCGTCCGACGCATTAACGGCAGCAGCAGGAAGAAGGCCAGCCCTGAGAACAACAGCAGTTGCAAATAGAATAAGACCTTGCCCGCAGTGTACGGTTCGTAGTCCACCGTATACGGGAGGAACTGGTACAAGGTTTCCGGGAAAACGCCGATTAGAATACACAATGCGCTCATCAGCACCATCGCTGCTGCCATGTTCCAGGGCGCGTCTTTGGGGCGGAGCCCCGAGTCTTTCTGGAAGAACACGAACCACGGAAACTTGATACCGGCATGCAGGAAGACGCCAGCTGACGCAGCAGCCAGCATGAAGTAGACAAACACGAGGCTCTCATCCGCCGCTGCCTGCGAAATCATGGTCTTGGTCGTGAAGCCGGAGGTGAGCGGAAAACCGGAAATCGCGAGCGCGCCGATAATGCCGCAAACGGCCGTAATTGGCATCGTACGAAACAGGCCGCCGAGGTCCGTACACCTTGAGAAGCCAGTACGATAGATAACCGCTCCGGCGCTCATGAACAGCAGCGCCTTGTAAAGAATATGCGCGAAGGCGTGCGCGGCCGCACCATTCAAGGCCATCTCGGTGCCGATGCCCACAGCACAAACCATGAAGCCCACCTGGTTGACGATTGAGTAGGCAAGAATACGTCGCACATCGTTTTCGAGCAGCGCGTAGATAATGCCGTAGACCACCATGAACAAGCCGATGCCAATCAATACAGACTCGCCCGGGAATAAGAGAATCAACGCGAGCACAGCCGTCTTGGTCGTGAACGCCGACAGGAACACGGAGCCGGTAGGGCTCGATTCGGGGTATGCATCGGACAGCCATGCTGACACGGGCGGTGCCGCCGCGTTGATGAGTATTCCGGTGAGGATCATCCACGTGTCAAAATTATTGGCCAGCATCGGCCGAACATCAATCGAGCCGGTGTGAATGGCAACGCCTTCAATGCCGACCTTCAGGATGACGCCGCCCAACAGATGCATGATGGCGT